>NC_016638.1 GCF_000238995.1 Mycoplasma haemocanis str. Illinois
ATGGAAAACAAGGATATATGATCTTATATATTAAAAGAATTAAAAAAGAGTAATTCATTATTCAACATCACTCCTTCTCTATCTTCTGGAAGAATTGAAATATTAGAAAATGAGATAGTTATTTTTCTAGATGAAGTCAACATAAATTTACTTAAAAATGAATATTTCTTAGATTTAAAACAAGCAGTACTCTCTATAACTAAAAAAAATCTACTAATAAATTTTGAAATTGAAAGTGATGAACACTTCCTTTTAAAGAAACATGAACACTTCTTAAATTTAAACAGGAGCGATAGTTTCTTTATTTGTGAATACAACTCTTCAACTATAAATAAACTAAAAGAATTCCTTAATAGCGATTCAAGTGTTTTCTATTTATGAGGAAATAAAGGAACTGGAAAAAGCCATTTAATGGCTTTTTTTATCAATCATTTTAAAAATGAGTTTAATATTCTTTACTTGGATGTATTTGACTTTGTAAACAAGTACTACGAATTTGAAAGAACTAACAAATCCTCCGATTTACTTATAAGTAATCTTCTTTCTTTTGACTTAGTAGTACTCGACAACTTTCAATTTGTAAAAAACAAATTTAAAATAAACAATTTGCTTCTGAGAATAGTAGATGATTTTTCTAAAGAAAATAAAAAACTAATTTTTGTTTCTAGTTTCAAGAGAAATATATTTGAAGGTATTGATTACAATCTTATTTCAAAATTTGACGAAATACAACACCTACAGGAACCTGAAATAAAAGACGTAAGGCTAATAATTAGCAGATTTGTAAACAACTATAACAGAAATATTAAATTTACTTCAGAAACCATAAACTATCTCTCCGAAGTACTAGGAAACAACATCCAAATTATTGTCGATAAACTGAAAAAAATTCTACAGTTCATAGGAAGCGTAAACTCTCCTAAGACGCTTGATATTAAAGAATTAAAAGAAAATATAGAAAATCTAAACTTATTGGAAAAGAAGAAGTCTATAGAATACTTTTCTAATAATTACCACATAAATTTCATATGCAAAAAATTAAATTTTAAAAAAGAGGAAATACTTGAAAACACTAGAAAAAAGGAGACAGTCTCGAAAAGAGACATAGTTATATATCTACTTAAAACAAAATTCAACCTTACTCACCAAGAAATAGGAAAAATATTCAATAAGAAACACTCAACTATATCTCATTCATTAAAAAAAATAAACAATAAATTACTGGAAAGGAACTTTAAAAAATACCTAGAAAGTCTGAATTAATTAATAGATTTATTATTAATAAATTAATGATTTAATGCATTTTATAATTAATAATAAATACATTAAAAAAATAAAAAATTTTCTTTCTGTTCAGTACGAGTCTCTCAACCTAAAAATAGATAATGTTCATATAAAATGTTCAAGTAATGAGTTAATCCTTATTATTCGAAATGAAAATTACTTCTTTAGACTAGAAATTAAAAAAGATGAGGATTTAAAGATAAAGAAAACTGGTTCTTTGTCTTTAAATATAAAATTACTAAATTCTTTACTTGAGAAATTAAAACCTGGAAGTAATTTAGAAATTTTTAAATCTGAAGATAATAACATTCAATTTTTCTCAGGAGATTTTGAATGTAATTTAATTTTTTCAGAAGAGAAAATAAGTAGTTTTGAAAAAATAGACCTAGAAGAGAAGGATAAGATAAATATTAGTTATTCAATACTTAAGATTACATATTCAAAATTAAAAAATTTTTGTAAAAGTCAAGACAGTTCTCAAAACACTCTTCTTAAATACATACATTTAAGAAAATTAGGAAATAGTGAAATATTAGAAGTTTGAAGTTCGGATAATTACAGAACAGTATTTGGTAAATTTAAGTTCAAATGCAATAAGAACTTTGAGATTAACATAAGTCCTTCAATAATAAATACCCTGTTATTTCTTTTTTTTGAGTACTCAGAGGAAGACTTGGAGATATGAATAAATGATGATAATTTTTTTTGTAAAAAGGATGGTCTAATTATGAAGGTAAAAATAGAAAGAGGTAATTTTCCAGAATTAAGTCACTGATTTAATACAAATAACAATAAAGAATTTCTAGTATCAAAACTTGACCTTCTATCAGCTATAGAAAGAAATCTACTTCTCTCTAATAAAGTGATTCAAACTACTTTTTATAGGCTTGAAAATGAAAAATTATGAATTGAATATAAGGACTCTGAAAAAGGATTTTGCAAAGAATTTATAAAAATAAAAAAATTTACAGACGGAGATATAAATTTCTCACTCAATAATAACCTTCTAAAACCTTTAATTAAGAATATAGATTCTGAAAATATCATTTTCAGCATATCAGACCCATTCAAACCTGTAATTCTTCTATCTCCTAATGAGAATGAAACTTTTAAGCAATTCATATTACCTATAAGGAATGTTTAATGATTCATATTCGAAACTTAATGAAAGACAAAAGTATATTCTGAAGATAATTATGGAGAAATACATAATAGAGAACTCTTCTATAAGTTCTCTTATGTTAGCCAAGACAGAAGATTTAAAAAGATGATCTTCAGCAACAATTAGAAATGAGATGGCTGTCTTAGAGGATAAGGGTTATCTTAAAAAAGAAAATTTTTCTTCAGGAAAAATACCTACGAAGCTTGGATATAGATTCTACATAGAATCCTTGATGGATGAAGTTGTAATAAATGAGAGGTGAAAGTTAGATATAAAGTCAAAGTTGATTGAAATATTTAGTGATAGACATTCCTCAGTTGATCAAGTTCTTGATAGTTGTACTAAATTAATATCTGAGTTTTTAAATCTGCCTGTAGTACTTGTTAAGTTTCAAAATTCAAATGGAGATTTTCTTAGAAAGATAGATATTGTAAATATAGATAGAGATAAATATATGATCTATCTAATTACAGCAAGGGGAGAAATAATAAATGACACGATAATAATAGATGATTCTGATGAACAGAAAAAGAGTGATTTGATGGCTGCAATACGTCTCTTAAACGAAGAACTTTCTAATTGTCAAATAAATGAAATTAGTAATAAATTAGATTTAATACTTCCAAGCTTGAAGAAAAGGGTTCATCAATTTGAATTTGTTTACGAAAGTATTATCTCCCAAATGATTATTAACAATTTTCTTAATAAGAATTCTTTAGTTTCAAAGGTTTATAATATTAAATCAATAGTATTTCAGCCTGAGATACAAAAGAAGCAAGTAAGTTTGAATGATATTTTTAATTTGTTAGAGAACTATTCTGCATTTTCACCTTTCAATTACAATTTCCTTAAAACGGGTAGTACTTTAATTAATTTAGAAAACGAGATTGAAGGGATTTCTGTTGTGAGTACGAATTTAAATGTGGATTTAACTACTCATCAATTGGCTGTTGTTGGACCTATCAGAATGAATTATCCTCTCATTAAGCACCTTTTTGATTTTTTGAGTGAAAAGTTAAGTTCTTTAAGTTTTAGGAAGAATTAATTATGAGTTCTGAAGATAAAGGAAAGATACTAGAATATCAGGAGCTTAAGAAGTCTTTTCAAGAGTTAGAGAAGGAGGAAAAGCAACTTAAGGATTATTTATCCATAAATGTTTTTAATTACGCTCAGAATAAGGACAATTTAGAAGATGTATTTGCGATAAATAATAGTTCTTTAGATTTTTATGAGCAAACTAAGGGTTGCTCTAATTTAAATGCCAATATAGCTTTATTGGAAATAAATTATCTTACTAAGTACTATGCAAGCAGAAAAATTCCAAGTCTTTTAAACGTTAATCTTCGTATTTATTTAGGAGATTTGCATGTAATTGTTGGTTCTAATGGATCAGGTAAGACGACTTTGTTTAATTGTTTGAGAGGGTTGGAAGATTATGAGGGAGAGATTTTATTGGATGGAAAGGTTTTAGATTTAAAAGGAGGTTTTAGTGATATTGCAAGTTTTGTGCCCTATGAATTCGGATGAGATTTATATGAAACTGTTGAGGAAGTTGTTTTTAAGAGATTTTCTGATTTAAATTTGACAGAAGTTGAAGCACATAATTACATAAGAAGTGCTTTAGAACAGTTTAACTTATCTTATTTAAGGAATTATTCAATAATAGATTTATCTCTTCTTGAAAAGAGAAAGCTTCAAGTAATAATTTCTCTTATTAGTGATCCTAATCTTATTGTTTTTGATGAAGTTTTCTTGGGACTTCAACAACATGAGTGTTTGGATCTTTTAGTTATATTTTCCAAGCTCAAGAGAGAGAATAGATCTATTCTTGTATTTTCCCATTCCTTTGATGATTTTTCAAAGTTTGCTAACACCATTTCTATTCTTTCAAAAGGAAAGATTTATTATTCAGGATTAGTAGAGAACTTATTCCTTACTCAGCAGAACAAGTATTCCATAGTCACTATGGATAACAAGGTTGCTTTGTCCGTTCTTTCTAAGATTAAATGTAGCTATTCTTACAATGAGTTAGTTGATACTATTTATGTCAAATTTGATGGAAAGTTAAATATGCTTCTGTTCCAGAAGGAATGTTCGTCTAGAAATGTCGTGATTAAGGAAATAAAACCGATGGAAACAAGCATAAATGATCTTTATCCTATATTAGTAAAAGCCGGAAGTAAACAAGCTATTAAGGATATAAATACTCAGACTTATTTTACCCCTAAGTAGATTTATTTTCTTATTAGCTTCTTGTTATCGTAATCATATATAGTGGAGGGAGTTCCCGCCGGAACTACTTCACTTTCTATGTATAGAACTTCTTTTCCAAATATATTCTTAGCTTCTTCTAAACTTTTAACTACAGAATCCCCAGATAAGTTAGCGCTAGAAGATCATAAGGATCCAGTTCTTTTAAGAATCTCTATAAGAAGGTTACTGTTTGGAATTCTATATCCTTGTCCTTTGTATATGATGGTGAATGTTCCGGGCCAGTGAGACTCCGCTAATTTTTTTAAATCCTTAGGTATTGGACTTGGAAGTTCTTCAACAGAACTTATAAAAAGTATTAGTTTCTTTTCTCTAGGTCGCTTTTTAAGAGAATAAATTAAATCTTTGTTTTTTGAAATAATACCAAAAACGCTATCCGTTGCTATTATTGCTGCTTTTCCTGATTTTATTAACTCTACTCAAATCTCTATCAAAGTGGAGCAAAATACGGGAATCAAACCCGTGTCTTGACCTTGGCAAGGTCATGTTTTATCATTAAACTAATTTTGCAAAAAGCCTAACAATGAGTAGACTACAAAAAAAGTATAAGTTGATCCTTATATGTTCCTCTTGTCAATCAAGGAATTATACTTACCAGTCTAGCAAGATAATATTAAGTTTTAACAAGTATTGTTTTTTTTGTAAAAGGAACACTATCCACCATGGAAACAGATAAGTTGAAAGAAGTTGTAAACTTTGAAGATTACTCCTGATTTAAAGTTCATTGAAAAAATTTGAAAAGTGAAGGCAGGATATTAGTAGCCGGAATAGTAAAGAATTTCAAAAGAGTTACTTGACACAATAGTAAAGGGTTAGCGGTTGAGTATATACTTGTTGTTTTTATTCTTCTTTTTTTGGCGATTTTTGTTTATCTTGTTTATGGTTTGGTGGCCATTATTAAATAAAATATCATAGGTTTATGAGCGATAATAACTTTGTGGAGCATTATTGATACACTCTTCGTTCTTTGGTAAATGAAGACAAATTGTCTTCTCTTATTTCTGATTACGTAAGCCATCATAAACTTGGTGATAGGATTCTTGAGATTAAGTTTTTTCAGGAATTTAGGGTGGTAGAGGGTGAGGAAATTTCTTCCGATTCTGATTTGCTACCTAAGAGAGGTTTTAAATCTAGTCCAACTTCCGTTTGAGTTAAGTTATCGAATGGAAATTACAAGAGATTAAAGGTAGTTGAGAGGCGGCCTTTTAAAGGGATGATTTTCATAAAGATGGAGCATGATCATGAATTGTTTAGATTGGCTAGGGTTTGAGATCCGAATTCTCAGTTTATGGGTTATCCAAATCCGATTCCTATTACTGATGTTCAGATGAAGAAAACAGAGGAGTCTATAGATAAATCTATTCCGGATATACAGGAGTACGCAAGAGAAAAGGGATATACGATAGTAGAAGGGAGTGTTCTTGCGGCTAAGAAAATTTTTGTGGATTCTCATGAAAAGGAACAAGAATTGGAAGATGTTTCTGATTTACAGGTGTCTGTAGATTCTCATGAGAATGAAAAAATTTTGTCTGAACAAGAGGTATTAGAGGCTAAGAAGGCCGAGATTTATTCTGATCTTAAAATTAAGGAATATGAGGACACAATTGCTCCAAGTAAGGGAAAATCTAAATCTAAGAAGGGGGAGAAGTTCAAGGTAAATGATTTTGTATTTATAAAGAAATTAGGCTTTAAGGGAGTGATTCAGGAGATAAACTTTGAAGAAGGTACTTTGGTGGTAGGAGTACAAATGTTTGGTAGAAGACAACCTATTGCTTGTAAAATTTCCGAAGTTAGTGAGATATAGGTAGGTGATTAAGAAGTTTTTTGAAGATCTTGTAAAACGGTTTTCCAAGGGAGGTGGTTCCACTAAATCTTCCATTCCCGGTGTGGAAGTTAAGAAGCCTTTAAAGTTAGATATTTTTGCTCCCTGTGATGGAACGGTTGTTCCTCAAAAGGACATTCCGGATGAAGGTTTTTCTGAGACTCACATGGGAGTGGGTTTGGGAATTAAACCTTCAGGATCTAAGGTTGTGTGTCCTATGACCGGGAAATTGATTGTATTGTTTCAGACAAAACACGCTTACATAATAAAGGATGAGGTTTCTGGAGTTTCTGTGCTTCTTCATTTAGGTATAAATACCGTTAATATAGCTCCCGAACTAGGTGCTTTTTCTACTATTAGAAAAGTTGAGGATGAATTGAAGGCTAAAGATGAACTTTGTGATATGAATCTTGAAGTTATAGAGAAGGAGGCTACCAGCACTATTTCTGCTCTTTTGGTGCAGCATGATGAAATGGAAGGCAAGAAAGTTGTTCTGCATGTAGAAAGTGGAGAAGTTAAGAAGGGAGATCTGTTAATGTCTGTAGTTTCAGCTTAGATTGTCTTTAAAGGGGGATAATTTAGTCAAGTGATACGAATCTGTAATTTCTAATTCGGGAATTGCCTTTCCTGGATTAGTAAAAGGGACCTTGTTTATAGGTCATAGGGGTTGGAGTATTTGAGAGAAGATAAGGGATTTTATAGATGCTAAATATAAGGAGAAGGGCATTAAAAATGTGTCTTTCCCAACCTTTATTCCAGTTGTTGAAATAGAAAAAGAGAAGTCTAGACTTTCTGGATTTAATCCTGAGATTTATTTAGTTTCAAGATCTGGGGATGAAGGAAGACAGAATTTTTTTTTAAGACCCACTTCAGAAATACTGTTTTCTCATTTTTTTAGAAATATCTTAGAAAGTTATGAAGATTTACCTCTATTGTTTAATCAATGGTGCAATGTATTTAGAGCGGAGAAGAACACTAAGGCTTTTTTAAGAACATGTGAGTTTCATTGACAGGAGGCCCATACCCTTCATTTATCCAGAGAAGAATCTATGGAGTATTTGGAATTTTTCCATGAAACTTATAAATCCTTGGTTAAAGATTTACTGAATATTGCTTTTTTGGAAGGGGAAAAAACTGTGAATGAACGTTTTCCGGGTTCTGAAAAAACTTTAACTTTAGAGGCTATCATGCCTGATGGTCAAGCACTTCAAATCGCCACTTCTCATTATTTATCTAAGAATTTTACCGAGACTTTTGATGTTAAATATACCAGTAAAGATAATGTGGCAAGCTATCCATATCAACTTTCAGCAGGTTGTTCTACAAGACTTATAGGGGCTTTAATTATGTCTCATGGGGATGATAATGGATTGGTTCTTCCTCTTTCTATGTTTGATGTGCACATTAAGTTTTTAATAATCAATGGTGCGGTGGCGGAAGGTTCTGTATTACACAGAAAATTTAGTGATGAGTTAAAGGGTTACAAAGTGGAGTGGGATTTTAGTTCTAGATCTTTTGGTTACAAGATAAAGAATGAGGAAATGTTGGGTACTCCTGTTTCTGTAATTTTAGGTCCTAGTGAGATTAAGTCAAATTGAGCTTTAGTTAAGACTAGACTTTCAGAAAGTAAGATATCTGTTCCTATGGATCAATTGATTTCAAAGATAAAGGAGGCCATAGATCAATATTCTGCCGACCTTTACTCTGCTTCTAAAAAAAATCTTGATGATTCTATCGTGGAATGTTCTTCTTTAGAAGAGGCGTCTAATGAGATTCTTAAAAATAGGAAGATAGTTTTGGTTCCTTGATTTGATGATCTTCAAAACGAGATTAATTTTAAGAATGAAAAGTTGGGTTTTGGACCTAGGTGTATTAAATCCAGAATTGTAGCTCCAGATACTCTTTGTTTTTATAGTAAAAAACCAGCTACCGCATACGTCTACTTTGGTAGAAGTTATTAATATTAAAGATCCTTATGACTCTTAAGTTTAAAACGGATTTTCTTCTGGATTCAACTAAGGATTTGATAATTGACAAGTATAGGAATAGAGTTAAAAAGATTTTTTCTCTAGTCTCTTCTAAGGAAGCCTTAGGCTCAGAGATGACTGGTTGAATAGATTGAGTAAATAAGGATCATTCAAAACTTATAGATGACGTTGTTTCCATAAGGTCAGAGTGATTGAATGATGGGATAGAGTCGGTTGTAATAGTTGGAACTGGAGGTTCCTATATAGGGTGTAGAGCGGCTCTTAATTTTGTTAACAATGGTTTTAAGAGGAATAATTTTGAATTTGTTTTTGTTCCTTCTTTCTCTGAGCGTTATTTGGGAGAACTTTTAGATAGTTTAAAGGGTAAGAAGTTTGGGATAGTAGTTGTTTCCAAATCAGGAACCACCTTAGAAAGTTCCGTGGCCTTTAGATTCCTTAGGGATTTACTATTTGTTAAGGAGGGGGAGAATTATGGGAAGTATATTATTGCGGTTACTGATCGTTTTAAGGGAGTTCTTAGATCTTTAGCTGATAAGAGGGGGATAAGGAGTTTTGTTATAGAAGATGATATTGGGGGAAGATATTCTGCCCTTACTTCTGTGGGATTGGTTCCTATGATCCTTTCAGGGATAGATGTTAGGAGAGTGTTGTCTGGAGCCAAAAAATCATGTGAAGAGAATTTCTCAGGGGAAATTGGAGATAATAGTGCTGCTCTTTATGCTTGCATAAGACACTTTTTATTTGAAGATAAAAATAAGGTGTATGAATGTATTGCCTCCTACGATCCACAATTAGATTTTACGTTGGAGAAAATTAAACAATTGTTTGCTGAATCTGAGGGGAAAAAAGAAAAAGGATTGATGCCTGTTCTACTTAACTTTACCCCGGATTTGCATTCTGTGGGCCAGCTTTTACAGGATGGATGTAAGGCTTTCTTTACTACTATAGTTTTGGTCTCCAAGCCTAAGTACGATCTTCGTATTTCCAAATCTCAATTTGAAAATGATGATGGGCTTGATTGGTTATTGGGAAAATCTCTAAAAGAGATTAATGGTTGTGCTTGTAATGGGACTTTGGATGCGCATTTTAATGTTGGAAAGATTAATAATTTGGTAATAGAACTTGAATCTTGAGAGCCCGAAGTATTTGGCTATTTCTATTTCTGACTGTGTTTAGTAGCTATGTTCTCCGCCTACCTATTTGAAGTAAATCCTTTTGATCAACCGGGAGTTGAGGCTTATAAGAAAAGAATGTTTGACTTACTTGGTAAGAATTAATGAGGTCAAGCCTTTCTAAATGGAGGGGCTTAGTTGGATTATTAGGAATACCTTTAACTCTAATAATACTAATTGTATTTTTAGTTGGACTCTTTAAATGAGATGTTAATCTAATCTATCCTACTCTATCTCTTAATTATTTCATCAGTATATTTTTATCCATAAGAGTTATAAATTCCCCCAAAAAAAGCGACTTATTTATTACTTTTTATCTTTTCATATTTCTACTTCTCCCTTGTTTAGGTCCTTTTTTATATTTTCTCCTTGGATTTGATTCTATTCATGGAGGAAATTTGGAGCAATATTGGGAGATTATGAAGAGGAATAAGAAACATGAAGAATTGACTCCTAATTTACAAAACCTCAAATCATTACCTTCCAAGGTCTTTTCTTACAATAGGGAGAAATACGGGGCCTTAGTTTATGAGAACAATAAATTTCAACTTTTATCTACCCCAATAGAAATCTTAAGCGAGATAACTACTTTAATTAAGAAGGCCAAAAGTTTTATACATTTGGAATTTTATATTTTTAGTGATGGCTTGATATCCGATTACATTCTGGATTTACTTAGAGAAAAAACTCAAGAGGGTGTAGAAGTCAGGCTTTTAGTTGATTATTTAGGAAATTTTCGTAGACTTAGTTCTAAGACTAGGAAGAAAATTAAAAAATTTGGGATATTTCTGAGGTTCTTTAATCCCTTCTTTAGAATTCGGAATAAGCTTTGGTGACAATTTAGAAACCACAATAAACTTATAGTTGTGGATGGTAAATATGCTTTTTGTGGTAGTTGTAATATTGCTGATGAGTATTTTAATATTACTAACTTTTATTTTCAAACTACAGAACTAGGAACTATTATTTCTGGACCAATAGTAAATGCCTTAAACTCTTTATTCTGCTCTCATTGAAATATATGTCAACCTAGATTTAATAAAGGCGATTTCCTATTATTAGATTCTCTTAGTTATTTTCAAAAAGTCAATAAAACTAGAAAGACGGGAGCTATTGCTCAGCTTTTGGATTCTGTTCCAGTTGCTAGTGAATTGATGATTAAAGGTAATTTAGTTCAACTTATTTTTAGCGCTAAGAAGAGTATAGTTATCTCAACCCCTTACTTTTATCCCCCTAAAGATTTAATAATGGCTCTTAAGTGAGCTAGCTCTTCTGGAGTATCTATAAAAATTTTGGTCCCTAAGCAAACGGACTTTAAGAATTTTTTTAGAAGCTTAAACAGGCAATTATTCTCAGATTTATTATCTGAGAATATAGAGATATATGAGTACTTTGGCTTTAATCATGAGAAGATAATGATAATTGATGATGATTTAGTTTACTTTGGTTCTTACAATTGAGATTACAGAGCTCTATATTTGAATTTTGAAAATGCTCTTTTCGTCAAATGTAGAAATTTTAGAGATTCCATATACAAATTTATGGAAAACCAGTTTAAGAACAGTCATCAAATAGTCTACGACGATTTGGTCTTTAGAAATAGGACTTTTACTTCTGCTTGTTTCAATATCTTTATACGTATATTTAAACCCTTCTTATAATTCTTAAATAGTGTCAAGTTCCCACCTCTTTTTTTCTCTAAATAAAAATAGCAATCTTGCAAAGGAGATCGTATCTCACTTGAATTTAAGCTTATCTGAGGTTCAGATAGTTAACTTTGCTGACGGGGAAGTATTTGTTAAGCCTGTAGATTCCGTAAGGAATAAAAATGTATTTATAATTCAGTCCCTTTGCAAACCTGTAAATGAAAATTTGGTCACTCTTCTTGTGGCCTTAGATTCTTTTAGGAGGGCGGGTCCCAAGGAGGTTAATGTTATTCTTCCCTACTTTTGCTATTCAAGGCAGGATAGAAAGGTTAGTGGTAGAGAGCCTATAACTGCTCGATTAATGGCCGATTTATTAACTGCTGCAGGGGCTACTCGGGTTCTTTTGGTAGAGATACATTCTAATCAGATTCAGGGTTTTTTCAATATTCCTACAGATATAGTTACCACTATTTATCCTATTGCTGAGCATCTAGCTAAGATCTTATCTTGTGATAACTTAAGTATAGTGGCGCCAGATTTTGGAGGGATAAAGAGAGCACATATACTTAATAAGCTATTTAAAGCTGATTTATTAATAATTGATAAGGAGAGGGAGAAAGTAAATGAATGTAAGGTTAATCACGTGATAGGAGAGGTGTCCGGTAGGGACTGCTTAATAGTGGATGATATGTTAGATACTGGAGGGACCATTTTAGCTTCCTCACAAATATTAAAAGATAAAGGGGCTAATAAGGTTATGGTCGTAGTTACCCATGGGCTTTTTAGTAGAAATGCTTTAGAGAACTTTCAAAAGGCTTGGGAACAGAAGATAATTGAAAAAATTTATATTACAGATACTATAGAAGTACAGGGTTCTTATCCCTTCTTGGAAGTTATTTCTATTTCTAAATTCTTATCTAAGATAATAAATATCTACGTACAAAATAAAGGCTCCTTGGAGCAGATCTATAGGGAATATACCGAGCGTATTGAGACTTTATTAGGTAGTAAGAGATAAATGTGGAAGGTACATTTGAATTTTTAAAGGAGTTAAAAGATAGAGGATTAGTAGATCATATAACGAACGAAGAGAAGCTTATTTGGGTTTTGGAAGGTAAGAAAGGAGCTTATCTGGGAATAGATCCTACAGCTCCCTCTCTTCATTTAGGTAATTATTTAGGATTAACCCTTCTAAAGAGATTCTCACAGAGAGGCCATAAAATTGTGGTCATTCTGGGAGGAATGACCGCTTCCGTGGGAGACCCTTCTTTTAGGAGTGAGGAACGTAAGAAGATGAATTTTGAGGATATAGAGGTTAATAAGAAGGGAATTATAAATGAGGTTAAGAGGATCCTGCCTGAGGCACAAATAGTAGATAATTTAGAATTTTACTCAGACTTACAAATCTCCGACTTCATTAGGGATATGTGTAGTCAAGTAAATATTAGTACACTTCTTAATAAGGAATTTCTAAAGGATAGATTAAGTAAGGGATTGACTTTATCGGAGTTCGTATATCCATTATTTCAATCTTGAGATTTTTATGAACTTTATAAAGAAAAGGATATTTGTGTTCAATTGGGTGGGAGCGATCAGTGGGGAAATATTACGTCCGGAATAGACTTAATAAAAAAGAAAATTTCTCCTGATCACAAAGCAGTAGGTCTTACATTTCCACTTCTTTTGGATTCTTCGGGAAAGAAGTTCGGAAAGAGTGAAAATAACGCCCTTTTCTTAGATCAGAATTTAACCAGTCCTTATGTTGTCTTTCAATATCTCATAAATCTGGATGATAAGTTGATTCCGGACTATTTGAGAAAACTGACTTTTATTAATTTAAATGAGATCGAATCCTTAGTAAGTAAATCCTCTCCACAGAATTTAAAATTGACGTTAATTTGGGAAATTTTTAAAAACATTTACGATTCCGACACTTTTAAAAAGATAAAGAGGGTATCTGGTGTTTTATTCGGTGGAGGGGAAGAGGATTTAAAATCTGAAGATCTGTCATTGGTTGAGGGGAATATTCCTACTATTTATTGCAGAGAATCTATTAACTTATTTACGGCGTTGAAGGATTTAGGTTTCTCATCCTCCAATTCTGAAACCAAGAGATTAGTTTCTTCCAACTCCATTTTTCTATTTGATAGATGCTTAACTGATTGAAATACCATTTTGGATGAGGGCCTATCTAAGAATGGATATTTGGTTCTCAGAAAAGGAAAGAAGTCCTTTGGTTTAGTTTGTTTTAGATGCTAAAGCTGTCGATAAAGGAGGCACTTTCTAGATACATAAAACGAGGTTTTAGGTATTCTGAAATAAAGGAAGAGGAACTGGCTCCTATATTCAGAGAGATAAGGATAGCTTTATTAAATTCAGATGTTAATTTAAAGGTAGTTAAGTCTTTTTTGGACGAGGTTAAGTTAGATTTATTGGGAAAACCTATAGATAAAGATCAAGAGTTGGATGTTGTTGTTTTTTCAACTATAAAGCGACATTTAATAAATATATTGGGAACAAAACATGTTCCCCTTAATTTATCTAGTAAATTAAATAAGATCTTAATTATTGGTCTTAATGGCTCAGGAAAAACTACCACTGTTGCCAAAATTAGTAAGCATTTAAGCGCCTTAAAAGGCCCTTCTAAGGTTCGAAATATAAGCTTAGATATTTATAGGCCTGGAGCTTTTGATCAACTTAAGAACCTTTCTAACTCTTTTGGAGTTGAATCTTATTTTGTTGAAAATAAGAATTTCTCTAGCTTCATAAAGGAAAGCATTTTGGAGGCGGATAAAGATGGAATCGATTTTCTAGTCTTTGATAGCTATGGTTTGTTATCTGATAATGAGAATTTGATGCGGGAACTTTCCAATATTAAGCAGATTATAAATCCTTCCGAAGTCCTATTTGTATTGGATGCTATGGCTGGGCAAGAGATTTTGGATATCTTGACCAAGTTTAATGAAGAATTTCGGATTACGGGGTTGGTGATAAGTAAGGCTGACTCTCTTAGCCCCATGGGGGCTGCTTTTTCAGCTTCTTATTTATTTAAACTTCCAATTAAATTTTTGGGAGATGGAGAAACGGTAGATAGTTTGTCGGCCTTTCATCCTGAGAGGATAGCTAGTTTAATTCTCGGAGAGGGAGATATTCTCTCTTTGGCCGAGAAGATAGAGAAGAATGCTTCCGCTAATTCTTCTCAGAAGATTATTAACAAGATGATGAGGGGACATTTGGATTTAGATGATTTGGTAACTCAGATTAGGGAATTCAAAAAGATGGGCTCCCTTAAGGGGATTATGAAACTTCTTCCTGGAGATATTCTAAAGAAAGTTTCTTCTTTAGAGTCGGCGGAAGAGCAGTTAAGAAAGTGGGAGATTCTAATAAGCTCTATGACCCTTAAAGAAAGAAAAAATCCAAAGTTATTTAAGAAGCAGCCTAACCGTAAAGTTCGGGTAATTAAAGGATCGGGAATGAAGCCAGATGATTTTAATAAGCTTATGAAAAGATGAGAAGATTCAAAAAAGAGAATAGAGGAGTTATCAAAGAATTTCAAAAAGGGAAAAAACCCATTTTCCGGTTTCTTTTAATAAAATTTAAAATCAAGTATTTATGCATCAGTAGCTCAGCTGGACAGAGCATAAGCCTTCTAAGCTTAGGGTCAGAGGTTCGAATCCTCTCTGATGTGCCAATTTAAAATTACGTTTATGTCGAAGTACGAAATAATGATAGTAGTAGATGGGAGATTGAGTGAGCCGGATGCTCGCTTGAACATTTCCAATCTTATATCTCTCTTTGAAACTCTTCCTAATTACGAGGAGAAGGTAGTCTTCCAGGATAATTTAGCTTATCCAATAAAGAAAACTAAAGTGGGTCACAGATTTATATTGAATTTTGATTTAGAGGACGTTTCTGTTTTAGCTGAATTCAATAGATTGGCCCTTCTTAATAAGCATATTCTTAGACATTTAGTTATTAATGAGAGTAAAGATAGAAGCTTTAGAGCTAAGAATAATCTTAAAAAAATTAGAGATTATGAAATTAGGCAAGAGAAATATAGGGTTTGATTGGAAAACAAGCCCCCTAAACCATTAGGCAATTCTTAGTCTTCAGTGGTTCCTAAGGGCTATCTTATAGGTAATTTAACATCGGATCCAAGATCGGGGGTAGTTGGTTCTAATTCAAACTCTTATTCCAGATTTTCTGTGGCTTGTGAAGAAACTTGGTCGAAGGTGAATTCCACGCCCAAGAGCCATTTCTTTAATTGTATAGCTTGGGGAAAGACGGCTCAGTTTATTCAAAGTTTTTTAAAAAAGGGGGATAAAGTTTTCTTAGAGTATTCTTTGACTACTGGTAAGTATACAAATAAGGAGGGTAGGGAGGTTAGAACTGTGGATTTAGTTGTTCAAAATGTGGAATCCCTTTCTAGATCTGCTAAATCTAATGAAGAGACCGATCTTGTTCCTTCGGAGGATGAAGAAGATGATATTTCTATTGATGATATTTATTCCAAAGATTAGTTAAAATCTTTCTAAGCATGGAGAATCAACAATCTCAGAATACTACTGTTCAAGAGACAACTACGTCTGTTAGAAAGAAAAGAAGGAAGCACAAAAAGGTATGCTGACTCTGTAAGTGGGGTTGTCTTCATATAGATTACAAGAATGTGGATTTTTTAAAGAGGTATCTTAAGAATAATAAGATTATCACTCATAAGATAACGGGAAACTGTCTAAGGCATCAGCATCAAATTGCATTTGCCATAAAGAGAGCAAGAGTGGTGGCTCTCCTTCCTTTCGTTGGAGACTAATGTTTTTGAATTTGATCGGGAGTCTTTAGAGGCAGAGAAAGGCATAATAGCCTCTATCTTCTATTATTTCTCTGAGATTTCTGAAATAATAGACATTGACTCCATATTGTTGGATAATTTCATAACGCTTCCTGCCAAGAGGATTTTTAATACCCTAAAGACTACTAAATTAGTTAATGGAAGTTACGATCCCATCATTGTTCTTGATAGCCTAAAAAGTTCTTGTTTAAATGACCAGGAATTGAATGATTGCACTAATTACTTAGAATCACTTCCTAGAAATATTCAGTACTTTTCGATATTAAAGTACTTAAATTTACTTCAAGAACAGAAGGTAAAGAGAAAGCTAGATAATTTATCTAGGAGAATTCTTAGAACTAGTTTAAATTCAGAGAATTTTAACGATCAGATATCCACTTGAAAAAATACCTTTGAGAAGATCATTTCCCAAAATGTAGGAGTTAACTATATAGACTCTAAAGAGGCCATTAGTAATTTTCAAAAGCAAGCTAATGAAGCTGCCAGTACTTCTAGAGTTAACTTCTTGAAGACTAATTATTCCGAAATAGATAGAAGGATAAAGGCTTTGTCTGGGGGTCAGTTGGTGATAGTGGCATCTAGGCCCGGAGTTGGTAAGACTACTTTTTCAATAAATTTAATTTGCAATAATTTGAGGAATATCGAGAAAGGATGTGGGAATTCTAAAGAGTCAGCCATAGGTATTTTCTCCTTGGAGATGACTAATTCTTCTCTGTTGGAGAAGCTTATTGCCATAGATTCTGGATTAGCTTTAAATGAAGTTCAAAAGAAGCTAGAGGGAGCACCCTTAGGTGCTGTAGAGCGGGCTTTAATAGATGAAAGTCAAGACAAGATATCTAAGTGTAATTTACTCTTTTCTGATGAGTCTAATATTACTCTAGGTAAGATTACAGCAATAATTAAGACTTGAGCGAAGATATATGATCTCAAATTTGTAATTATCGATTATTTGCAATTAATTAATGTTCCCGAGGAGAGGAATTCTAATATGAACCAGTATCAGAAGATAGGGATCATATCTCGTACTTTGAAGATTCTTTCTATGGAGTTAAATACTTGCATTATTTCTTTAGCTCAATTGAATAGGAAGTCTGAGGAGAGGAAAGGTAGCGATAAAGTTCCCATTTTATCTGACTTAAGAGAATCAGGATCTATTGAACAAGACGCGGATATAGTTATGTTTATATATGAAGATAAGAAAGAAGATGAGGGTAGCTTCCCTAAGACTATTCTGAAAATAGCTAAGAATAGGCATGGCCCAACCGGAAACGTGGAATTCCAGTTTGATAAGTCCAAAGGACTATATAAGCTGGCTAATTAGTAATGTGGTGCACTCGGAGGGAATCGAACCCACACATCGAAAGATACTAGATCCTAAGTCTAGCGCGTCTGCCAGTTCCGCCACGAGTGCTTAAAAATGGTGCCGCTAATAGGATTCGAACCTACGACCTACCGCTTACAAGGCGGTTGCTCTACCAGCTAAGCTACAGCGGCATGGTGGATTGTAAGGGACTTGAACCCCTGACCTCCTGCTTGTAAGGCAGATGCTCTCCCATCTGAGCTAACAATCCCAATGGCGATCTGTACGGGATTCAAACCCGTGAATGCATGCGTGAAAGGCATGTGTGTTCGTTCACTTCACCAACAGACCAAAAAATTGGCGGCCACAGAAGGATTCAAACCTACGACCTACCGGTTAACAGCCGGTTGCTCTAATCACTGAGCTATGTGGCCAAATACAATTTATTTTATTAACATTTTTTGAAAATTGGATATTTATTAGAGATGTTTAAAGATAATAACAATTCCAACATATTCCGAGATTCCTTATTAAATTTAAATCCTAAGAAACGTGTAACTACCCCTCTTTCTATAGGAGCCACAAGACTTCAATTTTTATTTGATATAGAGAGGTTTTCGTGCAAATTAGGGATAGTAATTCTGGTAGCTATTTTTAGCGGAATATGTAACTTCTTTCTTCTTGAGAGAACAGGATTATATAGCTTAGGAATTAATTCTTTTTTTCAAGCTACCGCTAGATGTGTTTCTTACTTCCTAAAGAAAAATAATATTCCACATGAAGCTGTCTACACATTTCTATTTTGGGGTACTATTCTATTATTCAATATCTTTTTAGCGGTATTTGGATATAGAAATATTGGTCCCAATTTCACACTCTTATCCATTGCCTTTATATCTGTATCAACTATCACATCGATAATCCTATCTTCCTTACCAACCTCTTTAGGATTGAAAGATTTCTATATTTTCTCGGATCCTAGAACTTTCAACACTTGTCTTACGGAAAAAAAGATAAATATATTGCAATGACAATACTTCTTTACGTCTCGTCAACCTTCCAACAATAATTACTTGCTAAATGATAGTTCTAAAGTTGTTCTTATATTTTTTTATGGATTGGTATTTGGCCTTCTAAATACTCTAACTTCCTTAATTATTTATTCTTTAGGAGGTTCTAGTGGAGGAATTGATTGAATAATTTTCTATTTCTCAAAAAAGAGGATGAATTCTACAAATAATGCTTTTCTGTATTTTGGAATAATAGTTACCTTTATCTCCTACATAATAGGAACTTATGTACCATATGCAGATCATTTAAAAACACATCAGTCATGCAGCGATATTTCCTTAAATCCATCCACCTCTAAGTTATTGGCTGCTAACTTTGTGGGTCCAGTCTTTGTCTCTACAATGATTGCAGCATTCACTAAAAAGATTCTGTTTGGAATCTTTTATCCACACCTGAAATTGATAAATGTTCGAATATTTACAAATAAGTTTTTACAATTCAGAGAAGTTCTTCTATCTTCTAATTTTCCCCATAGTTTCACTATTCATACAGCTACTGGGGGATACTTTTTGCGGAAGCAAATGATTTTTGAAGTGACGTGTTTTGCCCTTGAATTAAAAACACTTAAGGAATTCGCGAAGAGAATAGATTCCAATAGTTTGGTGATTTCATCACCGGTAACCTCTTTAAATGGGAAGTTGCCAGTTAAAAGCAATTTAAAGTAGGGATAGGTTTTGTCTTCTTTTCCGACGATAAGAAGCGTTTGTGTTTGATCAGGGGTGGGATTTCTTCCCACCTCTATGGTTTATAGTACTTATGGATATAAGGAGGGGTTAAGAGTTTATAGTTTCGAAGGAAGTGCATCCATGAAGGGTGCCATGGATTTACTTCTATTTTCATATGGTGCTACCGAGAATATTGGAATAAATATCCAGACTATTGGTTCTAGTGGAGGATTAGAGAAGGTTCTTGCTGGAAAGACGGATTTTGCCCTAGTATCTCATGATATTTCTGAATTTAAAGATGGGAAGTATAAGGGGCAGTGAAACTCTAAAGGGATAAAAACTCTTACTTTGGCAACAGAACTTATGACGGTTGTCTATAAACCTCCAAAAGGTTGTCATGAGCCTTTAGTTATCTCTGAAAGCAATATTAATACTTTTTATTCTGTATTTTCGGGGCATAAACATCCCAATATGAAGGGATTTCATTTTTCCGATTTATTGAATGACGGAAATAACAATCCTAGGTGTAAAGTCGAAATTAGGGCTTGAGTGAGAAGTTCGGGACCAACCAAATCTGGTACTGCAACGGCTTTTGTTAATAATCCTCTTTTAACAAAAGATAAAGCAAAAGAGGAAGCGTGACTTCAAAAAGTAAAAAGTCCAAGTTATGGAAATGAGGTAAAAACCTTATTTTACGCTCCAGAATCGAACGCTTTGGCTTTTGGACACTTTGTTAAAAATTTAAAAGAAGGATCGATGATATATCTTCCCAGTTCTTTCGTTTTTACTAATTGAAGCATGATTAGGAAGTTGAGGTTAAAGGTTGCTAAGTTCAAACATAATGGACAGGAAGTATCTTTAAAAAAGAGTAGTTTTAAAACACCTGACAATAATTATTCTTGGAAAAGGCAGTTTAATTTGTTGTACTCGGTTACGACTATAACAAATGATCCCGATAAAAAGAAGTTAGTTCAATATATTGCGGATAACGTGGGTAGTTTGGAAGTGTTGCATTTAATACCTAATAACGATTGTTGCAAAGATATAACAAGCAAAGATTAAGGGATAACTTAATTAGGTTATCGAGAAGTAATTTCGGAAATAATAATTCCAGCAGCTACAGATACATTTAAGGAATTTACATTATTTTTCATAGGGATATGTACCTTCACATCCGAATTATCTCTCAACATCTTAGATACTCCCTTTCCCTCAGATCCCATAATTAGCACACACTTATTGGAATATTCCACTTCCTTAAAACTCTTAGTGTTATGCCCGATTTCCGTTGAATAAATTCAGTATCCTCTGTTTTTTAACTTAGTAACGGCATTATTTAAATTAGATACTTCTACAGTATTGATATTCAAAGAATATCCTTGAGAAGACTTTAAAGTTACTTCGTGATTTAAAGGGGCAGACTTATTTTTAGAAAGTATGACTCCATCCACCCCAAAGGCACAACAAGTTCTTAGAATTGCACCAACATTAAATGGATCTTGAAGGTGATCTAGTATTAAGATCAAGCTTCTTTCTCTAGAAGAACAAATCTTTATTAAAGAATCCAGGTCTAAGTCTTTCTTCTTCCGAATGAAGGCTACTACGTATTTATATTTCTTCTTAGTTTCAAATTTTCAAAAATAAGACTTCTCCTTTATTTGATAACGAACGCCATTCTTAATGCATAAATCTATTGTCTGAATTTGAGTTTTAGAAAGATGAACCTCTTCAATTAAATGTTTTAACTTTTGATTATTTATTAAATCTTGAATTCCCTTTCTACCCTTAAGAATGAGAAATTCACCCATTACAGAATTCTCCTCCTTTTAAGAATTTCTCTAATTTCATCTGCCTTTGAATAATCTCTATTGATTAGAGAATTCCTTCACTCATCTATTAATGCCACATTCTCAATAGTATGCTCATTCTCTATTTTGAAACCTAGAAATTCTAAATGTCTTATTATTCTCGATCCCCCTTTAGAAACTACTTCCACTTTCTTTTCTTTGATTCCGGTTAAAATTTCCTTCTTTAATTTTTGAAGTCAGGTGAGTACTTCCGGCAAATTTAAATCATTTTCGAAGATATTTAAGAACTCACTATCTAAATCATGTTTTGAATTAATCGCCCCCCCATTTAAGTAGAGATAAGTCTTAGCTTGATTTATTGCTAATAGATAACTATCAAATTCCTTTTCCACTTCTTCAATCCTGTTTTCATCTACTAATAAAGGAAGACTATATTTGCTAGTTAAGAATAAATATCGAAGGGAATTAGCTGAGTGTTTCTTTAGAAGATCCTTAACCAAAAACCTTTTATTGGTGGACTTGG
Organism: Mycoplasma haemocanis str. Illinois; assembly: GCF_000238995.1. Lineage (GTDB taxonomy): Bacteria > Bacillota_I > Bacilli_A > Mycoplasmatales > Mycoplasmoidaceae > Eperythrozoon_B > Eperythrozoon_B haemocanis. The sequence continues at coordinate 21,562 of NC_016638.1, forward strand.
ATATTTTTCCATCTTGAGTTTGTAAATGTCCAATATACATTCATATTTGAGATAAAGACTTTGAATATAGCGCCTCAGAGTGAGCATTTTCATTCTCGTGGTGGGGAAATTTAAGATCTATTCCCCCACCATGTAAATCAACCCCACCTTTGGAATATTTATTTATGAAAGAAAAACATTCACTATGTCATCCGGGTCTTCCATTCCCCCAAGGACTACTTCACGTCTTTCCGCTCTCCATATATTTTCAAAGACAAAAGTTTTCATTAGATTTAAGCATGTTCAAATTTTGTTTTGATAAACATCCATAATTCTTTATTTTTCCTATATCCATAACAATATCTTTGTCTTTAAAATAGGCAAATTCATATTCCAATAGAGAAGATATGTCTCTTTGAATATCTTCAATGTGATCGCTTACTTTTGGCATTAAGGTGGGTTTAATTACATTTAGTTCATCCATTACCCAAAAATAGTGATCTGTGAATTTATTAGAAATCTCCTCCTCTTTAAGATTCAGTTCTTTAGCTTTATTTATGATTTTGTCGTCTATGTCGGTGATGTTATGTATGTAAAGATAATTTTCCTTTTTGTATTCTAGATATCTAATTAAGAAATCAAAAATTATGAGTGGAGCTACATTCCCTATGTGTACGTAATCGTACACAGTAGGGCCACATAAATATATCTTGGGATTCTTTGGTAAAACCTTTAACTTTTGCTCTAAGGAATCGTAAAGCTTAAGCGACAAACTATGCCCTATTTCTTGGAAATCAACTCTTGGTAAGTTGCAAAATCTTTGTTTTTTATATATTTAAGGAATCTCTTTCTCTTGGATACAAGCTTAAATAGAGAAAGCTTAGAAACGTTATCCTTTCTGTATTTCTTAAGATGACTTGTAAGTTTTTCTATTCGCTTAGAAAGTTCAATAACTTGATACGGATGAGAACCCTCTTTAAATTTATTTTCCATCTAAATCTTAGAAAATGCTTCCAAGAATTTTAATACAACAGACGTATGTCTTCGCCAAAACCCTACAGTCAGAAGATTTCTATTATAAAAGTTTCTCCTAAGAATAAAGTTTAGAATTTTTTCAGAATTGGAAATTCCTCCAAATATCTCTTTTGTATCTAGATCAATATAGAGATATTTTGCGATTCCTGTTTTGATAGCATGAATATCGTGAGTTGTAACTCAAGATACTTTTGCTTTGGAAAGCAAAGATTCTAAATGTTCACTATGGTGTTCTCCGGCTCACAAATGTAAATTACTGTAAATTCAATCGAGTCAAGATATGGAGTTTTTAGCAAGGGTTTCTATGGGTATGAATGTTGCGTCACTTTCTTCTAATCTATTATCTATAACTTGTCTAGTTAAAGCAGAGAAGTAGGAGTTTGAGCTAACGTTCTTAGTGTATTGGTGGACACCAAGATATAGTCCATCAGATCGAAAGTTTAAATTAATCATTTCGCAAATCTTTTTAACCGCTAGAAACTTATCTATTTGGTCGGAAAAGATGTAAAGGGTGGATCCCTTTACCTGGTAATTTATCTTTGAAACGGAAGAGATAAGCTCCGTAAATTCTTTCATTCTTTTTCGTCTAGAAATCTCATCTTTTTCCCAAAAGTAAATTTCAAAATTGTAGATCTGATTACTTTCTATACATTTCTTAATATTTTCTATATTAAGCAGTGAATTCCTGTTAACCTCTCAAAGTCTACTTAAATCGGACTTATATCTTCTAATAATCCAGTCACTTACTATGTATGGATGGGTATGATTCTCCTTGGTATTTATAGAGAAATTTAAACCCCTCCAGATACAACTATAGGCTATTTGTAAAGATATTTCTTTATTTAAGAATTCTTCTAGGATTATCTTCTTATTGGAAATATTCTTAGCTACTGCTCCCGATTCCGCTATCAGGTAACCACTTCTGATTCCTAAACTATCTAGTATCTTTTGAGAATCTTTACAAGTATTCTGAGTTAATAGGAGGAGGCTTTGATTAGCAGATAGTTCATTTATTGCTTTTTTGGCATAAAGAAAGTCATCTAAGTTGTAATTTCCTATTTCCAGTAAGTCTAGATCTAGAATAATTACTTTCTTGTCATAGTGGGAACTACTTTTCATATGCCCACCGTAGGAAGTCTATATGATCTTTTGGATACTTCTCTTCACTTACTTTTCTATTTAATTCCTTATTTCTAGATTTAGTAATTCTAGACATTTGAGATTCTCAACCCATCTTAGCAATCTTATTTAAATGTTTGGGATCTGAAATATTTAACTCTTGAGCTTCTTTATCTCCAACTATCATGAATCCAAAGGACCGTTTTTCTATGGCCTTAGCTATCTTCTTCCCCAGAGATAAGTCGCTTTGATCTACTTCCACTCTAATGTTCTTGGATTTATAGAAATTCTCTAATTTCTTAACACTATCTAGATGACTATCTTTATTAACAGGAATTAAAGTAATTTGAATGGGACTTAATCAGAAAGGTAATCAACCGTTATTTCTTTCCAAAAGATAAGCTATAAAACGTTCTAAAGTTCCAATTATTCCAACATGTATCATGATAGGTTCATAATCTTTCTCATCACACCCCGTATATTTCAATTCAAATTTTTTAGGAAGAGAGAAATCTAGTTGTATCGTAGAAATGGTAATTATCTTACCCGCATATGTCTTTATTTGAAAGTCTATCTTCGGACCGTAGAAGGCGGCATCTCCTATTCCTTCGACATATTCAATTTTTTTATTATTTAGGAACTCCTTAAGGGAGTTCTCCGATAAATTTCACAGATTCTCATCATTAAAGAATTTATCCTTATTCTTTACATCCCTCAGAGATAAGACTATAGAGTGATACTCTATTTCAAAAGCCTCCTTCATATCTTGGATAATTCTGAATACCTTATTAAGAGATTCAAATATCTGGCCTTTCGCGCAAAATAGGTGGGTATCTATTAGTTCCATGCATCTAGTTCGTTCTAGACCAAATAATCCTCCGGAATATTCATATCGATGAAGTCTGGCATTCTCTCCAAAAGCTATAGGTAGTTGTTTTTCGTGTCGTTTCTGTTTCTTATAAAGGATTATGTGATGGGGGCATGTCATGGGCCTTAGTATATATTCCCCTTCACCTTCCAAAGATAGAGAGGGAAACATATTTTCTTGATAGTGATCCCAGTGCCCTGAAGTTTGGTAAAGCTCTTTTTTTCCTAATTCAGGAGTAGATACTATGGTTATTCCGTTATTTCTTTGAATCCTGTTTATGTAGTTCTTTATTTCTTCCTTAATTAAATACCCTTTCTCTAATCAAATGGGCATCCCGGCCCCAATCAGAGGATCAAAATCAAATATTTTTAAATTCTTTCCTATTCCTCTGTGATCTTTCTCATGAACCTCACGCTTTTTTGAGTCTTCTCACTCCATGAGAAATCCATTTTTGTTAGGCTTTAAATTAAAAAAAATGGAAGGAAATTCATTCTTCAAAGATTCTCCTATATCCTCATAACTTTTTCCGATTTCCGAAAAGTGTAGAAAATCTCCCTTTTCCTCTATCTGTATATTTGGGTATTTTTTTGATAAAAAAACCTTAATTCTGGATCTAAGATCCTTCATTAAATTGAATTAGCGAGTAAAGAGTATTCCGAAATTCAATTAGAAACTATATTTCCAACCCTTTTCCAACCTCTATCGCTTTCTAGATCTATTTCTAATAATCTAATAGCTTCTAGATTGGATAGAGAACACCCGACTCTCAAGAACTTAAAGTACTTATCAATGTATCGAGGATCTTTCTGTATACTATCGGCTATTAAAAGGGATACAACTTGTCCAATTGCATATTTGTAAACATAAAATTCACCACTATAGAAATGCGGAACAGTGAAGATAGATGTGAGGCTTTTCTTTTTTAAAGGGGAAATTTTCTTTTTCTTTCCGTAAAATTTCTCTTGCTTTTCTACAAATATTTTTTCTCCTAAATCTGCATCTAATACCCCACCTTTAAGGATTATTTTGTTTACGTCATACTCCCATTCGCTAAATATTATTTGGCTAATGGTAGTTCCGAAGAAGTTGGAGATCAAATTGTCGTATATTTCCAATTTCTTTTTAGGATCCTTTTTATATTTGTCTAATAGGTAAAAGCTTAGAAGTAGTTCATTTAAAGTTGAAGGTATCTCTGCTAGAAAAATTGAAGAACTTGCATAATAAGTTTGATGTTTACAAAATTCAACAGCATGCATAGCATGACCTAATTCATGAACTAAGGTGTAAACGTCATCTATTTTGTGATTGTAATTAAGAAGGATATATTTATTTTCCAATCCATAACATCCTCCAATGCAATAAGCTCCGCTTAGTTTATTTTTTCTAACCTCCCAATCTATCCAACCACCTGATAAAGCCAAGAAGAGATTTTTGGAATATTCCTCTCCCAATATTTTCAATGACTCTTGTGCTAAAGTCTTGGCCTCTTCTATGGATATTGATGAATTATCTTTCTTCAATACAGGCATTCTCATATCTCAAGGCTTTAATCCCTTTAATGAGTACTCTTTTTTTAGAAGCTGTTTCTGAATCTTAGAATAAGCTTTTCAATGCTTTTTGAACTTCTCGACTTGATTATAAATTTTAGGAACAAAAGAGACGGGAAGCTCATCTGAAAAGACGCTAGCTTCATAATATCCTTCAGAAAAATTTCTATTCTGAGCATCTATATTTAACTCCAAAAAATTGTAGTAGAGCAATCTAGCCAGACTTTCTCTAGAGTTATTAATTGCCTCGTATCAGTTAATATAGGCATTCTTTCTTAGGATCCTATCTGGATCAGTTTGTGTTTTTATGAATTCAGAATAGTTTGAAATAATATGCGATTTTCCTGTGGAATCTTTAGCTGGTTTCACGCGCATCTCCTTATCAATTAGGAGAGTAAATACTGAGTTAAACGAGGAGGCTAAAGGAGAATAAGTGGCTAAGAATTTCTTAATTATTGGAGGTAATTCGTGTTTTTCGTATCTGAATATATCTTCATAAGACTTCCTATGTTCCGATAGATTCGGATCTTGTAGAAACTCTAATATCTTTTCTTTATTCTTGATAACCCTATCCGAGAAATCTGATAATTTCTGTATGAAGGGTATGGACTTCATTTGAATTTCCTGCATGAGGTTAAATCATTCATTATTAGACAAATCCTCATTATGTTTATTGGATAGATAATTAAATAATCTATTGGAAGTAATTGTGTTTCGGAGGCTTAATTTGTGAAACTTTATTAATTTTTCTTTATCCGTGAATATGTCTAGATCGTAAAGATCCGATATTTCTTGGTTTTGTCTAAAGTACTCTTCCTTTAATCCTTCTATAGTAGAACCCTCTAGTATCTTCTCTAGATCTCACTTAAGACTGTCTGTCATATGTTTCTTTAATTAATACGTCCTCAATCCTTTTGACTAGATTATCTGTAGTATCTCCACCATCCAGCAGAATTAATCTTCCTGATACATCTTCCCTCATTGCGGTTTCATAGGATTTACACATTCTAAGGTAATCGTCATGAATTAACTTATCCATCCAATTATTTTCTTTAGACTTTACTTTATTCTTGTATCTATTTAAGTATTCCTCCCAAGATAAGTTTAAAAAGAAAGTAATATCCGGTTTTCTAAAAGTGATGAAATCTTGATTTTTGCGTATTCAGTTAATCCTATCTAAATCCCCCTTTCCTTGATATACCAAGGTAGATAGATAGTATCTATCACAAATTATTAGAGCTTCTCTATCCAGTGCCGGTTGTATTATCTTTTCCAGGTGTTCTGATCTAGAGGCTAAGAAAAGTAAAGCTTGAGTTTTTTCGTTTAAAGAATCTCCCTCTTTAAGGATAAGATCTCGGATTTTATTTCCGAATGTATTATTTTTGCCTCCAGGTTCATAGGTAAATAAGACTTCTCTGTATACTTCTGAGATTCTTTTACTACTCTTTAAAGCCTTTATTAGAGTTGTCTTCCCGGATCCATCTATTCCTTCAAAAACCACAAATAATCCTCTTTTATTATGCCCACACTGCATGTTTTTCTAATTAAGGAATTGTTAACTAATTCGTGATGTCTAAAACCTTAAATTCTAAAATATCGTTCCCCAGCTTGGATGATTTGGGTGTTCAAGTTTGGAATAAGAACTTCGCCAAGAGTACGAATATTGAAGTTATTTCTACAGGTTCATATGCACTTAATAGAGCATTAGGGATTGGTGGGTGGCCAAAAGGGAAAATAATAGAGATATTTGGGGCTGATTCTTCTGGAAAATCTACTTTAGCGTTACATTCAGTTTTAGAGGCGCAAAAAGTGAGTCAGAGGGTAGTTTATATAGATTTAGAAAATACCTTAAATCCGGAGTGAGCTAAGAAGATTGGTGTTGATGCCAGCAAACTTTTGGTTGCATATCCCAATAGTGGTGAAGAGGCAATAGAGTTGATTTTTAAACTTATAGAGACCAAGAATGTCGATTTAATAGTAGTTGATTCTGTAGCGGCCCTCGTTCCTTCTTTGGAATTTGAAAGTAACTTTCAAGATCAAACTATGGGTTTGCATGCCCGATTGATGAGTAAGGGATTAAGAATTATTCAGTCTAAATTAATTGGAACTAAGACAACCATCATCTTTATTAATCAAATTCGAGAAAAAATAGGAAATAGTTATATTCCGTCTATCACTACCACGGGCGGAAGAGCTCTTAAATATGCCGCCTCTGTTCGCGTGGAGATAAAGAGATGTGAAGCTATTAAGGATTCCTCCAATACTACTATAGGATTTGCAACAAAAGGAATAGTAATTAAGAATAAATATGGGGCTCCAATGTCTATAGCAAATATGGCGCTATATTTTGATAGAGGATTTGATGTTTATCATGAAGTAATTCAAGAGTGTTTATCTAAGCAAGTGATAGTAAGAAAAGGCTCTTGATTTGAATATGAAGGAAAGAATATATCTCAAGGATTACCACACTTAAGAAAACTTATTAAAGAAGATAAGGAACTATTTGAAGGTATAAAAAAGAAAATTTTCCTTACTTAATTAGTGACAAATACCTATTTTCTATAACCTGTCAATCCAATATTTTTCAAATCTCTTGAAAATAAGCCAATTTTCCGTTTTGATGTTGCAGGTAGTAAGCATGTTCTCATATGTCTACCCCAAATACAGGAATTTCTCCATACATATAAGGAGAATCTTGATTTTGAGTAAATACTATCTTTAATTTTTTGTTCTTATCAAGGACAAGCCAAACTCATCCAGAACCAAAAGAAGACGTTACCGTTTTTTGAAACTGCCTCACAAATTCATCTCAAGATGAAAATACCTTCTTAACATCATCCCGAAAACGTCCGTCGACTACACTAGTTTCTTTGGTAGAAAGTATTTCTCACAGTAATTCATGATTAGAAACACCCCCACCCATGTTTCTAACGGTAGACCGGATGTCTTCGGGAACAGAATCTATGGAACTTAAAATCTCATTCACACTTTGTTTGAAAAACTCAGGATACTTCTCCAATGCCTTGTTTAAGTTGTTAAGATAACCCACATAATGGCTAGAATAGTGCAACTCCATTATCTCTTTTGAGACAAAAGGCTCATAATCAGAGAATTTATTTTTAAGTGAAATAAGTTTGAACATAAGCCTAAAATCTTACTTAAATAATAAAAGATATGTAAGCCCCTTGAAGGGGTTTTTTACTAGAGACATTTGGGTATGGCGAAAGATAGGTCAGTTTATATTACCACCCCTCTTTTTTATCCTTCAGACAAGCCTCACTTGGGGCATGCTTTTACAGTAGTTCTTGCGGACGTTCTAAAACTTAGTTACAAACAATTGGGTTATGGAGGTTATTTGGTTGTTGGTACCGATGAACACGGAGAGAAAATGTTGGCTGCGGCAGATGCTGCCCAAATTCCTGTTGAGAGATTTGTCGAATCCAACGTTATTCATTTCAAAAACCTGTGAGAGGTTTTAGGTATTAAATATGATCGATTTGTCAGGACTAGCGATCACGCTCATAGAGCTTTAGTTAAGCAGGTTTTTCTTCAACTTTTAAGCGACAACCAGATTTTTATAGATGAATGGAGGGGGTGATACTGTACTTCATGTGAGGAAAGCTTTTCAGATCGTTTTATTGGTAAGAAATCTACCTGTCCTATTGGTCATCCCTTGATTTTAAGAGCAGAGAAGACTTATTTTTTAAGAGTTACTTCCTTTAGAAATTGACTTAGACGTGAGTTTGAAGCCAATAAAGATTTAATTTACCCTGATAAGTACAAAACGGAGTTGATGAATAACTTTATAAATGATCTAGATGATTTATCCATAACTAGGGAAGGGCTTGATTGAGGTATAAAAGTACCAGAAGATGAGGATCATACAATCTATGTTTGGTTTGATGCTTTAGTGGCCTATTTGACTGCTTTAAATTTCGGTAATTACGGGAGAACCAATACAACTACTTTTAAGAATTATTGAGAGAGTCCTAAATGTAGAGTTATTCAAATTATTGGCAAAGAGGTTTGTAGATTTCATGCCATTTATTGGCCTATCATGCTTAAGAATTTGAAAGTTAGATTGTTTGACAATCTTCTTGTTCATGGTTGATTACTTATGAATAACGAGAAGATGTCTAAATCTAAGAAGAACGTTATTGACCCTAAAGAGATCTTGAGTTTGATGCCTAGAGAAGGATTAAGATTCTATTTGGCAAGGATAAATATTCTTGGAGATGCAAATGTTAATGTCGATGATATCTTTAGTGTTTACAACTCATATTTAGTGAATACTTATGGTAATTTGATCTCTAGGTTTTATGGAATAATGGGTAGAAAATATGAGAATACTCTTCCTAGTGCTTGAGATCCTGAAAGTTTTATAGAAATAGATCAACTTAATATAGAGTTGGATGAATTCTTGAATAGTGGTTATGAAAAGGAGATTCTTAATAATACAATTTCTCCCATAGTAGAGAAGATCTTTGAAATATTTAGATCTGCAGGGAAGTTAATAGAAAAGAATAAAGCTTGAGAGTTGGAGAAGGGGGATCTTCTTTTGGATACTTTGATGGTGTTTATATACAAGCTTTTGTGTATCGGAACGTGGTTCCTGCATCCGATTTTGATAGATACCGCTCCTAAGTTATATGATATCTTGAATATTTCTTCTAAGAAGGTTGGTATAGAGTACTTACAACAGCAAAGGCTTTATTTAAAGAAAAAGATAAATGATCTGCCCGAGAATCTCTTTCCTAGAATAAAAGAAGTTGATTAAGTCTCTTTTTAAAAAGAAAAAAAAGACTTTATTAGATACTCTTAGTGAGAAAAACAAGAAGAGTTTAGGAACCAGTTTAAAGAAGAGTTCCGGTTTTTTAAGTAGTATATTTGGAGATTTTTTAAAAAGAAAAAAGGTAGATCAGGAGTTTACTCAATCACTGGAGGAGAATTTGATTAGTTTGGATTTTGGATATTCTCTTTCAGAATGCCTATCTAAATCTATTTCTTCTTCCTTCGCTAAAAATGGAAATTTATTTGATTCTATAAAGAAAGAACTTTTATCGGTTTACAAGTGGGAAACTCCTTCTTTGAATATTCAAAAAGGGAGGAGAAATGTAATTTTGGTAGTGGGTTCCAATGGAGTGGGAAAAACTACTAGTATTGCTAAATTAGCTAATTTTTTTAAAAATAAAAAATTTAAGGTTCTATTGGTGGCTGGAGATACCTTTAGGGCTGGTGCGGTAGAACAGTTAAATATATGAGCCGAGAAGTTAAATATAAATATTGTTAATCCAAGCCGGCCCATGGAAGATCCTTCTTCCCTTGTTTATAGAGCGTTAAGTGAATATCCAGATTATGACTTGGTAATTTGTGATACTTCGGGAAGGCAACATAATAATAAGAACTTACTTCAAGAATTGAATAAAGTTCATAGGACTATAAAGAAGTTTGATCCTTCTTCTCCTCATGAAAGTTTGTTGGTATTAGATTCTACTATAGGTCAGTCTTCTCTTCTTCAAGCGCAACAATTTTTAGATAATTCTGAAATAAGTGGAATAATCTTAACTAAGATGGATTCTTTAACTAGGGGAGGAATTGTATTTTCAATAAGGGAAAAATTTGGAATTCCGGTTAAATTTTTAGGAACTGGAGAATGTATAGATGACCTTTATTTATTTGATCTAGAAGAAGTTATTGGATTTTGGTTTGATCATTTGAAGACTTCTGATTAGCTGCAATTAATTTCTTATACTTTCTATTCATTTCTTGAGCTGCACTATACCCCTTTCTTTTTAACTTCATATCTATTACGGCCAACTCGATTATTTCACTTATTTTACGACCGGATGTAACGGGTATTACATAATAAGGAAGAGGCACTTCCAATAACGGTCGATAATTAATTTCTTCTCCCACATTTTCAAAGTGTAACTTATTCTCATCTTTTTGGTCTTTCAAATTCACCACCATAGTAATCCTTGTCTCATCTATCATTTTCATGCCACCATACATCTCCCTCATATTGAGAATACCTAGACCTCTAATATGCATAAATCCTTCACTAAAGGGGTTTGCTTTGGCCACTATGGTGTTACCAATTCGAGCTATGTCTATGGCATCATCTCCCAAAAATAAATGATTCATTTTTAGTAATTCTGCAGCAGCTTCCGATTTACCTACTCCCGCCTCCCCTGTAATTAATACTCCCTCTCCATATACATTCAAAACTACCCCGTGAACTGTAGTTCATTTGGCAAAAGTTTTTGCTATTCAAGTTCCTATTAAAGTAAAGATTTCAAGAGTACTGTATCCCATGCAAATAAGGGCGCTACGGTTTCCGTTAAGGTCCTTATTTAATTTGTGAAGAAGATCAGAATGACGAAAATTATTACTAAGTAAGAATAGAGGGGGATCTGTTTCCAAAATCTTTGATAATATTTCTATTTGCTTGTTCTCTTCAAACAGATCCAAAAAGTTACTTTCCTGTTTACCTCAACAAACCACAGATCTATTTTGTTCATTAAGAAAACAACCATTTAATTCCATCCCCAATCTGTTAAATCCTGGAAATAGTATTTCCCTTTGTTCATTATCTGGAGTACGATTTAGATATTTTCCGTTGAATCTTTTGTAAATAGAGAGAACTTTTATCATTTATTTAGTCATGTATAAGGCAACGGGTTTTATAGGTGGAAATCCTGTTTCTTTAGATAGAGAGATACCTATTTATAGTCCTATAGATGGGAAGATAATTGGTTATGTTCCAGCTATGCAAGAATCTCATATATCAGATGCTTTCTCTTCTGCCGAATTGGCATTTGGTAAATGAAAACTTTTAGATTACAAACTTAGAACCAAATACCTTTTGGAATTTGCTGCCAAGTTAAGAGAGCACGCTCCCATTCTTCAAAATATTTTAAATCGAGAAACAGGAAAAGATGTTGCTAATGCCCATGAGGAAATCATGAGATCAGCCGATTATATTGTCGAGTCTGTACATGCCTATTCCGATATGGTGGAGCATCCCGATGAGTATAGTTATGAGAATAATGTTCTAATTTCTAAGGATATCGTAGCTACTTATATAAGAACACCGATTGGAGTTTCCCTTACCATCTCCCCATTTAACTATCCGATTAATTTGATGATTACTAAAGTGGTTCCCGCAATTCTCATGGGTAATACGGTTGTACATAAGTCTGCTTTGCAGGGATCTTTATGTGGTTGATATGTGTCTAAGATCTTTAATGATTTGTCTGTAGATGGATATTTAATAACTCCCGGAGTCTTAAATTATGTGACTGGGAAAGGTTCTGACATCGGAGAATTCCTAACTAGATCTTCTTATATAAAAGCTCTCTCTTTTACTGGTAGTACGAAGGTTGGAAAAAGTTTAATGCTCAAGCTTCCCCATATTCCTAAGCAGATGGAAATGGGGGGTCATAATCCCGCTGTAGTTTTGAGAAATGCCGATTTAAAGATTGTGATTCCTAGCATTCTTAAGGGAGCATTTGATTTTTCCGGACAACGATGCACGGCTATTAAGAAGGTATTTGTACATAAGGATATTTATTCTCAATTCATGGATAAGTTGCAATCGGCGTTATCTATTCTTCCTCCACTTAATGAACCGTTAATTAATAAAGGGGCTGTTTCTAAAATGGAGGAATTCTATAAGGATGCATTGGATAAAGGGGCAAAAGTGGTTGGTAATGAATTGAGAGTTAATGGAAATTTTGTAAGTCCGATAATTTTGGAAAATGTTGATTCTTCCATGAAGGTTTTTGAAGAAGAATTATTTGCCCCAATAATAGTAATCAAAGAATTTGAAAAGGATGAAGAAGTGGTGGAACTTTGTAATAATTCTAAGTATGGGTTACAGGCGTCAATCTTTTCAAATAACTTGGATGACGCTGCCGGGTTAGCAATAAATATAGATTTCGGAAGAATAAATATAAATACCTCCCCTTCTAGGTCTCCTGATATTCTTCCTTTCTTGGGAATAAAGGATTCAGGATTGGGTACCCAAGGAATAAAGGATTCTTTGCTTTTCTTTAGTATTCCAAAAGGACTGGTATGAAAGAAGAGGGAAGAATCTAAAAGTTAACTCTGATAAAATTTAAAATATTTTGTTTAAGTTTTTCTTGGAAAGTACGGGGAATGACCCCGAAGATTTGGGTCAAAAAGGCAATTACACAGACTCTTCTATAAAGGTACTAGAGGGTTTAGAAGCCGTTCGCGAAAGGCCCGGAATGTACATTGGGTCTACAGATTCTAAAGGTTTACATCATCTTATTTGAGAAGTATTAGATAACTCCGTAGATGAGGTATTGGCTGGACATGCAAATGAGGTTGTTTTAACTCTTAAACCAGATCACGTAATTAGTATTAACGACAATGGTAGGGGAATTCCTACCGGCATTAATCCACAGACTAACATTTCTAATTTAATTACAGTTTTTACTATTCTTCACGCTGGGGGTAAGTTTGACAATAACTCTTACAAGACTTCTGGTGGACTTCACGGAGTAGGTTCTACTTGTGTAAATGCTCTATCTGAGTTTATGGAAGTTACTGTTTGTAGAAATGGAGAGGAACATTTTGTAAGTTTTAAAAATGGTGGAAAGATAGATAAGGAACCTACTCTCGTTTCGAAGGTACCTGTGGAAAAAACTGGTACTAGAGTCACTTGAAAGCCGGATTTTTCTATTTTTGATAAGTCTGATTACGATATTGGATTGATTGAAACCAGATTAGAGCGTTTGGCTTACTTAAATAAAGGTAGAAAATTCGTATTCGATAATCAGATTTCTAAAGAAGTAAAGGAGTTCTTTTTTAAAGATGGAATTAGTGATTGGGTTAAGAATTTAAATAACTCCCGAAAGGCTATTAATGATGTCATTTTTTTGAAAGAAGATGGCACAGTTAAAAACAGGAGATCTCCCGATATTCAGAATCCTATTTCTATTTCTTGTGCTTTTCAGTATACATTGGGAGATTCCCCGATAGTTTATAGCTTCTGTAACAATATTTATACTGCTTCTGGAGGAACTCATCTTGAGTCCTTTAAGGATGGTATTTTGTCTTGCATTAGAGAGCGTTCTTTGGAAGCTAAGTTGATTAAGGAGTCTATAGATCTTGTTAAGAGTGACATCTTAGCTGGATTAACGGCCATTGTTTCTTTAAATTATTCCAATCCAGAATATTCAGGACAGACAAAGGAGGTTTTAAGTAATATAGAGATTAAGTCCTTTATCCGAGAGAAGGTAGAAGAGTTATTTGGTAGATTTTTAGAGGAGAATTCCGATCAATGTAAAGCAATTCTGCAGAGAGTTGACCAAGAAAGAAATCTTCGTCTGAAAGTAGAAATGGCTCGTCAGACTGATAGGAAACTTGCTCTGGAAGGATTTATGTCTTTTGCCGGAAAATTGGCGGATTGTACAACTAAAAGTGTTGATTTCTCTGAACTATATGTGGTTGAGGGCGACTCCGCCGGGGGCTCTGCTAAGAGTGCTAGGAATAGAGAGTACCAAGCTATTCTTCCCATAAAAGGTAAACTATTGAATGTTTGAAAGAAGACAAATACAAGCTCTATTGTTGAAAACGAGGAAATTAAGAGTCTTATATCTTCAATAGGATGTGCTTATGGAGATAAGTTTGATAAAGAGAAGTTACGTTACAACAAGGTAATAATTATGACTGACGCGGACGTTGATGGTTCCCATATTAGAATTCTTCTTTTAACTTTTATATATCGATTCATGAGGCCTTTAATTGAAGAAGGTCATGTTTATATAGCTCAACCACCCCTTTACAGGGCTTTTACCAATAAGGAAGTGGTTTATTTATTTGATGATAAGAAAAAAGATGAGTTTATGGCGGATAAAGGGAAATCTAAATCTTGAGAGATTAGTAGGTTTAAAGGTTTGGGGGAGATGTCTCCAGAGCAGTTATGACAAACAACTATGAATCCTGAAGAACGTATTATTTGTAAGGTTACTGTTGAAGATATGGAACAAGTTACCGGAATTTTTGATGATTTAATGGGTAAGAAAGTTCACCCGAGAACTGAGTTTATTTTGGCTAATTATTCCAACATTAGGAATTTAGATATTTAATGTCATCATCTTCTAGACAAAAGACCATAGAGAAGATAGTAAAGTCCCTAGAGAAAGACACTATCTTTGACAAAAGCCTTTCTTCCGAGGTTGAACAATCCTTTTTAGATTATGCTATGTCCGTTATTACGGCAAGAGCTTTGCCGGACTTAAAAGATGGTCTTAAACCGGTTCACAGAAGGATTATTTATTCCGCCTATCAAGAGAAGTTACTTAATAGTGCTAAGTTTAAAAAATCTGCGGCTTTAGTCGGTACTGTGATGGGGTCCTATCACCCTCACGGTGACTTTTCTATTTATGAAGCTTTAGTGCGAATGGCTCAAGATTTTAGCTTGCGATATCCCTTAATAGAGGGTCAAGGTAACTTTGGATCTATTGATGGAGATTCTCCTGCCGCTATGCGTTACACTGAGGCTCGATTGAGTAAGTTAGGAGAGTATTTCTTGGATGGAATTGATGAAGAGTGTGTGGACTTTATGGATAACTATGATCAAAGCAAGAAAGAACCAGTTATTCTTCCAACTGTAGTTCCTAACTTACTTATTAATGGGAGTACAGGAATTGCTGTAGGGTTAGCTACTAATATCCCCCCCCACAATATACGGGAGGTTCTTAATGCTGCTTTAGATTTAGTTAAGAATCCTAATCTTTCTGATCTAGATTTACTTCAACACATAACCGGTCCGGATTTTCCGACTGGAGGGGAGATTTTTAGATATTCTGGAGTTAAAGATTATTTCTTAACTGGTTCCGGGAAATTTATCTTGAGATCTAAGATAGAGGTTGAAGAGCATTCAAAGAAGAATTTACTGATTATTAAAGAAATCCCTTACGGAGTTAAGAAAACTAAGATTATCGAAGGAATAGTTAACTTGATTAAGCCTTCTAAAACGGGGAAGGTTTTAGTTCCTCTATTGGCAGATAATATAGTTGAAATTAGAGATGAGTCTAACTTAGAGGGAATTAGGTTGGTTATCGAGTGTAGGAATAATGTGCCTGCTTCGGTCATTATAAATAATCTTTACAAATTTACACAATTACAAACGTCTTACTCTGTAAACCTCACAGTTTTAGTTAATGGTAAGCCCGAAAGAATTTCTCTTCTTCAACTTCTGAAACTTTACTTGGATCATCAGTTGGAAATGTTGCGTCGCCGCACCATTTTTCAATTGTCAGTTTTGAAGAAACGTATTCATATATTGGAGGGTCGTTTGAAGATCTCAAACGACATCTTGGAGGCCATTAAGCTAATTAATACTTCCGATAATCCAGAAGAGGATTTAAGGGATAGATATTCCCTGAGTGATGAGCAACTTGATGACATTTTTAGAATTACTGTAGGTAGCTTAAAGAAGATATCCATAAGCAAGTTACAAGAAGAGTTAGTTACAAAGACAGATTTATCTGCCTTTAAAGAGAGCATTTTAAATAGTGACGATAAGTTGAGAGAGGTGTTCTCTGAAAAGTTAGTTGAATTAAGAGATAAGTTTGGGGATGACAGGAGAACTAGAGTCAATATAGAAGCCTCTGGTGCGATTGATTATTGTGAGCTATTTCATTTCCAAAAAACCGTTATTTCTCTTAGTCATAGGGGCTATCTTTCCCAAAGGCCGCTATCTACTTACAAACTTCATAAGAGGGGAGGTAGTGGAAAAGAAGGAGCCTTCCACTATAAGGATGACAAACCCAAAATGTTCCTAATTTGTCACGGTAAGGATGATGTTTTATTTTTTTCTGATTCTGGAAAGGTTTACAAGAAAAAGGCATATGAGATGAATCTTCGGGAAGGAAAAAATAAGGCAACTATTACATACAACGTTCTTCCAGGATTATCCAAGGGCGAGAAGATAGTTACCATTATCGCCCTGCCAGAGGGAAGTTATGGGGATAATAAATATCTTTTATTTGCAACTAGCAAAGGTTTAGTTAAACGTTGTTCTATGTCTCTATTTGAGAGAATTAATAAGAATGGAAAAGCCGCCATAACCCTTAGAGAGGGGGATTCTTTGAAATTTGTTATTACATTGGAAGATGATTCGCACGTATGTTTGGCTTCCGATTCAGGAAGAATGGTTAAGTTTTTAGCTTCAGAAATTAGACCGTCATCAAGAATTGCTTCCGGAGTATTTGGGATTAATGTAGGATCTGGAGAACTTATTTCCGCCTCCTCCACTTATGAAGGAGATTATGTTCTGTCCATTAGTGAGTTAGGAAAAGGAAAGTTAACACCGGTGTCTGAATATTCTCTTGTGAAGAGGGGTAAGAAGGTGGGGTTAATAGCGCAGAAGACTACAGAGAAGACCGGTAAAGTATTGGCATGTACTATCGTGAGAGAAAACGATGAGATCTTATTGCTAACTAACCAAAATCGTCAGAATAGATTCAGGGTTTCAGATATTAGTGTTCAAGGTAGAAGCACTTCTGGAGTGAATTTGTTTAAGCTTGAGAATAAGGAGAGAGTTATTTATTTTGCTAAGAATTTTGAACAAGAAGAATCAGAAGATTTGGAGGATTTTACTTAAATAAAATAGCTGTAAAGGCAAAAGCATTTCAAATGCTATGCATCAGTATGGAGCTTCATATATTTCCAGATGTTCAATAGACAGTTGCAAACATCAATCCCGGAATAAAATATCCTAGTACAGTAATTGCCCCTTCATTTCTTAGATGTACTAATCCGAATAAAAAAGCACTGATTAATATAGTTTTCTTAGTCATACCTCCAGAAATCATTACATACTTCCTGAATATAGCCTCTTCCATAATAGGAGCTATAAATACAGTCATTATGAATAATTCAAATATCCTTATACCACCCTGTTCTATATGTGTTTCTAGACTTTCTTGATTTCTACTCTTTTCACGAGAACTAGAGCCTATCAAAGACATAATTAAGGCATGAACTAATGCTCAGGCTATGAAAAACCATATTGTTAGACATGCTACGTTGATCAGAAAACTTCTAACCTTCTTCCAAGAAATTTCACTATTCTCCCTAAGGAAGTAATTTCCACCGATGTTTTCAAATTCTCTATGGTCATAAATAATTCTCTTTATGGAGTGTATAGTGGTGGGATCTATATGAAAGAAAAATATTAGGGTTATTACAATCTCAAATAGACCAAATAGATGGGCGAAGTTTTTTCAAAGTCCACCAAAACCTTGAAACTCTACAACCAGAGATCTTTTAACTACAAATAGTCAAAAGATTAGAGGATACCATATATCAAAGAGATGAGAATATTGGAAGTAGAAGTAGGCTAAAGTGGCCCCCCCTAAAACCACTTTAAGAGCAATTATTCAGAATAAATCGTCAGTTAATGGGTGGAAGGTAAATAATTTACTTATACCCTGACTATTTTTCCCTACAAAGCATGCAATAATAAATTCGATTATCTCTTTGGATAAACAACCTATTATTAATAAAAAGAAATCTCTTTCTCTTATTGATGTGGGCTTTTCAAAAGCTGAATACTTCTCTCTAGTATTTTCTATTCAAAGTCGTGTCCTGTCTACTAACTGCAACTTGTATTTAAAATATTAGGATATTGGAATCGAAGTTATCTTTAGAGGAGTTTTTAAATAAAAGTTTCGGGCTTTCCATAAAAGACAAAAATTTATTTATTAAAGCCTTTACACATTCCTCATATAAAGGGTGTAATCCAAATTTTAAAGGAGATTACGAGAAGTTGGAGTTTTTAGGAGATAGCGTTATAGGGTTAGCAATAGCTTCCGAACTCTTTAAAAAAGATATAAGTTTGGGGACTATTTCTACTTCAAAAGACCAAATTGTAAGTGGATCTTCCCTGGCGTATGTAGGAAGAAAGCTCGATTTCCAAAGTTATATAAGAGTAGGGAATTCCTGCTGCGTTATTAGTGATTCAATAATTGAAGATGTATATGAAGCTTTTATTGGAGCTGTTTACTGTGAGTTTGGTTTTGAAAGGGCTAAAAAGATAGTCTTATCTTCTTTATGAAGTTATTTTTTAAAAGGGGAGTTAGACTTTTACTTTGATTACAAAACTAAACTTAATACATTGGTTGGTCAGAAGTACAAGGCAAGGGCTTTCTACTCTTTAATGGATAGTTTTCCATCTAAAGAAGAAACTATTACTTTCAAAGTCTCTGTATCTTGGGGTGATGGGTTTCGAAGTTATGGATTAGGAACTACACTAAAGAAGGCAGAACAAGCTGCAGCACAAGCAGCATTAGATACCTATTTTTCTAAATATAAATAATGTTTCAAGTTAAATCTCCTTCCTTTTTGGATGTCGCAACTGAAAGGCAGAAATTCACCAACGGGTTGGTGATGTGATTCCTGCTCTTTGCAGGATATATGTTGTTTTGCGCCAACTGACTTATTATGATCAAGTTGGAGCCAGGATGGAAGAAAGATCTTAATGTTGGTGATAAGCAAGCCATTCTGGAAGCTGTTAATTATTCTGTTCCTTTAGCTAGGGGTTTAGCTACCATCCCAGTAGCTTGGCTTATGGTCAAGCTCAGTCATAAGTATGCTGTCATACTGGCTATGTTGTTGAATACTGCTGCATTCCCCCTAGTTTTCTCTCCAAATTTCACTCTTTTTGTAATTGGAAGGATGGTGATGGCTTGTGGTGGAACTATGTTGATCATCCTAATACAGCCAATTCTATCTAGGTTTTTTAGCTTAGGGGCTAAAGGGATTTTAAGTATTTTTACCCCGTGAGCTTATGTGTTAGGGGCTTTGTTTGTGAACCTTCTATTCTTAAGTTCTACAGTTTCAAATTACTTGACTACAAATTGAAAGATGTGTACAGCCATAACGGGTCTATTGACATATCTACCAGCTCTTTACTACGCGCTATTTGGGAAAAATTTTGAGGCCGATACGGTCGGAAACACTTCTACTTCCGAAAAATCTGATACTTACCTAGGAATTTTGAAGGAGAAAGAATGTTGATTCTGGGTATTTTTCTACAGTTTCATGTTAGTGGTGTCCGTGATGGTAAGTGGTTTTGCTCCTAAGATACTTATGAAGTTGAGTAATGATAAGTTGAAGCAAGCTACTCAGAGTATTTCAATAGAGTGAGACTCTCTCTACAGAATTATCTTTTATGTTTTCTGTCTGTTGGGATTTTCTTTAGGAACTTGAAATAAGGTAAAAGCTCGAAGAAAGCCTCTGGTTGTTCTTTCTTGTGGTTTGGTAACAATCTTTTGGATTGTTATTCTTGCCGCAAGTAGAGGTATAGAGAATGCTACTTTAGCTACTGTGATTATCTATACCTGCGTTGGATTAATGTCCTTTTTTGGAATGGGAATTCAAACCGTTATTCTTTACATACCCCATGAGTATAAAGGGAATGACAATCCTAAAAGAATAACGATCTTCTATTCTTATTTATGGGGATTTGGGTATATCATCTTCGCTGTTTATTACTTTTTAGTAAGTTGCATCTTTGATGCTCACGCTTATTATGGCTATTTTGCAGCTTCTTTTGTAATTATGGCCTTCGTACTTCTGTTTGGTCTATTTTCATTATTAATTGAAGAACCCAGACCCGAATGGCCTTTACTTCCTTGATCTAGGTAATGAAGATTGGCTTATACGGGGGTTCTTTTAATCCTATTCATATAGCCCATTTAAATGTTGCTAAGCACGCTATTGAGTCACTTAATTTGGATAGGCTAATATTTATTCCCTGCTTTCAGTCTGTAGATAAACCGTTATCTGAGTATGCCTCCGCAGATCATAGGATTAATATGATTAATCTTGTGATTCCAGATAAGTGTGAAATATCTACCTATGAGATAGATAAAGGAGAAGCTATTGAGAGTATAGAGACTTTTAGGCATTTTCGGGATTTATATAAGGACGATGAGTTATTTTTTATCATGGGGGAGGACAGTTTGGTTGGGATTCATACTTGACAAGATTTTCAAGAATTTGATAGTCTTCTAAACTTGGTGGTGTTTCGAAGAAAACTTGATACTTCGAGCTTTGTAAATAGGTTTAATTTAAAGTTAACATGGATGAATAATGAATTGTGAAATATGTCTGCTAAAGAAATTAGAAATGGGGGAACGAGAAATTTTTTGGATGCTAGGGTAGAGGCATATATTAAACTACATAAGCTTTATAATCTTTAATAGATGCCTACGATTGCTCAACTTATTCGTTGCAAGAGAAAGAAGAAAATTACGAAGTCTAAGTCTCAAGCTTTGCTTAAGTCTTGAAACTCTTTAGATAAGAAAGTTACTTTAAACTCCTCTCCTTTTAAGAGAGGGGTATGTACTAGGGTTGGTACCATGACTCCTAAGAAACCTAACTCTGCTCTTAGGAAGTATGCAAAGGTTAGACTTTCTAATAACTATGAAGTGCTTGCTTATATTCCTGGAGAAGGACATAACCTACAGGAACACCATGTGGTTATGGTTAGAGGTGGTAGGGTTAAGGATTTGCCTGGGGTTAAGTATCATATAGTTCGAGGGAAATTGGATACTACGGGAGTTGATAGTAGAAGACAGAGGAGGTCTAAGTATGGAGCTAAGAAGCCTAAGAAGAATTAGTCATGCGTAAGGATAGAAATTTAAAGAAAGTTATTCTTCCTCCGGATCCGGTTTATCAATCACAGATTGTTTCCAAGGCAATCAATATGATTATGTGAGATGGTAAAAAGCAATTGGCTCAAAAGATTTTTTACAGAGCTATGGATTTGGTGGCTCAGAAGTCCGGGAAACCTCCTCTTGAAGTATTTTTAGATGCTCTTAAGAATATAGCTCCTACTATAGAACTGAAAACTAGAAAAATCGGTGGTTCTAACTATCAAGTTCCGGTGGAGGCTTCTCCAGAAAGGAAAGAGACTTTATCTTTGCGGTGGTTAGTTATGTTTAGTAGAAGGAGAACTGAGAAGACTATTGTGGAAGCTTTAGCTTGTGAGATTATGGATGCTTATAACAATACTGGATTGTCTATTAAGAAAAGAAATGAGACTATTAAGACTGCTGAAAGTAATAAAGCTTTTGCTTACTTTAGATTCTAGGAATGTCCAAAGATCTTAAATTTATTAGGAACTTTGGGATCATGGCCCATATTGATGCTGGGAAGACTACTACCAGCGAGAGAATACTATTCCATACAGGTAAGACTTACAAGATAGGGGAAGTTCATGATGGTGCTGCTACCATGGATTGAATGGAACAGGAGAAAGAGAAGGGTATTACCATTACTGCCGCCGCTACCTCTGTATCTTGAAAGAATCATCAACTTAATCTTATTGATACTCCAGGTCATGTTGACTTCACTGCGGAAGTGGAAAGGTCTCTTAGAGTTTTGGATGGAGCAGTTGCTGTATTGGATTCTCAGATGGGCGTGGAACCTCAAACCGAGACGGTTTGACGACAAGCTACCAAGTATTCTGTTCCTAGGATTGTCTACTGTAACAAGATGGATAAGATTGGTGCCGACTTCTTTAAGTCTGTTCAATCTTTAAGGGATAAGTTAAAGGTTAAGGCCGTATTAGTTCAATTAAATATCGGCAAAGAGAGTGAATTTACTGGAATTATTGATCTTATAACTAAGAAGGCATATTCATTCGATGGTAAGCAAGAAGAGGAATACAAAGAGATACCTGTTCCGGATAATTTAAAGGATGAAGTTGATAGGTTACACCAAGAATTATTAGACGAAGTTTTGGTCTTTGATGAGAAGGTTATGGAGAAATATTTGGTCGGGGGAGAAGTTACGATTGATGAGATAAAGCACTGTGTTAGATTAGGAACTATTCAAACTAAGTTATTCCCTGTATTTTGTGGTTCTTCTTTTAAGAATAAAGGGGTTAAGTTCCTTCTTGATGCGATTATTGACTATCTTCCAAGCCCAGTAGATTTACCGGAAACTCCTGCTTTCGACAAAGATCAAAAACCTATTTCTATTAAGAATTCTGCTGAAGGGGAATTTGTTGGAATGGCCTTTAAGATTGCTACGGACCCGTTTGTTGGTAGGTTGACCTTTATCAGGGTTTATTCTGGGGTTTTAAAGAAAGGTAGTTCCATATATAACACTACTCAGGATCTTCCGGAAAAAGCGGGTAGATTGGTTCAAATGCACTCAAACCATAGAACTGAAATAGAGAGTATACAAGCCGGGGAGATCTGTGCCATTGTTGGTTTGAAGAATACTAGAACGGGAGATACCCTTACCGTGAAAGGAAATTCTGTTGTATTGGAGTCCATGAATTTTGCAGAACCAGTTATTTCTTTGGCCATAGAACCTAAGACTAAGGTAGACCAAGAGAAGATGTCTATGGTTCTTTCTCGTTTATCAGAGGAGGATCCTACATTCAAGATATCTACTAATGTTGAAACCGGTCAAACAATTATCTCCGGGATGGGGGAGTTGCATTTGGAGATTCTTATAGACCGTATGAACAGGGAATTTGGATTGCAGGTTAATATTGGTCAACCTCAAGTCGCTTTTAGGGAGACATTTACTCAGATTTCTGATGTGGAAGGTAAATATATTAAGCAAAGTGGGGGTCGCGGTAACTATGGTCATGTTTGAATTAAATTTGAGCCTAATAAGGATAAGGGTTTTGAGTTTGTAGACAAGATTGTTGGGGGTAAGATTCCTAAGGAGTACATTAAGTCTATTAAGCAGGGATTGATAGATGCTATGAAATCAGGTCCTCTGGCCGGATATCCAATCATAGATATTAAAGCAACCTTATTTGATGGATCTTTCCACGAAGTGGACTCTAATGAGATGGCCTTTCGTATTGCTGCTTCTTTAGCTCTGAAAGATGCAAGTAAGAAGTGTGCTTCTATTCTTTTAGAACCAATTATGAACGTTGAGATAACTGTGCCTCTTCAATATTTCGGAACTGTAATGGGGGATGTGACTTCTAGGAGGGGGTTAATTGAAGGTACTGAGCAAGTTGAAAATGCTCAAATTATTAAATCTAAGATTCCATTGAAGGAGATGTTTGGGTATGCAACTGTTCTTAGATCTTTTACTCAGGGTCGAGGTATTTATACCATGCAATTTTCTCACTATCAACCACTTCCTAAGTCTATAACTCAAGAGATGTTGGAAGGTAGAAAATAGGGCTTTAATGGCCTCAAAAGATTACTATTCTATACTCGGGATTTCTAGGAATGCAACCGAGGATGATATAAAGAAAGCTTATAGGAAGTTAGCTAAGAAGTATCATCCGGATATTAATAAGGAAGTTGGAGCAGAGGCCAAATTTAAGGATATTAATGAGGCTTACGAGGTATTAGGAGATCCACAGAAGAGAAGTAATTACGATAATTTTGGAACTTCCGGGGATGGCATGGGAGGCGCAGGAGGTGCTAACCCTTTTGATATTTGAAATAGCTTCTTCTCTGGACAAGCTTCTGGAGGATTTTCTGAGTTTGATATATTTGGGGGATCAGATTCTCATCAATCACAACCCCAATACGAGAGTTATCAGGATCGAATAGTTATCTCTTTTCTGGCTTCCATAAAAGGAGTTAATCATTCTTTTACCTATGAATCTGAGAAAAGATGTGAGGTTTGTAAGGGTAATAAGGCTTTAGATGGAGATTCTAAGCACATAATTACATGTGATAATTGTAGGGGAACAGGATGGGAGATGCTGAGAAAGCAGACCATCTTTGGAGTTGTAAATACCAAAACTTCTTGTAGAAGGTGTAATGGGCAAGGTAAGATGATTTCTAAGCCTTGTAAGGAGTGTGGAGGGAGGGGATACAAGAAGTTTCATAAGACACAAAATTTTTCTATTCCCGCAGGAGTGCAAGACAAAGATGTCTTGGTGGCGTGAGATAAAACTGGAATAGTAGATAAAAAGATCTCAATTCATGTTTCGGTAAGGTCTTCTGATATTTTCTCTAGAAAAGGGAATGATATTTATACGAGAATTGTTATTAATCCTTTTGTGGCCATCTTTGGTGGAACTGCTTTAATTCCTACTATTAGTGGTATTAAATCCATAAAAATAGCTGCTGGAACCAATTCCGGAGAGAAATTAAAACTTAAAGGACTTGGAGTTAAATCTTCTTCAGGAAAAGGAGATTTAATAGGGGAAGTTTCCTTTGCCCCAACTCCTAAGTTAACTAAGGAGCAAAAAGAAGTTTTAAAATCTTTAAGTGATTTAGAAGTTCCGGAGGTTACTAGGTGGATATCTAAAGCTAAAAAGGCAATTATTTCTGATTAATGTCTAAGGATAAGAAGAAAAAAGAGGTAGAGGCCGTTGAAGAAGTATCAGAATTAGATCAACTTAAGGCTCAACTTCAGGAATGAGAAGAGAAGTTTGTTAAGTTAGAGACAGAAAGTAATCAGAGATTATTAGAGTTTATAGATAAGAAGAGCAAAGAGGCTTCCGATATTGTTGCGAGAAAAGAGGAGGAGATAAGACAGAAATATAAGAGGGAATTGGAGGAAGCTAAAGACTATTTATATGAGAAGCCTTTAGCTTCTTTGGTAGGAGTTATTTCTCAATTTGAAGCAGTCATAGAAATGACTGTAGATCCTAATATTTCACAATATTTAGTAGGGTTTAGAATGTTCTTGTCTCAATTTAATGATTTATTAAAGGAATTTTCTATTTCTATTATTGAACCAAAGGAGGGGGATGAGTTTGATTCTTCTTTTATGGAAGCTACTATGGTGGAGAAAGTTTTAGATGATTCTTTAAATAACAAGGTAATTAGTGTTTTTTCCAAAGGATATCGGTTAAAAGAAAGGATAATTAGGTTATCATCTGTTAAAGTAGGAAAAATTTAGTTATGGCATTAGTTAGCGCGAGAGAGATTTTGCTTAAGGCTTATAAAGAGGGTTATGCTGTGGCTCAAATTAACACTAATAATCTTGAATGAACAAAGGCTATATTGCTTACTGTTCAAGAATTAAAGTCTCCAGTTATTATTGGTGCTTCTGAGGGGGCCATTAAGTATATGGGAGGCTTCAAAACTGTTGCGTCTTTGGTTAAAGCTATGATTGAGGATTTGGGAATTACAGTTCCTATTATTCTTCATTTGGATCACGGAAGCTATGAAGGGTGTAAAAAAGCCATGGATGCTGGTTTTAGTTCTGTCATGTTTGACGGCTCTCATTTCCCTATAGAAGAAAATTTTCAGAAATCTAAAGAAATTGTCGATTTAGCTAATTCTAGAGGTATTTCTGTAGAATTGGAAGTTGGAACTATTGGCGGGGAAGAGGATGGGGTTGTGGGAGCCGGAGAGAATGCTAGTGTTGAAGAATGTGTGAAAATTGGGGGTCTTGATTTGTCTATGCTTGCTGCAGGAATTGGTAATATCCACGGTCCCTATCCAGATAACTGGAAAGGTTTAAATTTTTCTCTTCTTAAGGAAATATCGGATGCTGTCAAGAAGCCTATGGTTCTTCATGGGGGGACAGGCATTCCTGAGGATCAAATCAAGAAGGCCATATCTTTAGGTATTTCTAAAATAAACGTTAATACTGAATTACAATTGGCTTTTGCATCTGCCACTAGGAAGTATATAGAAGAAAAGAATGATTTGAATATGTCTAAGAAAGGATTTGATCCTAGAAAGCTCCTTAAATATGGTTATGATGGAATTTGTCAGGTAATTAGAGATAAGTTGACTATGTTTGGTTCTGTTGGAAAAGCTTAGTTGCGCTTTCGTTCGCTACCCCCTTTCGCTTTATTCACCACTGTAGTTGGCGCTTCTCTGTATTCTTTTGCTAATCCTTTATTTCTAACTTTTGTAGATTCTAGTTTTTTTCAAGATCCAATATTCTTTAATAAATTTGAAGATAAGGATTTTGTATACAAGACTTCTATTCGTGAAGATTTAGAAGGAACTAAGGATTATTTTTTCAATAATTCTTTTAATCTTTATTGGAAGCGCAATAGTGACAATAGTAAATCCGTAGTTGGAAACGGTTTTCTCCTTAATATTCTATATCCTCCTGAGGTACATAAAGGAGATCCATATAGATACAGTTATCGTCCAAAGTATTATTCTGCGGGGGAAGATTTGATTTTCTTAATAGGAACTTCTTTTTCTTTTGCGAAACAGCTATTTACTGGAATTAATAATTGAAGTTCAGAGGTAAATGAAAGTCAATCTCAATCTCTAGAATCGAAATCGAACGAGCAGAGTGACTTTGAATTTTACTTTTCCCATCCATATCCAGACAAAGATCTTCGTACTGGAATACTAGAACAAGATTATCTGTATAAATTAGGAGAGGAGAATTATTATCAAGGTAAAGAGTTTCTTCTCAATAAACCTCACTATATTAAAGTAGAAAAAAAGGATGTTTCTGTAGTATACGCGGCCGTAGATTTAAAGATTAATAAGAAGTTAATAGATTTTCCGCTTCGAAATTCTAATTTAATTTACCAGGAGTTAAAAGACATACACAAACGGGAAGCTGAATGGGTGGACAATATATATGGATATAAATTTGCTACTGATTTTGCAGTACTTCAACTTAAATTAAAAATCAAAGATTTAAGAGGCCCATTTCTAGAGTATTTAAAAAGACTTTACAGCAAGGAAGGAAAAATAGCGAAGGTTCCTAGGGCGAGTATCTCAGTTACTGACGGGAAGACAAATCCCATCTATTTAGCTGGTTGGTCTTCTCTTTCCGAGTATGAACAGAAAGTACATAAGTTTGATAATTTATTTATTGAAGCCAAAGCCAAAAGTAGCAGTAGTGCAGTAAGCGGTAAAACTCCTTCAGAAATAAACCACAGTAACTTTTCGTCCTCATTGGATCTAAATATATGTGAATCATTTGAATCAGATAAGTGCTCCTCCTCCTCCTCCTCCTCCTACGAATATACGAATTTGGAATTCTTTCCGAATGATGTGGATGGAGTTCTATTTGTAAGTTTTCAAATTAAGGATAAAAGAACAGATTTTATTTATCCCAAAAAGCGATCTGTAGCATATACTGGATTTAAAACCGGAGGCGCCACTGATGATAACTCTGAAACTCTTTCCCATTACAATTTAAATCAACAGGAAAAAAATCAAAGATTAAAGAATTTCTTGGCTGCCAAGCCAGAAGGATTGGCTAAGTGAAAGGAGTTGGAAGTGAGGTATGGATATTTCCCATTTCAGAATCTTAGAGATCACTTTAATAGAGTCTACTATGATCCTTATATTTCCAAAGATATAAACTCCTCTTCCCCTCTAGATATATTCACTTTAAATGGAAGTAAGTACATCAATATATCTCATCAGATAAATATACCTAACTTAGAGATGTCTAGATCTAAGGGGATGATGGCTCTTATGAAGGATCCAGAAAAGAGGGAGAATGTTATGGTTGGTATGTACGAGGGTACTCGGGAGTGGACTAATCCCTTCTCTTTAAGTTCGAAATCGGTAGGTAAGGTAATGCTTTTCTCTTCTCCTTGGAGGTATGATTTGTTTACTAAAGATAATAAACTTTCTAAACCAACTTTGGCTGATAGTCTATCAAACAAGAATTCGAATTCGGACAAGCTCCTGGACAAGTTGATTTATAGAAACCAATTTTATTCTGGACTTTTCTCTAATATTTAGGACTCTTACTAAATAAATCCTTAACTTTACTAATATCCTCTTTCTTACAAATTAAGCACAACAAATCTCCCACATCAATCACAGTCTCCCCATTAACTGGAACCTTAATTTCACCATCTCTCTTTTTAATACTTACAATGGTTGCAGATAAGGTCTTTAAAGCGGCAATTTCATTTATTTTTCGAGCTCAAAGAGTTTTATTTAATACTGGCAATCTAATTACAAAAGTATCCATATTGTCCTTATCGAAGGAAAATAATTCCACATTCAAGTCATACATTGCTTTATAGGCTACTTTAATAGCAACTTCTTCTTCCAAAATAAAGGCAATCTTTATTCCTAAAGCATTCAATATTTTCCGATGCATACTATCTTTGGCCTTGCATAGAATATTTCCGACTTTAAGTTCCTTTAAGTTGGTGGCTATTATTACTGATTCCCTCATACTAGTAATTCCTAGAATTACATAGTCAAAGTATTCAACTCCTATTTCAGCTAATTCGTTTATATTGGTACAGTCACAAGATATCACGTGATCAAAGTCCTTTCCATATTCATTTATGATCTTAGAATCTTTCTCTAATACCGTAACTTTGTGACCCTCTTTTAGTAGAATTAACCCTACTTCGTAGTTGAACTTGTTTAGCCCGATTAGGCAATATTCTTTGTACGGCTTTCCTGATTTAAAGTTAAATAAACTATTTGTGGTAGACAAAATAAGAATCTAGGCTAAGTTTAGATGGTCAATAAGGAAACTGATTTATTGTTCTTTAAGAATTTTTTAAAAAATCCCTTCGGTAAGACAATCTACCAAAAATTCTTAAGAGTATATCTTTTAACCACTCTTGTTGGAGCTTTTCTATTATACCTGCCCATTTCCAGAAAAGAATCTTTAGATTTTTTTAGTGCCATTTTCATATCCCTTTCAGCTTTTTCTAATACGGGCTTAACTACCCACGTAACTTCTGATACTTTTAATTTCTTTGGGCAGTTAGTAATTTTATGTTTGATTCAGTTTGGGGGATTGGGATTTTTAACTGTTCTTATCTTTCTGTGATCTTGAATTAAGAGCGGGGGAAATATTAATGTTGAGCATAGGAGATTTCTTCACTTTGAAAGGGGAAGTTTTAAGAAAGTTGAGTCTTTAGAGACGGTAAAAGGAGGGATAACAGTCTTATTGGTAGCGGAGCTGGTTGGAGCAATTATACTGACAGTATTTTTCTATTTCGCTACTCCCGCTACTCAAAATTCGGAACATCTTCCTTCTGCGAAAGGAGATTTCTGAAAATCGTTGTGATACGCTATTTTCCATTCCGTATCAGCCACTAATAATGCCGGATTTGATATATTAGGGAAACACTCCATTATGCCATATAGACATGGCGTTAATAATATCCTCTCAGCCGTTCTTTTGGTTGAGTCTGTGTTGGGAGGGATAGGATACCCAATTTTTTATGATTTGTATTTTTGAAGAAAGAATAAGAAATTGAGAAGAAATTACCAAGTTAGCCTCTTTACAAAGACTTGTTTAAGTACCTATTTTTTCATCTCTCTGATATCGGTCGTTTTAATAATTTTCTTTGAAACTATTCTAGGACTAGGCTATTCTAATTCTACTGTTCTATATCTTCCAGATAATGAATTGGGAAGCAAATTTGATAGGTTGTGAAACGTTATATACACCTCCTTCTCTGCTAGATCTGCAGGATTCTCTTCTATAGATATTTCTAAAGTCACCGAAGAGACTAAGTGACTTTTATCCATATTGATGTTTGTGGGAACATCACCCGCTTCAACTGGGGGAGGTATTAGGAACATCACTATATTTTTGATATTGGCCCGCATATTTTTCACCATAAGAGGAAGAAGGTACTTGACAATCTACAATAAAACAGTGAGCGAGAATATTATCACAGACGCTTATATGGTTTTCTCTGCGGCTTCTATATTAGTAATGTCCTCTATTTTTGTTATCACTATGTCTCTTCAAAGCAGACAATACAAAATTGGAGATGCATTCTTTGAAGCCACTTCCGCTTTTGGAACTGTGGGACTAACTTCAGGAGTTACTAAGTCTTGTAACTTTTTAGGTAAGCTTGTATTGATGCTTCTAATGTTTGTAGGACAATTGGGAATCTCTAATGCTATTCTTTCTTTAACTAATCAACATCCTAAATTTAAAAATGCCCGTTATTGTGTGGAGACTTTGAGAATTATTTAAAATTCAGTTATTTAAATGTTTGAGGATAAGATCAAGAGGATAGAGCACTCTCTATCCTATGATGATATCTTAATAAAACCAGCTCAATCCGCAGTTATTCCCTCTGAAGTTGATATATCTCTTAAGTTAGAAGAAAATATAACTCTTTCTATACCAGTATTCTCGGCGGCTATGGATACGGTTACTGGTTATGAAATGGCTAGAAGTATTATTAAGTGTGGTGGCTGTGCTCCTTTACACAAGAACGTTTCGTCGGAGGAAAATGTAGTTTTAATAAAGAAATTGTTGGAGGAATTTGGTTCCGATAAGCCCATAGCAATCAGTATTGGTGTGGGTAATACATTCGAGGAAATAGACAGGTTTGTGGAGTCGGGAGCGAATGTTATGGTGGTGGATAGTGCTCATGGTCATTCTGAGAATGTTGGTAATTTAGTTGAATATATATCTAATAAACATCCAAATATATTCTTGATAGCAGGCAATATAGTTACTTCCGAAGGAGCTAAGTTCTTGATAGACAAAGGAGCTAAAGCTGTGAAGGTGGGGATTGGACCCGGTTCTATATGTACCACCAGAAAGGTGACTGGAATCGGAAGAGGTCAAGTTAGTGCCATAGCTGAAGTAGCGTCTTTTTGTCATGATAAAGGGATAATTGTTATTGCTGATGGTGGAATGAAGTCTTCAGATGAGATTATGAAATCAATTGCTTGTGGAGCTGATGCAGTAATGTTGGGATATATGTTTGCTGGTTGTGATGAATGTCCTGGAGAATTTTTAGATATAGAAGG
Source organism: Mycoplasma haemocanis str. Illinois (assembly GCF_000238995.1). GTDB lineage: Bacteria > Bacillota_I > Bacilli_A > Mycoplasmatales > Mycoplasmoidaceae > Eperythrozoon_B > Eperythrozoon_B haemocanis. The sequence continues at coordinate 52,782 of NC_016638.1, forward strand.
GGAGAAATATAAGCTCTATAGAGGGATGGGATCTTTGTCGGCTATGAAATCTGGGTCTTCGGGACGCTATAACAAGGATGTACTTTCTAATTGTAAGTGAGTTCCCGAAGGAATAGAGAGCTACGTTAAAGCAAAAGGATCAGTTAAGGAAGTACTACACGTAATAGAGTGATCTCTAAAGAGTGCTTTTGGCTATCTAGGCGCTAGAAATTTAAAAGAAGCTAAGGAAAAATCTGAGTTAGTGAGAATTAGCAAAGCCGGATTCAAAAGATCTGATGTTCATAGTATTTCTAAAGTTATTCCCACTCAATAGTTCCTGGAGGTTTTCCAGTGATGTCATAGACTACTCTAGAAACTCCTGGAATCTTGTTAACTATCTCATTTCCTATTTCTGTAAGTACATTCCAGTCCATATGAGCAGCTCTCGCAGTCATGAAATCATTAGTTTCTACTGCCCTTAGAACTACTACGTATCCATAATTCCTCTTATCTCCTTTAATTCCTACACTCATAGTATCGGTAAGAACCGCAAAAGCTTGAGAAAATCGAGAATATAAATTTTCACTTTTTAATTTCTCCATAAAAATCTCGTCCGCTCTCTTAATTAAGGCCAATTTCTCTTCAGTTATCTCTCCTATAATTCGGATAGCATATCCCGGGCCTGGAAAAGGATACCTATTCAGTATGAAACTAGGAAGATCTAGATTTTTACCTAATTCTCTCACTTCATTCTTAAACAAATCCGACAATGGCTCTATAACTGTAATATTCTCCCTTAATTCCGCAATAGTATTGTGATGAGTCTTTATGGTATGGGAAGAATCGCTTTTTTTACCCGACTCTATTAGGTCAGACTGTATAGTTCCTTGGGCTAAGAAAAACTTACCTTCCCCGGTTTTCTCCAAGAAGTTTTCAAAGGAATTCAGAAATAACTTCCCTATGATGCGTCTCTTCTCCTCGGGATTGGATATCCCTTTAAGAGCATTCATATATTTTTCCCTTTCATCTATGATGTGAAAATTACTTCTCAATTCCCCCTTAAAGTAATCTATTACCCTCTTAATTTCTTTATCGGGGTAAAAACCGGTATCTATAAATACCCCTGTTACGTTATGTTCACAAGATCTCTTAAGTAATTTAGCAACTACAGAAGAATCTACCCCCCCTGAAAGGGCAAGAAGAACCTTATTATTTCCGACTATATTTCTTATTTCTTCTATTCTTTCCCCTAGGATTAAATCCATCTTCCATCATGGATTCAATCGGGAAATTAAAAATAAGAAATTCTTAATTATTCGATCTCCCCATTCAGAGTGATCTACCTCCGGATGGAATTGAACGGTGTACACCTTTTTCTCATCACATGCCGCAGCGGAACACGAATTCTCCCCTGCCGCAAGAACCTGAAATGCAGGGGAAGATTTAACCACTGAATCATTATGAGACATCCATACGTTAAATTCCAAAGGAACTCCATCCAAGAGTGGATGTTCTCTTAACTTTCGAATAGTGGTATTTCCAAATTCTGGGAATTCACCAAAGTTAAGTTCTCCACCTAACCTTTGGTGAAGGATTTGCATTCCATAGCATATTCCTAGAACCGGTTTATCTAGGGAGATAAGAAAATCCAAAAGATGACGGTAATCTCCATCTACTGCGGATTCAGGCCCCCCGGAAAGAATAAATGATTGATAATGATCGGCTTTAGACTTGAATAGAGGGTCCCGACAACTGATTATGTCTGCTCGTATCTCAAAGATTTTTACCTTCTTGGCTATTAATTGAGAGTACTGAGAACCAAAATCTATAACTAATACCGAATCCCCTTTAATCACTTTCCTCTAAAGAATCTATATAGCTTTTAATAGATATAGCCGCAATAGCACCATCATTGGTGGCAGTAACCACTTGTCTTAAATTTTTTGAAATTATATCCCCAGCAGCGTAGATTCCAGGTACAGAAGTTCTCATATTTTCATCCACTTTAAGAAATCCCCATTCATCTTTTTCTATGTCTATGGATTTTAGAAATTCATTTTCAGGAATCAATCCCACGTAGAAGAAAACGCAGTCCCCCTCTAGCAGAGACTCTTCTTCCGTTTCCACATTTCTTACTTTTAGACCTATTATCTTATTATCCTTAACCTCTGCACCTATTGGAATATAGGGTGTATAGATCTCTATATTTTTTATATTTCTAGCCTTTTTTACAGAAATAGCTTCCGCCCTGAATTCTCTTCTTCTATGTACAAGTTTTACTTTGCTGGTGATATCTGATAAATAAATTGATTCTTCTACTGCTGAATTCCCCCCACCCACAACAATAACTGGCCTCTCTCGATATAGATTTCCATCACATATGGCACAGTAGGATATTCCCTTTCCATAAAACTCTTTAACATTATCTATATCCAGCACACGTTCCCTCATTCCGGAGGCAATTAGGATGGATTTAGATCTAAATAGTTGATTGTTTGCTGTACGTATTTTCCATGTCTTCTCTTCCTTTTCTACATCAATAACTGTTCCAAAGTATTGTTTTACCCCATTATCTAATACTTGCTTAAGCATACTTTCTCCCAGAGTTGAACCATTCAACTTTAGATATCCAGGATAATTCTCAATATATAGAGTCTTATTTAATTTTCCTCCAGGCCAATCCTTCTCTATAAAGGCGGTTTTAAGGCAGGCTCGGGCTGAATATATTGCGGCGGTTAGGGAAGCTGGCCCCCCTCCTATTATGAAAAGATCAAATAATTCATCAGGTACTTGTGAATTAGAACTCATGTAAAACTGGTGGGACTAACGGGACTCGAACCCATAACCTTACCCTTATAAGAGGTACGCTCCGACCGATTGAGCTATAGTCCCTTCAGGATCTTACCGTTGACAGGCTTTTATAACTAAAGAGCCCACTAATAGGACGTGAACAATTTTAGTATTCTGGTATTTTATGCCAGAAACTCTAATACTTATTCCCTATTAACGAAGAAGGGAGTGAATTTATTTCTCGGATTTCTTAAAAAATCTTTGAAAGTTATACGAGCTGATAATCGAATATAAGAAGAATTAGATATTTATCGAACTCACTTGCCAACTCCTAAGAAAAAAAAGGCTATTACAGCCAAGTCTACAACAAGAGTCAAAAAGACCGCTAAAAAGACTACCCGTACTAAGTCAACCCCCCAAAAGAAAAAAAGAGTACTAAGGAGAAGCACTACTTTTAATACCGTTTATGAGAAAGTTCTTGAGATTAAGCAAGAGTTAGAGGAGTCTAAGAAGAGGTTTGTTTCTGACCAAGACGTAGGTGATGATTTCAAAGGATTTATTCTTGAGGCTAATACTAAGAAAGTACGTTTTGATTCTAAGGTAGCTTTAGACAAGATACTTAATCCTTTAATTCACCAGTCCTACAACGTTAAGAAAGGTAGATTTAAACTATCAAAGTCTACGCTTATTCTTGCTTTGGAAGACTACATGCCTATTCCAGAGGATAAGTGGGAAGATATTGCTCACAAACTTTCCATGAAGGGAATTAGCATTGAGGAGCTTACTCCTGAGGAAGAGGAAGCTCATTACGAATATCAAGACGGGAAAAGTTTGGAGGACTGAAAACGTGAGAGCAAGGCGGATAAGACCGGAGATGCGTCCAAATCTTTTTTATCAACTCTTCACTTCTCCAAGATGCTTACTGCTGAGGAGGAAAGGAAGTTGGCTAAGTTGATGGATAATCCGGACCTACGTCCCTTTGCCGTGAAGCAATTGATGACTTCTAACCTTCGTTTGGTTATCTCTATTGCGAAAAAGTATTTGAATAGAGGATTCAGCTTGGGAGATTTAGTTCAAGAAGGGGTTTTCGGTCTGATGAAATCCATTCAGAAATTTGACTATAAGTTCGGAAATAAGTTCTCCACCTATGCAACATGATGAATTCGTCAGTCTATTACTAGAGCGATAGCCGATCAGGCTCGAATTATTAGAATTCCCGTTCATATGGTGGAGGTTATTAACAAGTTTGTTAAAGCGGAGAAGGACCTAATTTTGAAGAATGGAGAAGAGCCAACTATTGAGCAGTTAGCGCAAGAGATGCAAAAGTACAGCTCTCAATATACAGTTCAAAAAGTTAGTGATATTAAGAAGTTAAATATTGATTTAGTTTCTCTAGATAAACCTATTGCCCATAACGAAACTTCTAACTTTTCTGATTTTGTTCAGGATGAAGAGGCTGCTAGTTCAGAAGAAGTAGCTGCTTCCACACATAAATCCATGGTTCTTCAGGAATTTCTTGAATCAACTTTAGAGGATGATGAGCTGTTGATGATCCATATGCATTATGGACTAATGGAATTTAAAAGTCCCCATACCATAGAACAAATAGTTAGTGAAAGGCTTCTTAACCCTAAATACAAAGGTGTTCTTAAGAATAAGGCTATTAATTTCGTTATTAATGGAATGCTTGAAAAGCACAAAGTTCTCACTCCTGAGGAGTGAAAGAAGGAAAAAGCTAAGGTTGAGAATTTTGTTCGTAAGAAGATCTCCCAAGCTTTGCGTAAGTTGAAAAAACCTTCTAAGAATGGGAAATATAGGACTATTTTCGGATTTAGCGGGAATACTTAGTGACTTACTATCATGTTGTTTTGTATCGAGAAAAACTAGATTCTAAACAAAAATTAAAAATTCACGATATCAGTGAGAATTGGGCTTTCTAAGGGTACAGGGGTTCTTGATTTAGCATTTTTCAGAGATTTAAATTAAGCCATCAAACTTTAAAGAAATTTATAGTTTTATTGTTGGAATTACCTTTCAATAGAGAGGTATAAGAGATTCTAGGATTTAGTACTTAATCTTGCAAATAAGAGAATTAAGAATCTTATCTTTGAGTAATCCAATTCATATTGGGTCTCCTCTATATTAAAGGGGAGATTTAGAGATGCTTTACACCATAAAATAAATAGCTATTGAAAGCTTTTTGAGAACTGGAAATATAGGACTATTTTTGGATTCAATAGAAATGTTTATCTCATCTAAAATATGCTTTTAGGAATTAGTGGCGTTTTCTAAAGATCAAAAGAAGATTGAGCAACTTACTGCAAAGTTGCTTGAGATTAAGGGGGAGTTAGAATCAGAGAGAGAGAAGTTAAAGTCGTTTAATTTAGCAAAAGGCTTTAATAATTTCTTATTTGAAACTAGGTTACAGACTTACGATATCAGTACCGATTTTGGCCTTCAAAAGGTACTCGATCCTTTAATTAAACAGTCTTCCAATGTTAAATTAGGCAAGTTTAAGCTTTCTAAAGAATCCATTGCTTTAGCTTTAGAGGATTACCTTCCAATAGAGGATAAGCGATGAAAAGATTTAGCACTTAAGCTTGCCAATGAGGGCATTAGTATAGAGGAACTTACGCCCGAGGAAGTTAAGTCTCATAAGGAATATCAAGATAACCTCATATTAAATGAAAGATTCAGTAATGCTTCTGTTCCTTCAGCTCTTAAATTCACTAGGAAGTTAACTTTAGAGGAAGAGACGACTTTATCTAAATTGATGGAGAATCCTAAGACTAGGAATTTTGCAGTTAAGCAACTGACTATTTCTAATCTTCGATTAGTACAATCTGTTGCTAAGAAGTATTTGAACTACGGCTTTCCCATGGATGATTTAGTCCAAGAAGGATTCTTTGGGCTAATGAAGGCCGTTCAGAAATTTAATTACAACTTGGGAAATAAGTTCTCAACTTATGCTACATGATGAATCCGGCAGTTTATAGTACGTTCTATTGCTGAAAAGTATAGGATAATTAGAGTGCCTGTTCACTTGCAAGGAATTATTAAGAGATTTAATAAGATATCTATGGTTCTTATGGCTGAGAAAGGAGAGCCTAATTTACAGGATATATTGACGGAAATGCAAAAGTACTATCCTAACTTTGATCTGGAAAAGATTGCCAATATAAAACAGCTATCTAAAGATTTGCTCTCATTGGATGACGCTTTGGATTCAGAAGAATTTTTCCCTATTAGTGGTTCCATAAGGGATGAGGATGTTATAGATGCCGAAGAATTGTCTTTTAAGGCTTATAGAATAGAGACTTTGAATGATATGTTGGAGAATGAATTAAATCCGGATGAGATCTCTTTGGTAAAGCTCAGATATGGATTTTTAGAAAGTGGAAAGCATTCAGTTAAGGAGATTGTGGAGGAGAAATTGTTAGATCCGGAGTTTTGCTTTTCTACCAATAGTAAGGCAACTACCCTCTTGCTAAATAAGATGCTTAATAATAAAGAAAATCTTTCTTTAGAGGAGTGGAATAATGGAAAATCTAAATTAGAAAGGTGAGTTCGAAAAAAATTAAATCAGTCGATTTTCAAGTTGCGACACGCTTCTTATAATACCAAGTATCAGGGTCTTTTCGATTTAGAAAATAGTACAAAGTAGTTTATTGTGGGTGATTCTGAGAAGATATTAGATATTGGGGGTTTAGAAGAGGGAAGTTTAGAGTCTTTAGATCAGAAACTTAAGAATCTAAATAATCAAGTAATACCCACTAAATTCTTTGCTTTAGGGGGAGTGGAGGAAATTGGTAAGAATACCTACTGTGTCGAGCATGATGATGAGATTATCGTTATTGATGCAGGGATTAAGTTTGTAAATAGGAAGCATTTTCCGGGATTAAGTGGAGTAATCCCTTCTCTTTCTTATTTAAAGAAGAATCAACATAAGATCAAAGCTCTTGTCATAACTCACGGTCATGAAGACCATATTGGAGGAATAGTTCACGTTCTTAAAGAAGTTAATTTTCCTGTTATCTATAGTCCTATTATGGCTTCCGAGTTGGTGAAGAGAAAGGTGGCTGATCATAAGCTACCCGCTCAAAACATCGTTTTATATTCTCCCAATTCTGTTTTTTTTACTAAGCATTTTGCCATAGATTTCTATAAGGTAAATCATTCAATTCCTGATTCCTTCGGACTTTGTTTAGTTACTCCTAATGGGGTAATTGTTTCCTCTGGCGACTTTAGATTTGATTTTGCTAGTAAGAATGATAAGTTTGATCTTCAGAAGATAAGCGCTATTTCCACAAGGGGAGTGGATCTTCTTCTTTGTGAGTCTACAAATGCTGAACAGCCTGGATTCAATGAAAGTGAAAAGGTAGTTATTAATGAGATCCATAATATTATGTCTTCCACCAAAGGAAGAATCATAATTACCTTCTTTGCCTCCAATATTGGACGTATTGAGGAGATATTTAAGATTGCTGTAAATTTAAATAAGAAGATTATTATTCTTGGACACTCTATTGACTCAAATGTTACCGCCTCTAAGAATGTAGGATATTTAAAGGTAAATGAAAATATTATTATCTCTCCCAAGGATATAAACAGCTATCCTGATGATGAGATATTAATAATTTGTACAGGATCTCAAGGAGAGGAAAATTCAGCTCTTAATAATATTTCTAAGAATAAGCATCCCACCATAAAGCTAAAATCATCGGATAGCATCATCTTCTCTTCCAACGTAATTCCTGGAAATACTGCTGCAGTAGAAGGAGTTATAAACAGGTTACATAAGTCTGGTTGTAACATCTATTTAAATTCTTCAAACTTAAAGATCCACTCTTCTGGACATGCATCCAAACTAGAACAACAGTTATTTGTATCCTTAGTAAATCCTAAATATATAGTTCCTATTCATGGAGAAACTAGGATGATGAAGGCTTTAGCCCGTAACTGTGTTGAGATTGGATTTAATGAAAAGAATATTTTCATAGTTAAGAATGGAGATGTAGTTCACCTATTAAATGGAGTTGTTTCTGTCTCTGATGAGAAGATTGATGCTTCTCTTCTTTATATAGATGGGGATGAAACTACTTCCGAAGGGGAATCAATCTCCAAGAAACGTACTGAATTAGGTGCCAAAGGGTTGGTAGTACTTCATATATTACTTGATAGTAAGAAGTCTGAATTGCATCTGATATCACCTATAGCTAATGCAGGGAGTTTCTTCTTAAGTGAATCGGTTGACTTTGTTAAAAAGCTATCCTCTACAGTTCAGAGTGAAATTAAGAATCTCTTGAAATCTAAGAAGACTAAAACTGAAATCTCCGCTATGATAGCTTCCCTCTTAGCAAAAGAGATTTATTCTGAAAAGAAGCAGAAACCCAATGTAGAAATAATTGTTACTGATGTGTCAAAAGAAGATATCTTCAAGGATCCTATACTCCCTAAACAGGAGGAAGCAACCGTTTCTTCCGAATCTCAAACTCCTTCTTAATACTGTCTGCTACCTCTTCTGGAGTTAGTCCATCACTACATATTTCCATAGCATCTTCAGCTTTACAAAGGGGATCTAATTCCCTATTCATATCCTCTAAATCCCTCTGTTTTATCTCTCGCTCTATCTCTTCTAAAGTTCGTCTATTAAGGAGCCCCTTCTCTTGCAGCTCCAAGAATCTCCTTTTAGCTCTAATATTAGGGCTAGCATTTAAGAACACCTTCAAGATGGCGTGGGGAAAAACTTTAGTTCCAATGTCTCTCCCTTCCATAACTATATTCTCCTTTCTGGCTACTTCTCTTTCAACTTCCAGCACAAACCTTCTAATCTCTCCTTTTTTAGCTATTTTTGATGCTTCTTTGGTTACTGACTCCTTTTTAAATTCCTCTTCCAAAATTTCTTTACCATTTAGAATTCAACGATTTTTGTGAAAATAGAATATCTTATATTGAGAAATCTCTCTCAGTACTTCTCCCACTTCCCGACTAGGATTACGTAAAAGATATCATGCAATTCCTCTGAATATAAGACCTGTATTTATGTGTAAAAAACTCAGATTTTTCGCTAGTAAATTTGCTACGGTGCTTTTTCCTACGCCACTTGGGCCATCTATTGCTATTTGGAAAAACAAAACGGATATATTTTAATTTATGAGTTTTTTTATAGACAACAATCCCAACACTAATTCTTCTTGCTCGCACATTAAGTACGTTGAAGAGGCTCCCAATTTCATCAGCCGCTTTATTCAACTCGGGGTAAAGAATAAGATGAAGGTTGGTAATGAGAACTTCTTTAACTACAAGAAAAAAAGAGCGATATTAGCATGATGTTTAGTCTTTTTCTTTGTAATACTACTGGCCATAAAATTCGTCCTTAAGTTAGAGCTTTTACGATTTATTAGCAAGCTATACCAAGCCTCCGGATCTAGCTATTTCTTAATCACTTTAGTATTAGGATTCCTCGCCTTTTTCGTCTGTGAAATTACGTTGAAGGTAGTTAGTCTTAAAACTCAAGCCTATGGTCAATTGGATTCCGTCTCTAAATTTGAGTGATTCGGTTTCTCATCCATCTCCTTTTTCATACAATCTATTACTCCTTTTTCTGTAGGATCAGAGCCGTACTCTATTTGATGACTTAATAAGAAGGGAATAGATTTAAAGGAAGCGGGGGCCATGGTTGCTGTAGCTTCCTGTTGTTGATTTGTAGCTCAATTCCTTGTTACTTGACCTTCCTTTATCTACATAACAGTTCAAAATTGGGACAAGATCTCTAGTTTAGATATTCCTAATGTCTATTGAGCTATTCTTGGCGGACTATTTGTAGATATCACCGTAGGTCTCCTTATTTTCAGTGTCAGTTACTTTAAGACCTTCCACTATTTAATATCCAAGTGAGTTAATAGGATTAAAAGATGACTTGCTTTGCCTTATGTGGGGGAAGATGCATTGGCTATTAAGTATTTAGAACAGAATGCTTTTCAGAAGATTTATGTACGTCAAATAAAGAGATTTACAACCATAAAGATAGCTTCCTTTTACTTCTTCTGCAATGTGTATCTGTATTTTCTATTTGTATTAATTCACAGAATCTTTAACCAAGAGAATTGGGATGGTGTTTTGGCCTATAACGTCATTAATGTGTCTACGACAGCTAATAATTTTATGCCTCTTCCTTCCGCAGAAGGATCGCTTCAAGTGGTAATGAAGAAACTTCTGGAAGGCTTTGGGAACGATTCAAACAGAACTGACGAGGAATCTATCTTTTTATGGAGATTTTTCAGTAAGTACTTCGGCTTTATATTAAGTCTAATATTCCTTTCTAAATACGGAATTAATACCAATATTAGACAGAATAAAAAGACTAGAAGAGGATGTCGATTCGACCAAACTTCTTTAGAATTAACTTTTTAATATACTGAAACATAGCCTTCAACGCATTAGGAGATAGACCTAATTTTTCACAGATCACTGAGTTCTTGTATCCGGACACTTTGTATTTAAATACCTTGGCATAAGTCTCATTCTTACTTAATAGAAATTTAAATATTTCTTCGCATAGACTCACAATATCCATGCTTTTAGTTTTTTCCTCTCACGCATCTCTTTCTCTTGCAGAATCCTTTTCATACTGTTTACACATCTCTGCATATTTAGGAATAATCTGTCAGTTGAAATAGCTCTTTATCTCGCTGTAGGTTTGGTATTTAATAAGTTGATAGAAATAGTTCTTGAAGGACATACTTCTCTTTTCACCACTTATCTTGTAAGTCTCAACTGCTTTAAGGAAGGCTATATAAACGTAACTATCGATCTCCTCTGTCTCAAACTTTATTAAGTTACTATAGACACATTTTCTTATGTACTGATTTGCTCATTTACATGCATTAACGTAATAGATCTCTAACAGAGTATTTAAAACCTTTACATCCTTGTTTTGTTGGAACTGAATAATCAGTTTGTTGATTTCGCTTGCCATAACATTCATACTTGTAATAAAAAACTTTTTAAAATTTATAAATTTTTAAGTATTTCCTGTTTCTCTCTTAACGACTCCAGATATTCATAACAATCCTCGCCGATAGGAGAATCAGGTAAATTTAGAATATTTTTGAGAACCAATTTACCGCATTGAATAAGAAGCTCTTCAAATGAATCCCCAGTCTTTTCTATGAATACATTTAAAGGAGATTTCTGTTCTAGAGAATGGAATCCGGCGTTATTTTTTAGTTTTGATACAAAGTCCAAGTGATCTTGTCAAACGTGATCTATTGACTTTATAAATATTCTTTGCAGGTATTTCAAGAACAGCTCTTCATCCAGCTTCGTTTTCTTCAGAGATATCCCCTTTTTAAATGTCTCTTTGATTAATCACTCTATCTCCGAGTGTTTCTTGTTATTGAAATCTAGGTCTTCGAATATAGGATGAAAGAAGTAATCAGCATTCAATGAATTTACCAAGTTCTTAATATTTATTCTTTTCAATTCCCCCGCTTCTATGAACTCATTTATGATGTGTTTAGTTACCTTCTCTATCACTTGATTTAATATCTTGCTATTGTCTCTATTAGTTAATACAAAGTATCTTTGTTTATAGATTAACTGTTGTTGTTTAGAAAGGATCTCACTGTATTCAATTAGGTTCTTTCGTGAGTCAAAGTTAACGGATTGGATCTTCTTTTGAATATTGGTTAGAGTTCTAGAAATAAATTTACTGTCAAAAAATTCATCTTTAATTTTCTGAGCTAATTTCTCAAATCTATCTCCTCCAAAACGTTTAAATAATTCATCTTCTAGGGAGATAAAGAAAATGGATTTTCCGGGATCTCCCTGCCTTCCCGATCTACCTCTCAACTGATTGTCTATTCTTAAAGATTCATTCCTTTCAGTCCCTAAGACGAATAATCCCCCTAAATCTTGCACTTCTTTATTGATCTTTATATCAACTCCTCTTCCGGCAATATTGGTAGCTATAGTTACTGCATGTTTCCGTCCAGCTTGAGATATGATTCTTCCTTCTTTGTCATGGTTCTTAGCATTCAAAATTTCACAAGGTATGCTTTGTTGCTGCAGGGAAGCATATATTATCTCGGAGTCGTACACGGAAGCAGTACCTACTAGAACCGGTTGTCCTTTTATATAGTGTCGCTTTACCTCCTCTACTATACCTTTGATCTTCGCTTCTTTGGTACCAAAGATAATGTCCGGTAAATCTCTTCTAATAACCGGCTTATTTGTAGGAACTGGAACCACAATCATGTTATAGGTCTCGGAGAATTCTTGTGCTTCGGATAGAGCGGTTCCTGATAGGGCCGCTATCTTGTTGTACAACCTAAAAAAGGATTGATAGGTGATATTGGCTACTATCTTGTTTTCTGGATGAATCTCTATCCATTCCTTGGCCTGAATGGCTTGGTGTAATCCTGCATTATAGGTTTGTCCATATAAAAGTCTACCTGTATAGTGGTCAACTAGAATTATTTGATCTCCGTTTACTATATATTCTCGCCCATTTTCGAAAATGAAATTGGCCATTAAGGCATTCTGGATTTTGTGAATTAAATCTGAATTTTCAAAGGTATAAAGTTTGTCAAGATTGAATTCTTTCTCTATTTTTAGAATCCCTGTACTTTGTAGGGTAATAGTTCTGGTTTCGTGATCAACTAAATAATCTTCGGGATTTAGTTTCTTAACAGCTAAATCCACTTCAATATAGGAAGAAACATCGGATTCATCAGGACCAGAGATAATCAAAGGGGTTCTGGCCTCATCAATAAGGACGGAGTCCCCCTCATCTATGATGGCAAAGTGAAGTCTGGGAATTACTATGTCTTCTGGATCATAGACCATGTTATCTCTTAGATAGTCGAAGGCTAATTCGGAATTGGTGGTGTAGGTAACGTCGCACGCATACATCTCCTTTTTAACTTCCTTTTCCATAGTTGAAGTGATGAATCCCACAGACATTCCCAAGAAGTTCAGTATCTTCCGGCAGAACTCTGCATCCCTTTTAACTAAGTATTCATTTACGGTAATTATGTGAACCCCCTTTTGCTCTAAAGAAGCAATATAAGCTGAAAGAGCAACGGTAAGTGTTTTCCCTTCTCCCGTTTTCATTTCAGCAAAGTTACCACCATAAATTACTAAAGCACTGGTCAATTGAGTTCTATAGGCAAACATGCCATGAACTCTAAAAGTTGCTTCTCTTACGGTCGCTAAAGCTTCCGGTAGTAAATCGTCTATACTTTCTCCAAGCTGTATTCTTCTCAGGAAGGTCTGTGTTTTATTCTTTAATTCTTGATCAGAGAAAGCTCTAAATTCATCTTTAAGATCGTCTATTCTATTGATTAATGAGGTTATTCGTTTTAAGATTATGTGTGCCGGCTTAAAAGCACTAAATATTTTCATATAGATAGAAAGAGTGTTAGTTTTAATTTATGGCGTTTTGAACCACGAAATTATCTAGTTTATATGTATCCGTAGTTCCGGTAGTAGTTGTTACAGGATTTTCTTCATATGGAGTCATTACTAAGGTTAATTTAGCTCCCAGCATTGAGCACAACTATTTAGTTCGTGTTCAGATGAACATAAAGGAGCCATTGACAGTAGGAACCACTTACTTAGCCAAGTCCATAGAGGGAAAGACTTATAATTTTCAAAATTCCTCCACTCTTTCTAAATTGGTTGAAGAGACTAGGGAAAGATTAGGCAACTACTATAAGAAGTATAAGTCAGAACCTGTACATGTAAATGTTGGAAAGACTTCTTCAGACGCTTTAGAGCTTTTCCTTCATTTTAGAAATTCTAAATCGGATGTGAATCCGAATAGGCTTTGATTAGACAATGTTCGCTTCCATCAATTGTCAATCGATAGATGGGGCAAGACTTTTAATGAAGATGGAACTATAAAGGATAGCACGAATACTCTTCACAGATTGGTGAAGTGAGATGATATTGGAGTTTCTGGAATGAAGTTAAAGACATCTGAAGTTTTTTTCGATTCATATCTTGAATTCAGTATCTTTGGACGAGAGATAGAGAAGGTGGAGATGCTTACAATGGCCAATAAGAATAAAGATAAGTTTAAGCCCGATGATGGTTCCAATAATGATTGATTTGTATGAATGGATAAAGAACTATTGGCTTTAAGAATTAATTATTTATTGCAGACTTATGTATTCAATCAGGAACAGGTAAAAACTAATACTTCTATTCAGAAGATAGTGGGTTCTGAGGGTTCTTCGATATCTGAGACCCAGAAGAGGGATAAGAAGAGAATAGAGGAGAACTATTCTAACATGACTGCATCGGAGAAGCAATTTGTTGAAGACTATATCTCTATTTTTCATAATGGATCGAAACCTATTTCCGATATGAGTAGTTGAACTGAAGTGGTTCAGAATGTTACAAATGAGTCTAGTTTTATAAGTAGCGATAAATTAAACGATATCTATAATAAGTTTGAGCAGGGCAAAAAGGATTTGATTTTGTTTGAAGGACATTTAGTTTCTAAGATTGCATCTGGTTCCGAAGAGTGATCTAGATTTTTTAATTTAAAAAAAATAGAGAAGAAAGAGGATAAGGAGGTTTCTGCCCCGGAATCTGATTGAGAATTAGATGGAATTCAACCTATATCTAATTATGGTGAAGCTAAAAGTAAAGAGAATGAAGTTATCCGGATATTTGTAGATAGGAAAATTAACCCTAAATTAAGTCCTAATGAGCTTTATGAACTTTTAACTAAATACAGCATTAGATATTTTGATCTTAAAATCTTTGATTTAGAGAAGGGTCATTCCGGAAAACGACTACTATGACCCAACGCCGTTTATTCTGAATCCTCCGCCAACAAGAAGAATGAGATATTTCACGTTGTGGATATAGAAAGCACTAGTCAGTATGGTTTTACCGAATAGTGGCTTTCTTTATCCTTCGCTTTCAATAGTTGCTTTTTTAATAGCAGCTGGGGTATTTCTATATCGTAAGTATTCTGTTCCGGGAGCGATATTTCCCGCTTCAATAGCATTAGGGTTAGTAAATATATTATCCATCCTGTTCTTTTTAGGATCTTCTCTATCACTAATTGGGTTTATAGCTTTAGTGATGGGGATTTTCTATGCAATAATAATTTCTCTATATCTTCTGAATCTTCTCAAGAAGCTCTTTGATTTTGAGTTCATCAGTAGAGATAATCTTTTTTTAGCTTTTAAGAAAAATATAGCGTTTGCAGCTGATCTGACACTTCCAACTTTTATATTCTCGGTATTTGTGGCATTTCTCGCCCCTTTGCACCTTAGAGAGTTTGGAATTTCTCTTTCCTTATCTATATTAGTATTCTTTCCATTAATAGCTCTATTAGCTTCTAGTTGAGCCATTCAGTATGCTCGCAATAACTTTCTTCATATAGGTAATTGATATAAGGCTTTAGATCCTAAAGAGGATGTCTTAATTCTCAAAATGAAGTCTCTTCTGAATAATAAATATCTTTATTTGGGTATAGGGTGCTTGTTATCATCGGCCATTATTATGTTTTTCACAATCGGGATAAATTCCACTTTTCTATTTAAGACCAATTATTTAGTAACTATTGAAGCTGGAGATGCTGGAAATATTGGTTCTCTGGTATCTTCAGTTCCAAATTTCTGAAGCCCCTTTGGGAAGGGCTCTTCCAACATTAGAAGCTATTTAGTTGACGGTTCAAAAAGCATCGAAAGCATCGAAAGCATAAGATCTTCTTTAGGAAGTTCAGGAAGCTTTTCAATACAAGAGACAAATGCTTTCAATGATGCGACGTATTTAAAAGAGATACTAAAGGTTTGCTCCCTATCTCTATTGCTAATTTCAACGTATATATTCATTAGATTTGGATTTAAGAATTTACTTTTATTGTGGGTAAATACTTTCTCTTCCCTAGCTCTTTGTTTCTCTTGCTTAATAGTAGCTAGAGTTCCTATCGTTTCAAGTGTCTTTACAGCCCTTCTATGCTACTTCTTCGTAAGTCTTGTATATCATCTCTATTGATTTAGCTCTTCAACCTTATCTAAATTAGAGTGGTTTAATAAGGAGAATAAGTATTCATTCTTTTATGGAGTAGACTCTTCCCTTAAATTATGCTTATTTATCTTTTTCTTTACGTCTCTATTAAGCGTTAATGAGGAATTAATATTTCTTGATTTCTACGTTTTCATAACCTTGTTATTTTCTCACTATATTTCTAAAGTGAAATTTATATTCTTAGAGAAGAAGCTAGATCTCTTTAAGAATAAATATTTATGGCAAAAAGAATCTGAAATTAAAGTTATGGGTGAGAAAAGCGAAGTTGAAAACTTCGATGAATATGACGAAGAACTAATCTCCGATATAAATAGTTAAAAAGTTATTTCCTTGTTAATGCCTTCTATGATTTTGTAAGAAGCCGCTAATTTCTCCTGTTCTTTGGAATTTAAATTAACCTTTACGATTTTAGAAATACCATTCTTATTTAGAACACAAGGTACCCCCATAACGATATTAGAGAATCCATATTCCCCTTCAAGATAAGCACCACAAACGACTATATCACCTTTGTCATTAACAATACTACTTAATATCTTCGCCATTCCAGCACCAATTCCATAAAAAGTAGCTCTTTTTCTATTGATAATCTCATAAGCTTTTCTGGCAACATACTTCTCTAACTTTTCTTCATAATTCTCACTGTTGAACTTACATCCTCATTCTGAAAGTGCTTTACCTCCAACTGTAATAGAGGAAAAAGTTGTTACAGAAGAATCACCATGTTCACCAATAACATATGCATTATCAATACTATTAGGAGAGACACCAATATCTTTAGCTATCTCTACTCTTAACCTTGCTGTATCTAATACTGTACCTGAACCAATTACCTTTGACTTAGGAAATCCTGTAGCTTTTAAATAAGCATATGTAAGTATGTCAACTGGATTGGCACAAATTAAGGTAATTCCCGAAAACTTAGAAGCTTTAATTTTGCGAGCTATTTCCTTTATGATAGCAACGTTATCTTGAACCATTTGCAACCGAGTTTCCTCAGGTTTTTGCGGTCTTCCAGCGGCTATCAGTATGTAATCAGCATCATCTAACTGATCATAGTCAGCCGCATAAATTTTGAACTCTTTGGGAACGGAGGCAATAGCATCTTCCAAATCTAAAACATTACCATCCCTTCCGTTTTCAGAAACATCAATAATTCCATATTCATTTGCCAATCCTTGATTTATTGCGGAGTAAAGAAAGGAGGTACCAACTGCACCAGCCCCGATAAGAACAACTTTAGCCATATTTCCCTAAACTCAATATTATAAGTATACAATTTTATGAGGAGCAAATTAGATTTCTATTTTGCTTACGGCGATTATGGTGAAGTGGTTAACACGCCTGATTGTGGTCCAGGTATGCGTGGGTTCGAACCCCACTAATCGCCCCATATTATGAATCTACAAAAGACTCAAGAGAATCCCGAGTTCTATAAGTTGTTTTTGCGGGGTTCCCGCTTGTGTACAACGATATTCGTCGCTTGATTAATATTCTTTATTTCCTGATTCTTAGCTAGTTCTAGAGAATACGTAATAATTTCGAATACTTCTAGTTATTCCAAGTTCTTCTATTTCGTTAATCCTAATATCTTTAAGCAATATATATGGGGGGGGAACGTCTTCAACTGACTCTTTGGAGCTGTAAATGAAGTCTCTTTAATTTTCATAATATCCTATTTAGTAAGTGTAATAGCGTTTGCAGTAATACTGATTAGTTGTCTAATCTTATTCGTCGTTTCTTATCACACAGATGTTAAGTACTTCCAGTACATAGCATGTTTAGGAATATTTCCGGTGATAGGGATTTTCCTAATAGCTTGATTTGTATTTAAGTTATGGATTCATAACTTTGAAATTAAGAGGAAGGGGTTTTCTCGGTATCAAAAGGATTTTGAACCGGAGGTATTCGAGGATCCAGTGGTTGCCCGTGTTGGATTCGATGATATAGCGAAAAGATCTTTAACTACACAGTTTACCTTGACTCACTACCATAAGTTTTTCAACAATCCAGAGAAGAGGGACCCCCTTTCTGCCTTTTATGGATGGTTGGAATTAAGGCTTAAATAGCTTTTTCGAATCATATATCGTTAGTCTGGAAACTCTTACCCCTAACTTCTTCTAGTCCTATATCTTCCGAAAACTCTATTCTGTAGGCGCACAGAGCAGGATAAGGAAATTTCTTTTTATCTTTCTCAACACCATATTTTTGATCCCCCCTAACAGGGTGTTTTATGTAACTCATATGAGCCCTAATTTGATGAGTTCTGCCGGTAATCAGGGTTAGTTCCAAAAGAGTGGAATTTATTGATGGAATGAATTGCAAAAAGTTGGCTATGGTTTTAGATTCCTTAGCTCCTTCCACTTGTTTTCTGGAAATAGAAACTCTTCCATCTTTCTTCAAAAGAAAGCAGGAAATTTCTCTCCTTTTAAAGGGGATATGTCCATGCACCAGGGCTTTATACGATTTTTTAATTTTTAAGCCCTTTTGGGCTGCATTTAGTTTTAGGAAGGTTTGGTAGTTCTTGGATCCAATTAGCAAACCGGTGGTATTTAAATCTAAACGATGGATAAATACAGGCTTTCACCCCTCTTCCTTTGAATAATTTAAGTGTTTTAAAAGCCTGTTGTTCATATTATTAAATGGATGCTTATCATCCTCTTGAACAGGCATCTTCGATTCCTTGTCTACGATTATTAAATTTTCACTTTCAAAAATCACCCGCAATGGTTTTAAACTTTCTAATTTAGTGGGTTTACTGAGGGTTGTACATCCATAGAATTCCACCACATCCCCTTCCTTTAATTTATGTCGAATATCGACTATTTTTAGACCATTAATAGTGATGTTCTTCTTTCGAATCATCTTGTAAATGAATACTTTGGTTCACGACGGCTGTTCTAATTTCAAAAATTTATTTAAGCAATATCCATCAAAGTCTGCCAATATGATTTTCTTTATTTTCTGCATAGTGGCACAGGGATATTTAAGATTCTGGATTTAAAAAAATTAGCAACTCATCTTCTCTTCTGCTAATATTTGTAGCGTTATGTCTAAAAAGGAAACAATAATAGGTATCGACCTAGGAACTACCAATTCCTGTGTTGCTATCGTTGAGAATGGTAGTCCTAAGATCTTGGAAACAAATGACGGTAAGAGAACCGTTCCTTCCGTTGTTTCTTTTAAAGGTGATGAAATTATTGTTGGTGATAGTGCTAAACGTCAGATGGTTACCAACAAGGATACTATTGTATCTATAAAGAGATTAATAGGTACTGGTAAAAAAGTTCAAGCTAGGGGTAAGGAATACACTCCTGAAGAGATCTCAGCTTACATTCTTAAGCACATAAAAAAATATGCAGAAGATAAATTAGGACATTCTGTTTCCAAGGCGGTTATTACCGTTCCTGCTTACTTTAATGATTCTGAACGTCAGGCTACTAAGAATGCTGGTACTATCGCAGGTTTGGAAGTTGTAAGAATAGTTAATGAGCCTACTGCTGCCGCTCTTGCTTATGGTTTGGATCACAGTGAGAAGGAGCAGAAGATATTGGTTTATGACTTAGGTGGGGGTACTTTTGACGTGTCTGTTCTGGATATGTCTGATGGTACTTTTGAAGTATTGGCTACTTCAGGTGATAATCACTTGGGGGGTGATGATTGAGATCAAGCTTTAATAGATTGGCTATTGGACGAGATTAAAAAGGAACATTCTATAGATTTATCTTCCGACAGTTTGGCTCTTCAGAGATTGAAAGATGCCGCTGAGAAGGCAAAGATAGAACTTTCTTCTGTTACCCAAACACAAATACTTCTTCCATTCCTTTCTATGGTAGGAGGGCAGCCATTGAATATAGATAAGGTAGTTACTCGTGTTCAGTTTGAATCTTTGACTAAACATTTGATTGAGAGAACTAGAAAACCATTTTTGGATGCTTTACAAGAGTCTAAATTGTCTGCTTCCGATATAGATCAGGTCTTGTTGGTGGGTGGTTCTACCCGTATGCCTGCCGTGCAAGAGTTGGTTAAGAGCCTTTCTGGAAAAACTCCTAACTTGTCTATTAATCCGGATGAAGTGGTAGCTTTAGGTGCTTCTGTTCAAGGTGCTATTCTAGCTGGAGATATTAAGGATATTCTGTTATTAGATGTTACACCTTTAACTTTAAGTATTGAGACTTTGGGAGGTGTTGCGACACCTTTAATTAAGAGAAATACTACTGTTCCCGTTGAGAAGACTCAGGTCTTTTCTACTGCTGCAGATAATCAACCTTCCGTTGATATTCATGTTGTTCAAGGAGAGAGGCCTATGGCAAATCAAAATAAGTCTTTGGGAATCTTTACTTTGGATGGAATTCAACCTGCCCCTAAAGGGGTTCCTCAAATTCAGGTTACTTTTTCTATAGACGCTAATGGTATTTTGAAGGTTAAGGCGGAAGATAAGGGAACAGGTAAGAGTAATTCTATAACTATAAATCAATCTTCTGGTTTGAGTGATGATGAGATTCAAAGAATTATCAAGGAGGCTGAGGAGAATGCGGAGAAAGATAGAAAAGTAAAGGAAACTATAGAGGTTAAGAATGAGGCTCAATCATGAATTTCTATTGTGGAAAAACAACTTTCTGAGTCTAATGTAACCGATGAGCAAAAAGAATCCGCTCAAAAGATGGTTGATGAATTAAAGATTCTTATTCGTGATGAGAAGATTGAAGAGTTAAAGCAGAAGATGGACGCAATTAAAACTTTGAGTCAGGATATGATTAAATATGCGCAAGATAATCCTAAGGAGGAGGGTGAAGTTGTTAAGGAGGCGGAGGTAGTAGAGGAGGATAAGACTGAAGTAGATAAAACTAAATCATAATTTTCTTCTAGCTGAAAAGTATAAAATTAAGGGGATACTTAGTTGAACAAAGGTAATAAAAACCTAAATAATAAGCTTCTGGAGGACATTAAAGAAGCTATTCTACATGTGCTAAAAAATGATCCTAGGGCTATGCCCCCAGCGATCCTTATGCACAAGGTTTTTAAGCGGGTAAAGATAAAACACCCACTCGTGTATATTCAACAAAAGGATTTTATGCTTGCCTTAGAGGAATTAAAAAAACAATACCTCGTAGGGAAGAATGATTTTAATAAATATTTTATAGATTACTTAGATTATGAAGAAAAAGGTATATTCGGAGAGGGTTTTATAGAGGTTGATTCTTTAACTGGGAATGGTTATATTACCATAAAGAAAAACTACAATGAATATAAGAAATCTTCTCATTTTGTACATAAGAAAAACCTAAATGGGGCTATTAATGGTGATTACGTAAAATTTGTAGAATTGTTGGTACCTGAAAAACAATTTACTAAGTTTTCATTGATAGATGTGAAAGTTAAAGAAGTTCTTCCCAAGCCTATACCAAGCTCTAGTAAGTAGTCCTCTTTAGAGGATGAAGATTTTATTTGTAGGAGATATATTTGGATCTCCCGGGCGGAAGACAATAGAGACATTTCTTCCGGTTATTCGTAAGAATGAAGGAATAGATCTGGTAATAGCTAACGCCGAGAATTCTGCGCACGGAAAAGGACTAACTCCCAAGATATTTAGGAGCTTGATAAATAGTGGTGTGGATTTTGTAACTATGGGAAACCATACTTGGTTTAGAAATGAAGTTTTGGATGTTTTAAATAAGGAAGACAATATAGTGAGGCCTTTGAATTTAAGTGAGAACTTTTCGCATTTTAATGTGGGTTTTGGGAGTAGGGAATTGGAAATAAAAGGATTAAAAATTCGAATTACTAACCTTTTGGGAAGCAGTGTTCGCTTTAAGAACTTTCAAACTAATCCTTTTGTCGTGATGGAGAATCTTCTTGCTAATATTAAAAAGCCAGACATTCATATAGTAGACTTTCATGCAGAGACTACAAGCGAAAAGTATGCATTTTTATGAGCATTTAACGGAAGAGTTGATGCTATATTGGGAACTCATACCCACGTTCCTACTAATGATGCTCAAGTAACAGAAGAACATACTGCTTTTATTTGTGATGTAGGAATGACCGGACCTTCTAAAGGGGTAATAGGTGGAGAGAGGAATAGAATAATTAAGAAGTTTTTTGATCCCTCTTCCCGATTCATTTTGGAAGTGCAGGAGGGTCCTTCTCAACTTTCGTCAGTTATTTTGAATTTTGATGAGGGTATAGGAAAGATGACTTCCATAACCCCCTTATTACTCAAGCGTGATTAGTAATGCAGGAATTAAATCTATATAACAAGTACCGTCCAAAGAGTCTTTCAGATTTAATTGGTCAGGAGACTATTAAGAACCAAATAAGACAGATATTCACACAAAATAAACTTTTGCAGTCCTTTATCTTTTACGGATTACATGGAACTGGAAAAACTTCTGTAGCAAGGATTTTTTCTAAAGCTTGAAATTGTCCTAAATTTAGTGAATTAGGAGATGTTTGTAATGAATGTGAAAGTTGTAAGTTAATAGATCAGAATAGGACTACCGATATCTATGAAATAGATGCAGCGTCTAATAGTGGAGTCGAAAACATAAGAGATGTTATCCATCATACTAAATATTTTGCCTTAAATTTAAAGAAGAAAGTTTACATTATAGATGAAGCCCATAATTTAAGTAATTCAGCTTGAAATGCTCTTTTAAAGACAATAGAAGAGCCGTCTGAATATGTAATTTTCTTATTTTTAACTACTAATATTCAGAAAATACCTGACACCATTATCTCCAGATGTCACAAGTACAATTTCAATTATTTATCGACTGACAATTTAATAACTCTAATAAATACGGTTTGTAAAGCGGAATCCAGGGAAATCTCTTCTGAAGCAAGTGAAAGATTGGCTAATTTGGCAGAAGGTTCTGCAAGGGAATGTCTTAGTTTATTAGAGCAAGTATTTTTAAATGCTCCAGATACAATAGAGGTCTCTGATATTGAACAGGTATTTTCTTTATCTTCTAGAAAGGATACTTTACATTTAGCTTCTTTAATAATCTCGGGAACTCTGGAAGAATCTCTTAAGTATTTAGAGAGTTTGAATCACTTAAATAAGAACCTCTTCAATTATTTTTCAGAGCTTCTATCTTTATTCTTAGATATTTTTATTTATAAGGAAACATCCAATGATCGATTAATGCGAAGATTTAGTTCCCAGGAAATTCAAGGTCTTCTAAATTTTCCAGTATTGGATGGTGCTGATATTCTTTATGAATTCTTAAAAAAATATTCTCCTTCTTCCGGGAGATTCGAATGGTATCAGTTATTGCTATTTAAGCTTCATGAATTGATCAAGGATCATGTTCCTTCTTCCCCAGAAGTTAAGAAGCTAGAATCTAAGCCAATAGTAGAGGTTTCAAGTGAGATTAAGGAGATAAAGATAACTACCTCACCATCCCCCAAAAAGGAGAATCGCCAGTTTGAACTAAAAATTCCTAAAATTTCAATAAGTGAGGATTTAGAGAAAAAGATTTTTTATAGCTTTAAAAATTCTTCGAAAAGTTTAAGTAAAGAAAATTGAACTCTACATCAAAAACTAGTGGATGGAGATAAGTTAAATTCTGAATTTAAGGAGTTATTTAAGAGAATAAGCAAAAAATGTGGGCTATTTAGCACTTCGAAAACAGTTTTAGTAGTTTTTGATGAAGACAAGGATGTTACTAAGTTTTATGACTTTTTGAAAAAAGATGAAATACAAGAGACATTAAAAGGTGCTTTTTTGAAGGAATACTTTTGAATAGCTTTAACATCGGAGAGATTCAAACATTATCATGATCTTTTCAAAACTAAAAAGGAAGAGGAATATTTGGACCACTTAATATTTGATACCAGTAAGAGAAGCGAAGTATATAAGGATGTAGTTAAAATCTTGGAATCTGACTAGCTATGGATCAAAGGATGTTACAAAAACTTTTGGCGGATGCACAAAAGGGTAAGAAGCTTTTAGATAAGAGAATGGCAGAGATTGAAAGTACAACTTTCAATGTGTCTGTTGGTGGTAATTTGATTAATCTTTCGGCCAATGGTAAATATGAGATTTTGTCTTGCACCATAAGTCCTGATGCTCTGGCGGATGTAGAAACTCTTCAAGATTTAGTAGTGTCAGCTTTCAACGAATTGGTTAAGAAGGTTCAGGAAGAGGTTCAAAAGGTAGAGGCAAGTTTTGTTCCTAAGATGCCTTTTTAAGGATGTCTTTTGAGGAAATTCATGAGCAAGAACAAAGTAGGAGAAAGAATTTAGATTCCTTAAAAGAGAATCCTTTTTCCATAGAAAAGGTTTCTGCTTCTCACGAAATTGCTTCGGTTGTTAAAGATTATTCTGGCCTTTTAGAGAAAAATGAATCCATATCCCTTATAGGGCGCTTGGTTTCGATAAGGGAACCTTTTGCCACCCTAAGGGAGGAGTGGAATGATATGCAAATTTACTTTAGAAAAGGAGATTTAGGATCCTTAGATGTGGGTGATTTTATATTTGTTGAAGGAACTTTGTTTAAGACTAAATTAGGGATTCTAACTTTAAGAGCTAAATCCCATAAGGTAATTTCTAAATGTTTAAACTCCTTTCCTTCCCAATATTATGGAATTAAGGATAAGGAGATACAACTTAGGAACAGAGTAGTTCATTGTTTGGTTGATCAGGATGTATTTAATACCTTTAAACGTAGAGCTCAGATAATTAGATCCATCCGCAATTTTTTAGATGGTAAAGGCTACTTAGAATTTGAAACTCCCATTTTAGAATCCAATTATGGTGGAGCTAATGCAGTCCCGTTTAGAACTTACTATAAAGCGCTTAAATCCGATTTTTTCTTAAGAATAGCAACAGAGATATCTCTTAAGAAGATCATTATCTCTGGATTTTCAAAAATTTACGAGATTGGAAGAGTATTTAGAAATGAAGGAATAGATAGTACCCATAATCCCGAATTCACTTCACTAGAGATATATACCGTTAATTGTGGATTAGATGGGGTTATGGATTTGACTGAATCACTATTTAAACATGTTGCAGAAGAGTTAAAGTTGGATTCTGTAGTTTGAAATGAAAGAAATATCTCTTTTAAGCGGCCCTTCAGGAGAGTTTCTATTGCAGAGTTGTTGAAGGAGAAGATTGATGTGGATTTCTACAATGACGATATCTCATTAGAACGGGCTCTTGCATTAGCGAAAGCCCAGGCTGTCCATTTAGAAAAGCATCAGGAGACGGTAGGACATATATTTCATCTGTTATTTGAAAAATTAGTAGAGAAGGATTTAGTAGAACCTACTTTTGTCACTGGATTTCATAAAGACGTATCCCCTTTATCTAAGTCGGATCCTAAGAATTCTAATTTCACTTTAAGATACGAACTTTACATAGGTGGTAAGGAGTTTTCAAATGGATTTGCAGAATTGAACGATCCGGATGATCAATTGGAAAGATTTAAAAAGCAAGTTGAAGAGAGAGATTTGGGGAATGAGGAAGCATTTGATGTTGATTATGAGTATATAGAATCTATGAAATATGGCTTGCCCCCTACGGGAGGAATTGGGATAGGGATTGATAGATTGGTAATGCTTTTTACTGAAAAGAAATCCATTAAGGATGTGATATTCTTCCCTCAGCTAAAAAAATAGTCTTGTATCATCCCCCCCTTTTTGTTCGTTCTAATTTTACTTTTCTTAAATCCACATTAAGAGTAGAGGACATATTAGATTTTTCATTATCTCAAGGATACAAGCATGCTCTAATAACTGACTTTAAGAATTCTTATGCTTGAGTTAACTTCTATAAATCCTGCAAAAAGAAAGGTCTGAAGCCTATTTTCGGTCTTGAAGTAAATTATCTTAAATCTATAGTACTTCTTATTGCCTTTAATAAGACAGGATACGAGAATTTAATAAGAACTTCCACTTACGGTTTATCTCCCCATCAACTTGAGGGTATAGTCGTTATACATTTAGATGGAGAGATAACTCTATCCGAGCATAGTCATTTTTATGTGGCCAATTCTAAAGAGCCAAATGGGGTATACGTTCGTGAGAATAAATTTCTTAATAAGGAAGATTATGAATTCTTTTGCCTTCTAAGATCCATAGAGAATCAATCTCTTCTCTCGGAGGAATTAGAACTGAATAGGCATTTCTCTGACGATTATCTAAATCAGGAATGTCCTTATGATGATAGTTCTCATCTTGTTACGAACATATACCAGATATTGGACCTATGCCAAGACTATGAGATTTTTGATAGTTCTGGGAAGCTTCAATTCTTTCGGGATTCTAATGAGACTCTCAGGCAATTATCTGATATAGCTTTAAAACGATTTAACTTTGATTCTAACGAGACCTTTCGGGTTTATAGAGAGAGGCTAGATCTAGAATTATCGATAGTTATTCAAAAAGGCTTTGCAGACTACTTTCTGATAGTTCAAGAAGCAGTCAGTTGGGCTAAGAACAATGGTATTTGTATTGGCCCTGGTAGAGGTTCTGTTTGTGGTTCCCTATTAGCTTACGTATTAGGAATTACAGAAGTAGATCCTATTAAGTACGTCCTTTATTTTGAGAGATTTTTAAATCCGGAGAGAGAGATCATTCCGGATATAGATATTGATATTTCTAATAATAAAAGGCATCTCTTACTAGAGCATTTAAGGGATAGGTATGGTCCCGATCATGTGTCTTTAAT
The DNA here is from genome assembly GCF_000238995.1 of Mycoplasma haemocanis str. Illinois. Taxonomy (GTDB): domain Bacteria; phylum Bacillota_I; class Bacilli_A; order Mycoplasmatales; family Mycoplasmoidaceae; genus Eperythrozoon_B; species Eperythrozoon_B haemocanis. The sequence goes on from NC_016638.1 coordinate 79,281, forward strand.
AATTACTTTTTCCACTTTTAAAAGTAAAAATTCAGCAAGAGAGATAGCAAGATCTTTTGGTCTTCCTAAGGAAAAGTTGGATTTTGTTAGTGAGAATAATTTTTCCAACAAACAAAAAGATCTTCTTAGAAGAATCTCGGACTTTCCTAAGAATAGTTCTGTTCATGCGGCTGGGGTAATAATATCTTCCACTCCATTAAGCTCCTTAGTTCCTCTAGTGGTCAAGGAGAATTCTTTAAATTTGACTCAGTGAGAAGCCGATGATCTGAAGGAGTTAAATTTAATTAAATTTGATTTTTTAGCTCTTCATCATTTGAGTGTGATGGATGAGATAGTTAATAATATTCAGGAAGATTTGGACTTAGATTTAGATTGATCTGAAATAGATGAGAATGATCCTAAGGTTTATGAACTTCTGATTAGTGGAAAGACATCTTTTATTTTTCAATTTGATAGCCCTAAAATAAAGGAATTAATACAGAAATTTAAGCCCTCTTCCCTATTAGATTTAGCCTTACTTTCCGCTATTCACAGACCTGGAGCTTCTGATCAAATTCCCACACTGTTAAATCGAAAGTTTTCTAATTCTCAACAGGATTCTCTTCCGGAGCCTTTTAAATCTAAACTAGGAGATACCTATGGGTTGATTATCTATCAGGAGCAGGTGATGCAAATTATCTCCCAAATAACTTCTTCTCATTTCGGTTATTCAGATAATTTCAGAAGGAATTTATCGGATCCCAACAAGATTGAAGAATGTTCAAAAACGTTTTTTGATAAAGGACTGAAAAATGGTTATTCCGAGAAGGATTTAAGTCTAATTTGGGGCTATATATCTAAGTTCGCTAGCTACGGTTTCAATAAATCTCACGCCGTAGCATATGCTATTATTTCATACAGGCTCCTATGACTAAAGACCTATTATCCTCAATACTTTTATAAGGAAATATTAGATTTTTCAGATTCGGCAGAATGCTTCTCGGAGATACAGAGCTCCGGCTTTAATTTCCAATATCCTAAACTTGGTCATTCTTTATTAAGGGAATTTTCCTTTTCTGATAATACCATCTATTTTCCACTTTCAAAAGTAATCAAACTATCACCTCACTTCTTTGAAAAATTCCCAGAAGATAAGAAATATAGCTCGATTCTAGAGGCTTTAAAGCATCTAGTTTCTCTAAAGATCGCAAAGGAAGATTTACTGATTTTAATAAGGATAGGATTTTTCGCATCTAAAGAGCATCCTCACTTTTGAGTTTCCAATTTGGATGAGGTATATTCGTTCAGTCTTTTTGTTAGAGAGGATAATCAATCTTTATTTGACTTAAACCTGAATGATGTGGAAATAACTGATGAGATTAAGAAGGAATACAGGGCTTATCCTTCTAAATATCTGGGAATCGATTTAGATAAGTGGAGTTTGAATTCTTCTGTATTTAAAAAGAATGCTTCTTTGAAATCTATAATCTCCTTGCCCGATCAAAAAGAAACAAGTCAGAAATATTTAGCTTTTCTGTCTTCCATAAAGTCCGCTAAATCTTCGGCTGGAAAGGATTTTTGGTGATTAATTTTTGCTGAGAGACTTTATATCTCACAAAGAGTAGCTTATTTTGGATCCGAGATAAAGTCCCTTCAGGAAGCTTTATCTATGAATTATGCTGTTCTCGCTACTATAGATAGAAATAAAGATTTTTTCACAGTTTCAAAAGTAAAGGTCTTTAAGAGATAAGGTGAGTAAGGAGTTGGCGGTAATTATTGATGGCAACGCCTTTATATATAAAGCTTATTTTGCCTCTCAAGCAGAGTTAATTAAGAATAAAAAGACTGACGAAGAGATTTCTAAGTTCTTCGGAAGAACGATTCAGGCTGTTCTTAATATGTGCAAACCTCTCCTTCTTAAGAAGGATTACAAATATGCTGTAGTTGTTTTTGATAGCTCAAAAAAGACTTTTAGGCAGGAAAAATTTCAAAATTACAAGGCTAATAGGGCTTCTATGCCACACCCTTTACTTAAAGGGTTGGATGACATAAAGTCCATGTTGAACAGTTTGGGATTTCGAATTGTAAATGCTCCTCAAAATTATGAAGGAGATGATGTGATATGTACTTTGAGTCATCTTTTTCATCACCGAGCAGTATTGACAGATATCTTTTCCACCGATAGAGATCTTCTACAGTTAGTTACTGAAAATATTACAGTAAATATTCTGAGAAGCAAAGGACTCCCGCCTCAGGAATACAAATATGAAGAATTTTCGGCTTTAACTGGAGGATTGAGCCCGAGTCAAATCCCCCAACTTAAGGCTATGGCCGGGGATAGTTCAGATAATTATGGTGGGATACCTGGCATTGGAAGCAAAACTGCTATGGAGTTATTAAAGAAGTATTCAACTATAGATAATATATATGAGAATTTAGATCAGTTACCCGATAGGATAAGTAGAAAATTTGTGGAGCATAAGAAGACGGTTGATCTTTTTTTAGAAATTTCAACTACTGTGAAAGATATTGAGATTTCTCAAGATTTAGACTCTTATGTTAAGAATAAAGTCTCTGGAGATTGAAAGTAATAGTTGGTTTAGGAAATCCAGGAGACAAATATGAATGCACTCACCACAATGTGGGATTTTTGGCAATAGATTATCTCCTATTACAGAACTCTATTAGTAGTACTTCACATAGATCATTTAAATCTTTGTTATATTGACCTAGCGGAGCTCTTGAGTCGGTAGTTTTTTGTAAGCCTCAGACATTTATGAATCTGTCCGGAGAAGCTTTAAGAGAGTTGAAATCTTTTTACAAGCTTCGGAATTCTGACTTCTTAGTAATATATGATGATCTTTATTTAGAGACAGGAAAAATAAAGCTATCTTTGAATAAAGGGTCTTCGGGACACAACGGTATAAAGAATATAGTTGCGGAACTAGGTGGTAATGATTTTTTAAAGTTGAGAATAGGCATTGGTCCACGTTCCAAGATAGAACATTCTATAGCTGATTTCGTTTTAAGAAGGATCGATAATGATGACTTAGAGAAGATACGGTTATGTTTTCCAAAGATACAGGAGGTTATATTGGACTTTCTAAAGGGATTCCCTCCAGATAAGCTGATGAATGACTTTAATTAATGTTCCGTTTTAATTTGTCCCTTCTATTAATTAATTGTCATGAAAGCGGGGATAGTGGCGGTTGCCACTGAACTTCTTAATTCTCCTAATTACCTTCAGCAAGCCCAAACGACCCATTCATCCTTAAATTACGACTATTCCTTATTTTCTCAATTACGTAATTCTAGAAGTAAGCTCAATTTACCCGTTACTCTATATGTCTTTGAATCTTATTATAAGGCTCTAGATGTTTATACATACTTAGATGAATACACTTTTGAAGACGGGATCTTTATATATGATGCTCGTAATAAATCTTCTTTAGGGAATGAATATAGATCTTCCCCACATTGACTTCGTAATTTACGTAAGTCTTATCACCATAAATATTATGGCAATCGTAAGAGAATGAAGGATACTCATGGAATACAGTCTTGATCAAATGTAGATTGATCTTATAGCTTTCTTGATCATAGTTTAGGTCTTAATAGGATAGTTAGACTGGAGTATCCTTCCTCATATGTTGCCTTTGAACCACAACCTAAAAGATTTGTTTTAGATTACAACTATAGACACTCCTCTAAGATAAATCTATATTCCACATATTTATGAAAGGCAACGGGGGAGGGGATTGGAGTTGCCTCTCCAACCTATAGTTTTGGAAAATTGAAGAACCACCCTTTAAACGCTAAGAAGCTTTTTAAGTCGTGGGTGGATGCCGGAAGCTGTAAAGAATATAGCGATAAGTTTTCATTACAATCACTTTCAATTTACAGTAATACCGATCCGGGATTTGATGGAATTTGTGACGTAATAGATTTAAAGTTCTTTGAAAATACTGGCTTTGCTAATGGGTATGACTCTTATAGATGAACTTCTCCATATGTCGGATTTAAGAGGAGTGTTGAGAATTATTGAACTAATGAATACTACTATTATCTTCTAGGGGAAGTAAGGGATCAATATGGAAGTAGTCATGATTTGAATGGAAGCTATGATAGTAAGACGAGTTGATTTGTAGATTATGACAATTTATTTATTGCATCTAACCCCAAAAGTCATGACGGTTCATACGATAAGTTTTATTTGGTATTAAATGAGAAGAAGATTAGAAATCTTTCGAACTTTTTAACTGTTTCTTATCTTTTTGATTTTGAATTATCTCTTTCTGTTAATGGGCGCCCCAAGAGGTATAAATTTACCATGAAAGATGTATTGGACCAAAAAACTGAATTTAATTTAGATCTAGATAAGAAACAGGAACTTCCAGTATTTTCTAATATCTCTTTATCCATAAGTAAAAGGGATGAAAATAATGTTAAGAAATATGTTGATATATTTAAGCGATCATCATCTGACTTTAAATTCAAAGTAGATGAGGCAAATTTAAAAAAGAATAAGCAGGTTCCCGATGGAGTGGAGTTTTCCCAAGATGGATTGGAAGATCTATACCCTTCTCAACTTTTGGATAACAATGTTTTAAAAAGATTTTTCTCCATTTCCAACGGTAATGGATATCGGGTGCCTATTTCTGATGAAGAATATGAGAAATTATCTCCTAAAGTGGAATTCGATGATGTGAATGGTTCTATTAATGTGAAGTACTATGACTTTTTAAAAAACGAGGATAATGAATTATCTTTCAGAAATTTACGATCGTTGCCGGATTTTAAATATTTCGATTTTGATTCTCTCGATAAAGATGCTTATTTGAAGCAATATATGGATTTACAATTAGTGGAAGATAACTCTTTAGAATCGAAAAAAGAGTACCGAATTTTAACTAAAAATACTCTCAACCCTTTGGTGCAGGCCCAATGGGAAAATCATTTTTTAAATAAAACGATCCATATATCGGGAAAGGATAACTTTGGATTAATTCCAAATTACTTTAAGTTTGATCCTGATAGTAAGTACCATCGTAAGAACGTTAAAGAGCTTTTCGAATTAAATTCAGCCTCTAAACAGATTGGTTTAACTCTTGATGATTATAAATATGAAGTTATGGAAGGTGTAAAAGGAGGAATTGCTGTAACTGTTACTTTGGATTTAAATAAAAATGGAAACTCCTACAAAGGACAAAAAACTTATTTCTTCAATGAGGATTCTCATCTTTCCATAGATGATAGTTTTGATCTCGCGAAAGATCGTTATGGAAAGATCAATGAATACAATCCATCCACACCTAGTGAAAATGATGCTTTTAAATATGCCTTTTTAGGTTTGGGCGGAGTTTTAGTTTCTTCCGTTGTTTCTCTATTATGTACTGAAGGCTTAAAATGTCTGAAGAAGCCTAAATATTTTTAAAATAGATAGGTAAAATGGCAGTTTCACCTAGAAGGGTTTCTAAATCTAGAAAGGGAATGAGAAATTCCCATTCCGCTTTAAAAACTACTTCCTTAGTTGTTTGTCATAATTGTTCTAGACATATAAAATCACACTCGGTATGTGAATGTGGCTACTATAAAGGAAGACAAATCATTAAAAAGTAAGGAGTTTGATTCTATCTCCGAGATATTTGAAAGATATAAGATAGATCAGTATTTCTGAAGAAGTTATAAGGATACACCTAGAGTAAGGGGATTTAGAGCTATATTGGCCGTCGGATTTTTATCTGTGATGCTTGCCATTGCTCTTTGCCATTTTCTTTTACCCTAGATGTATTTCCTCTTTAGGGGTAAGGTGTATGAGAAGGCGGAGGTTGCTGCTTTATTCTCATTCTTAGCTGGATTAGTATTTCTTTCCGGGAATTTAATTTGAATCGTTATACACCCCAATCTCGCAGAGTTCTTTCAGAATTTTTCAAAGATTACTTTTAATAGTAATTTATTAGCTTTAATAGTCTCCGGACTCTATTACTTTAAACCAGATTGCAGGATATTCATAAACAACTTCTTTCTTACATTTGCAGCAGTATTACTTTGATTTGCCGGCTTAGGATTCTGATGTCTACTATTTCCCATCTTCTATATAGATTTAGGAAACTATATCGTTCCTTCTCACATTCAGGAATGATACTATTTCTCTCTTTTCTTCGTCTTCTGAGATCATTTAGTTACTCAGATACTATTTCTAATAATGTTCTTATACTGCTGCCGCAAATCTAACTCTAATTACTTAATACCTGTTCCTACCAAGTCTATAGGGTGTGCCGTGTATTTATGTTTAATGATATGAGTTTTTTGAAATGTGATACTTACTTATTTAGATGTAGCTTTTCCGACTTATGGAATTCTTACTAACTTTAACCCCCACTCCGAACATATGGAGCTTATGAATCTATTCAGTCTTAAATCTCTATTGGGATGCCATTTACTATGCATTATTATTTCTTACGTTCTATTAATAACGTTCTCTCGAATATCCTTTCAAATACATATACACAACGTCGGTAAAGTTTAGAAAAAGAAGTCTTCATCCTTTATCTCTTCCACTTTGGTAGTTTTAATGTAACCATTTCCTTTAGTACTGAAAAAGTCGTGACTTTTGGTAGTAGTTTTCAATCCATTGAAGACTATAGGATTAATATCCTTATCGGTAGTTGAATATTCATTTTCAAAGCCTAAATTTTGAAGCGCTTTATTGGCATTATATTCTAGGAATTTATTTACATCTTCTACTAACCCTATTTTTGAATAAATAAGTGCAGTGTATTTAATCTCATTCTCCATGAGTTCATGGAGAAGACAAATTACTTTTTCTTTCATTTGTTTCTGCTTTTCTTCGCTAAACGTCTTAAATATTTCCATGGATAATACTCCTATGTAAAGACCATGAATAGCTTCATCCCGAATTATTAAATTGATTATCTCTCCACTATTTATCATCATACCTTTCCCAGCCAAAAGTAGCATGTAATAGAATCCGGAATAGAATAGGAAGGACTCTAGAAATACAGAGGCCACCATGGCCATATATAGGCTCTCATCATCCTTTATATTCTCATAGTGATGAGAAACAATCTCCATCTTCTTCTGAAGTTCAGGATTTTGTTCTGATCATTTAAATAATTCTTCAATCTCTTGACTAGTGGCTAGAGTGGAAAAAATGGTGGAGTAACTTTTGGCATGCATCTGTTCCATCATTCCCATAAACTGTAAAACGGCAGTTGCGTGAGGATTATCTATGGACATGGCTATATTAGTCATTCCCAAACTACCCTGATGGGTATCAAGCAAAGTTAATCCAACTAAGACCTTCTTGTATACATCCTTTTCATCTTCGGTTAATTCTGCGGCCCAGATAAGCTTATCTCCGCTTAAAGGTATTTCTTCATCTATCCAAAATTGTCTTACGTTTTGATTTCAAAAAACTTTTGAGTATTTATCTGATACGTTGTTTCAGTTAACTGCCGAGAAGAACTTATTTTTTTTCTTGAACAAAATAAGGAGTTAAGGGGGGAGGATGCTGATGCTTTTTAGATGAATGAATTCAAATAGATATGCTTTAAAATCTTTTTAATCTTCATGACTTGAAAAGCCTCTAATTCATTTTAAATTCTTATTCTTTTTTAACTATTATTTCAATGCTCTTAGCCTACTTGTCAAGAACTAATAACGTCAAGAAAATAGCTGATAAACTGGAAAGATTAGGAGTTGAAGTTATACGAATTTCTGAAGGACTTTTGTTGGATCAAGAATTCTGTCTTCTGACTTACACGGATATGCTTGGACAAGTTCCCGAGTTAGTTACTCAATTTTTAGAGAAAAATCGTTTCAATTTAAAAGCTGTGGCTGGTAGCGGAAATAGGAATTTTGGGAACAATTTTTGTGGTGCTGCGAAGAAGATACACAGTATATATAAAGTTCCCTTGGTGGCTGAGTTTGAGCTTTCAGGAGACGATGTTAGTATTGAGAAATTTGGAGATTTTTTAAAGAGTAATTAATGTCTGATCATTTGAAGCGCTCCCTGGAGCTTAATAATATGGTTACTTATAAAAGTCCGGATGGATTCTTTGATGTATCTAAAGACTTGGAAGCTATTGCTGAATATGAGAAATATGTGGATGAGAACTTTGCTACAGATTTGGAGGGGATAGAGAGGATTAGGTGATTAATTGAGAATAATTTTTATGTTGCTGATTTGATTAATTCTTTTACTGATGCTGAAGTAATAGAAATTATCGATCTTGTTAAGTCCTACAATTTCCACTTTAAGTCTTATATGTCCATAAAGAAATTCTATGATAGTTACGCTTTAAGGACTGATGATAAGAAGAAGTTTTTAGAAAGATATGATGATCGAATAATAGCTTGTGCACTTTTTCTAGGACGAAGGGACTTTAATTTTGCCAAAAAGTTGGCTAAGTCTATGATCGAACAGAAATATCAGCCGGCAACACCCACTTTTAGCAACGCCGGAAAGAAGAGATCTGGGGAATTGGTCTCCTGTTTTTTATTAGAAGTGGATGACTCTCTTAATTCCATCAATTATATTATCTCCACGGCCATGCAGCTGTCTAAGATAGGTGGTGGAGTTGCCATAAATTTAAGCAAGTTAAGAGCGAGAGGAGCTCAAATTAAGCATATAGAAGCTGCAGCTTCTGGAGTTATTCCTGTCATTAAGATATTAGAGAATGTATTTGATTATGCTGATCAGTTGGGACAAAGACCGGGAGCTGGAGCCGCATATTTGAGCATATTCCATTGAGATTTAATTGAGTTCTTAGATTGTAAGAAGATAAATGCTGATGAGAAGTCTAGAATTCAAACCCTTTCTTTAGGTTTATTAGTTCCTAATAAGTTCATTGATCTTTGTATAGAGGGGTCAGATTATTATCTCTTTGAGCCATATACGGTATTTAAGAAATACGGAATTCACATGTCAGACATGGACATGAATAAGTGATATGAAGTCTTAGCCCATGATCCCGATGTTTTGAAGAAGTCTATTTCTTCTAGAGATGTTCTTAACAATATAGCTAAAACTCAATTTGAGTCCGGATACCCTTACATAATCTATATAGATATTGCCAATAAGAAGAACCCCCTGAAGAAGTTGGGGCAAATAAAGATGAGTAATCTGTGTACTGAGATCTTTCAAATACAGGAGACGTCCATCATAAAGGACTATGGGGATTTAGATGACATTAGATATGATGTGTCATGTAATTTAGGCTCTTTAAATATTAATTCCCTATTTGAAGGGGAGAAGAATTTAGAGGAGACTATTGAGGTTGCCATGAGGGCTTTGAGTATGGTCTCCGATATATCAAGCATAGCTAATGCTCCAGGCGTTAGAAAAGCTAATTCAGAATTGCATTCAGTGGGCCTGGGGGCTATGAATTTGGCTGGATTTTTAGCCAAGAATAAACTTCACTATGATTCTCCGGAAGCTGTGGAATTTGCATCTGTTTTATTTGCGGCTATTAATTTCTTCTCCATAAAAGCTAGTTGTTTAATAGCGCAGGAGAGGAAAAAGACTTTTGAGGGCTTTGAGAAATCAGATTACTATTCGGGTGTATATTTCTTAAAGTATTTAGAGAATGATTATTTGCCTAAATCTGATGCGGTTAAAGAACTCTTTAAAGATATGAAATTACCTACTAAGGAGGATTGATCGGAATTAGCTAAGAAGGTCAAAGAGTGCGGTCTTTATAACGCCTACAGACTAGCTATAGCACCCACTCAAACCATTAGTTATTTAAATAACTCTACACCTTCTATATCTCCTGTTGTAGATGTATTAGAGACCCGTTTATATGGAAACTCCTTGACTTACTATCCTATGCCTTTCTTAAATAAAGATACTTGATATTACTATAAATCTGCCTATCTTCTAGATCAAAAGGCCATTATTGATATGGTTTCTGCTGTTCAAGAACATGTGGATCAGGGTATTTCTACTGTGCTTTATGTAACTAATAATACTTCTACGAGAGATCTAGTACGCTTTTATATATATGCTTGGCATAAAGGACTTAAGTCCCTATATTACACAAGAACTAAAAATTTAGAAATAGAAGAGTGCTTAAGTTGTTCAGCTTAGAAATTTAACTGTCCGTAACTTCTAGGGTAGTTAATAATATCTTTGATATTTTTCATACCAGTTAGATACATTATTAGCCTCTCATATCCACAGCCAAATCCTGCACTTGAGTAGTACCCATACTTTCTAAGCTCTAAATATCAATTCAAGTGATCCAGAGGAATTCCAAATTCTTCCGCTTTAGCTTTTAATTTTTCAAAATCTGACTCTCTTTCGGAACCCCCCATTAACTCCCCAACATCAGGCATTAATAAATCAACTGCAAGTACAGTTTCATCTTCACAATCCTTCATATAGAAGGCTTTAATAGCTCTCGGATAATGAGTTATAAATACGGCTTTTTTAAATTTACTAGTTATGTATTTTTCGTGTTCGGAAGCTAAATCAATTCCAAATTTGATATCGTTGTTTTCAAATTTAGTTCCTCTTGCCTGCTCTTTAAGGAGCATATCAATAGCCTCTCTGTAGCTTATTCTTATGAATGGCTCACTTAATAGATTTTCTAATTTGGAAATTAAGTCCTCATTATTAGGAAGCTTATCTGATAGGAATTTCAATTCTTTATGGCAATTTCTGAGAACTCTATTGACGGTAAACTTAAGGAAGTCTTCCATTAGATTTATATTCTCATCTAAGTTAGAGAAAGAGCATTCAGGCTCTATCATCCAAAACTCAGAAAGATGTTGAGAAGTGTTTGATTTTTCTGCTCTAAATGTTGGTCCAAAAGTATAAACATCCTTTAGTCCTAATGCCATGGCTTCTGCATGGAATTGACCACTTACACTAAGTAAAGTTGTTTTTTTAAAACTGTTCTCGGAATTTTTTATTTCAAATACATCAGAACCTCCTTCGCAATTATTGGAAGTTAAAATAGGGGCCTGTATTCATATGAAACCACGACTGTAGAAGAACTCGTGTATGGAATAGTTAACTTCATTCTTTACAGCATTAATTACCCTAAATAATCTTGTTCTAGCTCTTTGGTGAGATACCTCCCTTAGGAATTCAAAACCGTGCTCCTTTTTCTGAATTGGAAATTTCTGATCCGCCGATGCTAAAATTACCACTTCATCGGCCACAAACTCTACATCTTGCCCGCCTTTTGGGGATTTCTGTAAAAAACCTGATGCCGCAATAGCGGAACCAACCGTTAATAAAGAAATATCTAAACCCTTTTTGCAAACTATTTGTAAATCCTTGCAAGTAGATCCATCATTTAGACTTATGAAAATTAAATCCTTTCCGTGAACTTGAAAACTCTTAACTCAGCCTTTTATTTGCGTTTTCTTGTTTAATTCTGAGATTTTTAAGAAATGGTTTATTCTCATTTAGGCAATTGAATTATGTCTTTTTCGGTAAGTATCTTTATATTTAAATCTTTAGCTTTTGTAAGTTTAGAACCGGCTTCCGATCCAGCAATTAAGTAGTCAACTCTCGAGCTTATATTTCCTACTATTTTAACTCCATAACTACTTCTAAGCCTAGATGAAAGCTCTTCTCTCGAAATCTTAAACTTCCCAGTTATCACTACTTTCTTCCCTTTCACAAAGCTATCTATTATTTCATAGGATGTTTGATTCTTAAATAACCCTTGCTCTTTTAATCTATTAACTAGATCTATATTCTCTTGCTGCGAAGATCACTGTATTACTGATTCAGCACACCTTTCTCCAATCCCATTTATACTCATTAGCTCCTTTTTTGTTGCAGATAGAACTGCATCTATACTTCCAAAATGTTCAAATATTAAGTTAGCTACTTCTTCTCCAATAAATTCAATTCCTAATCCACATAAAATCTTATGACTCTCTCTATCCCTAGACTTATCTATTGAAGCTATGAGTTTATTTAGAAGTTTCTCCTTTATTCTGAGATCTGCATTTAGAATAGTCTCTCTGTGTTGATGGATCTTATATATGTCATCTAAATTCTGAAGTATTCCTAGGCTGTGTAATTTCATGATGATATGTATAGATAAACCTTCTATATTGGCCATCCCTCTCGCTGAGAAATAGGTAAATTGGGCGTATTTTTTTTCTAGGCAATCCTTATTGGGACAATATTGGGTGGATAAATTCTGTTTAGTTATTAATTCAAAATTACAACTTGGACAATATTTAGAGGGAATTCATCTCTCTAGATTATCTACTCTTTTTTCTCGTGAGAATCCTATTATCCTGGGAACTATTTCTCCCGACTTGTAAATGGAGACATAGTCTCCCACTCTAAGATCTAATTCACTTATGTAATTTGCATTATGTAAAGTGGCAAATTGAACAGTACTTCCATCTAATTCCACAGGCTCTACTTGGGCTGAATAAGTTATCTTACCTGTTCTTCCTACGGTTGGTATTATCTTAAGCAACTTGCTCTCTTTTACTAGGGAAGGATACTTATAAGCTATTGCTCATTTTGGGAACTTACTGGTGTATCCGATGTCTTCTCATTTAGAAGATTCATTAACTTTAATTACTAATCCGTCATAAGGAATATCTGATGTCCTTTTGGTTTCTTCGAATGCTTTTATAAAGTTATATATTTCCTCTTTATTTCTACTTATTAGAGTCTCCTGAGGGTCATGACTTTCTAACCCTAACTCTCGAATTTTTTCAATTATTCGAGATTGCTTATTTATCCCTATTTCCTCCGCTCTAACGATGCTGTAAGCTTTTATTCTTAATCCCTTTTTAGATATTTCTTCGGACTTCTTAAGTCTTAAAGTTCCGGCAACAAAATTTCTATGATTGGCAAAGGCTTTATTGGAAGATTCATCATATCTTTGAGCTTCAAAATCACTCTTCTTTATATATATTTCTCCCCTGATAGTAATATCCTCCTCGCTTTCTATTTTTATGGGGATGGAATTAATTTGAAGAATCTTACTAGTTAAATCTTCACCTATTTCTCCATCTCCTCTACTTATTGCTTTATGTAGGTATCCCTTTCGATATATTAAGCTTATGCTCGCACCATCTACTTTAGGTTCCAGAAAGTATTCCAATTCTCCAGCTTCTTCTTTTTCGCATTGATTAAAGAAGGATTGAAGTTCTTCATAATTAAAGGCATTGTTTAGGGACATCATTGGGAAATCATGTCTTATCTTTATATTTTCAGGATTTAAATAGAAACCTATTCGATTACTAGGGGAATCTTCGGTTTTGTATTCTGGATATTTGTGTTCTAAATTTAAAAGAGTTCTTAATTTAAAGTCATAAACCTCATCACTTTCTTTAGGCTCCCCTGCATAGTATGCTGCTTCCAAATCCTTTAATTCCTTTCTAAGATTCTCAATTATCTCTTTAATATTCAATGGATTCAATGAAAAAAGTTGTGGTAGCCCTATCGGGGGGAGTGGATTCAGCTGTTTCTGCTTTCCTCCTCAAGCAAAAGAATTATGAGCTTCATGCTGTTTATATGCAGAACTGAGACAGCCAAGTTAATGAGGAGAATTCTGAAGACGTAGGTTGCTCAAGTAGGGAGGATTTGAAATACGTTAAGGAGATATGTAACAAACTAAATATCCCTCTCACGGTGTACAATTTTGTGCCCGAATATTGGGAATACGTTTTTGAACCGTATTTGAACTTAGTTCAAAATAACCTTTTATCTAATCCCGATATTCTCTGTAATTCCAAAATAAAATTTGGAGTTTTACTGGAAAGGATCCTTCGGGATTTTGGCCCCAATGTTACATTGGCTACCGGACATTGGGCGAAAGTTATTAATAGAGATGGAAGTTATATGCTTGCGATGTGCTCCAATCCTAATAAAGATCAAACATATTTTTTAAGCCGACTTACTACCGATCAACTTAAATATATTTCCTTCCCTTTGCAAGACATTCAATCAAAAGAGGAGATAAGAGAGATAGCTAAGAATTTAGAGCTTTCTGTTTGAAATAGGAAAGATTCCACTGGAATTTGTTTCATTGGCAAAAGGAAGTATTCTTCCTTTATGGAAAACTTCATTGATCATAAGGAAGGAGATCTTATAGATATAGAAACAGGGAAGATTCTTGGCACCCATAAGGGCTCTCATTTATATGCTTTACATCAGAGATCTGGCTTAGCTTTAAAAGGATATGAAGAGAGATATTATGTTTGCAAGAAAGATCCTAAAAAGAATGTGGTTTATTTGTGTAGAGAATCTCAAATCCCCCTATACCTTTATACTACCAATACTTTTTGTAGAGATATTCATTGAATTAATAGGGTTCCAAAGGTTGGAGAGGAGCTTTTTGTAAAAGCTCGTCATACCCCATCCTTTCTAAAAGTTAAACTTAGTTCACTTGAAAATGGGGAATGTCATATTACTCATGAGAAGACCCATATAACTTCTCCCGGTCAATATGTAGTGTTCTACGATTTAGATAAGAATATATGTTTGGGAAGTGGTATTTATAGGGATGGTAAGTAGTATCTCAGCTTCAGAGCTAAAGAAAAAGTGAATTGATTTTTTCGTTAGTAAGGGCCATTTAGATGTTTCTAATAGATCTTTAATCCCCCCATCCACCGATAAATCTTTGCTTTTTATTAATTCGGGTGTGGCGGCTATAAAGTCCTATTTCTCCGGTGATACTCCCCCACCTTCTAGAAGATTAGTAAGTTGTCAAAAGGTAATAAGAACTGGTGATATTGAATCCATCGGGGAAAGTGTGAGACATCATACCTATTTCGAGATGCTTGGGAATTTCTCCTTGGGAGATTATTTCAAAGCAGAGGCCATTGAGTGATCGTGGGAATTCTTAATTAAACATTTAGGTATTGATCCAGATAAGCTCTATGTAACTATTTATCGGGAAGATGTGGAAGCCATGTATGAGTGAAAGAAGTGAATCTCGGAGGATCGAATAATTTTTGGGGATAAAGACACTAATTTTTGAGATATGGGAGTTGGCCCCTGTGGCCCCTGTACCGAGATATATTTTGATAGGGGACCTAGTTATGATCCCGATAATATTGGACTTGATCTACTGAAGAATAATATTGAGAACAATAGGTATTTAGAGATATGAAATATTGTTTTTAGTGAGTTTCTAAATATAGATGGTCAGATAGTTCCCGCACCACAGAAAAATATTGATACTGGTGCAGGATTAGAAAGGATTCTTAGTGTTCTAGAAGGTAAGGATAGTAATTTCGAAAGTTCTCTCTTTTCTCCAATTGTAAATTTCATAGATTTTCATTTCTCCAAGAAGGATAAAAAGGTTTTCTGATCTGCTGCCGACTACTTTAGAGCCTCTTGCATCCTATTAGATTCTGGTATTAGTTTTGGAGGTAAGGGGCGGGAATACGTACTTCGGAAGATTTTTAGAAAGACTATATGGCTTTTCAAATCTCTAGAAGATAAGGAATTGGATTCTACTTTCTTCTCCGGAGTGGTAAATGTTGTGGGAGAAAGTCTTGTGGGTTTTTATCCGAGCATTCTTCAGAACAAAGAGAGCCTATCTTTAATGCTTTACGAGGAATATTTATTATCTGTGAAGGCATATGAGAAGTCACATGCTCTTTTAATTCAGTTAATTAAGAAATATGATTTTGAGATTCCCGCAAAAGAGATATTCGATTTAGTTACTAGCCATGGTTTGGAATTATGACTGATACAACTATCTTTATCTCGACTAAATAGGACTTTTAATGAAGAACAATATGAGTCTCTTATGGAAGAGCATAAGAATATCTCTTTTAATAAAAATATATCATCCGCTTTTATAAAGAAGCATCCTAAGCTTTTAGCTTTGGACTTAAAGTCTTCTATAGATTACTTTTCTTCCGAAAAGAATTCCAAGATAGTAGCCATATTTAATGAAGATTTTGAACTTCTTCAGAAATTAGATGGAATTGGATATCTTCTATTGGATGAAACAGTTGTTTTTCCTATGTCGGGAGGGCAAGATTCAGATACAGGATATGTAAATGGAAAGATTATTAAAGAATCCCTAAAGGCTCCAAATGGACAGGTTCTCCACAAAGTTGCGGGTACTTTTTCTCTTGGTGAGGAAGTCATGGTCTCTCATGACAAAGATAAAAGGGGAGGTCTTGAGAAGCATCACACGTCTGAACACCTTTTATTTGAATTATTAAAAAGGGTAATAGATAAATCCGCCGAGAGAGTCTCTGGCCAGAAGTATTCGGATTATTTCAATCTTGAAGTTAACTTTTCTCCCAACATCGATAAGAAGAGTTTTAATTTAGCTTACCTTAATAAGGAACTGTGCGCCCTTATAGATTCTAATCTTCCAGTTAACTATGAGATATTAACGTTGGAGGAAGCTAAGTTTTTGAATATCCCAATTTATTTTGAGGAGGTATATAGAAAGAGTGAGGACAATTTAAGACTGGTGAATATTGGAGGCTATAGTAGGGAATTATGCATAGGAACTCACGTTAAATCTACTAAAGAGATAGAGGATGCTTTAATTGTGGGCTTCAAGAAGAAGCAAAGCAGTATTTATAAATTCAAGGTAATAGTAGGATCAAAGAGAGTATCAGATTTTCTTTCTGATAAGCCATCCAGAGAGGCCTTTTTATCTCTTAATGAGGAGAATGAAATTCTTAAGAATAAGGAAATTAAGAAACAGAAGATATCTTCAGAGAAGATGGAGTTAAGAAATAGGATTAAAGAAGTTATTAATTCTGGTCCTTTGGTAATTCTGAAAGAGAATGATCTTCACCCACAGATTGTTCAGTCTGTATTTAAAGAGATCAGAAATGAATTAAAAGGATGTACCCTATTCCTCTTCAATGAGTTTCAAGGAGAGGTTAAGTACTACGTGGTTAGTGACGTTATAGATGTACTGAAGTTGCTAGAGATTCTTAAGAGTAAGTATTCTTGAAAAGGAGGGGGTAACGCTGGATTTGGAACTGGAGTTGCTTCTGATTTAAAAGAAGGCTTTGAAGAAGAGTTATTTCTTATTCATAGAGGACTCTAATTTCATATATTGCCTGAAGGATGGAAGATCGAAGCTTCCCGTTCTGATTCTAGTTTTCAAATCTGCTAATTTTTCTCCCACAATTGTTTCATCCACTATACCCCTAATCACCTTTATAAAGTGAGTTAAGTGTTCCAATTCTTTCACGGCAAAATCAGTGAACATATCTATATAACTCCCTATATCATTCACTATCACTTGATTCTTAGTCAGATTTGTGACATTTTTTACTTCTCTGTGTATATATTGACAACCCATTTCCCTTCTTTTCTTAAAGTCTTTAGAAATATAAGAAACTTCATCTTGAGATGATTTTGTAAGAAGTGTCAACTGTTTATTGGTCTCCAATACATGCATGTATAAATTTAATTTTTCATCCATCAATTTAAGAATGGATAGATTTCTAAATTGTTGCCTTTCCAAAGTTCTTTTTATGTTTTTTATGGAACTCTGTAATTCCCTATTCCCCTTAAAATTTGGGGCTATCTCTTTAATATCTTGTCATTCCGCTTCCGTTAAGGGTACGACGAAGGGATCTTTAAAATCTCCTTTGAATAAATTTGAGTAAGCTTCTAACTTTTTGGGAAATTCTATTTTCCCCATAAAAACCATCTTATTTAAGGTATCTTTTAGAATTTCTGCTAGATATTTAAGATGAACTCTGATATCGTTATGCATAAAGTTAAGTTAGAACGATTTATTAGTACAAATAAACGAATAATTTAGGATATGCCGTGCTCTTGTGAAAAACCCTCTGTTTCAAATATACATTTAAATCTGGAGTATTGGTTTCAAATATACTCTGCATACTTTAGGTATTTTTTAATTAAAGGTCGTATAAGAGAAGATACTTTCGAATCTTTTATTAAGAAATTTGAAGATTTAGGCCTCAAATTTGGATGTGAATCTAACCTTGATTTTATATCTTTAAATAAGGAATTAGAACCTACATTATCTTCCGAAGAGAGAGATATTTTGTCCCAAATAAATACACTTGAGGCTACTGAAGCGGCCGAGAAATTAGTTATTAGAGATATATGTGAATATCAAGTTCGTGATTTTTACGATTGTCTAAATAGCTTTAAAAAGATAGCTTTTGATTTTCGATATCTATCAGAAGATTCTGAATCACCCAATTCCCTGGGAATTCAATTTTCTCTTTACTTCAAGGATTTTAAATTACTCATAGATAAATTTCATACCAACCGAAAATTCGTAGAAAGTTTTAATTTTGAAGCGGATATAAGTGGATCTGATTCTTTTGAAATTCTGAATTTCTTAACTCAGGAATTGAATCTTTCTCCCATTCAATTTCAAAGTTATAACTCTTCAAACTGATTTTTTATTTCCATTAGAGAGTTGGCTAAGTTCGCGAGAGAAGTAGCTTTATTTATTCAATTAAATAGATTTTCATTTTCCTCGGGGGAGATGGATGAATATCGATTGTCAAATATTATTTCTGCATGTGAACGAGTTGAAAAGAACTTTGAGAATTTTTCCGACTCTTTAGAGTCCTTTAAGATCATGATGATTGATATCAGCAATATATTTTCTAATTTGAATACGGTATGTTTAAGCATGAAGGCTGATGAGCAGTTTTGAAAAACTTGCGAACCTTGTGAGTATTTAGATGCTCTGTATTTAAAGATATTTAGCCCTCATCGACTGGAAGAAAGTTTGAATTACATATTCCTGAATGGACCCGAAATCAGGAATATAGTAAATAAGTTCTCTTCCAAGATAAACGAGGAATGTTCGCATCTTGAAGATCCGGTATGCTTAATTTTTGAACATAGGGAGTCTATCCCTTTTATTGGGCAACTTCTTTCTCATTTGGATTTCCCTTGTAAATTGGTGGCTCTGGATGATTTAAGTCAAGAATCGATAGAGCAGTATGAGGGAGACTTAGCTAATAGAAAAGCCATATTCTTAGGAACACTTTTAAGAGAGGTTAGCTATATAGAGAGGGCTAGAAAAAACATAATGCAGTGAGCTAGTGTGGAGGATTTGAAAATTGGCTTCCTATTTATTTCTGATTCTCTGTCTTCTATTTCGATAGACTTAGATTTCTTTGGAGAATTTATTCCCGATGAGAATTGAGTGGGGTTTGGTCTTGGTGCTAAGCATAAGGGTTGTAATTTAGAGTCGATTGGAGTTTTAAAAGATTAGCGCATTGATTAGAAGGTACCAAATTAAGAGATTGGAAGATATCTTCTCTGACGACAATAAATTTGAGAAGTGGCTTGATATAGAGTCTCTTCTATTGAAATATTTATGAAAAAAAGGTAAGTTTTCTCAGGAGGTAAGGGATTCCCTAATTTCAAGTTTTTATATTTCTAAAAAACGTATATTGGACGAAGAAAAGAGAACTAAGCATGATATCTCCGCTTTCGTGAATACTATATGTGCATGTAGTACTCTTCCCGAGAGGAAGTGGATTCATTACGGATTAACTTCTTCTGATGTGGTGGATACAGCCAACTCTCTTATGCTAAGGGAGGCTAATGAATGCATATTGGATCATATATATGCTTTTAGAGATGCCCTTCAAACACTTGCTTTTAAATACAAGAATACTCTTCAATACGATAGGAAGGAGAAGTACATCACTAGTTTTGGATACAAGTTTGCTTTATTCTTTAACTCTTTGAATGAACTTCTATCGGACTTTAAAAATATTAGATCCCAAGTAGAGTGTGCATCCTTCAGCGGTTCTGTAGGAACCTATGCACACATAGACATGGATTTTCAAGAATTCGCTGCTAGAGAATTAAACCTATTTAGTGCTACTTCTTCCAATCAAGTAATATCTAGAACAAGATACTACTCTTATTTCTCCTTATTATCTTCCATAGGATTGCTGATAGAAGAGCTAGCTATGGAACTTAGGAATTTATCTAGGACGGAAATTGCAGAGATTTCTGAGGGATTTGAAGAGTTACAAATTGGATCTTCTTCAATGCCTCATAAAAAGAATCCAATTACTTTAGAGAATATCTGTGGATTAGTAAGGCTCTTGAAGGGGTATTCATATTCTTCTTCTCTGAATAGTGCCATTTGATTGGAGAGAGATATCTCTCATTCTTCGGTAGATAGGGTTTTATTTTTAGATGCTACCACTGTAATTTGTCAGATTGCTATGAGAATGACTAAGGTTCTGGAGGATATGTCAGTTAATGAAATTCAAATTAACTCCAATATAAGAAAGAATAAGGATGATCTTTATAAAAGAATTGCTTTCAAGACTCTATGTGAGAAGAGTGAATATCATCCGGATCAAGTAAAGCATTGGATTGAGGAGATTTCTAAGTTATCTCAACAGTATCATTCGTCGTTTGAGAATATGTTTAGAAAGTCTAATATGCCTGATCTTCTTAACGAAGAGGACGTGGAAAATATTTTTGATTTAAATCATCAGATTTCCCATTTAGAAGATGTGTATTCAAAAATATTTAGAACTCATATAGGTAAAGAAAGACTTACTGAGGTTTTATATGAGAAGGAAGATATTGAGTTTGCTATATCTAAGATAGCTAATTTTCTAAATGTGGAATATAGAGAGGATGAGGAAGTAGAGTTATTTGGATTTGGAGAAGAATCTATTATGTTCCTTTCAAAACTAACTCCCCAACTTCACTTTAAATTCAATTTATATTGGATAACGGAAAATAGTGAAAAGGGCGATTTGAAAGAGGTCTTTGGGAATGTAGGGGATAATAAGTGTTTATTCCTGTCTGCTTTAATAGAGACTGGCTCTAATATAAGGGGTCCCTATCAATTCTTGAAGAGATATCGACCTAGAGATGTAAAGATTTGCACTTTGTTCTTCAAGCACTCTCCAAAGGCTAGAGAGGTTCCTATAGATTTTTTTGGATTATTTTTACCAAGTAAAGAATTTGTTGGTTTTGGGGTGGGCTGGGAGCATGGTTTGGGAAACTTAAGTTGTGTTGGGATTCCTAAGATTATTAAAATATAAGATTTTATTTTAGGATGTCTAAAGCTTCTGCTTCACAGATAAATCTGTCGTTTTCGGTTTTTTCTAAAGTTCTTAAATCCTGTTTTGATTACGCATTACAAAAAAACTTAGCTGATGAGGATACTTGTAAGTCGGCGATTTCTAAACTAGATTCCCTTTTGGAGGATAATTCTTTTTCTCCAAATTTAGATTCGTTTCTTAAATCCTCCGGATTAACTCTAGACGAGATTGAAGTTCTTAATAAGTTTCCGCGTGAGTGTATTTTGGATGCTGCTGACAAGCTTGTAATAAAGTATATTAATGAGTCTGTATTTAGAGGTCTTTATGGTTTTAGAAATACTCTAAGAGATTTAGCTATCGAACATAAGAATCTATTTCAGGGAGCTCCATTCAAGGATGTTGCTTCTTTGGGATACAGATTTGCTCTCTATTATTCAAGTCTTAGGGAGTTGTTGGAGAGAGTGCATACAGCTAGAAGATATGTTGAGTTGGTGAATCGTGGTTCCTCTTTGGATAGTTATTTAGATTGTTCGGTGGAGCTTCAGGACTTCTTATCTCCTCGATTGGAGCTTTTCCATTCTATGCCTTTCTCCTCCAATCACGTTCGTTGATTTTCTGGAGTTGTATTAGATATGGTTAATTTTGGAAGGGAGGTGATTTCGGATTTTCAAGCTATGGAAAAAGCTGGTCAGGCCTCTTTAGATTCTTCGCTTATATCTATGTCTTTAGATGCTTTCAATAGGGCTTATTCCTTTCTGTCTAGTAATTTCTCTTTAGAACTTACAGGTTATAGAGATATGATTATCGCCATAGAAAGCGCTTTTGACTCTTTAGAAAAGTCCCTTTTGAATATAAAACTTAATAAAGATGCAATAGTTTCTTCAGCCGGATACGATCGTCAGGAAGAAAGGGCTCTCCAGATAAATGAAGTATTTTTAAGAGTATTTGATGTCGAAAGAAAGAGAGAGGTGATTGGAGAGTCTTTCTTTGAATATCCGGAATTGGACAACATTATTTTTCGTTTAGCGGGGTGGATGAATAATGTCTATAGAGGTGAAACTGAGGAAGTACTTTTGGTTGGATTTGCGGAAGGTGCGATAGTTCTATTAGGAAGAATAATTCCTTTACTTAATTTTCCCACCTCTCTTTTAACCATTAAGTTTTCTTTGTATAAAGAAGGGTTTTCAGCGGATACGTCACAAGTTACCGAGTTGGAATTTGATGAAAATAAATACGATGGAAGACGTGTAATAATATTTGATGATCTTATGGAGTCCGGCACTACTGTTAAGGAATTCATAAAACAAATGTATAAAAAAGTGAAGGTGAAAGATCACAAGGTATGTACTTTGTTTACTAAACCTGTTCCGGAAAGAGAGGGAATTGAATCCGATTTCGTGGGAGCTTGACTTCCTTATGTATGAGTGGTGGGATATGGTTTTGATTTAGTTTATAAACATAGAAATGTAGATGCTGTTGCTTCTATAAATCCGAAGTTCCTAAAATCTTAAACATAGTCTTTAATTTTTATTATAGGAGTAGCGTAGGTATTGAGAGTAGGTTATGTTTTTAAGGATTGATGGCACTTTAAAGGTCGGTGCGGCAGTATTGATTGGTGGTTTTTCTGTAGCATTTTCCTTTTTATCTAATAATCCATACATTTCTTCATCAGTTAATAGATTTGTTGGTAATAGCTCTTTAGTGGGGTATTCTGAAGAACCTAGGCTAGAGGAAAATTATGCACCTATTGCACTTAATTCTGTTGAAGATATCCGTAAATACGCAGAGTCCCAAGGATGTCAATTTGTGACTGAAGGTGTGGATGAAAGTCAAGTAGTACAGGAGATTCAGCAGAGATTTATTTACTTTTGTAAAAATGGAAAGACTATTAAATTAACGTCTAACGAGCTTCCTAAGCTTAAGTCAAATGAATCCTTCGACCCAAAAACAAAAACTATAAGAAGACAGTGTTCTATGGGTGAGATGTGAAGAAGGTGGTTTGGAGCACGCCTAAGTTGTCTTTCTGCTAGAGAAAAGTGAAAATTAGATAGAGATCCTGCAAGCTACTCTGAGTATTTTAGAAGAAAAGGTACATATTATTTTATAGTACGGGATACTGACTAAATACCCTTCGCAGCTACAAATTCTTTAAACGCTTGTTGTACCTCTGCTTCAGTCGATAGTTTCAAAGCTTTTTGAGCTATTTCTTGACATTCTTTTAAAGTCATTTTATTAATGGCTCTCTTTATAGAGGGAATAGCAGTGGCACTCATTGACAGACTCTTAACCCCCAAACCTATTAGTAGTATGGCGGAAGATATATTACTTGCCATTTCTCCACATACACTAACTTCTCTATTATTTTCATTTGCTCCTAAAACTGTCATGTGGATTAAGTTCAATATACTTGGACTATTCGGCTGATATAGGTAGTTTACTTCTTCAGACATACGATCTACAGCATGAGTATATTGAATTAAGTCATTGGATCCTACAGAGAAGAATTCTGCTTCTCTCGAAAATATAGAAGATAAAACTGCCGCAGAAGGAACTTCAACCATCATACCTAATTTATATTTCCCAATTTTTACTCCCTCGCGAGTTAACTCCTCTTCAACCTTTTTTGTAACGGATTTAGCTTTCAAAAATTCCTCAAAGCACGTAATCATGGGGAACATGATCTTCAGATTTCCAAATACACTTGCTCTCAACAAAGCCCTTAATTGAGTAACAAAAATCTCTTCTTTATCTAGACTTAAACGGATAGCTCTATATCCTAGAAAGGGATTCATTTCTTTTGGAAATTGAAAGTAGTTAAGGTGCTTATCCCCCCCAATATCCAATGTTCTAATAACTACTTCTTCGCCTTTAGCTCCTTCTAATACTTCTTTATATGCTGAAAATTGTTCCTCCTCGGTTGGCCAATCTTGACTTTCCATGTAAAGAAATTCACTTCTGAATAAACCCACTCCTTTTCCGCCATATTCTATTACTTTTTTAAGATCTTTCGGTTGCCCTATATTCCCCTTTATAGACACTGAAACTCCATCTTTTGTGGTGCAATCCAAAATCTTATATTTTTCAAGCTCTACTTTCTCCCTCTCAAAATTTTGTTTTCTAGACTCCCAAGCTTTCTTATCTTCTTCAGATAAATCACTCTCAAGCACCCCCTCTTTAGCATCTAAAGCCACCAAATCTCCATTTTGAATTTGACTAGTTATATTTTTCAAGGATACAAGAGCTGGTATCTCCAAAGTTCTTGCCATGATGGCAGAGTGGGAAGTGGCACCCCCTATGTTGGTTGCAAAACCCTTAATATACTTCTTATCTAAGATTGCTGTCTCACTAGGACTTAAGTCGTGAGCTATTATTATGCATTCTTCATGTATTAATAGAAGGTCTGGAAGAGGTATTCTTAGAGATATGGATAGTAGTCTCTTTTTAAGGTCTTTAATATCACTTGCACGTTCCTTAAAATAAGCATCAGCCATAGATTCAAACATAGACTGATACTTGTCAAAGACATTGGAAATAGATCATGCCTCGCTTTTTCCAGAATGAATAAGCTGTCTCACCTCTTCTTGAATTTGCTCATCCTTGATAATTTCTAGATGAGCTTGAAATATCTCTCCTTTTTCTGCAGAAATATTCTTAGTAGAAGTTTCTATTAATTTTTGCATCTGCAGAGATGCCTCATTAAGGGTATTATCGTAATTTGATAATTCCTTCTCTATTGAAAGAGCACTATTCTCATCAAACTTGAATTCAGGTTCTTTAAGAATAAAAGCTTTGGCTACTGAAACTCCTTCACCAATTCCAATTCCTTTAAACTTTTTGGACATATATGTAGGAAATACAGTATTGCAAATAACTTAAATTTTAATAGACGATAATGAAAACAGAAAAGGTATTCGAATATGCTCTCAAAGAAAAAGACAGACAATCTGGTTGTCTATCCCTCATAGCCTCGGAAAATTTAATATATCCCGAAGCCCTCAAGATAGCCCAATTTCCTTTGTTAAATAAGTATGTCGAAGGGTATCCTAACAGGAGATTTTATTCTGGTTGTGAGAACATAGATAGGATAGAAGAATTGGCCATACAGGCAGCAACAAAAGCATTTAAATGTCGTTTCGCTAATGTTCAACCATATTCTGGTTCTATTGCCAATTCCGCTATATATAAGGCCCTTTTAAAGCCTAAGGATGTAATTCTGGGATTAGAAATGAGTGGGGGAGGACACTTAACTCATTCCTCTAGTCTTTCTTTCGTATCTCACTTCTATACGGTATATTCGTATCCTTTAGATCCTAATACTTTAAGAATAGATTATGAAGCTTTGGAGAGAATAGCCCTGCAAGTTAAACCAAAACTAATTATTGCGGGAGGTTCAAGCTTTCCTTACAGTATAGACTTTCGTAAATTTAGGGAAATAGCGGATTTAGTTGGAGCTTATTTGTTAGCAGATATTTGCCATTATTCTTCCTTAGTAATCTCAGGACTGCATCAACATTGCTTTCCCCACGCACATGTCGCTATGTGTACCACTCATAAGCAACTAAGGGGAGCTAAAGGCGCGATTATTTTGTGAAATGACCCAGAACTTACGGATTCGATAAATAAGGCAGTATTCCCTGGAATGCAAGGAGGGGTGAATGTTTTGAGTTTATCTATGAATGCCATTGCTTTATGCAAAGCAAATGAACCAGAGTATCTAGACTATGCTAATAAAGTTGTTAGTATAGCCAAAGCTATGAGGGATGAATTTGTATCGTTGGGTGTTAAGGTATTCGGAACAGAGACTCATATGTTTCTAATAGATACAAAGAAGAGTTTTGATTTGACCGGGAAAGAGGCTGCAGATATTCTTGAAGGTTCGGGAATTATAGTAAATCAAAATTTGATTCCATTTGATGATGAATCTCCTTTAGTTACTTCAGGAATTAGGATAGGAAGTTTAGTCTTGGCGTCTTTGAATTGGGATATTGAGAAATGCAAATTGTTAGCATTTTACACATATAGGATATTAAGGTCTATAGGTGAAGAAAGAACCTTGTTATCTGCTAAAGTCCGAGAATGAATAAAGTTTACTTTAAATAATTAGGATATGGTGGCTCAGGAAAAAACAGTTAGGACTAGATATGCACCCTCTCCCACAGGATTTCTTCATATTGGAGGAGCTAGAACAGCTTTATTTAATTACGTCTTCGCCAAAAAGCATCACGGAAAGTTTATTCTAAGAATTGAAGATACTGATGAAGTCAGAAATATAGAGGGAGGTCACATATCTTTAGATTCTGATTTGAAGTTTTTAGGGATATTTCCTGATGAGTCTTTTTTTAATCCAGGGTCTAAAGGGCCTTATCTCCAATCCCAAAAAAGAGAGCGATATTTGGAGATATGTGAAGAATTGATTAATCAAGGAAAGGCATATAGATGTTTTTGTAGTGAGAAGGAATTGGAGGAAGCAAAGAATAGCGCCATAGCCAATAACGCTCCCCCCTTTTACTCTCGTAAGTGTAGGAATCTTACTGAGGAAGAAATACAGGCTAAGTTAGATGAAGATATTCCTTATACAGTTCGCCTCAAGGTGGATTTAAAAAAGGAGTATAAATGAAAAGACTTAGTGAGGGGGGAGATAGTCTTTCAGGAACATTCTCTTCAAGATTATGTTATTCTTCGCTCTAATAAGATACCTACTTATAACTTTGCTGTTGTGGTGGATGATCATGACATGGAGATTAACTATGTTCTGAGGGGTGAAGAGCATATATCTAATACCCCTTTCCAGTTAGCTACTTATTATGCTTTGGGGTGGGAGGATTCCATCCCTCAATTTGGCCATCTTTCAATTATCGTAGATGATGATAAAAAGAAGTTATCTAAGAGATCTGCCAACGAATTTCACTTCATATCCGGATTAGATAAGCAGGGATATCCTCCAGAAGCCATATTTAACTTCTTAGCTTTATTAGGATGATCTAACGGGGAGGAGGAGATCTTCTCGGTAGATAAGATTATCCGGGATTTCAATGTAGAAAGTTTAAGTCCTTCCCCCGCTTTCTATGATGTTAAGAAGTTAAATTGAATTAGTAGAAAGTACTTTCAGAATATGAGCCCATCCCACTATTTAAACTTTGTAAAGTATCACTTTACCGTAGACTTGGGAGAGTTTAATAGCAAAAAAGAGTTATTTGCTTTAGCTAATAAGAAGAATATAGATTGTGCTGCTCAGCTTAACGAAATGGCAACAACTTTTTATGCTGAAAGATCTCTTTCTTCTGAAAACATAAATTTTCTAAAGAAACATTTTCAGATTCTAAATTACGCTAAGGATTATTTTCCGATGAAGTCTGAGCTTTGAAATTCCACCACTATTAGAAATTACATAAAGCAACTAATGCAGATTAGCGGAATTAAAGGAAAGGACTTCTTCAAACCTTTAAGATTAGCTTTCTCTCTTTTAGAGGAAGGATTTGAATTGGTTAATGTTATGGAATGCTTAGGCAGAGAGGTGATAATTAGAAACTTAGATAGTTCCCTGTCTTTGATAAAGAGTGAGTAGCTTACTTGATTTTTCTCGTTTGCATTTACGAGAAAATAAAGTTGGATCGTTTTTCATAAAAGATCCCATCCTCAAAGGAATTAACTTTTCTATAAATCAATTCTGACTCTATGAGATAGTGAATACTTTTGAGTTTCAAAGACTTTCCCAAATTAAACAGCTCTCTTTGACTGTAAATAACTTTCCATCCAGTACTCACACTAGATTAACTCACTCTTTGGGGGTTTATGAGCTTTGCAATCGCTTCACTAAGCACTTTATTAATGCTGGAGATCTAGATCCCGTTAAGGATAAGGTCGCTATTAATATAGCTCTAGCTAGTGCGTTATTACATGATATAGGTCACGGCCCCCTTTCTCACACATTAGAGAAGGCTTTCCCTCATTTTCATCACGAACAAATGTCTGTGAAGATACTTAACTCTGCGGATACGAAGATTAATAGTCTTTTAAGAAAGAAAGCTCTATCCGATGGCTTACATGAGTGGTTTTATATTAGGGAAATAGAAAAGGTTCTTAATAAGACTAGTGAATATAAGTGAATCGTAGATCTAATCTCCTCTTCTATCGATATAGATAGATTAGATTTTTTAGTGCGAGACTCCTATTATTCCGGAGTCCGATATGGAAATACTATAGATGTTAATTTATTCATAAAATGATCCTTATTAAGGAACGATAAAGAGGGGAAACTACGATTCCTGTTCTTAAAGAAAGCAAAGAACATGATTGGAAGCTTTCTTCTGACGCGATATCATATGTATGAGGAGTTGTATAAGAATAAGGTTTCCCTAATTTATGAGGAAATTCTTAAGAGGATATTTCAGGCCTTTAAGAAGCACTCCAAGGAATTGAGGGATAATTTTTATTTCCGAAAAATAAAATTTTTTTTTAATTCAGAGTCGGAATGAAATGTTTTGGAATTCTTAGAACTCTCTGATGAGATCTTGCTTTTTATGATAGATAATATCCTAAAGGAGGGTATTCCTGAGTTTAAGGAGTTGAGGGCTCTATTCTCTGGCTTTTTAAATGCTAAAAACGTGGATGAGTATTTGGAGATTTGACCGTTAGACTCTAATGAAAATGTGGCAGGAGATTTGATAAAAGTAAATCTTTGGGATTCTAAGAAAGAAGAAATTTTTAATATGACTGTTAATATAAGTGATTTTTATAACTAAAATTTAGCGTGCTTTATGGCTAAGAAATTGGAAGTTTCTCACAAGGATAATAATTTACACGTTTCTCAATTAATAGAGTTTGCTTATACGGTAGCAAAAGAGCAATTTAAGGGAGAATTCTTTAGTTTCCATAGTCTTTGATCTAAGACTTGAAAAGGGGCATCTGCTTTTTCAAAAGAAAAGGTTGAGAATTGGATTGGCTTCTTCTATGCGGAGATTCTTTTGGATCCTAGGTTTGTAGCCTTTAATTTCAACAAGTGAAAACTTAAGGAATTTATGTCCTTTGAGGACATTAAGAAGTTAGAGACTACAGTTTTCTCCGAAGACAGTATGTTTGAGGAGGGCTATGCTGACTATATGGCGGACGAGAAGCGTAAGAAGAAGGAAGTGGAGGTTGTACCGGGAGATGATGTTTCTGTTGATGATATTGTTTCGGATGAAGAATCAGATGAGGGAGAGGAATTAGATGAAGATTCTATTGTTGATGCAGAAGATCCTTCTTTTGATACTGAAATATAGTGGTGCCCAAGGGGGGAATCGAACCCCCACAATATTGCTATTGGCAGATTTTGAGTCTGCTGCGTCTACCAGTTCCGCCACCCGGGCCTAACTTCGTATATTAATTTTACAGGGTGTCTTCAACTAATAACAAGAACGATAAGAATAAAAAGCTTTTCTTGATTAACGAGGAGATTTCTGTATCTCCTGTTCTGTTGGTTAATCCAGATGGAACTAATGTCTCCTTGGCAATAGAGGAAGCATTAGCTTTGGCCAAACAAAGAGAGTTGGATTTGGTGTTGATTAATCAGAATCCTAGCGTTGTAAAGATATTGGATTATGGTAAGTATCTATATGAACTTAAGAAGAACAAGGGGGGTAAGAAGAATGTAGTTAAGGTTAAGTCTATAACAGTGAAGCCTAATATTAGTTCTCATGACATAGAGTGGAAGGCTAAACAAGCTATAGACTGATTTAAATCGGGTGATAAAGTTCAATTCGTTGTGAAAGCCCCAGGACGTATGGCTGATCGAGTTGATCTAGTTAATGAAGTTTATGATCAGTTTTCCGCTCTAGTGGAGTCTTACGGTAAATCGAGAGAAGGATTGAAGAAAATTAGTAAAATTCAATATGCAACTTATTTTATGCCTATTAAAAAATAATGAAAAAACCAAAGAAGATAAAGATTAAAACCAAAAAGGCCTTCTCTAAGAGGATATTAGTTCTAGGGAATGGTAAGATGAAAAGAAAACATTCCCATAGATCTCATTTAGCATCCAATAAGTCTACTAAGCAAAAGAGGCAAGCTAGATCTTCTGTTATTCTTAATAAAGCTCAAGTTAAGAGAGCTTATCAATTACTTCAAGGGTAATGCGAGTATCAGGAGGTTACAGTACTAGGCAAAGAAGGAAGAGAGTCCTAAAGAGGGCAGAAGGTTTCTGGGGTCATAGACATTCTTCTTATAGGACTGCCAGACAGTCAGTTATAAAGGCTGCTCAATATTCTTTTAGGGATAGAAAGAATAGAAAAAGGGACTTTAGAAGATTGTGGATTCAAAGAATAAATGTTGCTGCAAGAATGAATGGAATTACCTATTCAGCCTTGATCAAGAAGTTATGCAGTAGAAATATTCAAATTAACAGAAAACTTCTTTCTGAATTGGCGATTCATCAACCTGAAGTATTTAAGAGTTTATGTCAGTAGATATTGACTGACAGAAGCTTTTAGAGGGACAATCTAAGCTGGATAATTACATATTTGAAAAGAGAGGAACTAGTTATTTAAAGACTTCTTCTTTTAGGAGATTGGCTTTATTGGTGGAGTTGGGAGAGTTGGCCAACGCCTGTAAGCCTTTTAAGTTTTGATCTGTTTCAGAGCCCAATATGAAGGAAGTGTTGGATGAGTATGCTGATATTATGCATTTTGTATTAGCTGTTTCTTTAGAAAGGAATTATGATCTATCTGGAATTAAGTTTTTAGTCTCTTCCGAAGTAGATAAAGAAGGATTAACTGATGTTTTTTTAAATTTAATAATAGGATTTGCTCTTTGTAAAAGTCAGGATGATTTTAGAGGTTGTGTTTCTAAGTTCTTGGAATTAGGATCTATGTTGGGGTTTAGTTTTGAAAGTATAGAGAAAGCTTATTGGGATAAGTGACAAGTTAATTTTGATAGACAGAATAGCAATTATTAGTCATGTCTGAGTTTATTCAAGCTATAGATCTTAGGAAGGGCCAAACCATTATTTGGAAGGGAGATATATACCTTGTATTAGATCATTCCTTCAATAAGACTGCTATGAGGGGAGGAATTGTTAAATGTAAGGTTAAAAACGTAAAGACTGGATCTATCACTATAGAGGATTTTTCCGGAATGAAATTTGAAAGAGCTATGATAAATAAAATTTCTGTAGTTTTTTCCTACTCCGACAGCAAGTTCTCTCACTTCTTAGATGCTGAAACCTATGAAGATATTGAAGTTTCTAACGAGAAGTTTTCAGATGAGTTAAAGTTCGTGGAGGAGGGGTTGGAGTGTAGTTTAAGTATTTACGATGGAGAGGTATTAGCTATTGGTCTTCCGGAGATAGTATCTTTAACTATAGATAGATTTGATGATGATTTACCAGCTACCGAGCAAAAGAAAGCTATAACAACAAATGGGCTAGTAGTTGCGGTTCCCAAATTTTGCTCTGTAGGAGATAAGATAGCTGTTTCTACTTCCGATGGAAGGTATAAATCACGTTAATAGATATTTTTTTTTAAGAGTCCTAATATACCCCCTTACTTTACCTTCTTTCTTATTCTCTTACTTTAGAATAAAAAAGAAAGCTATTAGTTATGTCTTCAATGGACAAACAACTCCACCGGAAAAGAGATACGATTGATTTTTCTCATTTCATAAAAAGTTATTGAGCTTACAAAAGAAGAGTTTTATCTTCCTGAGTGACTCGAAGACTCCTAAAAATCAAACTATTTTTATTATTGATGAAGATATATCTTGAAACTCGTTAGTAATTCTTCGGCAATTGATACAGAAATGAGAACATCAACTTATCACACCTTTTTTAGGAAAGGATATTCTTGCTAAGAAACATTCCTTACTTATAGATTTGGTGGATTGTATCTATGATAGAGAGGATCTAGGAATAATCTTTGATTTAAAGAGATCTCTCTTTATATCTAAGTCTTCTTTTCTTTCTGAGTCCCACCATATAATCAAGAATTCTTATTTTCAGATAGTTCCGATATCTTCTTTAAATCGATCGAGGGAGGTGTTTTTTAAGTTCGGAAGAGCTATTAAATCTCAGGAATGGACTTATTTAAATAAGGATATGCTTTCCGAAAGATTAGAATTGCTTTTCGGTAAGTTGGAAAAAGATTTATTATCTTATGTTAAAAATTATGATTTAAGGAAAAAGGGTAGTTATTTAAGATACTTCAGGTTTAAGGGTAGGTAGCGAAGTGGCTAAACGCTTCTGACTGTAGATCAGACACCTTTTGGTTTCGGGGGTTCGAATCCCTCCCTGCCCACCAGTTTATTGGGCTGTAGCCAAGCGGTAAGGCACTAGACTTTGACTCTATGATGCGATGGTTCGAATCCCTCCAGCCCAGCCATGACTTGCTAGCTCAGCGGTAGAGCATTCGCCTTTTAAGCGAAGGGTCCTGGGTTCGAATCCCAGGCGAGTCACCATTTTGTAGTTAGTGCTGGAGTGGCGGAATTGGTAGACGCCCAGGACTTAAGATCCTGTGAAGGCAACTTCGTGAGGGTTCGAGTCCCTCTTCCAGCACCACTTGCGGGCATAGTTCAATGATAGAACATTAGCCTTCCAAGCTAATAGTGTGGGTTTGATTCCCATTGTCCGCTCCATAATTTTTTTATAATTTAAGTAGGTATGTTTAGCGTTTACGGTTTTAAGGAGCAGCTTAAAGAGCCCTTAAAGAAAGTAGAGATTCAGTTTTTAGTCCGAACTTTTAGCTCTGCATGCGTGTTCTTTGCCATGTTTGGGTTATTTGTAATTGCGGGAGCCGGGATACTTACTAGTGTAAGTGGAAGTTGGGGTTGGTTCCTTTCCTTCGTTTGTTCTATTGTCGGTTTTGTCCTTTATTTTCCTCTTTCTATAGTGAGTGGTAGGTATAGGTCCCAACCTATAGCTCAAAATTCTTCCTTTGTAACAACAGCTTACACGCTATTGTTATTCACCTTTTTCTTCCTATTTATGGCTTTCTCTACTACTCTATTTCAAGTGGCCGGAGGTACTCCCAGTCTAGGATGAATTGCTAAGATAACTTTCTTAGTTTTTGGTACTACTTTGTGTGTTTATATGTTTCCAGTGTGACTTGGATTTCACATCTCCAACAAAGGAACAATTATCACTCTTCAAAAGTTCTTAAACGTTTGTGTGGTTGCTTATTTTGTTCTTTTCGTAGTTCTATTGTTTACTTCTCTATTTGGATTTGGATTTGGACTTTCTGAAGCTAGTCCAATAGCTGTTCTTATGTATCTGTTTACTTCTATTTTTCTTCTGGTTTCTCCAATAATCTCTGTTTATAGAATGAGAACAGTAATTCCTTATATTAATCACGAAGATCCTATTGAAAGAAAGAGATGGGAGAATTTTTTTGCTTTTGAAATCTCTTTTCAACTACTTCAATTAGCTTACCACATTGCAAAAATCGTTGCTTCTGTGTTGGCTAGTCGTAATTCTCGTCTTGGATAACAAAATTTTCGCAAATTGCTATTCAAAACGTCGCTTTTACACATACGTAAAAATGCAACTATCGTCTCTGTATTAGGGTTTTTTTTATCTTTATCAGTAACTGTACTTACATCCGTTGATCATCTTTCCGACAATTTAAATAAGGGTTTTAAAGAGATAGATTTTGATTCAAACTCGCACGATCTGATTTTAGTAAATAAGTCTTTTAAACAGTCTCAGAATTTGAATGTTAAACCTTCTTATTCAATAGATTTAAGTAATATTAAATTCGGCCCCAAAAGGGGATTCAGGTGATCTTTTGATAGTAATCTGGATTACTCTTGGGTGAAGCAAGGGAAGAAGGCTGCATTAGAGAAACTACAATCATCTAATGATTCTTCTTCTTCTTCTTCTTCTTCTTCTTCTGGAGGAGGGAGTGCGAAGGTTGAGAAGTTAAATAAAAGTGTATTTACTATTCCTGTTCTAGATGATGAGAAACTAAGGAAAAATGCCGCGAATGAAATTTTAATTTGTCGATCAGCAAGCAACTTCATTCTTACTTTAGGGAAGGAAATTCAGTTTATAGATAGAAATAAGGCTTCTTTAAGATGGGGTTTATACAATGGAGATGAGGTTTTTGATAATGATGATAACGGAGAGATTAACCTATTATCCAGGTGTGGTGGAGAGTCTGAAGAGAAGTTAAAGTCTAATTACTTTGCAACTTACTTTTATGCTTTGCAAAGTTACTTTACACACAACATTATTAAGGGTCAAGATGTAGACCAAGACCAAGACCAAGACCAAGACCAAGACCAAGACCAAGGCCAACCCTATACTTTAAGCAAAGAAGAGTTATATGAATTACACGAGCAAAGATCTTTTAATCCCAAATATTTATTTAGATCTAGATTGCATAAGAAAGACGATTCTAATTTGACTGAAGACATATATTCATTTCGTCCGATTTTTGAGAGAGACTATTATCTAGATTTTTTTATTCCATTTAAAAATATACTAGGAACTCAGGATATTTCTCAGAAATATAAACATTTAATTCAGGAGATTAAGAATGTACCAATTTATTACAAGTTAGATTTCGATACTAAGCAATCCATAGAGATATTTAGTAACTCCAGAGTATTTGATCGAATTCCTGTTAAGTTTTATATTTCTTCTTTACAGAAATTATTAGATACATTTGATGCTTGGCTTCCAATGGTGCCGGGCCTATCTTACTCAGAATCTCTAATACTGTTAATAAAGTTACTTTTTTGAGAGAGTATAAAAAGTGCAAAGGTCGACAACTTCAATACCCGACCACAACATACACTTCAGTTGAAAGATATTTTTAATAAAGAGAAGGTTAAATCTTTGATCACTTCTTCTTCTTCTTCTTCTAATATTGAAGACATTGAATCCTTTAATCCCTTTAATCTTCCAGACAACAGTATTCAATCTCCCCATAATGGAAGATATGAAGAAGAGGCTTCTTCCTTTGAAGGTTATTTATTTTCTACGGTAAGAGCTAATAAGAAGATTTCAGAACTTAAAGATAAAGATCAGGAATATCAGAAATATACGAATTCTTCAACATCTGGAGGTCTCGCACAGGCGTCTACTTGATGTGGCTCCTCCTCCTCCTCCGATTGTGCTAATTTCAAATTTTCAGATTCAGAGACTTTATCTCAACAATGGAAAAAAGCCATTAAAGCGTGAATAGATGGAAAGTTCTTTTCGAATGAAACTAACAATACTTCTACAGAGGATTTCCTCTTTTTACCTTCCTATACTAGGACTTCTAAAAAGAAATATGATGCAGTAAAACAACAACAACAACAAACAAAACCTTTCGACGATGTATCGGGAATTAATCCCTATTATCGTTTATATCCAGAGAAATTTGAGGTTGTATTTGAACGTTTAAAAGATGCTATTTTTGCAACAATAAAAGATTATCTTCTATGGGTAGAGTTAAGAAATTTACGGGAGGTAAAGAAGTTTATTAATGATTACAACTTGTTTACTCTATCCTTCCTGCTTTATAACTTTCAATATAAACCTAAATTAGCTAATTTAGATACTAAGAATAAGTTACGTCTTTCGAAAGTATCTTTTTCTAAGAATCAACAACAGGCAGATTTGGACTTCTCTATATCGTCCAACTACCACAAATCTTTAGTAGTAGCTAATTCCTCAAATACGTCTGCCAAGTTAAATGACCCTACTAAGAAGAATCATTCTTTCAAGATAATTACACAGGAGGTTAAGGACGACTCATCCCTTAACCGTTTGAAGATAATTACTGGTAATCCGCTATTTTCAGCCAAGTATCGTAACTCCGAGATTATTAAGAGGATAAATACTAGGAACAATACTATCAGGCGGTATTCTCCCTCCTATGAGTATGCTGAGATATTTAAACTTCTTTCGAGAGCTAAATATACTAACCCTGAGTACGCACCTTTATTCAAAGATCTATATACATACTATTCTAGCCAGACTCCCGAGACTTGAAAATTAGGAGTTTTCTTCTCCTATCTAGACCTAGAAAGATCTGTACAGTACACTAAACAACTTAGTGAATATGCACGTAATTTAAAGACTCAAGGATCTAGAACGATTCTAGAGTTTACTAATTGAGATGACATCTACTTCGCTAGAACTATGCCCTTAAAGAATACGATACTTACTTTAAAGACAACCGGTTACTTAGATCAGTTTACTTCTGTTTTTGGATTAATTTCCCCATTTTACGCTAAGAAGCATAATATCGTTCCTATCTCTAATGAACAGTATCAGAAATTTAAGAAGTTAATAGAGGATGATTCTTTAACTCAAGAGGAATGGGAGAAGGAATACCATGGATTCCTTCTTAACCCCCAGAATCACGATCACATTGTTAATGTAAATGGGAATAAGATTATCGTTTTGGGAACGGCTTTATCTCCCGACTTCCTATTACCTTCTCACTCTTTTTTAAATTTAATTCCCGACAAGAATAGAGAGGCTCTTATTTATATGGATGAGCATGGATATAGAAATATCCATTACAACTCTTTATCTTCTTGAAATGAGTACTATTTAAGTCTTTCTTATCCTCAAGCGGTTAAAGATTATGGCTTAGAGAAGGATTATTATCAAGAGCTAAGGAAGTACATGGATGGCTTCCTTAGCGATAGTACTGAGCTTCAATTTTCACAACCATCTTCTGAATTCGAGTTAAGAAAGGTTAGTGACTCTCCCGATAGACCTTCCTTAGTACATTTAAGAAGTAATTATGTAGATAATTTTGTAAGCGTAGTTAACCTAGTTGCTTACGTTCTCTTATCCTTCATCGGTGTAATTATCTTCTTTACGGTATGAACTCTTATTAAGAAGTACATCAACTCTAGCTTAAATACCTTTGGAGTGTTTGTGGCCAGTGGTGTTCCTAGATTAGAAATTATTACTACTTCTTTCTCTTTCATTTTCATACCTGCTCTAGTAGGTACTTTTATAGGATACATAGCTTCTCTATTACTTCAGCCATTAGTGTTCTCTTTGCTCTCAGATGTATGGTACTTAACTCCTGTATTTAGTGGATTTGATCTATCTAAATTCTTGAATTATTCTTTCTTAATGTGTGGAATCCTGTTCCCGGTAGCTCTGATCCCGGCGTTCAAAATGCTTAGACCAAGTGCGGGATATTTGATGAAAACCAACTATATGTTCAAGCAGAACTCTTTTACTGTTTACATACATGAATTATTCCAGAAGGTATCTTCAGTATGGAAGTTTAGATTATCTGTAATTCTTAATACTTTAAATAAAGGGATAATCTTGTCTGCTGCTACTGTATTCCTATTCTTATTTAGTAGCTTCCTATTTAATAACTTAGGTCAGTTCTCTAATGTTAGTCAATTGGAACTTATTAGCAAGAACTATGGATTTGAATTAGACCTTGATACCCCTTCTGAGCAGTCTGGTCAGTACTTCTTAAGTTCCTACAGGAATTTAGGAAACACTTTCTTAAATAAGATTCCTCAAACTAAGAGAATAGTTCAAAGGAAGAATTCTTCTGGAAATGAATATGAAGCCAAGGTAGTTACTTTTGACAAGAATAATCCGGAGATGATTTCTACCGGAGTGTTCCACCCATTTCATCCCAATGATTTATCTAGTTATTTAAGTTCTTGTAAAGATAAAGATATTGTTGATATCTATAAGGATCTTGGAGTTTTAGATACAGAATATCCTAGTAGGCTATTCAGCGTAAATGCCTACAACATATATCTTCTTAAGAGCGCTTTATCTAAGAAATCATCATCATCATCATCATCATGCCCTGCATTAGAGAGTGAATACGAATCCCAATCTTTTGCATTTCGAAACACAACACATGCTAGTGCTAGGATTTGATATAGTTCCTCCTCCTCCTCCTCCTCCTCCGACAGTAAATTCAATCCCAATGAAGATTTAAAGGATTTCCAAATATCTGACTACGTTCCCGTAAAAAACGAGAACTGGAGTAATAATAGTGGTGGTGGTGGAAGCTCATCCCCAGAGATGATTAAATTCGGGGATGAGCCTCTCTTTAAACCCTTGATTAATTATTATTCCAGTAAACAAACATTAACTTCTCACCATGACTCTAAGGATTCTAAGTCTTGATATTTCAATAAGGTACAACCAAAGACAAATGGTGGTTCTAATGGTTCCAAAGTAGAAGGAGACTTTAGAACGTTCAACAACAACAACAATAAATTTCCAACACTCTCAAGACTCTTTAAGGATAACTCCAACTATTGATTATTCTCCTATGGGGATATTGAGGCAATTCAAAATGACCCTGTTTTCTTTAAGAACAAAGTAATTATTCCATTCCTATTTAACCACGACTGGAAGTTCAATTTATTCGGTAAGACTATTGAAATCAATCCATGGAACGAATTTAATGATTATTTTTCCAAATATAGCCCCGAGCTTACAGAGGCTATGTCCAAGAATTACTTTAACTTCGTAAACAAGATCATTAGCTCTAGATATGGATACTTTTTTGTGAATAGATTTATGACTAAACATTCGAATGTGGATGATAACATGTCTCTACTGCCTGGATCGTTTGTCAATGGAAAGAGATCTTGGAAAGTGGATGACACACTCATGGCTAAGCCCTCTTCCTCTTCCTCTTCCAATGATGAGGCGACAAGTGTGAATAAAGGGATCTATTACTTAGATCCCGAAAAGCTAATTTACTTCTATGACAAGCTAACAAGTGAAGATAATTCTGATTCTTCAGGAAAAGCAAGTACAGACGACTTAAAACATCCAGACAGATTTGTAATCTTTAGGCCCGACTTCCTTTATCTGTTCTTTGCATTAATGAGTGATCCAGAGTTTTTAACTCCGGAAACAGCCCCTATAAAGATTACTTTCCACCAAAATCTATATTCTCCCGATTACAGCAATCAATATACGGATGAGTGACAAATTAGTGGAGATATCAAGGAAGATGAGAAGCTACAGAAAGGATTAACAGCCTCCTATTCTGCAATGAAGGATGAGGATTATTCTAAGATCCCCAATGGAGATCAAACTTATACATACCTTTTAGGGGATGTCGGTCCTTTACAAAACTTAAAGATATATGGATTGAAACAAGACTCTAGGGGAAGTTACTTTAACTTAACTAAGGGGGGAGTTTCTATTAATAAGAAGCTTTATCAGCAGAAACAGGGAAATGTGTATCCTATTATTATTAACCAATACACAGCTAAGAAGCTTGGATTAACAGTTGGATCTCAATTTAGCTATTACGTTAGAAACACATACGATAGATTTACCAAAGCCCTAAAAGGAGATAGCTCTAAGAAGCAAGTCAAGTTTAAAGTGGTAGATATCTTTGATTCCTATTATCAAACAGCTCTATTTATAAGTCAAACACACGCGAATGAGATTATTGGTTTAAATAAGGATTATGGATTTAATGGAATTCTAACTAAGAAGTTTTTGGAGAGCGATCAACTACCAATTCAGTTAACTCATGGAGTATCTGGTTTCGCCCCTTCCGGACTTTATAGTAGACATGTTATTAATAAGAATGGAGATAAGTTTAAGACCTTCTTGAATTCTAAAGGGTATGAGCATTCTCAAGCTCTTCATAGTAAATTCATCCAACCTACTAATATGGAATGATTCAAATTGAAAAATGGATTAGAGCTTACTTCTGGAATCA
This sequence comes from Mycoplasma haemocanis str. Illinois, assembly GCF_000238995.1. Classification (GTDB taxonomy): domain Bacteria; phylum Bacillota_I; class Bacilli_A; order Mycoplasmatales; family Mycoplasmoidaceae; genus Eperythrozoon_B; species Eperythrozoon_B haemocanis. Next base: position 118,931 of record NC_016638.1, read on the forward strand.
GTAATGCTCATGACTTAGCTGCCAGGTTGGAGGATGTTTATGGTCAGAACTTCACCCTTACTCCATCCATTGTGAAGATAGATAATATGAGTGTATTTAATGATTTCGTATTCAATACAGTTAGCGATTTAGTTCTATCCGTAATAAACCTGTTTATTGTTGTGTTATCTCCTTTATTAATTTGCTCTCTGTTAGTAATAACGGTTCTGATTATTGAGGATTTGAAAAACCTGTTAACTATTTTGAACTTATTAGGTTTCTCCTATTTTGAGAACTCCGTAACTATCCTTCTATATTTGGGATTAATACTAGGATTCTCAACAATTATTTCAATACCGGTAACCTCCTCTTTATTGGGACTTTATGTGGAGAAGATATTTAACGTTATATCTATATACTTGCCCATTTCTCTAAGAGCAGACTTCGGAATCGCTTCATTCTCTATACTATTAGGAATATTCAGCTTCGCTTACTTAAGGTCTATGGGCAAAATTAAGTCCTTATACTTACCTCTAGCTATGAAATCATTAAACGAATAAAATTAGGATTATGTACGCTATTGAACTTGTTAATTTGAATTTTGGGTATGTGGAGGATAAGCCTATTCTTAAGAATTTAAATCTTAAACTTACCCCTAATAAATACATTTGCATAGTTGGTCATAATGGTTCCGGTAAGTCTACTTTATCTAAATTACTAATCGGATTAGTTAAACCGTGATCGGGGAAGATTAAGGTTGCAGGTATTGAATTAAATGATGAGAATTATAAAAAGGTTCTTCACAAGTTAGGTTTGGTCTTCCAAAATCCAGATAGTCAGTTCATAAGACTTACTGCGGAGGATGATATAGCCTTCGGGTTAGAGAATAGAAATGTACCTAGAATACTTATTAGAAAAATAATAGATCACGTTAGCAAGTTTATGAATATTGAGCCCTTATTGCAAGTAAATTCTTCTTTACTCTCCGGGGGAGAAAAACAGAAGGTTTGCATAGCTTCCATATTAGCCCTTAATCCTGACATAATTATTTTTGATGAGTCCACTTCCATGCTGGACGTTAATAGTAAGGATGATCTTTTAAAGATAATGAGAAGTTTAGTTAAGGATCAGAAGAAGACAGTTATCTCTATTACTCATGATATGGAAGAATTATTGGTGGCTGACGAGTTGGTTCTGCTTAAGGATGGAACTATATTGGCTCATGGGGATCCTAAGGAGATCTTAAAGGATGAAGAGCTACTTAAGACCTCTAATTTAGATTTCCCTTTTATTTATTGTTTGGCTAATTCTCTTAAGGCTAAAGGAGTGAAAATCCCGGAGTTTGACGATGAGGAGGATCTAATTAAGAAGTTATCTAATATTTAGTGTTTCTTAACAGGTATTGAGGGGAGTATAAAAGGGTAAAGACATATAGTCCCGATCCTAGGAATGCCTTTGAGGTTGAGAATGTTTCCTTTAAGGATAAGAACAAAACGATAGTTCACCCTTTTAGTTACAAATTTAAAAGAAGGAAAGTATACGCGATTATAGGAGCTTCTGGCTCTGGAAAGTCTACTTTAGCCCTACATTTCAATGGGTTAATGAAGTCTCCTAAGGGGAATATTTTTTTCTTTAATGGAGAAAGTATCTACTTTTTTAAGAAGACAATTCCCAATTTTAGAGCCATCAGAAGATATGTGGGAATGGTTCTTCAGAATCCCGAATATCAGCTGTTTAAGGAGACTGTATTAGAGGACGTAATGTGTGGACTTCAAATGCTTGATGTCCCTGATTCCAATCCCGAAGAAAGAGCTAAATCTAAGCTTAGGGAGCTGGGAATAATGGAGGAATTCTTTAATAGAAATCCTTTCATGCTTTCGGGAGGGCAAAAGAAGAAGGTAGCTTTGGCGGGAATTTTAGTGATTGATCCAGAGATAGTTATCTTTGATGAACCAGTTTTGGGCTTAGACCCCTATTCAGTCAAAAAGATAGTTGATATTATTCAAGATTTAAAGAATAAGAATAAAACCATAATAGTTATTTCTAATAACATCGATTTGATCTTGGAACTTTCTGAGGAAATTTTAGTTATGGATAGGGGAAGATTGATTATGAGCGGTCGTCCTTATTTAATATTTAAGGATAAAAGGCTTAACTTGGGTACGCCTAAAGTTATTAAATTTCTAGATAAGCTTACTAAACATTCTCCTCGTTTCTCTTCTGTATGAAAAGATGAACCTAAGAACTTTGAAGAGTTAGCCTCTTCTATATTTAATGAACTTAGAAAATAGTTACGAACCAAAGGACACACCGATTCACAATCTAAACCCATTAGTAAAGTTCTTAATATTCTTACTGATAATCTTTCTTTTATTCTTAAAGATAACTCTTTTAGCCCAAGGAGTAATATTCCTAATACTCCTTCTAGTTATTAAGTACAGCGACTCTCAAGAGCTAATAATGAAGCACGGAGTGCCCTCTTATTTATTCCTTCTGGGTTTCCTATTCATGGTAAATTTCGTCTTTATGAAATCTCCGGGATTTTGAACTGAGAATGCCCTTCATGGCTATAAGGATATTTTTGGAAGGGTAGGAGCACATCATATTACTGGAGAAGATAAGGTAAAACATGGGTGATTCTTCGGTGGACATTTACTTCAGACAAACTCTAATCATATAGCCCTTAAGAGCTCCGCTAAATGCATAGAGAGAATTATTGGATGAACTTCTTCCTGTTGTTCCACATGTTCCCAAGATTCTTATACTTTACCTGCCACCGGAAAATGAAGGATAATTCCCATTAATGTAAATGGGGATGTGAAGTATACAGCATTCATGCCCGCTTGATATACGATCTCTAGCTTCCAGATCGTCAATACTTTCTCCCTTGCCAATAAGATCATCATCGTAATTATCTTGTCCTCTATCTTCACCACTACTTCTCCCATGACTGCTTTCACCTATTGTCTGGAAGATATATTTCGACCATTATCTACTATTAAGCTTCCATCTAAATTGATGGCTTTAACTGTAGCTATATCTTTAAGATTCGTTCCCTCCCTTATTACCGAATCCTTTAGGATAATTAGAGCTCAAGCTAGTCGAGGAATAGATTACAAAAATGGTAAATTTGTTGATAAAGTAAATGCACTTAGATCTCTTTTTATACCTGTATTTGTTATATCCTTCCTTAAGTCCGATGAATTGGCAGCAGCTATGACTGCAAGAGGTTACAGACCACAGGAGAATAGAACTTCCTTTAGAATATATGGTGTAAAGAGATGAGAGTTATTAGTAATGTTCTGCTGTACTCTCGTTATATCTTGCCTTTATTATCTTCATTTCAATCACTATTATTTAAGCAGTTTCGGTAATGCTGAACTTTTAATCTCTATCGCTAGTTAATGTCGGAGACTCCCTATTCTTTACGCAAGGAATTAGACCAATACTCTTCCAGCAAGGTATTCGTAGTATCTGCTAGAGATCTAAAGATACTTAGGGTGAAGCTTCCACTTAAGGAGGCTCTTGTATCAATAGGTAGGAAGAAGTATCAGATCGTTTCTTGCCCTTGATTGGAAGATAGGTACTTGATTGTTAGTGCTTCTTCCTATGATGCTAATTTAGAAATATCTTATTCTCAGGAGAAGCCCGATGAAGTTTCAATAAATGGAACCCTCTTCAGACTTCATCTATCTCCGGATAGCACTCCAAATAATTTCTTCCCAACCGCTGAATACGTGAAGTTGGCAGATTCAGTGAAACATGAACCTCAGTCTATGGAGGAGTTATCCAAGCAAGCTGAGGTGGCTCTTCGGGAAGCGTTTAAAAATGAGGAAGATCCGCTAGGGGAGATTGATAAGAAGGAGAAATTATTTTCTCACCTTAGTGAGCCTAGGAAAGAGGCGGATATATTAAATGACTTCGATATAGGGAAAAAAGATCTTCCTGATATTCCTTCAGTAGTTGAGAACAAGGCTAATACTTACGAATTTCCTTTTGACAGTCAACTGAGAGATTTAGAGACAGAATTAGCTAATGCTGCAGAATTTAAAAATAATGTTGAAGAATCGGTCTTTCATAGACCCATTGATTACTCTAAAACCCCCACTTTCTGATTTAAAGTAAGCACCAGTTTTAAGGATTCGGATTTCTTTTGACAGGACCTAAAGGAATATTGGTTAACTAATAGTAGGGATTTAAATAGTAAGCTTAATAGAGCACACGGAAAACCTCCTGTATTTTCCAGAAAAGAAAAACTTCTTAATATTCCGGCACTTCAAGAGATAGTAAGTGTAAAGGTTAATAGGAAGTTCTCTGAGTTACAGGAGAAGCAGGATGCTTTATCCGATGAGATTAATCGGCTTTCTGAGAGTTTAATTGAGAGGGGGTTAGATCCTGTAGATGATAGAAAGTATCAGGAGTTAGTTCAAGAACGTAACGAGCTTCTTGAATGCGTTTCCCGTTCCAAGAAGATTGTTAAGGATTTTGAAGATCGTATTCAACTCGCTAAGGATAGAAATGACGATATTAGGCAACGTTTTTTCCTAGATATACAAGGAAATCCTTATTTAATTTCTCAACATGAAGAGGAGGTAACTAACAAACTTATAGACCTTAATTTTGAGGTTAATAAATTGCATGAGAAGCATTTAGAACTTGAAACCTTCCTTATTCAGCAGCTACGCTCATTAGAAAAGGCTAAATTAGATAAGACTAAGGTTCAATTTTTAGAGCAACAGGAACTCCTAGATAGATATCAAGAGGAGTCTCGGGCTTTCTTTGACACCATAAAGGTTCGGAAGCATAAGGAGCGTTTAATGCAGTTAGGGGAGCTGCATGAAGCTTCCGCTAAGGTTCAAGAACAGATAGAGAATGAGCAGAGAGTAGCTCAGTATTACATTGATAATCTTAGGGGGATTAAGTCTTATGAAGATTATGAGAAGTCTCTTAAAGCTCATAAACAGGCTCGGAAGGAGTTTCAAGCCAAGAGAGATGAATTTAATAGATATTTCTATAGGCTAAAGGTTCTTGTTAGGGATAAGGAGCGTAAATTTAATGACTTCTTTGAGTGAATTAAAGATTCCCTGAATGTATTCCAAAACGAAATTTCAGATGCCTATACTAAGAATGATGTTCTTTTGAGGGAATGTGTTCAGATTTGATGGAATAGATGAAATAGCGAAGCTCTTCCTATCATTAAGAAGATCTTTACACGATATGAGCAAGTCTTAAAAGCCTTCTCTCCCATTCCAGCATTATGTGTTGGTAGAATATATAGTCAAGCGGGAAGACTTCGAGAGAAGGCCGATAAGAGGCAGCGTGAATGGGAGAAACTATATGGGGAGGTTAGAAAGGAATTCAAAAAACTTGGTTATGAATTATCCAACCCTAATCCTTCTGAGTTGGAAGGTAAGTACGTACAGCAATTAGATACCTCTAAATTAAGGCTATCCGAGTCTAGCAGAAGAGTTCTTTTCTTATCTACAGAGTCGTTTACTTTAAATGATGAGAAAGATGAGTTGGTTGGGTTGGATCCTAAGTTCTTAGACGATGATCAGTTTGCCGTTATTGATCAAGTATGGTCTACACTTACTCCAGAACAAGAGAAGACTCTTCAAGATAAGTTTGACAAGGAAGATGAGATTCAAAAGGAGAAAAATGCCAGACAGGCTCTTGCCTTATTGAAGAAGGATCAAATGAAGAATATTGAGAGGAACTTTGAGGCCAAGATGCAGTCTGTGGATCAGTATGTTTTTGCATCTACTAAGGACGAGAAACGTAATAAATTCAAAGAGGTGGAAGAGCAACAGTTGGATATGTGGAAGAGAGAACATGATCTGACTTCAATGGCAGAGGGGGAATTCAAGGACACTCTTTACAACTTATCTAAACAGCTATTTGATAATCAATCGGTTTGTATTGTTAATTCAGAGATAGTTCTGAGCGATACGGGATTTGTTGAAGATGGGGGGACTGAGATTTACTCAGAGAAGGACTACTTTATTAAGCCTCAAGATAAATATGATTTTGATGAATTTTCTTCTACTCTAGATTTAGGAACTGAGGATAGTGATATTCATGAGGAACCTGATGATGATTATCTAGATCTTTTAGAGAATATTGAATATCCTGAGCCCCTTCCCCCTCCACAACGTCCTCCAACTAGACCTACTCTCGAACAACTTGCTCAAATTAGTATTAAGAAATATCAAGAGGCAAGGAAACATATGGAACTTGATTCCTTGAGAGAGAAACAGTCTGTACTTGATCTTGAGGTTCGTAGGTTGTCTAAATTCCATGCCCAACAGGAGGATAATCTGGAGAAAATTGTTGTTGAACGAAGATTTGTATTTGACTCTCTGGAGAAAGATTTAGGAGAGATTAAGTCCTTTTTGGGAGATAAGGCCGGAGAATTGGAGCAGATATTTAGACAGATGGAGGATGATTTGGACGTTAGCTTTGCTGAAGTTGATCGGAATTTGCAAAATGAGGTTAGAGAAAAATCCCCATCCGGCCCTTCCTCTTCAATATTTGGTAGATGATTTAGGTAAAATTAGAAGTCATGTCAAGAAAGGATCGTTTAACTGGTAAAGTTTCCAGAACGGGTAATAGTCGTTCTAAAGCTCTTAATATTACTAAGAAGGCTTGACATTTTAATATTCAGACTGTTACCCTGACCGATAAGAATGGAAAGAAAATCAAGCTTAAAACTTCTGCTAAAAATATAAGGACCTTCCGCAATAAGGGCTTGTTTAAGTAATGTCTCGTTTTACAGGGAGTATATTTAAGAAATCTAGAAAACTGGGAATATCTTTATTGGAGAACAATAGGGAGTTTACTAAGTGAAAAAAGAGAACTACTCCTCCGGGTCAGCATGGAAATAGCGGGATTCGAAGGAAGATTTCTCTTTATGGTGAACAGCTAAGAGAGAAGCAGAAGTTGGCTCTTATGTATGGATTGCATGATGCCCAATTGAGACGTTTCTTTAAGGCCGCTAGAAAGATAGAGGGCTCCCTTTCCTATAATCTTTTATTACTTCTTGAGCGTCGTTTAGATAACGTTGTGTATAGAATGAATTTTGCCCCCACCAGAAGAGCAGCTCGTCAACTTGTATCTCATGGACATGTTTTGGTTAATGGTAAGAAGGCGGATATTCCCTCTCTATGAGTGAATATTAATGATGAGATTTCTATAGTCCCTAAGTATCACCATCTTCCTTTGGTGAACATGCTTAAGGAGTATGATACTCCCGATTATGTGGATGTTGATCCTGAAAATAAGAGGGGTATTTACTTAAGATATCCTCAAAGAAGAGAGCTTAATCAACAGATCAATGAGGTTTATGTTGTTGAGTGGTTTAAACGTCTAGTTTAATGCATGCCCGCATACTAGGACTTGCATCTATTTTTCCATATTCTAAGCATTTGGTAGATATAGGATCCGATCACGGATATCTAGGTTTGGAATTAATTAGGCAGCGAAAGGTAGGTAAAGTTACTAATATAGATCTCTCTGAAGATGCACTTAATAGAAGTAAGATTATCTATGAAAAGCTGGGTTTTATAGATAGAACGACATTCTTAGTTAGCGATGGCTTCAAAGAATTTTCATTAGTTCCCTTGGATTCCACCGTTGTAATTGCGGGTATGGGAACTTATCAAATCTTGAAGATTTTAGAATTTCTACCTAATACTGTGGATAAGTTATTAATTCTTAGTCATACGGATTACTTCTCTCTAAGAAACTGGGCTATTAGTAATTCCTTTAGAATTCTTAGAGAACTTTATATAGATGATAGAGACTTAGTATATTTAGCAATATTGTTGGTGCGTAAGAATCCCGAAGAGTATACACTTAAGGAATTAATTCTCGGAAAGAGCGATTTCTACGAGACTCAAATAGAATTATTTAGGAGATATTGAAGAACTAGAATTTCTCGAATTCTTAAAGTGCCTGAAGAATATAGGAATTCCCTTGATTCTAAGACTTTAGAATTCTTAAGTCAACATGGATAAAAAGATTCTTCCCGATTTTACTTTCTCAGACCTTTCTGAGATATCAGATGAGAATTTAAAGGAAAGTAAGACTGTTTTAAAGCATCATCTTAAGTTTGATCCTTCCCAATCGGTAACAGTCAGTAACTTACATCCAGTACAACTTCAGAACATAATTCTCTCCCCCTCTTCGCAATTGAATTTTGGAGAGGCCATAGATTTATCCAAATACGATCTATCAAAGCTAGTTGATATTGAAAAGTCTGAAATAGAACTACCGCCCTCTCCCTCTCGCAACGTCGTGCACGATGGAAAAAAGGGCTTTAATAATTTCCATGTAGTTGATTCCATAGAGGATAGCTCATTTGAAAGAGAATTGCTTGCATCCGGAGCTAAGTCAGTTCTTATTATGTCTGATACCGCCTATACAAGGAATATGAAGTTTTATAAGCGTGTAGTTGGAATTCTTCAGAAGAACGGGATTCATTTTGTTGAGTATACAAATATCCAACCCAATTTGGATAGGAAGCTAGTATTTAGAATTTCCGAATTCGCTAATGATCATGAGGTGAATGCTGTAATAGTTATAGGATCTCTCTCAACCATAGATTTATCTAAGATAGTTCTCCCAAAACTAATTAAACCCCATTTAATAAGACTGCATAAACCGAGACTAGCTAAGTCTGTATTAGCACCCAACTACACTTTATTTAGCATTCCTACTTTAGTAGTTCCTGATTTAAGAACTAACTCCAGATCTACGCTTAAGAATAATGTACTCTTTCCCAAATTAGATTACTTTGGGGATACTATATTCTTAACTAATCCAGTAGATGATTCCAACGGTGTTTTCTATTGTGTAGATCTGTTTGATGAATTGGACTCCTCTAAGGTTTGAGAATTACTACACGAGTCTTTCTTTAGATTAATTCTTAATTTCTTTGATCTTTCCCTTTCTCCCCAAGCTGTAGATTCTCTTATTCACAATATGAGGACTATATCTTGGTATCTTTCCTATTATGATAGAGGTAATTCTTTTAGTAATTATGATAGACGTCAAATACTTAAGATAATTGCCACTTCTCTTAATGGAAACGCCTTCTTGGATATATCTGATTTTTGAACTTGATATAGATTAGAGGGAGCTCTTTCTTACTTAGTGAACTCTAAGAAATGTGAAGGATTAGCGTTATTCCTACCAACTTTCATAGAAGTTCTCTCTAAGCATAGCATAGAGTTTAGAGAAAGAGCTATAGAGTTGGGTTTAAAGTTATATGGAACTTATTCAGTAGAGGGTTTGATATTTAGACTTATTGGTCATATAAGGAAGTACAAGTTGCCAATAAGCTTCCTAGATATTCCTCAAATTAAGAGAATTAACTATAGGTTCCTTCTTTTGTTGGTTAAGAAATCTTCTAATAGTCCTTTTTTCAATAAGATAACTAAATCTATTATTAATAACCTTACGGTCTGATAGCTTTCACTTTCTTAAGAGTAGAGAAGTTAACCTTACATATCTCTTCATCTTTGGCACCTGCTTTAATAAGCCTGTCATAAGCTCTCTTTATGGAGGGGAAAGAACAGCCCATAGGAATAGAGCTTTGATTAAATTCAATACTAATCTCTTCCATCTGCCTCAAGTAGTAGTACCTAGCTATTAGAGAAGCTAAAGCGCAGCTTAAATACTTAGATTCTCCTTTAGTACAGAAATCATCCACCTTTAAAGCCTTTCTCCCCACTCCCAAGAGATATTTATGATGTTTTTCTAAGTCCGTTCAAGCATCCATAACTCTGAAAGCTTGAATGCCTAACTTAGCAGTTATCTTCTTATGCAAATCGTCATGCCATAAGCTAAATAGAACATTCATATTCTTATATTCCGCATAGATCCTATTATATTCCACAGGCTTAAATACCCTATATTCATAAAAATCTCCCAGTATCTTCATAATCTCGGGAACCGCCTTCTCTATTCAGCTATCCTTACATTGTTTAGAGTCTTTAATGAAATCATAGAAACCTTCCTCTTTAAGAGTTTCTATGATTTCCTTATTAATGTAAACGACGGCTATTACGGGCCCACCAAAGAAGTCTCCTTTTCCAGATTCGTCAGAACCGTAAGATTCCTTCTCCCAGTCCGGATTAAATGACACTTTTTGGTTTAATTTTTAAAATACTTAATCCAGAATGTATCGTATATTTAGCGGCATTAAGAAGAGCTAATCTATCCCTTAATCACTCTTCTTCATGCCCATCCTGCAACAACTTTGTTTCTTCATAAAAGGCATGAAACTCTTTAGCTAGCTTAAATAGATATTGTGTGATCCGATACGGCTGTAAAGTTTCTATGGCTTCATTTATAACTTCATCTCATTGCATAAGGGTATTCATAATAGTCTTCTCCATTCCTTCGGTAATAGTCTTAAATGACACTTCTTTTTTGGAATAGAAATCCGGTTCCCCATGCTTTCTTAGTATTTGGAATATCCTAGAGTATGCATACATCACATAGAAAGACGGATTGTTATAGTTCTTTTGCTTTAATCTCGTTATATCTATTTCTAGAGGAGAATCCGGATGTTGGGAGACCAGGAACCATCTTGCCTCTTCATAAGACATGTAATTCATTAGATCTCTTAGATATATAACCTTGGAATCTCTTTTAGAGATCTTCACCAATGTACTTTGCTCAATTAACTTCACCAATTGCATACATATGAAATGAACTCTGTCATCTTCCACTTCCTTTATCTTTAGGAAAGCTTTAAGCTTATCTATATGCCCATAGTGATCAGATCCCAACACATTAATGATCTTTCCTTCGCTACCCAATAAGTTCAATTTATATAGGTGATAAATTAAGTCTTGACAGTAGTAAGTGTGCTTCCCATCATTCTTTATCAATACTTCATCTTTACACCCATCTAATATCTCCCCCGCTTTAAATCAAATGGCTCCACCTTTTACTTTCAAGTACCCCCTTATGGATTTGAAAAGATCATTTATGGATTCTGCATTTACAAAGCTACTTTCAAACTTCCATGTATTCACTTCTATGTTGTACCTAGCTAAATCCTTCTCAATCTCATTTAGGAAATAGCTAACTACAAGTTTCTCTAGTTCCGGATAACTCTTAGATTCAAAGATATTTCTGTCAAATATTCATTTTTGACCGTGAGTGGAGATCAAGTAATCAACACACTCATCTATCTCTTTTCCGTTGTATTTTACTGCCTTAATATTCGACTCTCTAGGGATACTAGTCAACTTCGCTTTATATTTGATTCATACAGATTCAAGAAGTTCCTTAATTTGATTACCTAAGTTATTTACTAGATACTCTCTGTGAACGAAGTAACCCCCATATTCCAATAGATTGGCTAAGGTATCGGAGAATATTCCGTTCCTTGCATGTCCTATATGAAGGAGGCCGGTGGGATTGGCGGAGACTATTTCAATGAAGTATCAAGAATTAATTGGATGCTTCCTCCAGATATCCTCTTTTTTCTCCAGAATTTCTAAATAGTATTCGGAGAATATTTCTGGGGATAAGAATATATTTATGAATCCATTTTTTTCTACTTTGGCTGAAGAAACATATTTAAGTTCTCCTGCCTGTTTAAGAAGAGCTTCACCTACTTCTTTTGGATTTTTCTTATATTTGGAACTTATTTGACAAGCGAAGTTGGTGAATATATCTCCAAATTTGTAATCTTTTGTAAAATCGAATGACGCTTCTATTCTACCCAACCTATAGCCTAGAGCTTGCGCTGCTAGGTTGAATTCACTAGAGAGGTAATCTTTTATTTTTTGCAATGGAAGCTAGTTAACTTACAATTTTATCCTTATAGGAGTGTAGTTCAATTGGTAGAACGATAGTCTCCAAAACTATATGTTGTGGGTTCAAGTCCTGCCACTCCTGCCATTTTTTAAATGAGTTATATAGCAATATTCTTTTTAACGATAATTGCATTTTTATTAGGAGCCGTTGCAGGATGAGTTTTTGCCGTTAAATATTGTAAGAAACAAATGCTTGAACATCCCCCTATTAATGAGCAGCAAATTAGGGAGCTATATAGACAGGCGGGAAGAACTCTATCTGAAAAGCAAGTTCTTCAAATTATGAACAATCTTAAGAGACAACAGAGCTAATGGCTCGCTTTATGGCAGCCTCTAGAAATGCTAAAGATTATCCTATGCATAGCATGCCTGAATTTTTCTTGATAGGTCCATCTAATGCTGGAAAATCTACTCTCATTAATTCTTTAGCTAAATCGAAGATAGCCAAGACTTCTAAATCTCCCGGAAAAACTAGGACTATTAATTTCTACGATTTTGATAAGTTTTGTTTGGTGGATATGCCTGGCTATGGATTTGATAAAAAGGGTAGAGAGAGGGATTTGTTGAAGTTAATAAATGAGTACTTAGCTGAGAGACCTAATCTCATTGGAGTAATCCAAATATGTTCTCCTCATGGACTTTCCCAAAATGATCTTGAAGTTAAGAATTATCTGTTCTCTAGATTTCATAATTACTTGCTTCTTTTAAATAAGATAGATAAGCTTTCTAATTCCCAAAGACTATTAGTCAAGCAGCAGGTAGTGACAAAGTCTCAATTGCAGGAGGGATCCGTGCTTTTAATTAGTGGTAAGACAAGCGAGAACTTAAATGTATTGGTCCGAACTCTTATTTCCTGAATATAGGTGAATTATTTTTCTACTTTACTACCCCCTCCCAATTTAACTGGGATTCTCCACCTAGGGCATCTTTGGAACGCATTACTTCAAGATTTTCTACTTCGTCACTATCAGTCCAAAGGCATTCCTATTTATTGGGGATATGGCATGGATCATGCTGGAATTTCGCTTCAAGTGAAAGTTGAATCAGAGTTAAAGAAAGAGGGATTAAGTAAGAGTGATTTAACAAAAGAAGAGTTTTTAAAGAGGTTGTGGGATTGGAAGGATATACATGCCGAAAGAATAAGGAGTCAGTATCGGAAGCTTAACCTTCTTCTCCCTTTAGAAGAAGAGAATTTTACTCTTTCTCCGGAGTCTCAAAGTTTCGTAATAGAGGTATTTAAGAAGTTGTACAGGGATGGTCTTATATATAGAGATGAACGTTTAGTTAACTGGGACCCCATACTTAGGACTGCTATATCTGATGCAGAAGTTTTGTATAAGCAGGAGAACTCTAAGTTGTATTACATAAAGTATTTTTTCGAAGATTCAGAAAGTGAATATATCTCAATAGCCACGACTAGACCGGAGACCATATTTGCAGATGTAGCTATATTCGTTAATCCTGAGGATGAGAGATACTGTTCCTATATAGGGAGAAGAGTTCGGATCCCCCTAATAGGAAAGGCAATCCCTATATTAACGGATCCGTCCATAGATAAGGATTTCGGAACTGGAGCCATGAAGTGCACTCCAGCTCATGATTTTGCCGATTATGAATTGGGAAAGAAGCATTCCCTGGATATTGTAAAGGCATATGATGTGGAGGGAATCATGCTCTCTGAGCCATATGCGGGACTTGATAAAGAGGAAGTTAAGAAGAGATTGGTTGAAGATTTGGGAGAGATAGTGAAAGTCGCTGATTATGTAACTAATATTACCTATTCAGACAGGAGTGGGGCAAAAGTGGAGCCGATGCTTTCTAAGCAATGATTTCTCAAAAGCTCTCAATTAGCAAAAAGAGCTTTAGAGTTTTGGGAGAAATCAGAGTTAAAGGTTACTAATCCTAGTCGATTAAGGAGATATCTTCAGGATATGGAAGATTGATGTATCTCTAGACAGTTGGAATGGGGAATAAAGATACCTGTATTTCTAAAAGGGGATAAGCATAGCTTGGAGCCTTTCTCTGGATCAAAGCAATCAGAAGATGTTCTTGATACTTGATTTTCTTCTTCCCTTTGGCCTCAAATTGTCTTTAAAGGCGGGAAGATGTTTCCAATTTCCACTCTGATATCGGGGAAGGACATTCTATTTTTCTGAGTTTCAAGAATGCTCTTTATGGGCATTTATTTGGACAATTGTTTTCCTTTTCAAAATATTTATCTTCACGGATTAGTATTGGACTCAAAGAATAGAAAAATGTCTAAGTCTTTAAACAATGGAATTGACCCTATAGAGTTAAGTGAGGAATTTGGAATAGATGTAGTTCGTCTTTTCTTCCTGTCTAATACACACCCGGAATCCAATATATCCTTCTCCAAAAATAAGCTTGAGAAGCATTCAAAGTTCCTTCACAAGTTAAGAAATGCATCTGCTTTTATTAAGTCACAAAATCCTTCTTCCTGTTCTTTCAAAGTGGGAGATTTGAATCTTCTGGAGTTATGAATCCTAAAGGAGTTCTTAAATCTTAGGGACTCTTTAAATTCTCTCTATGAAAGCTTTAGCTTCTCTTTTATAGCGGAGAATATTGTGAATTTTATATGGGATTCTTTTTGTAATAAGTACTTGGAGCTTTACAAGCTAATGAACGGGGTAGAGTCAGTCAATACAGAAGGCTTTCTTGGTTTTATGTGAAATGAAATTTTGAAGATGATATGACCTTTGATTCCCAATTTCGCAGAACAGAGCTATCTTGATTTAAATGGGAAAGCTTTATCTAATCAATCGGAAGAGTATCTTCCTGAACTTCCAGAAGGAGTAAATGTGAGTTGATTTTTAGAATATTTCAATACCTATATCTCTATTAGGAAGAAGTTAGAGATACCTTGAAATTCTCCTATTAAAGTCAGAATAGTTATTCCTAACGAGTCATGGAAGTTATCCAATGCCGAGTTGCTTCCATATTTAAAGATATTCAATCATGAATTAGTGGAGTTGTCTTTGGAGGCCAGTAAGGGAGTAGTTCTTATATTTGCTGCGGGAGATATATTCGTAGAGCTATTCTTGGAGGAGGAAAAGGTTCTTAGATACCAGTCGTATATTCAAGAAGTAAAGAAGAAGCTTGTTTCGGAACTTGAGTTTTTGCATAGACGTCTTAATGCAGGAGATTTTAAAAATATGGCGCCCAAAGAGCTTGTTAATGAGGTGCAAGAGAAGATAGAGAGATATCAGAAGGAGTTAGATTTCTATACTTCGATATATGGTTAGATTACTTCACATATCGGGACAAGAACCAGCTACCTTTAACTCTGACACCTATTGAATACGTTCCTTTGTAGTTCTATGATTCTTTATATTTCCATCCATCTTCCTGTGTTTCTTCCTGTTACTGAAGAACTTTAAATCTAAGAAGAACGAAGTTTTAGTGACTTATAAGCTCTTTTATGACTTTAGATATTATGGATATTTCTTCCATAATCTGCTCTTTATATTCTTTGTTAGTAGCTTTCTATTTAATAGCTTCTTCTTTATATTTTCCTTTATAGATACTTATATTCTTGAAATTGATTACGCCTATCAGATCTTGTGGAAGATGCCCAATCCAACTGAAAACGTCAAGAAGATTAATTTCTTTTGATCAATAGTATTTTGTGGTTGTTTACTGCACTTTATATCCTTTATTTTCTACATCTATTACAATCTATATCACTCCAGCTCTTGGTTTGGAGAGAAGTACAGAGCTTTCATAATTAATCTATCTATTAATAAGTACGTCCTTTCTCTAAAGGGAAAATTTCCACGACTCTATAAGTACATACATCGTTATTTTTTAGATGTATCGCAAGTTCACAAAGATGAGAAGATATCTAAAGTGATAATTATTGGTTAGTCCGAATTCTTAGAAAAGGGAAATTAAGCATTAATAGTGCTTAGTTACCACGAGAGACTGCAAGGGTGGAATAGAGATAAAAACTTACTATTCCTGTCTCTGTATCTAGTTTTTTCCTTTTTATTTCTAAAATATCCCTCTTTTATTAAGCTACTATTCCTAATACCTGTCCTCCTGTATGTATACGCCTTCGATATTAATTTTTCTTTAGTAAAGAAAGCGGTCCTTTTATCCATAACTCTATGACTTATTACTTTTGTACCATTACCCAAGGTAGAGAGCACGTATCCTTCTCTTTTAAATAGATACTTTAGCCCCCATAAACATCTCATTTCTTTTGTAAAAGAGAATTATTCGGAGAAATCTTCTGAACTTATATCCCTGCTTCTATTCAATGGAGGGAAGGATACTTCTCAGTACTATAAAGTTTTTAAAGATTTAGGAATAGCTCACTTGGTCTGCATAAGCGGATTTCACTTCTCCCTTATCTCAAAAGTTATTAAGACTTTATTCTTGGGAATCAGGAGGATAGAAAAGCTTTTAATCCCTGTCGTATTAGTTCTTTGATGAAGTTTTGCTAATTATTCAATCCCGGGACTTAGAGTTTTGTTGGAGATTTTTATTCCTGCAAAGTCTAGAATTCGAAGGTGAAGTGCCTCTGTGCTTATATCTCCTGTTTTCAATGTTGAGATATATGCAAGCTATTCCTTTCTTCTAAGCTTCTTTATCTCCCTTTTATTAATCTTAGTTAAGGAATATAACTGCAACAGTATCTCAAAGATGATGTGGGCCTATTTGCTTATCTTTATATTTACAACTTTAATATTCCTACCAATTCACAGAAAGATACACTTTCTAAGTTTCTTCAATCTATCCTTATTTTTCCCAATAGTATCCGCTCTCTTTGTATATTGTTTTCTAACTTTTTGATGCGTCCCCCTCTCTTCCGGCATTGAGTATATGATGCATCCTTTCTTATTTCTGTTAGAAAAAGCAAGGGATAATAACAAAGTGTTTCAAGTGCATGAATGGGGCTACGATTACAGCTATTTCTTTCTTGCGTTATTTAGTATCTTTCTAATAATGAAGCATAGGAGAGAGTTGTATTAATGATCTCCCTTTATTATTCGCAGGATTGAGGTCTTTTGGATAATAAGGTTAGGGAATTTAAGCTTAATCATCCGAAGGCTAAAAATATAAAGAAGCCAGATATAAAGGAACTCAATGTATTCCTTTTGCAAATGGACCTCTTTAATAGCGATAATAATTATTTGGTGGAGGATTATTCTGGTTCTTTCTCTGAGTTAGAGGAATTCTTACAGTCTATAAAGCATGATGATATGAATATTCTGTTTGTGCAGAGGTCGGAAGAAAATTTTCATCTTTCTGATTCCTTCAAGAATCTACTTGCCAATCCTACACCTAAGATACCCAGACTTACAGAGAGTACCAAAAAATCCTATTTAGATGCGAGATTAAAAGATCATCACATCAAGTTAAGTAAGGATCTAATAAAGGAAATAAAGTTACAAATTCCGACTAATGGTTCCGAAATAAATGAGTTTGTCGCAAAACTATCTCTTATTCCGATTCCTACCCTCCAGAATATATCCGATCTTCTGAAGGACTCCATTAGAGAGGTAAATTATTTCAATTTTTGAGGAGAGTATTTGAAGATAGGTGAATTTGGATGGCTCCATTTTTTTAAAAATCCCACTAAAGATGAGGTTAGAAAGATCTTCCACCCTCTCGTATATAAACTTTATGAATTTAAATCTTTTGTGTCTTTAAGGGTGCAAGGAATTTCTTTAGAGGAAGTTGCAAAAGAATTGAAGTTAAAGCCCTACTTCTTAAAAGAATATGATCTTATTTTGAAACGTGTGGGAAGCCCTTTACGAGACTGATTACACAGTTTTATAATAGATCTATATTTTCTATTATCTGACCTTAGGTTTTCGTCCCCCATTAACGTTGAGTTATTTAAATATTTTTTAGTTAAGAAGCAATTGGAATTAAGAGAGTTGTCATAGTATGGATTTTTTAGTAGTTGGTGGAAACGAATATGAACGTCTTAAAAAGTATCTTTCTGATGTGGTTGAGGGAAGCACATTCTTCTCTAATGAGGAATATCGTAATGCTCTCAAGCCTGTAGTTAAGACTTCTTTTACTTTAGCGTATTGAATGGCCGCTAAGTATGAGAAGAATGTGGATGAAGTAAAAAGGTTATTTGGAAAGTATAAGGAGAACTACTTTGCTTCCGAGGACTCCTTGGTATTTAAGGAATTCAATATACAAGATATTAGCGAGATTAAAGATGAGATCAATTATCTGAAAGTATGTGTTCTGAATATATGCGAGATAGATTTAGATAACTATGAGAAGGAGGAAATACATAAGACTTTCAGAATTTATTCTCGGGAAACAGATGCTTCCGTAGTCTATAAGAATTTCTTTAATATTTCTTCTTCTGATAAGCCGGGTCAGACAGTTGATGATTTAATACTCAGAAGCCACGCTTACCAAAGGTTAAATGAGGATATTAATGGGGGGACTGTTTATATATACAAGACGAAGCCTAAAAGAAATATCTATATAAAGATATTCTTGAGTTGATTCCTGTTCTTCGGAATACTGGTATCTTTTACTCTACTTATCTCTGCCCTTATGAATACCGAGAATAAGGGGCAGCTGTTCTTCATGAGCATGGTATCTTCCTTCTATTTCTTCCTAAGTTTAAGACATCTCAAGAAGACGTTTTCTAACGATAACTTCAAGTATACCTTCCAAAAGAGCAATTTCTATTACACCCTCCTTTTTTCCCTATTCTTTACGTGATCAGCTTTTGATTCTGGAGAAAATGGTTGAAAGTCGGCAGGACTAGGTTCTATTTCGTCGCTGGATGGTTTTTATAAGATACTATGATCTATTCTGCTTCTCATAATCCTATTCGTATGCATCATCTATTTGATCTCCTATCTATACTTACAGCCGGAGAAGGATGATAAGTTGGTGGAAGATATCTTGGATAAGCACTTAAAAGATTTATCTAAGTCGCTAATCCCTTAATGTTAGGGATACGTTCCGATAGTCTTCTAGACTCTGAACTTAGGAAATACCTATATTTCGTATTTTCAGCTTTAGTCTTTTCTAAGCTGCAGCTCTTTCTTCCTTATATAGGCATAAAGATATCTGCTCTTAGTGTGCCTTTAGTAATGGTGGGATGAATTTTTGGCCCTATGATGGGGTTTGCAACTGGGGTTTTAGTGGATCTTATTAGTCTCTCCGATTATCATACCTTTTCCCCGCTATTTCTTCTTCAAACAGCTGCAATAGGATATTTAGGGGGCATAGTTAGGAGACTACCGGATAGCTTTTCTTTACTTCCTTTAAACTTGATATATTTCTTAGTATCTCTATTCTTTGCCCAAGACTTAATACCAGTAGTACTCTTTCATATACTGATGACAACTTACTTAGCCTCCAGAGATCCCCATTGAGCTAAAGCTGCCATAATTCTAACTCTTATAGCGCTCCTCCTTTCTTTTCTATATGGTAGCTTCAGCGCGCACTCTTACTTTTCCCATGGAACCCTAGATTTCTTCTTAAGAGCCAGAATATTTAAAGAATCTCTTAAGATATCATTCTTAACCCCAATATTAGGATACCTTCTCTCTAACTATGGAAAATAAGCAGAAGCCCTTTTACTTCTTCAAGGCAATAGCAGATTCTGCTTTTGCGGTCATTATTGGTAGTTTTGTTACCTTATTTCTAATCTTTCTGACTCTAGCATCAGTATTCTTCAGCGCTCTATATAACCAGTTTTGTTTATTCCTACTATTCGGAGCAGTTTTCTTTACATGCTCCTACTATCGCTATATGAATCGATTTCTGCCCTATTTAAAAAGTCTTAGCTATGATGGGTTTTTAGCTTCTAGAACACAATTAGTATCCTGAATTTTATGATCCTTTAATTTCTATTTTATGGGATGTTGATTTATCCTTCTGCTTTTGGGATCCATGAAGGGCTTTGGACTTACATTTCCGACCCCGGATAAGAGTCCAGCACTTATCTATACTGATAACTTCACCACTAAAATACTAGGACTAGTTTTGTGATTAGTTCACATATTTCTATGACTTGTATTTAAAACTATTGCCAACTATTGAACCAATATAGTTCTATTCGCTCATCGAGAATTTGAGAAGAGACGTAAGAACTTGGAAGAAGTGAGGACTAAGGCTCAACAGGAGACCTTGAGTTAATTATGGTTTTAGCTAGTTATTACCGCTTATATCTTTGGATATTCTTTTATAGCTTTTTCGGATTGATGATGGTTGCTATTGTTATGGATAATGCTAATGCTGGAGATAGTATCAAATTCCCCAGATTTCTTAATACATTAGTGTGCTTTATATTCGCCTGTGTCTCTTTATTCTTGAAACATAAGATGTCTGATAAGTTGGTGAATGTTGAATTCCTATCTGAGCAGCCCAAGGATTGAATTAATAAGTACACTAAGAATACTAAAAAGAGGCGTAAGGCAACTAAATCTACTTACAAGATAGCCTTCTTCATGAGTCACTTCATTTCGAATTTCGTTGCTTTAATTCCTGTAATAGCTTTTGCAATATTGGTTCTTGCCAAAAAAGATAATCTTCTAACGAACACGAACAAATGGATAATAAAAGAATTCTTTATAGCGGGCTCTTTGGTTCGATATGCTTCTTGATACCCAACTATGATATGCTCTAATTTCCTTATATTCCGTAAGCGTAAGAGATTGCGCTTGATAACTACTGTATAGATGGGTCTTTTTAAATTGGATTGAAACATAGGAGGCCACATAGTGACCCTTATGGTTTTGACTCTTATATTTCTATTGGTTTCTCGGTATTATGCGAAGGCTGTAGAGCGGGCGGAAGATTATTCTTCACTGCCCGGATTAGCCTTTTTGATCTTTATGGTAATTAATTGGATAAAGAGGAATACATATCAGATATGTGGAGAGGCCTATGAAAGAGTAGCTCCCTTTTTTATATACATCATGTCTTTCTTTTGGTTCTCGAACATAATCTCAATAATAGGATTTGATTCGATTGGAACTTCTATAGTTGTTCCTGCGTTTTTGGCATTAGTGGTGTTCCTGGGAACTGTTGTTACGGGCATGGTATATCGGGGTATTCATTACTTTGGAGACTACTTGCATTGGGTAAAGTATAAAAATAAGAAGATAATTCCGATTGTGGATCCTTTGAAAGTTATTGGTGAACTAAGCAAGATTCTTTCTTTAGCATGTAGGTTATGGGGGAATACTTTAGCTGGATCTTTGATAATATTCATAGTCTATAAGTTTTCTGAAAATCTGTTTAATCAAAGTGATGTGGATTTCTTAGGATTACTATTAATTCCTCTATTTGTATTTCCGATACATTTATACTTTGATGTGGTAGATGGAACAATACAACCATTAATATTTATGCTGTTGACAATGTGTTACTGAGGCCTAGCACAGCGTGCGGATGGACCGTCAAAGGAATATAAACACAACGAAGATGTCTGTGTTAGTTTAGAATAGAGGGTTATGCAAAACGAATTTCTGAGAATTCTGCTGGATAGCTTAACTTTATTACAAGACAGCAACGGCACCGGTAAGTACATAGGTGCGGGAGTTTCATTGGTGGCAGGATTGGGTGCCGCTATCGGTCAAGGTTATATCGGGGGTAAGGCGGTTGAAGCTCTTGCTAGAAATCCTGAGGTTGAAGCCCTTATCTTTAGACAGTATATAGTGGGTGCGGCCGTTTGTGAGTCTGTAGCTATCTACGGACTTATTGTTGCTCTTTTATTAATGTTTGGAGTTTAGGTAATATTCCTATGAAGCGACTAGTGTATGAATCAAGATTTCTGGGAGTCGGTTGTTAGGACTTTCGACTCTTTTGTTATTCTTGACAGCTCTTCCGATTCCTTTTCGTCATCAGTAAAAGCGTATCTACATAAAAATTTATCCGTGAATATCTGAACTCTTCTGGTCCACGTTCTATGTGCTGGCTTAATAATGATGTGCATTACTATCTGGATGTGGAAGCCCACTAACCAGTTTATAGATAAGAATAAGAAGCTGCTTGATAAAACCAAGCAAGATTTGATGCTAAGTTCTAGGGAAACTAAGTATTTCTTAGATTTACTGAAGAAGGAAAGGAATTATCTATTCGATTTAAGGAGAAATACGGAGGTTTCGGCTAGGAAGGAGGCAGCTGATATCATAGATGCCGCTCGTGTCAGGGCCATGGAGATAAATGAGAATATGAAGAAGGATGTGGAGCACAGAATTAAGGCCTTGGAGAGTAAGGCTAGAGATGAAATTAAGTCTTCCGTAGTTAATCTCTCAATGGAGTTAACCCAGAAGCTTATTGGGGCACATATTAATGAGGAGAATTCTAAGCATGTTATTGATGCTTACTTGAAGGATTTGGAAGAGAGAAAGATCGTATCTAAACTTAATTAGTAGTGTCGGCTAACGCTTTAGTATCCATTAACAAGATAGCTGAGGCGCTCTTGAGCTTTTATGGTGATCTTGAAGACAAACAGAGGCTTCTGGATCAAAGTGAGAGTATTAGTGATTTTCTAGAAAAGGAAGCGGAAATAAAGGATTTCTTAATTGAATTTGGATTTCACAAGGAGTATAAAAAGGAGGTAATAGATATTATGTGTCAGAAGTTAGCGTGCGATGAACTGTTAGTTAATACTCTTCATCTTTTGGTTGATAAGAATTTGATATTCTATATTTCCATATTCTTATCCACCATGAGGACTACTTTGAATAGATTCTTAAATATTCAGAATATATACGTATATTCCAGCTTTCCAATTGTTGGAGAGCAAAAGAAAAGGTTAGAAGATTTGTGATCTAAGAAAGTCTACAGGAAGTGTGTATTTAATTACCTAATTGATAAATCTTTGGGCTTAGGGCTAAAAATTCAAGTTGATACCTACATAGAAGAATTTTCATTAAGCTCTCAATTGGCTAAGTTAAAACATGAGATAGATTTGGCCTTTAATTAGTTTATGTCTGGAGAACTGAAGTTAGATAAGTATACGGAGACTCTTAGAAGTCTAATAAAGAACTATAAGACTTGTTCTGTTTCTACTGAGTATGGTAAGGTAATTACCAATGCAGACGGGATTCTTAATATCTCCGGACTGAAGAATGCACAATTAAATGAGGTGCTCGTGATTAATGACTCTCTTTATGCTATGGTCTTATCTTTAAATTCGGACTTGGTTGGGGCCGTTATGCTTAGTGAATATAGCTCAGTTCAAGAAGGTGATGAAGTTAAGAGAACTTCTAAGACTTTCTCTGCACCGGTCGGGGATTCTTTAGCTGGAAGAGTTATTAATGTTCTAGGGAAACCTCAGGATGATGGGTCGGAGCTATCTGGAGTAGAGTGAGAGCAAGTTGAAAGAATTGCTCCAGGGGTTATGGAAAGGAAGTCAGTTACTGAACCTCTCTATACTGGAATTCTTGCTGTGGATGCTTTAATTCCGGTTGGAAAGGGTCAGAGGGAGTTGATTATTGGGGATAGACAAACAGGTAAGACTTCATTAGCTATTGATGCAATTATTAACCAGAAAGGTAAGGACTGTTACTGTGTTTATGTATCCATAGGACAGAAGAATTCTACTTTGTTTCAGATAGCTCAGAAACTTCGCGATAAAGGAGCTATGGACTACACTGTTATCGTTAATGCTTCTGCCTCTGATCTTCCGGCTCTTAAATTCTTAGCTCCTTTTGCGGGGATTACCATAGCCGAGCATTGGATGAAAAAGGGTAAGGATGTCTTGATTGTATATGATGACTTAACTCAACACGCCATTGCTTATAGAACCTTATCTCTACTGCTTGATTTTTCCCCTGGTAGAGAGGCTTTTCCAGGGGATATCTTTTATTTACACAGTAGATTGCTAGAGAGGGCGGGTCGTCTTAATGAAGAGAATGGAGGTGGTTCCATAACAGCTCTCCCTATTATTCAAACTCAAGCGGATGATATCTCCGCTTATATCCCTACTAATGTTATTTCCATTACAGATGGTCAAATCTTCCTTAAAACATTGTTGTTTAACCAAGGACAAAGGCCAGCTGTAGATGTTACTCTTTCTGTTTCAAGGGTAGGTGGAGCTGCCCAGAAGAAGGCTATTAAAGATATGAGTAGTTCTCTAAAGTTGGAGTTGGCTCAGTATTTTGAACTTCTTGAATTTGCTCGTTTTGGTTCTGAACTTAATGATTCCACCAAGTTCAATTTGAATTTAGGATCTAGAATTCTTAAATGTTTGGTTCAGAATCTGGGAGAAACTAGATCACCCTTGGAGGAGCTTTACTTACTTTTCTTAATTCGTTTTCGAGTAATTATGGAAATTCCCGATGTGGAGAAAGTTATTCCATTTATTAACTACTCTAAACAGAAGTTTTTAGAAAGTGACTTTGTAAATTTGATTGATCTAAATGAAAAGATTTCTCCTAGTATATGTGATGAGCTTCTAGAATTTGCCAAGAAAACTCTCAGAGATTTTGATTCCGATAACTAGTGTCCAATCTTCCCCAGATAAATAGGAAGATTAAGTCTACCAAGACTACTTCCAAAATTACCAATGCGCTTAAAGTAGTTTCTTCAAACCAATCTGTAGCCTATAGGGATCTCCTTAAGCGCAGTGGCCCGTATTTACAAGGAATATATAAGCTTTTTTTTGAAATATATCATCATCCAGATCACGATATTAGGACGACCAATAAGCATTTAATTCACTATTCTCCACATGCAAATGAACTGTGAATTATTTTGGGTACAGATATTGGCATGTGTGGGGATTTCAATGACAAGATAAAGAGATATATGGAAAGTGTGTTTGATAAAGAGACAGATGGCCTAATAATACTAGGAAAGAAACTTATTTTGACTTTTGAAAAGGAATATGGAGAGAGAATAGAGTATCAAAGAAATTCTGAGATTAATATGCGTAATTTGGAGGATAGTCTTTCCGAGATTAGCGCAAAGGTATTCGAAATATTTTTTAATAAAAACTACAGAAGACTTACTTTCGTGTATCTAAAGGATCCAAAAGAGGGGATTATAGAAAGGGTTAATATTCTGCCCTTCACCGAGAAATATTTTGTAAATAAAAAAAGGATATATGTAAAGCTTCTAAATTCTACTTTCTCTTATCCTCAAGCAGTAATAGATTTATTTCCCTTATACTTGAAATGTGTTCTTTTAGGGGGTATAGTAACTTCAAAAGTTTCCGAACATAGCTCTAGAAGAGATTTGATGCATAATGCCACAAAGAATGCCAATGAGCTTCTTGATGAGTACACTTTAACCTTTAATAAATTGAGACAGGCTAATATTACTCAGGAAATTACTGAGATTGTTGTTGCAGTTCAATCTAAGAAGAAGTAATAAAATACTAAATTTATGTCTGAGCAACAAGGAGCAGAGGGTTCCATCTTTCAGATCTTTGGACCTATAGTCGATGTATTCTTCAATAAGTCAAGTCAGCCCGCTATTCATGAGAAATTAATAGTTCGTGATTCTGAAAATAAGGAACTGGGAGTATTAGAGGTAGCGCAGCTTATTGGGGATGGAATAGTTAGATGTATTTCCATAACTCAAACCATTGGATTATCTAGGGGTACTCCAGTATTTAGAACTTTCAACTCTATTACTGTTCCAGTGGGTAGGGCAGTTTTAGGGCGTATGTTTAAT
This sequence comes from Mycoplasma haemocanis str. Illinois, assembly GCF_000238995.1. GTDB lineage: Bacteria > Bacillota_I > Bacilli_A > Mycoplasmatales > Mycoplasmoidaceae > Eperythrozoon_B > Eperythrozoon_B haemocanis. Next base: position 144,385 of record NC_016638.1, read on the forward strand.
GTCCTTGGGGAGCCTATAGATAATATGCCTTTGGATAGTGGATTGGAGAGGAAGCCTATTCACGCTTTACCTCCTCCTTTGAAGGATCAATCAAGTACAGTTTCCATTATGGAAACGGGGATCAAAATTATTGATCTTCTCATTCCTTATGCAAAGGGTAGTAAGATTGGATTGTTTGGTGGTGCGGGAGTTGGTAAAACAGTTATCGTTACCGAGTTAATTCATAACTGTGCTTTAGGGCATGATGGGTTATCCATTTTCGTGGGAGTAGGAGAACGTTCTAGAGAGGGTAATGACTTGTATTTTGAGATGGAGCATTCTGGAGTTCTTAAGAACACAGTTCTATTGTTTGGACAGATGAACGAGACTCCCGGGGCAAGAATGCGTGTTGCTCTAAGTGGGCTTACTATGGCCGAACACTTTAGAGATGATTACTGTAGTGACGTTCTTCTCTTCATAGATAATATCTTCCGTTTTTCTCAGGCCGGTTCAGAGGTATCTTCTCTTCTTGGTAGAACTCCTTCTTCCGTTGGATATCAACCTACTTTGGCATACGAGATGGGAAGGCTTCAAGAGCGTATTACTTCCACACGTAATGGATCTATTACTTCCATTCAAGCGGTTTATGTTCCGGCCGATGATATTACTGACCCAGCCCCTGCCACAGTGTTTGCTCATTTGGATGCTAAAGTTGTTTTGGATAGGAAGATAGCTTCCTTGGGTATTTATCCGGCGGTATCTCCACTTCAGAGTTCCTCTAATTTGTTAAATCCGGAGTATGTAGGGCAGGAGCACTATGATGTTGCTAACAGAGTCGTTGAGATTTTGCAGAAGTATGAAGAGTTGCAAGATATTATTGCAATTTTGGGTATTAATGAGCTTTCTCAAGAGGATAGAGATGTTGTCTTTAGAGCTCGTAAGATAAGGAATTTCTTCTCTCAACCATTCTTTGTTGCTGAGAAGTTCACTAATATTCCCGGTAAGTATTTGAAGATTCGGGATACTGTTGAGTCTTTCAGAAGAATTATCGATGGAGAAGTGGATGATTTGCCGGAGGATGCATTCTTATATGTAGGAAGCGTAGATGAGGCAATAGAGAAGGCTGCAAAAATTAAAGAAGAGTCTTCTAAATAGTTTGTTTCGTTACTTTGATCCTGAAGAGATAATTCGAAATTATTATTTAGAGGAGATAGTAAATTTAAATAATAGTAGCGCTTTAAACGTAGGGATTCTTAGGGATAGAATAGCCAACCTTAGATTTCTAATAAAGAAGCATTTCTCATGGGGAGGAGAGATTTCATTTCTACCCTCTCTTCACCATATAAAGAGAGTACTTACATACAATAGAAGAGATTTTTCCATTGTCTCCCTATATTCCCCAGATACATCGGGAGTAGAAGTGTTTGCTTGCACACTTCACGAGCTTGGAATATATGGCTTAGTTATTTTGGGTTACAAAAAACCCTTAACTCCATTATTTCTGGGTTCTAATTCCATTTCTTATGTAGGAAGAAATGAGATTTATTTAAAAACGTCACCCGAATCTTTGGAATGTGGAACTCAGAATTATCCTCAGCTATTCTTAGCAGAGAGATACTTTCATTATTTAGTTAATAATTGAGATGAAATAAGAGTATTGGTGGAAAACAAAGGACCCATTAATTTCAATAATTTAAAATCCTTTACACATGGCTAGAGAACGAATACTTTTAAAGATTAGTGGGGGGAATTTGAAGAAGAGTGGAGATATCTCCTTTTTTAATGACGATATATTTTCAAACTTAATGGATCAAATTGAAGAGCTAGTTAAGGAGTATGATGTAGCCTTAGTAGTGGGAGGCGGAAATATATGGAGGGGGAATAGCAATACCTTTTCTTTCTTAGAGGAGTCATCTGCACATCATATTGGTATGTTAGCTACCCTTATGAATGCTATAGCTATACAGAACTACCTTAATAAGAGGGGAATTAAGAACAGAATATACTCAGCTTTTTCTTGTCCGAAGATAGCTGAAGAGCTTAATGAAGAGAATGTGAAGAGATCTTTAGATTCCGGGGAGGTTGTGATATTTGGAGCTGGAACTGGAATGCCTTTTGTAAGTACGGATACATGTGCAGCAATAAGGGCTATAGAGATAGGAGTCTCTAAGCTTCTGGTGGGTAAGCACAATGTTAAAGGGGTCTTCGATAAAGATCCCCACAAGCATTCAGATGCTAAATTTTTAGAGAAACTTAGTTATGAGGAAATTTTGTCTATGAAATTGGATGTCTTTGATAGAACTGCTTTAGCCTTATTAGCGCCTAGAAATGTGAAGATCTGTGTGTTCAATCAAAATACTAAGGATTCATTTGTAAAAGTTTTAAAGGGCGAGTTGGAGCATACGGTTATTTATTAGTATGTGGACTAGTTTTGAATCGGAATTTAAAGATATCTTAGAACGTTTAAATCAGAATCTTAAGAAGCTTTACACCTCCCGTATTCATCCCGATTTGGTATCTGGAATTCCCGTTTCTGCCTATGGTGCAGAGATGAAGCTTAATGAGTTAGCTAATATAAATGTCCCTTCCGCTAGGACTTTGGAAATAAAACCCTATGATATTTCTTTACTTTCAGAGATAGAGAAGGCTATTAAGAAGAATAAGCCAGAGTTTAGTCCTATAGTTCAATCAGATTACATTAGGATATCTCTCTTACCTCCTACAGAGGAGACTAGGAAGAGATCTGTTAAGGAAGCTAAAGAGTTTCTGGAGAAGGCTAAAGTCTCTTTAAGGGTGGCTAGGAAGGATTTTCAAACTAAGATAAAGAAGGATGGACATCCTGAAGATTTAGAGAAGAAGTATATGAATGAATTGGATTCTAAAGTGAAGGATATGAATGCACAGCTGGACAATTTATTCACATTAAAGGAGAAAGAGCTGATGACAATTTAAGTGAAGTCTACTTTTATTGTCAGTCCAGATTATAGAAAACGGAAAAGGTATAACGTTTATTGCGTATTAGATATCGAGACTACAGGATTTAATCATAAGATTGAAGAGATTACCGAGATATCTATACATAGGTGTTGCAACGAAAAAAGAGTAGATAAGTACCATAAGAATTTTGTGGCAGATTTAGATGATAGATTTCAGGCATTGAATGAAGCTGCTTTTAATATGTTTAAAAAACCAGATAGCCATAAGTAAAGATCTAGCTTATTACTAATAAAACATCTCTCTCACTCCTTTATAAATGTCAGTTAAGTCGCGATTCTCAGTAGGTTTATATCTATTAATAGCCTTATTCTTTTATACCCTATTGTCTAGGTTTCTATATGCTGGAATAGGGGGATATCCTAATAAAGCGCTTTACTTCCTGTCAATAGCAATAGCCTTCCCCATATCCTTTCTTAGCTTTCTAGAGATATTTAATCTAAGCCGTCTAGAAGATAAGGGGGGAAAAGTTCTATGCTTTTCTTTATTATCTTTGACTCCAATATTATTCTTAAGCATTTTTCCACACATAAATGCCATCTCCCTCTCTATATATTTCTCTCTATCTCTAATATTCCTCTCGATATTAGTTATACTCTCTAAATTTTTCTTTGAATATGAGGAACATTCATCTATTCTGACTCAATTAAACGTCTGAGCCTTTTCCTTTTGAAATGCAGTTCTTTTCTTTCCTTTAATAATCCCCCATAAATACCTATTCTTTCTGTTCTTCCTAGTAGCCCTTAATGATATGGGAGCTTATTATGCTGGGAAGAAATGGGGTTTTTTGAGGATATTTAATTGCTCTCCTAATAAAACCCTAGAGGGCTTTTTGTTCTCCATTGCATTCGTAACTTTTATTTCCCTTCTAGCAGCTCTTATAGTTAGGACACATACCGATTCTATATCTCTTCTAAATAAGAATTTATCGCCCTTCTTAATTCCAGTGCTAGCTCCTCTTTTTCTCCTATTGGGAGATTGTGGAGATCTTTTATTTAGTAGATATAAGAGGATATTTCAAATAAAGGACTATAGTTCTCTTCTTGGAAATCATGGCGGCTTCTGAGATCGTTTTGACTCTCATTCTTTTGCTTTAACGGGCGCCTTCTTTTTGACATTCCTCTTTTTGTGAATTTAAAGTACAGACATATCTTCGTAGAGAAGTTCAAAGTATTTAATTCAGAAGAGTGGGAAGCTCTTCTTTCAAATGTAGAGATAAGTTTTAAAAAGGATGATGTTAGAACAACAGTTTCCTTTTTCTTCTCCTTTCTAAATCTTCCAAAAGATGCTCTATTTCTGGACCGCCTCTTTCGCTTTAATTCCGATGATTTGGAGATAAAACATGAAGGAGCTATCTCTATTATGGTCTCCCAGAAGAATTTAGTATTTGAGAGTGAGAGTTTACTTCCACTTATAAATGATTATTTAAAGAATTTTGACTTCACTTTAACTCCGGAAAAGGTTAGTTTTGCATATCCTAATATATTCCTTTCAGAATCTTTGAATGTCGTTGCAGAGGCAAAGTTAAAGAGCTTCTTGAGATTTTCTATCAAGCAAGATATAAACATAGATCTGGAGGCGATTCCTGTCCCCGAGATTAAGAAGAATGATACTAAAACAGATATATTAAAACTTTTTCATATCGAAGAGAGGTCAGATCTTAAGGGGAATAAGAAGTACAAGCTAGGACTTACTAATTGGGAAAAATTCTATTGGCTTTCCCTTAAAGAAGAGGCCTACAAGGATAATAAGGAGATTCTCCATCAGTTAGGATTGGGTAAGTGGTATGAATGTTCTTTCTCTTTATATCCATCTGGCTCTAAGTATTCCGTTTACGTCGATGGTAATATTACTTCCATTACCTTTGTAGAGGATGAGTTTGCCAATATCGTAAAGGAGGAGAAGAGTATAGTTCCACTTTCCATACATACCAAGTTCTCCGCATTTGATGGCCTATATGTATTTAAAGATTTTGTATCTAAGGCTAAAGCTCTAGGGCATTCTGCTTTAGGAGTTACTGACTTTACTTCTGTACAGTCCTTTGCCGAAATAGAAAGGGTATCCAAGAAGGAAGGCATTAAACCTATTTATGGGGCTGAGTTAGAGATAGTTCCAGATGAATATCCTTTTATTATTAATCCAGACTATGAGAAGGCCGATAAATATAACATCTACTGTGTATTCGACATAGAGACGACAGGTCTTAATCCTCTATTTGATGAGATTACAGAGATAGCTATATATAAATATTCAAATAAACGAAGAGTAGATACATACCATTCCTATTTCAAGATTAATAAACCCTTAAAGAAACATATTAAGGACTTAACTCATATTACTGATGAGATTCTTGCTGAGCGGGGTCAAGATTTAGAGATAGCTCTCCAGGAAGTAAAGGATTTTACTAAGGGCTCTATATTGGTGGCCCATAATGGAATAGAATTCGATCTTCCCTTTTTAAATTCTAAGTATACAAAGCTTGGAATGGAGCCTTTGAGTAATCCACTCATTGATACTCTAAGACTTTCTCAAACTATCTTTTCAGATGAGAAGTATAAGTCTCACTCCTTGGGCGCCATCTGTAAGCGTATCGGAGTAGATTATGATTTAGAGAATGCCCATAGCGCCGATTATGACGTTGATGTATTGTGGCAAGCATTCCTTTATTCTCTGGAACCCAAGTTAAAGGAACTAGGAGTTGACTTAGAGAATGGATTAAAGGAAGCTAATGATGCTGTTTTTAATAAGGGAGTATTTAACTATATACATGGACACAAAGCCCTTGTATATGTAAAGAATCAAGCTGGAGTAAAAGATCTATATGAAATTCTTTCTATAGCTCAGACGGAGCAATATTTTGGGAAACCACAGATTAGTAGAAATTGCATCTCCCACTATAAAGAAAATCTTGTAATAGTATCTCCCCCTTTAAATTCAGAGCCTATATCCCTTTTACTTAGGGATGATATCTCTGCTTTTCTTAAAGCTGTCGAATTCTATGATTATTTAATAATACCTCCCCCATCTCATTTCATTCATGAAGTAAGTAGGAATAATTTAGATGCTGAGGAAGTTAATGTCCTTTTAGCTAAGTTATACGAGATATCTCAGAAACATTCCGTTAAGCTTCTCTTTAATTATGCGGCTAGGTATATACATCCCCAGGAATATCAGCAATACCTAACTCTAATACACACTAAGGGACTCAGTGGTAAGAGACATCCTCTTTATAAGTCGGGTTCTAATAATATGGATTTCCCTCTATTTCACTACCGGACCACTTCTGAATTCTTAGAGGAATATAGCTTTTTGGGAATTCCTAAAAAAGAGATGCTAGACATAGCTTTTAAGTGACAACAGGAGTTTATAGATTCGATAGAGGGGGGTATAGAGGTAATTAAGAAGAAATTGCACCCTCCAATAATTGAAGGATGTTCAGAGAATTTAGAGAACTTCTGTAGGGGGAAATTGAAGGAATTGTATGGGGAAAATACACATGAATTTCTAGAGAAGAGATTCGCATTTGAGCTTAATTCCATTAAGGATAATAATTACTCCGTTATATATTGAGTTTCCTATCTCTTAGTTCAGGAATCAATAAATAATGGATACTTAGTAGGATCCAGAGGTTCCGTAGGATCTTCTCTAATAGCTTTTCTTCTAAATATTAGTGAAGTAAATCCACTCCCTCCCCATTATAGGTGTGCAAAATGCTCTGTATTTGATCTTAAAGGGGAGTTTACAGAATCAGGCTTTGATCTTCCTGATAAGGAGTGCCCGAGTTGTGGAGCTATTTTTGGCAAGGATGGGCACAATATACCTTTTGAGACTTTCATGGGCTATGGAGGAAGTAAAGTTCCAGATATAGATTTAAACTTTTCTGGAGAGTATCAGAATAGGGCCCATAATTTCCTAAGAGATTTGCTAGGACATGATCGAGTTTACAGAGCGGGAACTATTAGCACTATGGCAGAAAAGACTGCCTTTGCTATAGTTAAGACTTACGAAGAAGAAACTCAGCAGGAATTGGGATTAGGGAAGCTTAATTGGATAGCTAAGCAAATCATAGATGTAAAGAGAACTAGTGGTCAGCACCCCGGTGGAATTCTAGTAATTCCTAGCGATAAGACTATTTATGACTTCTCTCCTATTAACTATCCCGCTAATGATACAAGTAGTGATTGATTAACTACTCATTTAGAATTTGAGGATTTGCACGATGCATTACTTAAATTTGATATTCTAGGACATGATGATCCCACGACTTTAGCTTTATTAAAGGAAATAACTGGACATGATCCTAGGAATGTTCCTATGGATGATAAGGAAGTTCTTAATTTATTCAAGTCGAGGAAGGGTATAGGGATAGAGGATTCTTCTGATTTCGTAGGAGAGGATGAGACTGGAGCTATAGGTCTTCCAGAGTTTGGAACTCTACTTACTAGGAAGATAATTAAGACTTGTGATCCTAATAGCTTTGCAGATTTAATTAGGATTTCAGGCTTCTCTCATGGTACCGGTGTATGGAAACAGAATATAGATAAGTTAATTAAGAGCAAGCAATACAAATTGAATCAAGTTATCACTTGTAGAGATGATATTACCCTTTATCTTTGTTCTGTGGGCATTCCAATGGAAGAAGCTTTTGCTATTTCTGAATCAATAAGGAAGGGAAAGGGAGTTTCTAACTCCCAGTTGAAGTTAATGCAGGATAATAACGTACCTCAATGGTATATTGATTCAGCTAAAAAGATGACTTATATCTTTCCGAAGGCTCACGCTACGGCCTATGTATTAATGAGCTGAAAGATAGCTTGGTATAAACGTTACCATACATTAGCTTTCTTTGCAGTGTTCTTCACTTTAAGAAGGGATGATTTTGACTACTCCCTTTTAGTGAAGAATGATATAGAGGCAGTTAAGGCAAAGTATCATGATATTTTTAAGAGGATGAAGTCTAATAATTTTGAAGTTAAGTCTACTCTTAAGACGAAGGATAAGAGTGCCTTCTACGTCTATGAGGCTGCCTTGGAGTTCTTAAAGTGTGGATTTAGATTTAAGAATATAAGCATTAATGAGTCTGATTTTAGTAAATTCATTCCCCAAGGACAGGAGTTATTAATTCCCTTTGTAGTAATAGATGGATTGGGAGCAATTAAAGCCAAACATTTAGTTGAGAAGAGGAATGAGGAAGGACCTTTCCAATCTTTAAATGACTTAGCTAAGAGAACTAAGTTAAATAGAACTGTTATTCAGAAGCTTAAAGAATCTAATGTAATACCTGCGGAGTGGATTTCTGTATAAGAAAATTATTGCTTTATCGGTTTCACTTTTGTTACGAAACCAACAGCTCCGCAATCTTTAAATAGAATCGGAGGAGGTTAAGTCTGCCGATGCTTTTAATTTTCTAATACAGGAGTCATTTCTATAGAAGAGGAATTTAAGTAGTATTGATAATCCCGCTATTGTTGCAGTTATTGAAGATAGTCCGGAAAAGAAAGGAGCTATTCAAGTTAGCATCATTAGTAGTAAAAAAACTCTGGAGTGCACTAGGAATCTCTTCATCTTCTGTTCAACAGCAATTTTTAATAGCTTATTTACAGAAAAGGATACTCGGATGGATTGTATGATATCTATTATTAGGAAGATCAAGAGAATTATCCCCGTTCCCGTTATTACCCAATTTACTTCTTTGTTTAATTCGTTGCTTATGTTCCCGAGATTCTTTAACTTTCCTACATCCCAATAAATAGAACCACCAATTAGAGACATTAATATCATTCCAGATACAAAAGAGAAGCTCAGAGTTCATTTTCATCACCCTATTAAAATACTTGATTTTCCCAAGAAATCTTGCATCAAGTCCACTTTTTTAAAGAAAAACTAGTAAAGGTAACCAATAAAGTCTATGGAAAGAAGGTTTATTTTAAACTATGTAGTTCTACATTACCACAATAAACAAACCCATTTCTGCTATCCTCACTTTCTTCCTTAAATTCTTCATGATATTTCTTATTACAATCGTCGTAGAATTTATTTCCTGTACTATCTTGAGAATATAAAGATCTTCAATTATCAAGGTTTCTTGCCTTTAAACCATAAGCCTTCTTTACAGTATCCTCCAAAGTTTTAAACTGTGATTCTGACAATTGCGTTATTGATGATTGGGATTGTAATCAATCATTTTTTTGTAATCTTGAGTCACAAAGGAAAGCTTTAGCACTTTCATTTCAGGAAACGTAGGATCTATTTTCCGAGTTACCCCCCATACTACACTTCTTAATTTCTGGATCCATATTAATAAGTTCTTCACTTAGTTCAAATGGATAGATGCTTTCAAGGTAAGCTTGACCATTTAGGAACGATGATGCTGTAACAAGATAAACTTTTGATTTAGGTTTAACCTGCTGTTCTTCTGCTGTAACAGGTACTGTTGGAGTCTTCGAGAAAGTCGCTAAAACTCCCCCTCCAGTAATTCCAGAAATCAATCCACAACACCCCAATATTTTCTTGCCTCCCATAAACAAATTTTTATATCTTGTATTAAATTAACCCAGAAAAGAACTCATTTTCGATCTTAGTAATATTTTTTCTGTTGTTTTAAACTGACACTAAAAGGATCTATTATTCCCTAAAATAAAATTATCAAATATATTTAGTTTGTCATGACTTTAACCTTCGGGAGAAGAACTGTCGTTAGCGTCTTTAACACACCATTCCATATAAGCCTTGGTAGATGGAGAGTCTTTTTTGTATAGAGATCTTAAGTTTTTATTGCATCAACTCATTAATTCGCCTTTATCCTTAAGAGATTCACTTTTCTCCTGTCCGCTTTCATCAATCAGTTTAGGTTTTCCGCTCTGTGAATAGTTTGTTACATTTTCATCCCATTTCGAATCACCCTCCTCTAAAATAACTTTTTTAAGAGCTGCTAATTGACCAAAATTGGAATTCTTAGTGCATCAAGACTCGTAATTCTCCAACAAACCTTCTTCTGCATTCTCAACTTTAGCTTTAGAGCATCAATTTTTAAGGGAATCTTTGGTTATTGTGGCAACTCCCAAAGAACTTTTGACATCTTCTTTATTAGAGAGATTTTTACTGATCTCGTCCCATTCTGTATCGTGAGAGGTAGTATCCGTACTTAATATAAACCTCTCTTTCTTAGAACTTACTACTTGTCATATGGATAGGATAGTTTCCGCGTGAAAATCTTTATTTTTAAAAGCTAAGTAACCACCATAAGTAACTACTCCTATGGAACCTATCCCCCCAGCTAGCAGTAAATACTTCATAGTTACCGCACTCACCTATGGACTTATATCTTTAGTACATCACTCTTTGAATGCTTTAAAAGTTTGGTTATTATCATCTACGTATAGACTCTTGGCATGTTTAAAGCATCAATCCTGTAGGACTTTAATATCTTGTAAATTTGTCTTAGCTATAAAAGACCCAGAATTATCGGTGATTTGATTGTCTGAGGTCGCTTTGCCATTGTAATCTTGTTTCCTTTGTTCTCACTCTGAATCTTCTAAAGATAATGATACTTTCTTTAATGTTGGAGTTACTTTGATATGTTGGGAGATATTGTCTTGAGTACACCACTCCCTAAAGGAATTCAATTTCTCCTTTATTTTATGATCCGACTTGGCATTCTTTTCGCACCAGTTCTTTAATTCATCCTTAGACGGGGCTTTGTTGGGGAATTCTTTTATTAAAGTCTTATTATTTGGATTGGACTTTACCAATGATTCATAAGATTTAACTAGGTTGTCTCATTGAGAATCGTGGGAAGATAAGAGGATAAATCTCTCTCCCTGAGATTGAATTTTGGTGGATATAAAAATGATATTCTCCTTATCAGAAAGAAAATATCAGGTTCCCACTCCACCAACGGAAGCAACTCCAAGACATCCTGTAGCTACGATTTTGGACGTCATTAAGAGCAATTAAAGAGGCTTAGTACATCACATTTTGAAACTCTCGTAAGTCTTGTTTCTGTAAACATTTGAAATCACAAATAATGAGATTACTCCGCCAAACATCTAGACTCCACTTTGGTGTAAATGGTATCTCCCTCAGTATTAATTAATTTGAAATCTAATTTAGATTCACATCATTCTCTTAAAGCATCTTGAGCTTTTTGATCATCTTCGGAGACTTGAGTTAGATCTCTTTTTATAGTTTTCAAATCATTTAATAAATCACTGTTATTAGTGCCTTTGATGGCTTTAACCTTTGCTTTTCAATCCATTGTTAAAGGTTTCTTTATCTTCTCTCTAATGGTTTTAGGAAGGTGTATGCATCATAGTTTGGCATCGGAAGAATTATTATCCAAACACCAAGCTTTAGCTGCTTTCCCCCCTTCAGTATTGCTACTAGTGCTTTCTATTGAGGGGGCTTTGGTCTTTAAGGCGGTTATGAAGGAGGTTTGTAATTTGAATTCTTTGAATATCAATTGATATTCCTCATCTGTTAGAGTTCTAATGCTACTGTCCTTATTTACTAATTTATAAATTCCAAAAACTCCAGCACCACCTGCGCATGTGCCTGTGGCTGCTAATACACTTAATTTAAAACCCATATTTTATGTGGTGCATCAGTTAGCTATTCGATCGTAATTCTTATCTTCTCCTTCCTGTAATTCCTTTTGCGCATATATATTGCATCATTTTTTAAAATCTTCCTCCTGCAAGTTATCTTGCGCTTTATTTTCCATTTGATCTAAAGGAATCTTTTTATCGTCATCTGTTTTGTGCTTTTTATACTCATCAAGTTTGGTTTTTAAAGAATCGGAAATAGTCTTTCCTGCTTTAGATAACTTGTCTTTTATAGATGGAGAAAGACATCACTCCTTGGCTTGATTGTATAAGCTCTCTGAGTTGGTTTGTTTTAGAGTGGAAGAGCATCAAGAATATAGCTCTTCTCTAGTTATGGTATTTTTGTTGTTTATTTTTAAATCAGGTTTGGCGGAGGCGATAGAGTTATAGATATGAGCCTTAATATCCCATCTAGAATCGCTCTTGGAAGTAAGAATGGATTTATCTAGTTTCTCTAGTGCTTGCTTTATAGTTATCCCTTTATTTCTCGGTTTAAAGTAAATAAATCCTGCTCCAGAAGCACTAGCAACTCCAGTAGCTACCCCTATTCCCAGTAACTTATTCATTAAGTTCCCGCTTTGGTTTTAGTGCATCAAGATTTCATATCTTCCTTTAACTTTTTATTAGAGGAGGCATGAAGTCCCCTATTATCTATGCATCACGGCTTTATTTTTTCTTTACCTGAAGACTTATCATCGGCCTTTAAAGCTTCAATTTCATTCCCTCCCTTGCCAGTATTATACGTATTTCAAGCATCCTCCCAATCACCACTATCTGGAATAATTTCTTTATTGGAATTTAATGTTCTTTTAATTCGATCCCCTATGATCTCAGTATCCACACATCACTTTTGCGCCTTTTCCAATGTCTCATAGAAGTTATTGGATGTTCATTTGGTTTCTAGAGCTGTCGCACATCATCTCTTAATTCCACTTTTCCATTTATCTTCAGTGCTGAAATCCAGACCTTTAATCTTTAAAGTATCCTTTGCTTTTTTATATGCTTCATAATGTTGGCCTCAAGCTTCATCTTCAGATTCATTAGTTAGAGGAATTCCATTGATTTCTGCCTTGACATTTCTCGAGGAATTAGTTTGGTAATACATTCCATAAGTAGCAGCGCTTGTAGCACTTCCACCAACAATCGTTAAAGAGCAGATTTTGGCGGGAGACATTTCTTACGCTACGCACCAAGTTTCAACTAAGCGATATCTATCATTCTCATTTATAAACTCCTTTTCCAATTCACCTTTACATCAATTCATAATAACTTCTGGTGTCACACCTTTATCGGCATTCTTTAATTCAGAATTAGGCATTTTCTTATCGCGATTCTTACCTCCATAATCTGAAACCTTTGTAGCTCATCGTCGGTCATTAGAATTTGTCACATCAATAATTTCCTTATTCTTCATAGAAAATATCTCCTTTATGTTGGGAACTGAACATAGCTTGGAGACGTCATCAAAAAGATTCTCTTGATAATCGTTACTTAAAGATTCAGTGCATCAATCTTTTAATCCCTCTTTTGTAATTCAGTGTTTGAACTTATCTTCATATTGACGTTTTTTTGCTTCCCAAGCTTCTCCGGCGGAGGATGAGCTTAATAGTTTTTTGTTGGCTGCTTTTATTGCATCCCCTATGCTCTTGTGTTCATTCTTAACCAACGTGTTTGAAGTGGAAGTATTTGCTTTTCCTTCCGAAGCAGAGCCTTTAAATAGGGTAAAACCAACAATTCCAGAAGCTCCAGCAATAACGGGAATTAATTTCTTAGATACGGAAGATAATGACACGCTAATGCATTCTCATTAATAAAGCCATGGTCATGACTTTTCCATGAGTTAAGTGGAGCTATCCTTTGTACAGTACTTCTTAACTATCTTAAAATCGTCCATATTGGTAAAGGGAGTAGGGATTTTCTTCTTACAGAAGGATTGGATTACATTCCACTTGGTGGATGATTGATCTTGGTGATTTCTTAAATCAGACAATTCTTTAGGGAGAGCTCCCATGGTATTGTCATCATGACTTTTAATTTTGTCATAGTTGGATTTATAAGAAGATTCGTCAGTGTTATTCTCAAAAGATAGGATCTTATCTGAGCTTTGAATTGCATTGGATAGTCTTTCTGATAGGGTTAAGATACAGAACTTCTTGGCGTTTTTTAAATAATCTTCATTTGGCCCCATAAGCTTACTCTTGTAGGTACTTTCATACACTCTCTGACATCATCTTTTTACAGCTTGACCACCCTCTTTGTTATTACCCTTATATTTATCTTTGATGGTCTTTAGAGAGCCGGTAATCTCACTTTCTTGTTCTAATTTTTTAAATTGATCAGATCACGCATCATCAAAGTCTTTATCGATTCCAAGGACTGAGTTCTTTATCTTACTCCCAATAGTTTCTACAGAGTGATAATGAACTCCGACAATACCGGTTCCTGTAACTCCCGCACAAGAAGCTAATCCTATTCCTACTTTAGTAATAGCGGTCATTGTACTTAAAGACTTTAATGCTCTTGATGTATAAACTTCCTTTTTTCAAAATATTATTTCTTTCAGAATAATTAATGTCCATTAATAAAGATTTGTGATTCTTGGAGGTTAGAGATATTTATAAAAGAAGGGATTTTTACTTATAGTGAAAGGAATTTACCTAATTGTTTCGTTAGTTGGGGCGACAGGGGGAGCTTCAGTCCTTTATTTTTATAGAGGAAAGAATAACGTTGAGACTTTAAAGAGTAAATTTTCTGGAGCTTTAATAGGAGATAATGAGACTTCTATATGGGATGCTAAATGAAATGCCCTTAAGGGCGGATCTTTGAATGGAGATAATGAAAGTTTAAAATTTGCTTTATCTAAGAAAGCAGGTAATGCGGAGCAAGAGGGTAAGGATGCTTTAAAGAGGGGGTGCAAGGAACTTTATGATTCTATTTTTAAATCTGTAGAGGATAAGAATTTCTTGGATTTTAAAAGCTATTGCGCCAAGAATAATAAGGAGAAGGTTGGAGGTAGTGAATTGATGGCTAAGGAGGTTACAGATAGTGGCTGAGGAACTAAGTGAACTAATTTGAAGTCACATCAAGGAGATATAGATTCAGAATTGGACGAAATTAAGAAAAAAAATACCGCTTCTCAAGATGAGGAACGAAAGAAGGAAATTAAGCAGTGATGTGAAAAGGTGGCTATTGAATTATTTGAGTCAGAGAGTGTAAGATACAAGAATTTTGTAACTTATTGTAAGCCTTAGTCTTTAGAACAATATTTCTTGATTAACTTAAAGGTATTGTCGTTACTTCCTTTGAATGGCTTAGAGTAGATACTCTTGCATCACGCTTCTAATTCAGTTCATTTGCTTTTATTATTGTCCTTAGAATAGCCTTCTTTTAAGCTCTTAAGGGTGCCATCTAGGATTTCATCTGTATCTTTATGAGAGTTTAACGACTCGTACTTAGATTTGAAATCGCTCTCTTTATTACTACTTTGCTTATCTATTAACTTAACATCTGTAATTTTCTCTTGAATGGATTGAATACAGTACTTCCTGACTGTCTTCAGCAAATCTATCTTCTCTTCAGAAAAGTAACTCTTATATACGGATTTATAAGATTTTAAGCATCAGCCTTTGATGGCCTTTATTTGCTCCTTTTCTCCGGTTATAGATTTCAGTTCTTTAAGATCTTCAGGAATTTTTCCATTCTCGGAAGATAATTTTTCAAATTGAGACTTTCAAGAGGGATTAAACTCTTCATCGGTGCCCAAAATATCGTCTTTTACTTTGTTAAAGATATCTTCCTTAGAAGATAAGTAAAGCCCTCCAACTCCAAGACCTGCAGTTCCTGTAGCTCCGGATAAACCAATGGCTATTTTTGCAAAGTTAGTCATTAAGAAGTTTTAGTACAGTATTTCTTCATGTTCTTAAATAGATCACTTTCTCCTGTAAATGGAGAATTGTAATGTTTGTTACATCACGCTTGTAAATCAGCTCACTTTGTATCTCCTTGTGAATCTGCCGAGTCCTTTCAAGAGGCTAGCTCAGAATTTAAAACTCCATCTTTAGATGCATCATGATTCTTAAGAGATTTATAGTTGGTTACAAAATCAGTTTGATCACTAGATTCGCTTAACACCTTGTTACTGGTTTTCCCGCTGATAGTGGATTGTAGTTTCTCTTTTGTGCTTTGAATGCAGTAGGTCTTTACTTCCTTTAAAAGGGATTCATTCGATTTAGATAATGAGGTTTTGTATGTCTGTGTATAAGAATTCTTGCATCAATTTTTTAGAGCCTCTCTGGAGGCCTCTAAATCACTATTAGTATGTTTTTCCTTTAACCTCTTAAGTTCCGAAGACAGTTCTCCTTTATATGATATTAACTTTTTATGTTGATCCTTCCAAGAATCATTAAATTCAGATGAAGTTCCTAAAACGTGATCTTTAACTATATTTCCAATAGTTTCCTTAGAGCTAAAGTAAACGCCACCGATAGTTAAACTTCCAGTCCCCCCAATTCCGATTAAAGTTGCTATAGTTTTGGTCGCACCAGTCATTACTTTCTTTAGGCTTTTAGTTGTGGCGTCGGGGATACATTTAAATTCATGACTATTTTTTACAGAATGTTTCCATTAATTTGAATGTTGGATTATCCTTTCCTCTGTATGGTTTCTTAGATGTAGAGTTACACCAAGCTTTAAAGTCTTTAATATCACCATCTTCAGGATTATCTTTTAGAGATTCTTTTATTTTCTGAAGCGATTTGGGCAGATCGCCTGAGTAATCCTTTAATTTCTTGTAATTGGTTTTGTGCTCTTTAGTTTCCTTAGCTAATGAATCTCCAAACTTTTCAAATAGGGATTGAATACAGTTCTTTTCAACTTTAGCTAAAAGAGAGTTGTTGTCAGATTGCAAAAAACTTCTATAGGTTTGCAAATAGCTCTCACTACACCATTTTTGCAGGTCTTCTTTACTCTTTATGTTTTCAAAATCTCCTTCCTTTATATCTTTAAATTTTTGTTGTCAAGAGTCGCTAAATTCATCATTATTTCCAAGAACTCTGTGACGAACATAGTCATGTATTGTCTCTTTAGTGCTTAAATACAAAGTTCCAATTCCCCCAACAGCTGATAAAGCCCCGATAGCTCCCAATCAAGCCATATTTTCGACAACAGGCATTAATTAGTTTTGATGCATAATTCTTTACCTACTTTAAATGTGTCTCCTTCTTCGGTAAACGGTATAGATCGTATCTTTTTACATCAGTTTTGCAGTTCAACCCATTTTGTGCTGACTTCTGCAGATTTAAGCCCTTTTAACTCTGCAGGCAGTTTCCCCTTGTTAGCTTCATCATAGTTTTGTATCTTGTTAAAGTTAGTTGAATAGTCGGATTGACTCTCATTAGTTTCATTACCTAGAAGTTTGTGATTGCCTGTAAGTAGGGAAGTCAGTTTCTCTTGCAAACTTTGGATGCAATACTTTTCTACTTTTTTAAGTCTTGAGTTATTTTTGTAGCTAAAGACACTTTTGTATACGTGGGAGTATGACTTAGAACATCAGTCTTTTAAAGCTTCTGCACCTTTTTCTTCGTTATCGGAATATTGCGTTTTTATATTCTCCAATTCCGGAAATTCAACTTGAGATTCTTCTTTCATTTGCTTAAATTTAAATTTTCAAGAATCATTGAATTTACTTTCAGTACCTAGAACTCTACCCTTAACTTGATTTCCTATGGAATCTTTGGTATACAAGTACAACCCACCTATTCCGATGCCACTCGTAGTACCAACCGCCCCCAGTCCCGCAATCACTTTCCACGTCATAAGATTGTTGGAAATCTAGGCTTTCTTACAAAACGTTTCTGTTAATAGGAATAGGTTATCTTTGCTCCCCTTAAAAGCTTTCTCCAAAGATTTAGAACATCAATTTTGAATGGCTGTTCATTGAGTTTCCTCTTGACCATCTTTAAAGTTATTTTTGAGTTTTAATAATTCACTGTCTAACTTCCCTTGTTGTTCTTTATATTCCTTTAGTTTTTTGTAATTTGTCTTGAATGTCTCCTTGTCAGTGTTTCCAGTTAAAACGGGCAATTTATTGGCTTCAATCTTGTCTTTAAGTTGCTGTATGCAGTACCTTTTGGTTAAGTTTAAGAGTTGTTCATTTTCTCTTGTGAATATATTCTTGTAAGATGAGATTTTTGCGGAGTTACATCATCCCTTCAAAGCTTTAACTCCAGCCCCACTTTCTTTGGTATTGTGAACTTTTCGTATTCTTTTTAAATCGGAAATTAATGAATCTTCTGGAGCCGCTAATAGTTGTTCATGTTTTTGCTTTCAAGAGTCATTAAATTCATCTTCATCTCCTAAGAATTCGTGACCAATTTCATTATCTATAGTTATGTTGGTTCCATAATAAAGGCCTCCGACTCCAGCAGTTCCAGTACCTAAAGCGCCAAGAACTCCCAAAGAGACTTTTAACAATGCAGTCATCTATTATCGATAATAACTCTTCTCTACTTTTGTTTCAGTGAAAGAAAAAACCAAGCTTTATTTGTTATCTATACAACGATCTATTATCTTCTTATAGATATCATCTCCCTCATCATCTATCACCTTAGTATTTCACTTAGATTCACATCATCCTTGTAATGCATCTTGAGAATCTTTATTGTTATCTTCTATTTTGGAAAGCCCACTCTTGATGCGTTTCAAATCATTCAATAGACCAGAATCACTTTTGTTGGTTATGGATTTCACTCTTTCCCCTCAGTTAGAAGAAAGTGGCTTTCCTACTTTTTCACTGATAGTTTTAGGTAGTAGTACACATCACTGTTTGGCTTCTTTAGAGTTGTTCTTTAAACATCACTCTTTAGCCACCCTTCCCCCTTCAGCATTAGAGCTATCTTTAGTGATTTCCGCTTTCTTAGTTTTAAGAGCAGCTATAAATGCGTTATCGGATTTAAATTTTTTAAAGATAAGTTGATATTCTTCATCTGTAAAAGACTTCTCTTCCGTTCCTATCAATTTGTAGGCACCAAAAGCCCCCACACCTCCCACGGATGCTCCCCCAAGGATGGATAACAAAGCTAATTTAGAATCCATATATTAAACAGTATTGGTGCATCATTTCTCAACTCGTTTGTAATTTTTATCATCTCCATCATATAGCTCCATACCCAAATGAGAGTTACATCACTTCTTAAGATCTCCTTCCGTCAAAGTATCTTGCTTCTTATTCTCCATTTCTTGTTCTGGAATTTTTAAATCATCATTTTGTGTGTACTTTTTGTAATTTTCAACTTGTTGGGTTAGAGAGGTGGCCACAGTTTTATTGTTCTTGGAGAGCTTGTCCTTTGCGGAGGGCGCCAGACAGAAAGCTTTGACTTTATTGTATAAATCGAGAGAATAAGGTTTATTTAGGGATTCTAGACATCATTGTGACAATTCATTTTTAGTAAGAACGCCCTTATCGTCTATCTTAAAACTAGGAGTCTTGGAAATAACCTCTTTGTAGATGTACTCTTGGATTTCTCATCGTGAATCTTCCGCTTTCCTTAATATGGTCTTTCCTAATTTTTCTAATTCTTGCCTAATAGTTACATTCGCTTGTTTCGGCTTAAAGTAAATAACACCTGCTGTGCCAACAGCTCCAGTAGTCACTGAGGCTATGGATATTAACTTAACTGATGCCGTCATTATCCTTTCTTGCAGAAAATCTCTACAAGCTTAAAGTCATTATTATTGGATCCTTTAAAAGGCTTTTCGAAGGTTTCAGAACATCAACTTTGAAGGGCTTTCCATTCGGTATCTGTTGGACTTTCTTTAAAACTTTCCTTTAAAGCTAATAGCTTAGAATCCAACTTCCCATTCTTCTCATCATGAGTTTTTAATTTTTTGTAATTGTTTTCAAAGGTAGATTTATCTGTGTTTCCGGATAGTGTGGGCTTCTTATCGTTGGTAAGCTTGTCTTTAATAGGCTGAATACAGTACTTCTTAACTTCTATTAATAAGTCATTGTTCTCAGATGAGAAAGCGTGTTTGTATGTCTGTGAATAAGCATTTTTACATCAATTGGCCAAAGCTTTATGTCCTTCAGACTTTGCATTGTCAGAATACTTCTTTTTTATCTCATTTAATTTAGGAGAAATAGAATCCTTTGAATCTAAAAGCTTCTTGTGCTGACTCTTTCAAGACTCATTAAAATCTACTTCCTCTCCTAAAACATCGGACTTTATTAAGCTTCCTATAGTTTCCTTAGAAAAATAATAAACACCCCCTACTGTTGCCCCAGAGGCTCCAGTTACGGAGGATAAGAGTGCTCCGATTTTCGCTGTACTTGTCATTACTTATTGTCTACTTCTGCAGGAATACGTTTTAACTTCTTGGAAGAGAATTTATATATTAGAAGTACACCAATAATCAACACTATAAGCATTAAGATTACTAAAACTACACTTAGGATAGACATATTGAATCCGAATAAACGGATTAAGAGTTAAGAGGTTGAGCCTCAGTACAACGACTAATTACCTTTGAATAAAAGGTTTCATAATCATTACTTTCTATCTTTACTTCTAATTTAGTTTTGCACCATTTTTCCAAAGCGGAAGAATACTTATCCTTTTGAGTATTGGCGGAGGATACCTCTTCCGTTATGGTGTTATCTATTGCTGTTAGGTGTGATTTCAAATCAGAATCTTGTGTGTGTTGTGTTTTTAAAGCTTCAAATTTATTATTTCAATTGGTGGCAAGGACTTTCCCCTCTCTATTTAATTTATCTCTGATATCAGATGGGGGTGTAACACATCTAGATTTAGCCTTCTTTAGATAATCTTTTATATTTTGATCACTTAAATTCTTATTTATAGCTTCTTTACATCATTTTTCTAAAGCCACTTTTGTCTTGTCTAAATCCATACTATCCTTGCTTTTAATTTCAGCATCAAATTTGGATAAATCCGATACTAAAGCCTCGTCGCTTAGCTTTAAGTGCTTGGCAGCCAATTTTCAAGCATAACTATCACCTGACCTTATTAGTGATAAACCCTCCTTGCTAATACGATCTCCTATTGTCTTTTTTTTCATAAGAAGATAACCTCCTCCGCATGCGCCAGCAATACCAGCTAAACTCAGAGCTCCAATACCTGCAACTTTAGTCATTTACACAGTAAATTAACTTTGTATTTATGTAGATTCTCGGTAGTGGGAACTACTAGGACGTCTTAGTGCAATATTTCCTTAAATTCTTAAATAGATCTGTAACTCCCTTGAAAGGATAATCGTAATGATTCTCACATCATTTTTGCAAGTTACTTCAATCGCTATCTGCTTTGGTTTCCGCTCCATCTTTCCAGGAGGCAAGAGTACTATCTAAAACGCCATTATTATTGGCATCATGATCCTTTAAAGTTTTGTAATTTTTAACAAATTCATCTTTATCTCCAGTCCCACTCAAAACTTTATTTCCGCTTCCTGTAGTTAAGGAGGATTGTAATTTTTCTTTTGTGCTTTGAATACAATAGGTTGTTACTTCCTGTAGAAGGGATTCTTGGGCTTTGGATAATGAGGTTTTATATGTCTTTTTGTAGGAAGTTTTACATCAGTTTTTAAGGGCTTCTATGGATTCAGATAATTCACTATTTATATATTTCTCTTTTATGTGCTTAAGTTCCGGAGAAAGTTCTCCTGTATAAGATAAGAGCTTTTTATGTTGGTCTTTTCAAGAATCGTTAAATTCGGGCGAAATTCCTAAAACTTTATCCTTAACTAAATTTCCAATAGTTTCTCTGGAGTTAAAGTACACGCCACCTACAGCTAAACTACCTGCACCCCCAATACCCCCTAAAGTTAATATGGACTTGACTGCTCCCGTCATTAGGTTCCAGCTTTAATACAGTACTTTTTCGCTATTTTAAAGTCCTCAAGGGTTTCCGTTGTAAGATACTTCTTTTGAATTTCCTTGCAATATGATTGCAATGACTTTCATTTGCTATCTGCTTCTGTATTTGCATTAGGAGCTAGATCTTGAAGTTTCTTAGGTAGCTGTCCTTCCGAACTGTTATGGTCTTTTAATTTCTTGTAATTTTCTTTAAATTCAGCCGCGTCTGTATCAGAATCGACAGCCAATACCTTTCCGTTATTTCCCACACTTGCAACCACTGATAATTGATCTTTGAAAATTTGAGTGCATCACTTTTCTGTTTCTTGTAGGATCAAATCATCTCCCTTTTTAGAAAAAATTCTCTTGTAAGTAGAAGAGTAATTTTTTTGGCAGTAAAGAAATAAGTCTTTACTACTTTTAGCTGTCTTTATCTTTTTAAGATCTTCACTTAAAGTTTCGTTATTGTCCGGAAGCTGTTTATATTTGTGTTCCCAAGTACTCTTGAAGTCGTCGTAATTCTTAAGAATCTTTCCTTTTAATTTATTCCCAATAGTCTCTAAAGAGGAGTAATAGATACCGCCTATTCCCGTTCCCGTAGTTCCGATAGCTACACTTCCAAGTGTAGCTAATTTAGTAGCAAAAGTCATATTGTCTTCTGTTAGTTTCCGCTAACACACCACTTATTGAATGTTTTATATGAACTATCTGTATCTGCAACAAATAAGGCTTTGTTCATGGAATTGCATCAATCTCTTATGTCCTCGGCTTTCTTGCTTCCCATCTCTGTATGAGTAATCTTCTTTCCATCGATATTGAGTTGAAGATCTGAATCTACAGTGTTCTTTTTATATTCATTGTAGGATTTAGTTCAACCATCGCTATCTTCAAAGGAGATCAACGCCTTTCCAGAAGTTAATTTTGATTTAACTTCGGTAAGAATGGTGTTTCTGGTACATCTAGTCTTGTACTTATTTATTAACTCTTCCTTATAAGATCTTCTTTTAGAAATCTCCGCACATCATTTCTTAAGATTAGTCTCATCTACTGGATTTCCTATTTCCTCTTTAGCTATCGCATCATTTTTGAGTTCCTCCACAATCGTTTTCCATTGTGAATTATGCGTGTCTCCGGAAGTGTGAAGTATAAATTTTTCTCCTTTATGGGTTATTAAAGTTAGTAGAGATTCTCCTTCTTCTCGCTTAAGATATGGATAAGCAATCACTCCAGCACTACCAGTAGCTCCAATACCCCCGAAACCCAGCAAAAGTTTTAATTTTGAATCCATATTGGCACTAAGTTTACGCTATTTTAGATCCCTGTTTTGAGTTAAAAAATCTTTATTCTGTCCATAACCACTTTCAAATAATGTTCTTAAAAACTGAATTTTTAAATCGTTCTTTTTCCGTGCTCTGGTTAAAACAAAGATGATAGTGTGAAATTCGTAGTTATTTCTTACAGAAGGTTTCCACCAATTTAAATGAGTTATCTGTAGATCCTTTAAATGGCTTTTCTATTTCTGAAATGCATCATTCTTTTATCTTCCCTCAATTCTCATTAGCCTTTCCGGCATTGAAACTATCTTTTAGTTCTTGAAGGAAAGAATCCAATTGTCCGCTCTTTGAAACATCGTAATTATCTAACTTCTTGTAATTGGTTTCAAAGTTACTTTGACCGTTATTCATATCCACTAAAGCTCCAGTGCCTATTTTGTCTTTAATGGGTTGAATACAATACTTTTTGGCTAAATTTAAAAGTGATGTATTTTCACTGATGAATATGTTCTTGTAGGATGCACTTCTTATTGAATTGCATCATTCTTTTAAAGCGTTAGCACCGTCTTCATTGGACTTAGTGTTGTAGGTTTTTCGTATGTTTTTTAAACCAGAAATTAATGAATCTTCTGCAGACTCTAGTAGTTGTTCATGTTTCTGTTTTCAGGAATCATTAAATTCTTCTTTATTTCCGAGAAAATCATGACCAACCCTATCACCTATTGATATTTTAGTTCCATAGTAAAGTCCTGCTGCTCCAGCAGTTCCAGTTCCTAAAGCACCAGTAACTCCTAAAGAGGATTTCAATAGAATTGACATTTATAGATAACGACTAAATATCTTGGAACATATACCTTAGTAACTTGTGCTTTTTCCTTTCATAAATATCTTTCTGCATACCCTTGCCTGAAGCCACTTCCAGAGCATGACGACTATAGATTCAAGAGATAAAAGAATCTTTTACTAATCTAACTTAATTAGGGGGAAGATGCCGCAATACTTTTAATACAACTCTTAGAAATATAGTTATAGAATGTCAACTATGTACATCTACTAATTACTTTAGGATAGGAAGTTTCGTATTTACTATCTTCTAGCTTTAAACTCAACTGAGATTCGCATCAATCTTGTAAAGCCTTAGAGTATAGATTTTTTTGATTATTAGCACTGGATATTGCCTCGTTTATTGTACTGTTAAGAGCTTTAAGATTATTTTCTAGATCAGTATCTTGTGAAGTTTGTGTCTTTAAAGTATCGAATTTACCAGCTCAGTTACTAACAAAGGATTTCCCTTCTCTCTTTATCTTCTCTTTGATATCTACGGGAGAGGTGGTACATCTGGACTTAACTTTATCTAAGTAAGTCTTTATATTATGTTCGCTTAGATCTTTACTAGAAGCATCTTGACATCACTTCTTTAAAGCCACTTTCGCTTTATCTAAGTCAATATTATTATCCTTAATTTCAGAATCTAAGGGAGATAGATCCTTAAATAAATCGGTATCCGATAACTTTAAATGCTTTGCAGCTAACTTTCAGGCAGCAATATCGTCGTTCTTTATTAGGGATAGTCCAGACTTGCTAACTCTATCCCCTATTGTCTTTTCACGAATTAAGAGGTATCCTCCCCCACACATGCCAGCCACACCCGCAACACCAAGAACTCCTATTCCTGCAACTTTAATTGTCATTTTTAGACTAGAATCCTATGTGCATCACTTCACTATTCGATTGTAATTCTTATCTGTTTCATCTTTTAATTCCACTTCTGAATAGGTACTACATCAATCTTTAAGATCGGATTCTTGCAAATTAGACTTCTCCTTATTTCCTATTTCTGACGCTGGAATATTGAGGTCTTCGTGGTTGGAATTACCCTTATATTCATTTAATTTAGTTGTTAAAGATGAGGCTATTTGTTTACTTTCCTTTGACAATTTATCCTTTACAGAAGGAGCTAAACACCACGCTTTAGCTTTATTGTACAAATCTTCGGAATTAGTTTTTTCTAAGGTCATAGAGCATCAAGAGGATAACTCCCCCCCGGTAATGGTATCTTTATTATTTATCTTTAATTTAGGATTATTGGTGACGCTGGTTGAGTATATGTGAGCCTTTATATCCCATCGAGAGTCGGATTTGAAAGTAAGAATCTTCTTATTTAGTTTTTGGAGTTCTTGCTTTACAGATGCCACTTTATTTAGCGGCCTAAAGTAAAAAACTCCCGATGTCGCAACACTAGCAGTTCCCGCCACAGCCCCAACTCCCAATAACTTGTTCATCTAAGTGTGCGTTCCTCCCGTTTTGTTTCTTGTGCATCAAGATTTCATATTATCCTTTAGTTGTTTATTAGTAGAAGCATGAAGGTGCTTGTTTATAGTGCACCAAGATTTTATTTTCCCTTTACCTTCCCCTTTATTAGAAGACTTTAAGTTTTCAATTTCCTTTCCATTTTTCCCATTGTTATATGCATCTCAAGCTGTTTCCCATTCACTATCTTGAGAATTATCAGGAATTACTTCTTTGGTGGTTTCTAAAGTTCTAGTAATTCTGTCTCCTATGTTCTCGGTATCCACGCATCAATGTTTTGTTTTCTCTAATGTGTCGTAAAAATTACTGCTAGTTCATTTAGTTTCTAGAGCTGTTAAGCATCAATTCTTAATTCCAGCTTTTCAATTGCTTTCTGTGCTGAAATCTAGATCTTTAATCTTTAGATTATCTTTGGATTCCTTGTATTTTTGGTAATGCTGACCCCAAGCCTCTTCTTCTGATTCGGCATTTAAAAGGATTGCATTAATCTCTGTTTTAACGCTTCTGGAGGAATTAGTTTGATAATACATTCCATAAGTAGCAGAACTTGTAACCCCTCCGCCAACGACAGTTAGTAAGCCAATCTTAGATGGAGACATGGTTTCTTCTTTTTAGATTTGCACTGATATCTTTTCCTTAATAAGGAGTATTAATTAGAGCTATTCTTAGTACAGTATTTACGAACTATTTTAAAGTCATTTATATTCCGAAAAGGAGTTGGAACTTTTTGCTTACAAAAATTTTGAATTTCCTTTCACTTAGATCCCGCCTCTCCTGCATGTTTTTTTAAATTGGATAATTCTTGGGGAAGGTGACCTTCGGTATCGTTATTATGGTTGTTAATCTTACTGTAATTAGTTTGATAATCAGATTCGTCCCCAGTTCCATCGAAAGATAGGATCTTATCGTTTGTAGATAACGAATTTGTGAGTCTCTCTGAAAGGGTTAGGATGCAGAATTTTTTGGCCATTTCCAGTTCCTTTCCATTGGGTCTGGATAATTTACTTTTGTAAGTATTTTTATATGTGGCTTGACATCATCTATTTATCGCCTGACCACCATCCTTATTATTATCCTTGTACTTGTTTTTAATTGACTCTAAGGAATTTGGAAGTTTTGATTCTTTTGCTAATTTTTTAAATTGATCAGATCATGCTTCGTCAAAATCGGAAGTAGTTCCTAAAACTGAATCTTTAATTTGATTTCCAATAGTTTCTATTGAGCTGTAATGTGTCCCCGCAACACCAGCTCCCGAAATTCCTAATCCGGAAGCGATTCCAATTCCTAATTTAGCGGTGAAATTCATTATTTTTGGGAAGTATCGGTATTTTTAGTGCATCATTGAATATAGGCTTTGGTTGCGGAAGAATCTTCTTTGTAAAGGGATCTAGTATTTACGTTACATCATTCAATTAACTCTTCTTTGTTTTGTAAGGTGTTGTCCTTTTTGGAAGAACCGGAAGAGTCGGTGATCCTGTTATTTTCGTTTGCCTGGCTTTTATAGTTGTTGAAGTTAGTCTCTCATGCCTGAGAATCATCCTCATCTAATTCCTCTTTCTTGAGAGTTTTCAATTGACCAAAATTAGAAGTCTTAGTGCACCAAGACTCTCAATCCTCTAGAAGCTCTTCATCATCACTACTTTGCACTTTTTTCTTGGAACATCAATTTTTCAAATCCTCCTTAGTTAGTGCTTTTTCTCCGAATACATTTTTAACTTTGGGATTATTAGATATCGATGTAACTATTTCTTGCCATTCCTTATCGTGGGAAGCAGTATCAACACTAAGAATAAACTTTCCTTTCTTAGGGCTAACTACCTGCCATATGGTCAGGTTTTTGGACGCATGAGAATTCCCATTTAAAATGGCTCAGTAACTACCATAAGTAACTAAACCGACTGCTCCAGTAACTCCAATCATTCCTATAGTGACAGATTTAGAAACCATAATCCTCCCCCAAAGTTTTAAACACCTTATCGAAACCCCTTCTTACTATGATTTTTATATTTAATCTGATACAAAAGTCTGGTACAGAAGTTAAGTGTATTTAAGAAGTCAAGCTTTCCGGCTTAAGATTCTCCGGTACATCAACATCTTTGCTTTCTAATCAATTACGTCCATCATTTTCTTGCTCTTCATATATCCACGTTTTTGCTCACTTCTTTTCGTCTTTCGGATCTCTTCAAGTATCGTACTTAATAAATGCTTTTTTGTTGTTTTTTGAACATCCTTCTTTAATCTTGTTTTTCAATTCCTCTTTATTTGGTAAATTCTCCTTCTCTATTTTTTTCAGAAACTCCTCCTCCGTTCAAAAATCCTCGATAATTTTTGTAAGTCTATTAGACGCTGTACGACTAACACTGTTAAAGGAACGTTCAGATTCTGCCCAAAAAACATTGCAAACATTTCAATCAGGTCTTCTTTTGGTTTTGGAAGTCAATGAGGGATCTGTAATTTTTGAAGACAGCAAATCCCCCAAATTATCTGAATTTCTGGTTTCATACAAGACAGCCCCAACACCGGCAAGCACAAACACCCCGGCTCCAACTCTAGGAATTAAAGTATTCATGGAAATCTATCCTTCTAACCAACTCCGAAAATCTCTTATTTAGTTTATTCTGAATAGATCTAGTTTTCCTTTTGTATGTTGAATGTGGGTTATGGCTGTAATAAATGCTTTGTTTTAGGAGTACCATACTTATTAAATCCTGTAAAGTTCTTGATACGGAATCAACACTAGATAGTCAGTAATTCTTCCTTCTTTAGGAAGATAGGTACAAGAATAGGCTTGTAACTCTAATTGTTCTAGTCCTCTAGAGATTAAGTAAAAGTTTGGACTTGAAATTTATAATTTGCTAACTTTAAGGCTTCTTGTCCGCAGGATAATATATTCCTAATTGAAAAAATAATCTTCGACGCGATTCTAAGTTCTTTGATTTTTTGATCTATTAATACTACTATTTTCTTAATTTATGAAGGGGATATATATTGTAACTGTATTGGGTGGTGCCGTCGGAGGAGCGTCAATCTTTTATTTTCATAAGAGGGGAGGCAGTGTTGAAACTTTAAGAAGTAAGTTTTCGGGATCTTTAATTAAAGATGGAGAAACTAATATATGAGATTCCAAATGGGAGACCCTGAAGAAAGGGCCGATAAGTGGTAATAATGCTAATCTTAAATTGGCTTTTTCCAAAAAGGGAGATAGCGATTCTAATTCTGGAAAAGATGCTTTAAAGCAAGGTTGTAAGGAATTATATGATTCACCCTTTATTAGTAAGGAGGATAAGAATTTTTTAGACTTTAAAAATTACTGTTCTAAAAGTAACAAAGATAAGGGAGCAGCTTCTACTTGGATTACTCAGGAATATTCTGACGGGGCTTGAGCTACTAAGTGAACTAATTTAAAGCAGCATACTGGAGATATAGATCCGGAGTTGGGAATTATTAAGGGTAAGGCTTCAATAAGTGGTCAAGATGTGGAAAGGCAAAAGGAGATTAAGACTTGATGTGATAAGGTTTCTGTAGAGTTATTTGAGTCGGAGAGTGTTAGATACAATAATTTTTTAACTTATTGTAAGACTTAATTTGTGAATAGTTTTTATCTAGCAAAAAGAGGAGTTAGATGGGCTGGAGTTCTAGATTTAATAAATGTAAGCAGTTGGATTCTACTTATATTTGTAGTTGGAGTATATCATCAATGCTGATTAGTTCCTAGGAGATATATTCCCCTTTCCTTCTTGTCATATGGTCATTCTGATGCTTCTGCTTCTTATACCTGAGCTTTAGTTGGGGGTAAGGGATATCGAGCTTTATTTGACTACGTAATTTTTGATTTTGACTTATTCAAGGTAACTATGTGGCATGTGGTGCTTCCTATATTCCTGGCAGTATTATTCTCATTCATAATGAAAATATTACTTGGAATATATGGAATCATCGTGTTTATGAGAGCAAGGAATGTGAAGCTAGTTTATGCTTCATTCCTAGTTATATTCTTGCCCCTAGTTGGAGGATATGAAGCAATAAAGATATGCGATGCTTTTGAGAATAGGCTTTCTCATAGATATGTGGCTTCACATTCCTTTTTGAGATGGAAAGTGAGAAAGATTTGGAATGGATTTATTAGTGCTAAGTTTGAAGATGAGATGATTAAAGGGGAGGATTATTAGTCTTTTACGCAATATTTCTTAATTAGTTTGAAGACATTATCTGTATCTCCTTTAAAGGGTTTAGAGTAATTAGATTTACATCACTCTTCTAATTGGTTTCATTTACTCTTGTTTGTGTCTTGAGAATAACCTGCTTTTAGTTGTTTAAGCGTATCATCCAAAATCCCGTCTTTCTCTGCATGGGAATTTAGGTTATCATACTTGGTTTTGAAAGTAGATTCCCTGTTGCTTGTATCCTTTTCTATCAACTTATCTTCGGTTACTTTCTCTTTGATAGATTGAATGCAATACTTTTGGGATTCCTCCAATAACTTCTCATTTTTACTATTGAATATGGATTTATAAGTGTGATTGTAGATGTCTGAACATCAAGATTTCAGACTCTTCCATCCATCTGGAGTAATTTCTTTTATTTTCTGAAGAGAAGGAGTAAGACTTCCATTGTCCTTTCCTAATTTTGTGAATTGAGATTTTCAAGATTCATCAAATTCTTGACTGGTGCCTAGAACTGAATCTTTCAATTTGTTTCCAATCTTTTCTAATGAATTGAAGTATACGCCCCCAATTCCAGCCCCTGTTGCTCCTCCTATTCCAGTTAATCCTGCCAATATCTTCGTGAATGGATTCATTATTGAGTTGGTTTTATACAAAATTTCTTGGCAGTTTTAAATAGAGCGCTCTCTTCTCCCTTAAAGGATTTAGTTAAAGTCTCTTTGCACCAATCTCGAAGTTCACTCCATTTTGTGGTTGAATCATTTTCGGCTGTAGAAGAATTAAAGGGTATAAAAGAGGAATCTAATTTTTCAGTGTCTTTATGATCCTTTAATGTTTTGTAATTCTTTGTAAAATCCTCTTTATCTGTCTCTCCATCCGTAGATAACACCTTGGAGTTAGAAGTTCCAGATATAAGATCGGTTAACTTTTCACTAAGACTCTGAATACAGTACTTTTTAACTAATTTCAATAAATCCTCTTTCGCGTTAGAGAAGGAACTCTTATAGGTAATCTTGTATGATGAAGAACATCAGGATTTGATTGCTGATATTTTCTCATTTTCATCTGTTATGGATTTCAACTTCTTAAGATCATCGGGTATATTGTCGTCGGAAGATAGCTTTTTGAATTGGGATTTTCAAGATGCATTAAACTCACTCTCAGTTCCCAAAATATCATCCTTTACTTGGCTAAAAATATCTTCTTTAGAAGATAAATAAAGACCTCCAATTCCCATTCCTACAGTTCCTGTAACACCAGATAATCCAGCGGCTATTTTGGATACGTATGTCATTATGTTCCCTCCTTAACGCAATACTTCTTTGCTACTTTAAAGTCCTCTAATGTCTCGTGTGTAATATACTTGGAATGTACTTCTTTGCAATATGACCTTAAATGCTGTCAATTATTCTCATGACTGGCATCTGCTGTTGAAGATAAAGATTTAAGTTTCTCAGTTAAAGGCCCGTCTGTTTTTTCATTGTGGGTTTTTAGCTTTTTAAAGTTCTCTTGAAAGTTCGATTTATCTTCACTATCTGAATCTACATTTAGAACTTTTCCAGAATTCTTCAAATTTATCCCCAACTGATCTTTAAAGGTTTGAGTACATCATTTCTTTGTCTCTTCCAAGAGAGAATCATTTCCTTTTCCAGAAAAGATACTTTTGTAAGTAGACGAATAGTTTTTGTGACAATATGAAGAGAGATTTGATCCGTCTTTTGACTTCTTTATCTTCTTAAGAGCTGCATTTACGACTGTGTTATCGCCATTAAGCTTTTGTTGTTTGTAATCTCAAGAACTTTTAAAAGTATCGTAGTTACCTAAGATTTTACCCTTCAATTTTCCTTCAATAGTTTCTAAAGAAGAGTAATAGGCTCCTCCCACTCCCGTTCCAATAGTTCCCACAGCTACACTTCCTACCGTAGCTAATTTAACCGCAAAAGTCATTCGTTCTTTTAGCTAGTCTTAATGCACAACTCTTTTCCTACCTTGAAAGTATCTCCCTCTTGGGTAAATGGAATGGACTGTATCTTTCTACATCAACTTTGAAGCGTTGTTCATTTAGAGGCAATATCTGAGGATTTTAAAGATTTAATTTCTTCCGGAAGTTTTCCTTCTTTAGATGTTGAGTAATTTTCTATTTTCTTGTAATTGGCATCATAGTCTGTCTGGCTTTCAGTAGTTCCGTTCCCCAATACCTTGTGTCCACTCTGTAGAAGAGATGTGAATTTCTCTTCCAAGCTTTGAATACAGTATCTTTCTATTTTCTTAAGTAGATCTTTATTCTCGGAATTAAAGGCACTCTTGTACGTGTAAGAATAGGATTTAGAACATCAGTTCTTTAGTGCTTCTCCACCTTTAGTTTCATCACCAGAATGCTTTTTCTTTATTTCTTCTAATTCAGGAAATTTATCTTGAGATTCTTCCTTCATTTGTTTAAATTTGAATTTTCAAGAATCAGTGAATTCTGGACCATTACCCAAGACTCTATCTTTAACGTGATTTCATATCGAGTCCTTGGTATATAGGTAGGTTCCAATACCTGCTCCACTTAAAGTTCCGATACTTCCCAATCCCAAAAATATTTTTCCAGTCATGACCTGCAAATCTATGCCTTTTTACAAAATGTTTGCGTTAATAAAAACAAGTTATTTTTCGACCCTTTAAAAGCTTTTTTCAAGGCTTCAAAGCATCAACTTTGAATAGCTTTTCATTCAGCTTCTTGGGGATTACTCTTGTATGATTTCTTCAGAGATAACAATTTGTCATCTAACTTTCCTGAAGTGGACTCGTTATGGTTATTTAATTTTTTATAGTTATTGGTAAAAGTACTTGAGTCTGTACTATCCGTTAAGTTTGGAATCTTCCCACTTTCAGTTCTTTCTTTAATTGATTGAATGCAATACTTCTGGGCTTCCGATAAAAGTCTTCTATTCTCAGATGAAAATGCATTTTTGTATGTTTGGGAATAAGTATCTTTACATCAATTAGTTAGAGCCTTGTGGCCTTCAACATTATTGTTATCGGTATATTTTTCTTTTATAGATGCCAATTTAGGGGATAGATTCTCTTTTGAAGCCTCTAAAAGTTTTTTATGTTGGCTCTTTCAAGATTCCTTGAAGTCTTCACCCTCTCCCAAAACATCATCCTTTATTAAGCTACCTATAGTTTCCAAAGATACATAATAAACTCCACTAATTCCTATGCCTGTCACTCCTGTTGTGGAAGTTAAAAGAATTCCAACTTTAGTTAAACCATTCATACTCTCTCCGGGTCTTCAAATTTAACTTAACCCCTATTATTGAGTGGTACATCACTTTTTAAGATCTTCCTCACTTAGAGAACTCTTCTCTTTGGTCTCCATTTCACTTTTAGGAATTACAAGATCGTCGGTTTCATTGTGTTTTGGGTAGTTGGATAATGGGGTGGTTAAAGAGGCTGGAAAACTTTAGCTTTAGGGGTCAAGTTTTGTGAATGTGGTTTCTGCAAAGCAATAAATACATCAATTGGCAAGATCTTCGGCACTAATAGTATCCTTTTCATTAATTTTCAATTTGGAATCTTTAGAAATTTCGGATTTATATGTATGGACTTTAATCTCTCATCTAGAATCGGTCTTGACAGTAAGTATTATTTTTCCCAATTTCTCTAATTCTTGCTTTACTGAAATAGATCTTTGTCAAGGCTTAAAGTAAGAAGCTCCAATAGCTCCCGATGACAATAATTTTGAAAATACTCTTCTTAACTATTTAGATGGTTTTGTTTATCCTTATAAAAAAACGATGAGTATGGAGTTCATGTTACTTATGTAGAAGTCTGCAAGTGCGATTAATGCCACAAGTATTCCGATTATAAAGCATGCTAAAGCGATTCTTTCTTTTAAACCCAAGGAGATTTAGCTTAATAATTCAAAATTCTAACCTAGATACAACGACTTATCACTTTGGAATAAATACTTTCGTAATCTGTATGTTCTAATTTTAGATCTAATTTAGATTCGCACCATTTTTGTAAAGCAGCCACGTATTTTTCGGTTTGAGAACTAATCTGACTTAATGTTTCAGTTATATCACTTCCATGCTCTTTTAAATGGGCTTCTAGATCGCTATCCTCAGATTGCTTACCTTTTAAAGAATTAAATTTACTGCTTCAATCTCCAGTAAAGGTTTTACCTTCTCTTTTTAATTTCTCTTTTATATTAGGCGGAGGAGTAGTGCAACGGGACTTGACTTTGTCCAGATAATCTCTTATATTCTTTTCACTTAAATCCTTATTCGCAGCTTTCAAGCACCACTTTTCCAAAGCCACTCTTGCTTTATCCAAGTCCATATTGTTATCTTTAATCTCAGAATTAAATTTAGATAAATCTGCTACTAGATCTGTATCAGATAGTTTTAAGTGCTTGGCAGCCAGTCTTCAAGCCAAATTATCTCCACCTTTTATTAAAGTAAAACCAGATCTACTAACTCTATCCCCTATAGTTTTTTCCTTCATCAAGAGATAACCTCCTCCACATGCACCGGCAGCTCCCACCACCCCTAAAGCACCAATACTTATAGTTTTAGTTGTCATTTTTTAAACATCTATGTTTGGCCTTCTCTAATATAGAGTCTGCTTCAATTAAATTCTTATTCAGATTGTCTTCACATCACTTTTGAAGAGCTGCTACAAACTTATTTTTGTCTTCATTATCGGTTAATTCCTTTGTTATTTGATTATCTATCGCTTTTAAATCTTCCTTTAATTGATTGGTGTTAGAAGTTTTTATTGCTTCGAATTTACTTTCTCAATTGTTCTCCAGAGTTTTTCTTGAACCTAAAAATTGGTCTTTAACTGTCAATGGAACTTGAATACATCACTCTTTAACTTGTAAAAAGAACTGTTCCCCTGGTTTATAGGGTCTCTCTCAGGAAGTTTTGCAAAAACTTTTAAGGGCATTCCCCCCTTTATCCAAGTCACTCACATCAGCAATGGAGGGATCTATCTTCTTCAATTCCTCAATTACTTCTGATTTGGATTTAAGACCTTTAAAAGCGGTTTTTCAAGATAATAAGTCTTCGTATTTGATTAACTTAATTCCCGACTTTTCCACTTTAGACTTAATGGTTTCTCTCTGGAATAGATAAAAGAATGTAGAAATTCCTCCTACAGCTGCTGTCGCGGAACCTGCCGACAATAGAATTATTTTTCCAGACATCTAGCTTCTACTTTTGTGTATATGGCATCTCCATCGTCATTAATCAATCGAGTATCTAATTTAGATTCACACCATCCTTTAAGTGCATTTCGGGAATTTTCATCTTCAGAAACAGCAGAGAGGTCTGACTTTATTGTTTTTAAATCGTTGAGTAAGTTTGGTTTATCGGTATCCTTTATAGATTTAACTTTTGCAGCTCAATCGGTTACTAGACTTTTATTTATTTTTTCTCTGATGGTCTTAGGAAGCTGGATGCATCATTTTTTTGCATTTAAAGAATCATTTCCTACACATCAAGCCTTAGTTGCTTTACCCCCTTCAATATTGGTGCTGGAATTAGTAATAGTTGGGATTTTGGTTTGAAGGGAAGTTATAAATGTACTTTCCGATTTAAATTTCTTAAAGATTAGCTGATACTCCTCATCTGTAAAGGTCTTAACTTCGTTTTTTGGATTAGTTAGTTTATAAATCCCCCATACTCCCACTCCTCCAACAGAAGCTCCTAATCCCGTAAGTAACGACAATTTAGCACTCATGTTTTAAGTTGTACATCAATGAACTATGCGCTCATAATTCTCATCCGCTCCTTCTAGTAATTCTGATTCAGAATAAGTCTCACATCATTTCTTGAAATCTCCATCTGATAAGTTTCCTTTTTCTTTATTTTCAATTTGTGTTGTAGGTATGACCTTGTTGTCATTGGTGTTGTGTGATTTATAGGATTGAAGTTTGGTATTTAAGTTGGTTAGGATAGTTTTATTCTCCTTAGCTAATTTGTCCTTAACAACAGGAGCTAAGCATCAAGCCTTAGCTTTGTTATGTAGATCTTCCGAATTACTCTTTTTAAGAACCTCAGAACATCAAGAAGACAATTCCTCCTTTGTAATTTGATTTTTATCGTTTATTTTCAAGTGGGGATGTTTAGAGATATTGGTATTGTAGAAATGTACTTTTACTTCTCACCTGGAATCATTGGTAGACTCAAGAATTGTCTTATTTAATTTCTGTAATTCTTGTTTTACAGATATCTTTTTATTCCAAGGTTTAAGGTAAAAAACTCCAGCACCTGTGACACCAGCAACTCCAGTAATCACACTTATTCCAGCTAATTTATTCATTAGGCACCAACCCCTCCCGCACTGGATGAAGAGGTTATTTTGTCTTTAGTGCACCATGATTTCATAGAGTTTTTCAAGTCTTTGTGGGCAGAGGCATTCAGATGTTTATTATCGGTACATCAAGTTTTTATCTTGCCCTTTCCTCCAGTATTATTTGTGTCTTTTAGAGCCTCAATTTCGTTGCTTCCTTTCCCTGTATTGTATTTGTCTCAAGCACTTGACCACTCTCCATCAGATGCACTATCCGGAATAACTTCTTTTCCAGTATCCAGGGTGCGATTGATTCTGTCTCCTATGCTTTCCGTATCTAAGCACCACTGCTTTGCCTTTTCCACAGTTTCATAGAAATCACTATTTGTTCATCTAATTTCTAAAGCTTCAGAACATCATTTCTTAATACCCTCTTTTCATGCGGTTTCGGAGCTGGAGTCTAGGTTCCTTATCTTTAAGTTGTTTTTTGATTGCTTGTATTTCTCATAATGCTGTCCTCAAGCTTCATCTTCAGACTCCTTAGTTAAAAGTATTCCACTGATTTCTGATTTGACAGTTCTTTCGGAATTTGTTTTGTAGTACATTCCATAAGTGGCTGAGATTGTAACTCCCCCTCCTCCCAGAGTTAAAGCGCAGATTTTGGTTGGAGACATTATTTATAGATAACTTTAGTTCTTCTTGCTTTTGGGAGTTAATTTATTAATTAGGTTATTTACAGCATTGTAGAAACGTTCTTCTATGTATTGAAGATAAGGGACATATATATCGTCTATATCTTTTATTATCTCCCATACCTTTTTATCCACTACATAGGCTACTCAATAGCAATTGAAACTGCTTTTTCCTCAATTGGACATGGCTTTGAGGAAGTGACGTTGGATTACGTGTAGAGATATGGATGAAAATAAGTTATCTTCTTCTATTAAATCCCTTTCAAACTCTATGACGCTATTCCTTCTAAGATCATGAAAGAGTTTTACTATTTCTGGTTTTATACTCTCAATATAGGTAGATATCTGTTCATAATTCCTTTCTCCAACGTACATCCCACGTTATTTAATTGTTTAAACACCATTTCTCAACCCTCTTATAAAGAATATCTTCTACATCTGTAAACTCTGCGCTTATAGAAGAGGTACATCATTGTTGTATCTGTGCTGCAGTAACTTTATCCTTTTCGGCTCCTATTTCTTTTTGAGGAATAAATAGATTATCGTCCTGAGAGTGAGATTTGTAATTAGATTCTTTGGTGTTGAAGGTGGTTAGTAGTGCCTTACCTTGTGTTTCTAGGTATTCAGATATAGAAGGAATGGTACATAGTTTCTCTATCTTGGAATAAGATTCCTCCTCATGGGGAGAATCTAATCCCTTCAAACATCATCTCTCCAATTCCCATACGGAGTTTAGAGTGGAAGATATCTGGTATCTATTATCGTTTTTTGATTTCTTTTGGTATTTGCTGAAAGCCACTCCTCATCTAGAATCCCCCTTAACTAAAGCCCTTTTTCCATTGGAGGAGAGAATATCTTTATTTAGAGTCTTATTTTTTATGTGGGAGTGAATAAGATAACCACCACCAGAAACACCCCCAACGGCAATTGTTCCTGTAATCGCTTTAAAAACTAAAGAACTTGACATCTTTATTTAGTGCAGAAATCTTTATATCTCTCTTTCAAAGTTTCATGGGAACTGGCATGTAAAAACTCAGCTTCTAAGCAGAAAGTTTTCAATTCTTTTCATCCTGGATCTTGAGTAGAGGATATGTTAGATATTTCTTTTCCCGATTTGTTAGTGTTGTAGGAATTTCATCCAGTCTTTCACGAATCTTCAGTATTAGTGTCTGAAATTAGACTTTTCCCAGTACCTATAGTTCTCTTCACTCTCTCTTTTATATCCTCAGTATCAACACATCATTTACTAGCTTTCTTAGATAGTTCTGAAAACTTGGCATGGCTTCATGAGGTTTTTAATGATTCATTGCATCACTTCTTTATGGATCTAATTCACGTGGACTCATCACTAACATTGCCCAATCATTTATCTTGAAGAGTTTTATAAGCCCCTAAATGTTGTTTTCAAGCTTCATCTGTTGAATTATCGGTTAGGAGGAATTCTTTTATTTCGTGAGATACTGTTCTTCAAGAATTAATCCCATAGTAGATTCCATAACTACCGGCTCCGCTTCCTGCAACTAATGCTACAGCAAGTCCTTTAATAATAATTGGATTCATATTAAGAAGAAGTGCATCAAGTATTTACTATGTTGTAACGTTCATTTTCATCCATAAATTCTTCTTCAACTCCGTCTTTACATCAATTCATAATTACTTCAGTAGTAACACTATTTCCCACCGTTCTTAATTCTGAATTAGGCATTTTGTTGTTTTGATTTTTAGAGTAGTTGACTACTTTTTCACCCCATTTAGGATCATTCTTATTTTTCAAATCTATGATTTGCTTCTTGTTAAAGATAAGTCTTTCTCTCATGGTGGGAACGGAACATAATTCAGATACGTTCTTGTAGAGGGAGTCTTCGTATTTGTTATCCAAAGAGGAGTTACATCATTGAATAACATCTTCGTTGGTGATTATTCCTCCAAATCTCTCTTGATATTGCTCCTTCCTTACATCTCACGCTTTGCTATTAGCTTCAGTTTGAAGCAATTTCTTTCCGGATTTGAAAATCTGATCTCTTATGCTTCTTGTTTCGGTGAAAGTGGTTTCTGGACTGGACGAAATCAATTTATTTAATTTTCCGGAATTCTTAGTCCAGATTATTCCAACAATCCCAGATGCACCTGCAACGAAAGCGGAAATGACCTTTTTTATAGATAATGCCAAATGGACTATTTTTCGACGAATAAAGACTTAATTTTCCCTATTAAAGATCTTCTTCTTTTGTTTTCCTCCATTTCCCATTCTTTAGCTTTTAATTCTTCCATTATTAAATTCTGAATCTCCACAGGAGGCAAGGGTACCATAACCATCTTTAAATCTTCATGCTCTATAAGGAATGTCTTTTGTTTGTAGGTATTCTTAATTACCTGATGTCTTACTTCATGTGAATTAAGAATACGGATTAGGAATTCTGGATTTTGATTATGTTTCAAAATGGAGATGTCATTTCCGGCCAATACAAATTCATCCCCTTCATAGATAAAGGCCTTTCCAACTTGATCTAGAGAATCTCCAATTCTGGAGAACAAAATACTTCCCTTTTCAAAGTATCTTTTATTAGCTACTAAACCTTCATTTACCGTGTGATTACATTGGGAGAATTTATTGCTTTTCATGGTAGATAGATCTCTTTGTATTAAGCAGGGAGTATCTCCGTTGGGAACTATATGCCTTTCTAACAATCTACCCTCGTAGAAAACTATCGAAAAATCACCAATAGCTCTTCAGGGAATTCCTTTGGGACAGTGACTGTAAAGTATTTTGTCGAAGTGTGTGTCTGTGATGCTCATGTTATATATGGATTCCTAGGAAAATAGCTCTTCTGGCCCACTTGATGACTTTCATTATTGAGGAAAAGAAATTTTTAATCCGTCTAAAAATAGAGTTCTTGGTATGTTCTCCTACGTTATCAAATAGTACTTCAAAACAGCGTCAAAAGTCGGTTATAGCTTGACTTTCTCTGTTCTTTATTTTCTGATATTTAACTTTTTTAAGCGCTGAAGATCCAGTTAGATTGAATATTTCTACAAACTTAATTTTAAAAACTTCATATTCATATTTGGGATAGCCATTCTTGAAGTGAGCTATAAAACTCTCTCGAGGAGTTACCACTATATCTCCCATAGTATTAGTTAATGCCTCTCTATCTTCGGGAAGCATATGATCTAATATTTCGCTGTAATTAAAGATCACTTCCTCTCTTAGTCTCTGAAGTTCTTTTTTCTTGTGAGCTTTTTTAAATTTTCTATATTTAAAAGGACTTCTAAATCTATTGGGAACTCCTTGCATAATTAAACTTTAAGGAGTAATGAAGTTTGATAAGTACAAGTATCGGGAAGATTTTGTCTTTAAGGATAATAGGATTTGTCTCACTTATCAAGGTCTAAGAAAGCTTTATAAGCCGAAGAAGCTTACGGGTTCAAGGATTGGAGGGGTTCTGGGAAGTGATTCCTACAAAACTCCATTTCAAACTTGATGCGATATTATGGGTTTTTTTAAGGAAGACTTGGATCCTTATTTTCTGGAGGCGGGAAGAATTATAGAGCCTAAGCTTAAGGAATATGCTGAGCTTCAGATTGGAAAATCATTTAAGAGTTATGATCCCCCATCCATCAAGTACGATTTATTCTCCAGTAATGATGTATTTGGGGGAGTTCCAGATGGGGAGGAGTTTGATGCGAATGGAAATATTGTTTCTATATTGGAGATAAAGACGGCTCAATTGGATAAATACAAGTGAGTCTTTAAAGATAATCAATTTAGGCTGTTCACAGAAGACGGAAAGCCTGTGGTGTCCCAAACGGGTGGAGGATTAGTTAAGTGATTCAAGAATGGAGAGGTGCTGATACCTGAGAGTTATAAGGATCAGTTATCTCTATATCTTTACTTGAGGGGTATCACAGTAGGGTACTTCTGCGTTGCATTCCTTAGAAATGAGGATTATGCTGATCCTCACTCCGTGAAGTTTATGTCTCCATTTAATAAGTACTTAAATGATGGGATAGTTAGTGAAGAGGGGGATCATATTCTCATTTGAAAGAAGTTTGAGATAGATTTAAAGGAATTTGAGAAAAAGGTTCATGTCGCTAAGCAGTGATATGAAGATCATGTTAGAAAGGCAATAAGTCCTCCCATGACTTCTAAAGATTTAGAGTGATTTAGATATGGATATCCAGATTTAGAACATTAGATAATTGTTAAATCGATTCATTACTAATTTACTTTCAAAATTAGAAGAATACGACAATATCGCTATTTTTG
This sequence comes from Mycoplasma haemocanis str. Illinois, assembly GCF_000238995.1. GTDB lineage: Bacteria > Bacillota_I > Bacilli_A > Mycoplasmatales > Mycoplasmoidaceae > Eperythrozoon_B > Eperythrozoon_B haemocanis. The sequence goes on from NC_016638.1 coordinate 184,820, forward strand.
TACATGTAAATCCTGACTTTGATGCCTATGCTTCTGCATTTTCTTTAAAGAGGTGGATAATAGATAATTTCCCAGAATCTAATGTGAATCTCATGATACCTGAGGAGACTTTTAAGGAAGAAGAGAAGTTTTTGTTCTATGTGAATGAGGTATTGCCTTCCAAGTATGAACTTAAGAACTATTTGGGAATCATATTAGATACCTCTGATACGGAAAGAGTTCTTACTCAACTGCATACTTATTGTGCAGAACTGGCAATCATCGATCATCATCCCAAGATAAAGGGATTAGCTCAGATGGAGTTTATAGATCCAACATATCCAGCCGTATCTCAAATACTTGCAGAGATCTTTATTTACTTGGAGGAAAGCGGGGGACATGTCTTTAATGCTGATTTAGCTCAGTATCTTTATGCAGGAATCATCACGGATACCAATAACTTCATGAGTTTGTCCATGCTCCCATCCACTTATAACGTTCTAGCTAATCTAGTATCTAGAGGATTAAATAGAAACGTTATTCATAACTCTATATTCGTTAAGAGTTTTAATTTCAAGGTCTTTACAGCAGAGGTAATAAGGAGAACTCATCTTACTAAGAACGGTTTGGCTTATGCCGTTATAGATAAGAAGATCATAGATAAATGTAAGGCGTGGGATTTTCCGCATACAGCGCCTATTTTGGAGAATATTTCCAATGTAGAGGTATGAACTACTTTAACCTATGATGCCTTTTCTGGATTGTGAAAATGCTCTATTAGATCTAAGGAGTTAATTATTAATCATGTGGCTAAGTTATATGGAGGCGGAGGGCACAAAACTATGTCCGCCATATCATTCAAAAAGAAAAAAGATTTCTTTCAAATGTTGGCTACTATGGATGAGTATATGGTGAATTCTGGATATTCGAATGCAACGGAGAAGGACTTTAAATTTAGTCTAAGATTGTTTTTCCATAAAACGTTTAATTTATATAAGAAAATATAAAATTTAATAATTACGGAACAGTACCCAAGAGGCTTAAGGGGACGGCTTGGAAAGCTGTTAGGTATATAAAAATTACGCGAAGGTTCGAATCCTTTCTGTTCCGCCAGTAGGGGGTGTAGTTCAATTGGCAGAACAGCAGTCTTCAAAACTGCGTGTTGTGGGTTCGAGTCCTTCCACCCCCGCCAAATTATCTTTTCTTGACGGTACCACTGTTATTTGCATTCCTATCTTGCTTTATAGGAATAATAGTTACCGCATATTGATCGATAGAGTCCATAAAGGCTATATCGATCAAATATAAGCTTTCGGATACCTTTGTAGGAGCGGTATTCCTATCCGTAGGAACTTCTTTTCCTGAATTTGTTAACTCGATAGTTTCGGGGTTTCATGATAAGTACCTAGAGATTCCTAGGTATGCAATGTATTCCTTCTATAACGTTACGGGAGCAAATACTTGACAAGTAGTTTTCCTATCAGTAGCGTTATCCTTAATAACAATAAAGACTCTCTTTCAAAAGAAATCTAAGGATATAGAGGATATTCAGAATATCTTCTGGAAGGAAAGCATATTCTCATGGGAATTGGTATTTTGGGAAACTGTATTCTTATGCATAATTTTTCTAGCCCCCTTTTTATTCTCCAAATTTCTATTCCGAGGATTCAGTGTAATTAACGTAGTATTCCTATTAGTTTGATTTTGATATCTCCATACCACTTATAAGGATCATCCCGAGGTCGAAAAAAGGGATGATGAATTTAATCACTTCTCTTCTTGAAATAAGCCTTCATTATTAGGAATATCCCTTCTTCTATGATGTTTATTTGGCGCTCTTTCTTATGCCAATTTCTATATTGCTTCTAAATTTCCAATCTCGGGAAACTTCTCTTTCGGAATAATTCTTAGCTTCGTAACTTCCACCCCCGAGTTCTCTGCTCTATTCTTCCTATTCCGAAAGAAGGAATATCGTATAGCGGTAGGGGGATTCTTCGGATCTTCCTTATTTAATTTAACGCTTCCAGCCTATACTAACTGGATTAGTGGAAAACCCTTAATAGGAAAACATCATTCTATATCGCATGACGGGAATCCCCCGTTATCCACGAATAAATTAAGTTTTTGATTGATATTGAATCTCTTCCTGTTAGTTTTGTTTTTGATGTCTTTTTATAAGCCTAAGTTTCTAAAGAGAACGATGATCTTCCTTAATGGAATAGTAGTGGCAGCCTTATATGTATTCTTGAATATTAAATTAAATGAGTTGTAGGCATCTGGTACATACCTCCCCAGAGATGTTTTCATGCCTCTTACATCTTGCACATTTTGGAAGGCTAGATTTGGATACCTTTAATTCTTCTCCCACTTCTAATTCAGCAATATTCAGGTATTTCTTCAAATTTAGAGACTCTAATCCTTTTAGGGAATCCTTATTTATTACAACCTTAGCTTCATGAGTCCCAGTTATCACCTTCTGATTTTTCAAATCCTCCAAATGAGAATAGATTTCATCTTTTAACTCGAAGAATTTACTTCATATATAGACCGGAATATCCAGTCTTTCTTCTACAGGATCTAAGCTCTCTAGAGCTACACTTCCCCCCTTAATGTAGGAATAAGCTTCTTCCGCTGTCTGAGGAATGAAGATGCTTAATAGCTTTATGGATTTAATTAGTATGTCATAGATTATGTGTTGAGTCTCTTTAAATTCTCTATCCTCTTTACTTCCACAGTAAAGTAAATCTTTGGATATCTCGAGATATCAACTGGAATAAATATTTAAGAAATCCATCATCTCCTTTATAGCTCTGAAGAAGTGGAATCTTTCTAAATACTCATTTATCTTCTTGTAAGACTCCATAAATAGGGAATATATATACCTATTTTTTGGATCTTCCAAGGAAGCTAATATGGAAGGATCAAAGGATAGGTTCTCGGTTACGGATAGGGAATATCTAAATAGAGTGTTTCTGATCTTTCTATATGTGGATATGGCGCTTTCGAGAGAGGATTCACTTAATTTAATATCTTCCAAATAGTTATTCATCGCTATTCAAAGGCGAAGAATATCTATTCCGTATTTATTGGCTATCTCTATGGGATCAATTACATTGCCTTTAGACTTAGACATCTTATTACCATTCCCATCAAGAGCAAATCCATGGGCTATTATGTTCTTGAAGGGAAGTTCTTGTTGAGAAGTTAAAGAGATAACTGAAGAGGAATTAAATCAACCCCTTAGTTGATCAAAACCTTCTAAGTAGAGATCCGCTTTCTTGTTCTCTAAGATGCTTCAGGAGCATCCAGAATCAAATCAAACATCTAAGATATCTTGTCCCTTCTCTACATCCTTTAGATTCTTAAATTTAGGATGTAAGAAGAAAGAAGCTTCTTTTTCAAATCAAGATTCAATTCCATGTTCTTTAAGAAGATCTATAGTGTGATTAATTTGTTCTAGATCCAATATAGGTTTTCTATCATGGAACAAGATAACTATAGGTATTCCTCAACACCTTTGTCTTGACAGACATCATTCTTCTCTGGCAGAGATAAGCTTTTTCAAATGACTACTTATTCATTCTGGAGATGAAGTGAAACTTATAGATTCCACATCAGAAGATAACTTTTTAATATTGACAAATCATTGCGGAGAAGCTCGGTACAACAAGGGCTTCTCCGTTCTTCAGTCGTGGCCTATGCTGTGAGTTATCTTCTCTGATTTAAGTAGACTTCCTGATTCCTCCAGGAAGTTTATGACTATTGGGTTAGCATCTATGTAGAATAATCCAGATATGGGCTTAAAGTATGTGTCTAATTGGAACTTACCGTCCTCATTTATAGGACAATATATATTGATCTTCCCCGCAGCTAGGTAGTCTTCCAGACCAAACGCTGGAGCTATGTGTACTATTCCAGTACCCGCATCTTCTGTTATGTAATCTGCACAGATGGTAGTTCCTTCTCTGCCGTTCAGAGGATTTCTGTACTTAAGACCAGATAATTCAGATCCTATGAATTCTTCTTTGATGGTGAAATCTCGAAGACCAATATCATTCTTCAAATCATGGAATCGCTTCTTACTTATTAGATATCTCTTTTTATTTCCTTCTATAAGAATGTAGTTAAAGTCGGGGTGTAGAGCTACGAATTGATTGGCTTCTAGAGTATAGGGAGTTGTAGTTCATACCAGTAAGCACGTATTTTTAGGTAATTTGGGATTATCTAAAACGGAGAAACCAAGATATATGCTGGGAGATTCTACCTCTTTATAAATAATCTCTGATTCAGCTAATGCTGTCTTAGAGGACCATGATCAAGCTACAGGTTTAAGATCCCAATAGAGTAGATCCTTTTGAAGGAACTCATATAAGATGTTTAGCTCTTGGTTGATAAAGTTGGGATCCATAGTCTTATAGATCTTCTTGAAATCACAAAGTAGATGTAGATTTTCAAATTGGGACTTTTGTATCTCTATTTGTGCTTTAGCGTACTCAGCACAAGCTCTCCTCTTCTCTAAGGAATCCTTGTTCTTGTAATTAGATCCTTCTTGCTTTTCTAATCGGTTTTCGATTGGTAATCCATGGGTATCTCATCCGGGGATGTAATTTATTTTGTACCCTTTCAGAGCCTTGTACCTGAGTACAAAGTCTTTTAGAAGTTTGTTAAGTGCATGCCCAAGGTGTATATTTCCATTTGCGTATGGAGGACCATCATGAAGAGTGAAAGTTTCTCCTTCTCTGTTACTAAGTTTTCAAAATATTTGGTTAGAATTTCAAAAATCTCTATATTTTGAGGAATTCTCCACCAGGTTAGCCCTCATCGGGAACTTAGTAGAGGGTATATTAAGCGTGTTCTTGAAAGACACTCTTGGTTGTCGGTGATGCTTGTAATTATAATTTCTCCATTCAAAGAGTGGGGTCGCGTAAACTAGGTAAACTACTTATTATATCTGGCCCTTCTGGAGTCGGAAAAGGAGCTATTATTGAGCGACTGCTGTCAAACAAGAAATTAAATTTAATCTTTTCTATTTCCCACACTACTCGAAGTCGTAGATCTAACGAAGTGGATGGGGTTAACTACTTCTTTATAACTAAAGAGCAGTTTAGGTTGAACATAGAGTCTGGCAAGATGCTTGAATATGCTCAATTCTTTGATAACTATTATGGTACTAGTAGAGAGTGAGTTGAGAATATGCTTCAAGAGGGGAGAAATGTTCTTTTGGAGATTGAAACAATAGGATTTAAACAGATGTTGGAGAAGAAGATCGATTTGGTATCTATATTTATAGCTCCCCCCTCCATGGAGGAGCTGGAAGGTAGACTTAAAAATAGAGGGACGGAATCTGGACAGGATGTAAAGATACGTTTAGAGAAGGCGGCTTCTGAAATGGCAGATTCAGCTCTATTCCAACATGTGGTAGTTAATGATGTTTTGGAAGACGCTGTTAGAGAGATTGAAGGAATTTTTCTAAGACAGATTTTGAATGAAAATTAAATGTATATTTATAGATATAGACGGGACCTTAGTTAAAGAGAGTGGTTATCTGTCAGATTCCGTAAGTTCTGAGAATCTGGAATCTTTAAAGGACTATTGTTCTTCAGGGGGAAAGATTGTTTTAGCCACTGGAAGAGATATATCTACAACACTTCCTATAGTTAAACAGATAACTCAAATAGTGGATGCGAGCTGCATCCCTTACTTGATATGCATGAATGGTTCCTTTATTTACAACTCGGATGGAACTCAGATATTAGTAAGGAAAAGCTTTGATCCCGAGATACCTAAGAATTTTGCTCAGATTGCCAATAAATCCAGACTTAATTTTTTTTTAGTAAACTCGAAGAGAGAAATATTCTTCACCAATAAACCATTCTCTTGACTCATATATTTACTTCTATTCCGAAAAAGATATCCTAGAAAGCGGTATTCTGAAGATATGGATTTTTCCAATATACAAAAAGCCATGATATTTCTAAAACTACCGAGAGTAGCTTATTGGCGATCTAAGCTAGTTCCAATGTTTAAAGAATGCTATTTTTCTTCAGGGCCTAAATGTTTTCTTGAATTGGTGGATAGGAGAATAAATAAGTGATATGCAGCTAAGGAGGTGTTGAGTTTTTTGGGAATTAGAGTAGAAGAATCGGCTGCTTTTGGAAACGAGGGTAACGACCTTCTTTCTTTAGAGAATGCGGCTTTTGGAGTTGGTTTCGATTTAAAGGAAAAAACTCATTTATCTTGAGATGATTCCAAAATTCAATTCCACACTACAAATGAGGATTGTTGCGGCGTTTCTAGAGCTATTAAAAATATGAAGAATAGAGGTCTTTATTAATGTCTGTACTTTTAATCTGTTGTTCAAATTCCCTTCCTTCTATAAATAGCGAGTTTATGGAGTACGTGTCTAAGGAGGGTAACTTTGATTCTTTGAGATTGTCAGATTATGAGGTTCCTATGTTTTCTAAGTATCTAGAAATTCCCGAATCTATAAATAAGATTTATTCATCCTTATTTCGTTACAAAAGGCTAGTCTTCTTTTCTCCCGAGCATAATGGATATATTCCCGCTTTCTTTAAGAACATAATTGATTGATTAAGCATAGTTAAAAAGGATTTCTTATTTAATAAGGACATAGTTTTTGTATCCGTAAGCATTACTAGTCGCGACAAGAGAATAATGGAAGATGGGATTGTTAGTTCGTTCAAAATATTTGGTCCGAAATCTTTTGAGTTTGTGAATGTAAATAGATTTGGGGTGGATCAGGGTTTCGATGAAAAAAGGGCTGTAGAGTTATCTAATAGGATTCGTATATAATTAACCTTCTTTATAAGTATGCCAGCACCTACTCCCCACATAAGCGCTAAGTTGGGTGAGATCGCCAAAACTGTTTTGATGCCTGGTGATCCCTTGAGAGCTAAGTGGATTGCAGAGAATTACTTGACAGATGTAAAGTTAGTTTCTTCTGTTAGAAATATTTTCTTTTACACAGGTAAGTACAAAGGAAAAGAGGTGACAGTTGGTGCCTCTGGTATGGGAATTCCTTCTATGGGTATTTATTCTTATGAATTATTTGCTTTTTATGGTGTTGAAAATATCATAAGAGTTGGTTCTTCTGGATCTTATAAGCCTGAGATTAAAGTCGGAGATGTTGTTTTGGTTACTGAATCTATTGCGGATTCAGGAGCTTTTTCTAAGATCGTTTTGGGTGAAGATAACAATAAAGCTTTTCCTGATTCTAGTTTAAATGAAAGGCTTAAGGGTTCTGCTAAAGCCCTTAATCATAAATTGTTAGAGTCTAAGATGCACTCTTCGGAGGTTTTCTATTGAGATACTCCCATAGAGGAAGTTGTGGCTAACACTGGTGCAGATTGTGTTGAAATGGAATCATATGCTTTATTTGTTAACGCTAAGAAATTAGGTAAGAAGGCTGCTTGTATCGTAACCATTAGCGACAATATAGCTACCAAGGAGTTTATGTCCTCTAAAGAAAGGGAAGTGGGGCTTAGAAATATGATTGAGATTGCATTAGGTATTCTTTAGTTTGTTCACTTTGGTTTGTCAGGCGGTCACGTTTCTAAAAATTATTCCTTTCTAAGACGAACCTTAGTTTTACTTTCTCCTTTATTTCTTTCTACATTAATTTCTAGGGAATTAGCTTTTAACAGTCCTTCTTTAAGTTTAAATCCTTTAGAACTAGATTTTGACAACTATCAGAACTCTGCTCTTACTTTAGCTAAATCATTAAACTCTGATCTTCCCGAGGGAACTTCTGATTATGGTTCCCTCATCGTTCAGAAGCTTCCTTCTGGTAAAGAATATTGAATAGATCAGATATCTCCTTTTTCAAATATCAGTCATGGAAAAAATTATAAATTTAAAACTGCAACTACTCTGGATCACTCCTTGTCGGAGTCATTAAAAATCGAATCGGATAGTTCTCAAAGCAAATATACCCTGTCTAAGAGTAATTTTGAAAAAGCTAACTTATCGGAAGTTGGGGATCCCAATTTATTAACAGTATTAGATTTAAAAATACCTGGAGGACAACCGATACAGTTGACTCATGTAATCCCTTTAGTTGATTTAGTTTCTAATAATAGTAAAGATTATCATGTAGTAAAAATAGAATCTAAAGATGAAACCCAAACCCAAACCCAAACCCAAACCCAAACCCATACACTTAAACTTACTAAAGACAATTCCAAACAGCAAATAACTATTGAGATAACGAATAATTCTCAGTCCACAAATTTATCTAATTTAGCTATACGATCTTTTTATGTGTTATTTAACGACAATCCCCCAATAGATCTGAACAGTTACTTTTCAGAACAAAGTAATTCTGGAAGTTCAGTTTACTCTCCCTATCCCAATAGAGGTAGAAAGATATTTTTAGATAAGTGATCTTCATCTTCATCTTCATCTTCAGGAGATGCTCAGTATAGCTTTTCTACTTCGAGTGACTTTTGAAAGTCCACCTGTCAAGATCCCTATAAAGTAGGAGGTTTTATAGATAAAAAAATTTCATCAACATCAACATCAACATCAACAACAACAAGCTCAACTTCTACTACTGGAGATTCTAATATCAAAAAACAATTAAGTTCTTTTAGAGAATTTAGATCTCAAGTGGGGATTAAGGAGAAAGCTACGCAGCAGTATTATTATGAACAAATTTCAGAAATAGGGAAGTATGTGCCATCTTCAGATTATGACGAAAAATCTAATACTCCTTGTGAGAAGTTAGATGAGGTAACCAAAGAGAAACTTAAAGAGTATGTGAAAAAGGATGGGAACGGAAAGAACTTGGACAGAAGTTCGAAAATAGATGAGAAGTTAACTCCCCACGTTCTAGGTAAGGAGATCGATTTGACAACTCAAACTCAAACTCAAAACACATATCCTCATCATAAATTAGTGCAGAGTTCTTTTAGAGCTTTCGGGAATGTTTACAACAGTAACTCTGTTTCAGGAAAAAAGATAAAGGAGAAGGGGCTTTACAGCCAGACCTTTGAAAATGCCTTATCTAGCTCTCATTCTTTTTCTATAAAGATTGAAAAGGAAAAGTTTAAGAGTAAATTATTAAAACACAGTAATTTAGAGAAGAATTATCCCGATCGTAGTAATAAATATAACGAATTAGAAGATATATCTACTTTACTGGAGGTTTATTATCCTATATCCTTTACTTTTTATGATCCTATTTCTAATTATTTAAAAAAGAAGAATCTTTATTTAAAGACAGAATTAGATCTCAGTTATCTTTATTATCAGAACTCTTTCTCTAAAGAGGTATTCTCATACGATATTGGAGCTGAACATGGAGAGATTGGGTTTGATTATGGGGGATTTTTAGGAGATACTAAGAAGACTTCTTACGGATTAAGCGGAACTCTTAAATTTTATGCGGGTTTATATTTAGATAAAGACAAGAATTTACATTTAGATTTAACTTCAAAAGTGAAGGGTTTTGTTAATACTAAGAACCCTTCCTGTGATCTTAGACATAGGCTTTATAAAATTAACAACAACAACAACAACGAACTTAGTGAGGATTTGAAATGTAGTAAAGATGGACAATGAACATACCGAGACTATATCCACATACCTTCTTATTTAGTGATTAGCTTAGAAAGGGAACCAGAAATTTCATCTTTTTACATAGATAGACAAATAGGAATCACTTCCACTTCTTCCACAGAAGTTAAGACCTTGAAGAAGTTTGAAGAGAAATTGGAGGAAAGGCAGATATCTAAAGTTGTTTACACAGATCCTTCTAATGATGGAGAGGTGTATTTTCAAAATTTAGCAGCTTACGACGAAAGCACAAGGGATACACTTAAACTAAGTACACAAGTGTCGTCATCGTCATGGTTTAGTATTAATCATCAATATTTATATTACTATGAACCTTTAAAGCAAACTAACGAAATAGATCTATCTGATAAGGAATCTCTAGAATCTATAAAGATTTCAGTAAGCGGAGCCAAAACAACTTTAAGCAAGTTCTTTCATAGTAGTCATTTCAACACCAAGAGAGTTGTATGCACCACTTCCACTTCCGCCTCTCAATCCCATTCAAAGGACTGTGGGGATGGTAAAAAATACGAGAAAGAAGAAAAGGATAAGACTCCGTCTGAAATTTCTGCAATCTTAGACGATCAAGATTTAACTGTTAATTATGATGACATTAAAAATAAAAATAATTCTTCAAATTCTTATGAAATTAGATTCAGAATGGTAATAAACAGGGCTTATGATCCAGATTCAAAAACTAAAGACTCTAATGACTTTTCTTCAAATAAAGATAAATACGAGAAGATTTTTAAAGATGATTCTTCAGACGTTCAACAAGGAGAGGAATCAGAAATTCCCGGTTTTTCATGTTTGGCAGTCTGATATTCTTTGGAACTGTGAATAGAAGAGAGTAAACTGAAGTATACAACCAAATTGAGAGCAATTAGTTTAGTTTCTAAACCAATACAAAACAGTACTGCTCATTTAGTTTCGGGAGCTGCAGGGAGCGCGGGTTTTGAAATTAGCAAATTTGAATTTAAATACAAAAACGGAGCCAAAAAATAGTTTCCGTTAATTTGTCTAGTAAGAGCTTCCTATATCGAAAAAATTATCTCTTTTTTAAGAGAACCTCAGTTTTATTAACTCCTTTATTTCTATTTACCTTAGCCTCTAAGGAACTCGCCTTTAATTCTTCACAATTAAATCTTTTATCCATATCCGATTTCTTAGATTCTAAAGAGGAAGAGAGTTCTATTAAGAGCTTGTACACATTACTTTCCGATAAAAATAATTCCTCGAACGTAAAAGACTATGGTTCTTTAATAATTAAGAAGTTAGATGATAATAAGGAGTATTGGATAGAGCAAAACAGTCCTTTCTCCTCTGTAAGTCACAGTCATGATTACAAGTTTAAAGAGATACCCTTAACTTCTCTTTCTTCTCAAGAACAAGGAGAAAGTGGCAAATATACATTAACTTCAGACAATTATGAAAACACCCTACAACTTAAGGAAGTTGGCAATCCTAATTTATTAACAGTCTTAGATTTATCTATATATTCTGGTTCTCCAATTAAAATTACCCATGTATTTCCCTTTTCCGACCTAGTTTCTTCCAGCACTAAAACTTATCCTTTAGTAAATTTAAAAGACTCTTCAAACTCAGAAAGCCATCAACTTAAATTAACTAAAGACGTTTCCAAAAAATCAGTCTCTATAGAAATCATTAAAGGTCATTCTGGAGGTAGTGCTTTAGCTAGCTTAGCTATTAAATCTTTCTATGTTTTATTCAACGATGATCCTCCCCAAGACCCCAAGAAGTATTTTTCAGAAATCTCTTCTGAGCAAATATCAACAGATACGTATGGAAGTCCTTTTAAAAAAGTATTTCTTGATAGATGATCTTCATCTTCAGAACCAAAATATGAGTTTACTACTAGTTCGAATTTTTGAAGTTCAATTTGCCAAGATCCCTATAAAGTAGGGGGTTTTATAGATAAGCAATCTGCAAGTACCGCATCATCCAGTTCAACTGGAGCGTCATCACAAGAATCACAATACATTAAAAAACAACTTAATTCATTTTATGAGTTTCGAGAGCAAGTGGGATTGAAACCGCAACCTAGTTCACAATATTACTATGAACAGATAAAAGAAGGGGGATTGTATATTCCTTCTTCCGATTATGATGAGAAGACTCCCTGCGAGAAGTTAGATAGTGAAACTAAGAAAAAGTTGGGGGAGTATGCTGGGGATAGTGTCACAGGAAAATCATGAGATCGTGAAGAAGTTAAGAATGTCGATAAATCTTTAATTCCAAAACCTTTAAAGGATGAAATTAACTCACCCTCACCCTCACCCGGAAATTATCCCAAATATAAATTAGTACAGAGCTCCTTTAGAGCCTGAGGAAATGCCTATAGTAGATCTGATTTAAAGGGTTCTGATATTAAAAAGAAGGGAATTTATAGCTCTTCTTTTGAAGAGGCTGTTCAGAGTTCTCATGACTTTACCATAACTATAAAGAAAGATAAATTAAAGAGCAAGTTAATTGAACATGATTCTCTTAAAAAGCAAAAGGACAGTAAATCTCTACAAGAAAGACCGGAGATTTCCTCAATGATGGAGGTCTATTATCCTCTATCTTTTAGCTTTTATGATCCAATTTCCAATTACTTTAAAAAGCGTAGTCTGTATCTAAAGACGGAACTTGATTTAAGTTACCTGTTTTACCAAGACTCATTCGAGAAGGAGGTCTTTGCATATGACATATCCTCTGAGAATGGAGAGATAGGTTATGACTATGGAGGATTAGAAGTTTTTAATACCTCCAGAAAGACTTCATATGGATTGAGTGGTAAACTGCAATTCATTGCTGGCCTATCCTTAAGTAAGGAGAAAGATTTAAAGATTAATTTAAAGACTAAAGTTAGTGGATTTGTCAATACTAAGAATCCGTGTGTAGATTTAAGACATAGACTTTACAAGATCTCCTCCTCCTCCTCCGACCAAGATCCCAAATTCGAGTGTAGCAATAGCAATACTGGATGAAAGTATAGGGACTATATTCACATCCCCTCTTTCTTAACTATTTCTTTAGACAGAGAGCCAGAAGTATCATCTTTTTATTTAGATAAGTCTTTTGAATCCACTTCGCAAGAGACTTTGAAGAAATTTAATGATAATTTGGATTCTAGAAAAATAAAGAAGGTAATAAAGACAGATTTTTCCAATGATGGACAGATTTACTTTAAAGAGTTAGGAGCTGCCTATAGTACTACAAAATCTCATAGTTCAGATTCAACACACCAGATTACAACTAGTAGTTTTTGAAGCCGTTCTCAAAATCAATACATCTATTATTATGCTCCCCGAAAACAAACCAATAGTTTGGATTTGGATGTCGATGGATTAGGGGAGATAACTATTCATATCAGCGGCGCAAAAACTACTTTAAATAGATTTTTCCATACAAGTCATTTCAATACCAAAAGAACTGTTTGTACTAATGATTCTGATTCTGGAGGATCTAAAGAATGTGGAAATGGAAATAAATATAAAGAGATCCTAGAAGATAAGGCCCCAGCGGAACTATTAGATAAAGAGAACTTACAAACTTTAAAGATTAATTGAAGTAGTATAAAGTCTTCTGATTCTGATTCTGATGCAACTGAAATTAAGTTTAGATTTGTTTTAAATAGGGACGGGGATGCAAAGGACGCTGAATTTCAGGAAAATAATCAGAAGTATAAGAAGTTATTTGGAGACTCAGCCAACAACCCTTCAACTTCAACTGAAATACCCAATCATTCCTGTTTAGCGGTTTGATACTCAATAAAGCTGTGAAAGACAGGTAATAAGCTTCACTATGTAACTATGCTTAGACCTATTAGTTTGGTATCTGAGCCCATAAAAAACAGTACAGCACATAAAATATCTGGTTCTGCCGGTAGTGCGGGATTCGAGATTAATAAATTTGAACTCAGTTACTATGTATCTAAGAAAAAATAGATGCCATTAGTATGTCTTACAAAAATTTTCTATTCTTTAAGAGAACGGCAGTCCTGTTATCCCCTTTATTTTTATTTACTCTAGTCTCTAAGGAACTCGCTTTCAATTCTTCCTCATTAAATATATTCTCCATATCTAGTTTTTTAGATTCTGAATCAGATAAGGACTCTGTTAAGAATTTATATACACTTCTCTCTAGTAAGAATACTTCTCCAGATGTAAAAGACTATGGATCTTTAATAATTAAGAAGTTAGATGATAATGAAGAATATTGGATAGAGCAAAACAACCCTTTCTCTTCCATCAGCCACAGTCACGACTACAAGTTTAAAGAGTTATCTTTAGATTCTTCTGATAATAAGTACACATTAACTAAAGACAAATATGAGCAAGAACTGAATCTTAAGGAAGTTGGAAATCCTAATTTATTAACAGTCTTTGATCTTTCATTTAGTGCCGGAATTCCTATCCAATTAACTCACGTATTTCCCTTTTCCGATCTAGTTTCTTCCTATGAAAAAACCTATCCTTTAATAAATTTAAAAAGTAAATCAAGTTCTTCCCATTTAGAAAGTCATCAACTTAAATTAACAAAAGACGTTTCCCAACAATCAGTCTCCATAGAAATCATTAAAGGTAATTCTGGAGGGAGTGATTTAGCTAGCTTAGCTATCAAATCTTTCTATGTTTTATTCAACGATGATCCTCCCCAAGACCCCAAGAAATACTTTTCGAATGATGTGTCTAACGGTGTCACATCAGGAGTATATGAGAATCCTTTTAAAAAAGTGTTTCTTGATAGATGATCCTCATCCTCATCCTCAGAAGCACAATATGAATTTAATACTTCCCAAGATAGCTTCTGGAAATCTAATTGTGTAGATCCCTATAAAGTTTCAGGATTTATAGACACATCTGTTGTTTCTTCAAACTCAACCTCTACTACTTCAAATCCATCCACACAATCCACAAAAATAAAGCAGCAATTAAGTTCATTTTATGAGTGAAGAGCTTCAGTTGGATCTAAGGTTAAAGCAAATCAACAATATTATTATCAACAGATAAATAATGCGGGAGAATATATTCCTTCTTCCGATTATGATAAGAAGACTCCCTGCGAGAAGTTAGATAGTGAAACTAAGGAAAAGTTGGGGGAGTATGCTGGGGATAGTGTCACAGGAAAATCATGAGATCGTGAAGAAGTTAAGAATGTCGATAAATCTTTAATTCCAAAACCTTTAAAGGATGAAATTAACTCACCCTCACCCTCACCCGGAAATTATCCCAAATATAAATTAGTACAGAGCTCCTTTAGAGCCTGAGGAAATGCCTATAGTAGATCTGATTTAAAGGGTTCTGATATTAAAAAGAAGGGAATTTATAGCTCTTCTTTTGAAGAGGCTGTTCAGAGTTCTCATGACTTTACCATAACTATAAAGAAAGATAAATTAAAGAGCAAGTTAATTGAACATGATTCTCTTAAAAAGCAAAAGGACAGTAAATCTCTACAAGAAAGACCGGAGATTTCCTCAATGATGGAGGTCTATTATCCTCTATCTTTTAGCTTTTATGATCCAATTTCCAATTACTTTAAAAAGCGTAGTCTGTATCTAAAGACGGAACTTGATTTAAGTTACCTGTTTTACCAAGACTCATTCGAGAAGGAGGTCTTTGCATATGACATATCCTCTGAGAATGGAGAGATAGGTTATGACTATGGAGGATTAGAAGTTTTTAATACCTCCAGAAAGACTTCATATGGATTGAGTGGTAAACTGCAATTCATTGCTGGCCTATCCTTAAGTAAGGAGAAAGATTTAAAGATTAATTTAAAGACTAAAGTTAGTGGATTTGTCAATACTAAGAATCCGTGTGTAGATTTAAGACATAGACTTTACAAGATCTCCTCCTCCTCCTCCGACCAAGATCCCAAATTCGAGTGTAGCAATAGCAATACTGGATGAAAGTATAGGGACTATATTCACATCCCCTCTTTCTTAACTATTTCTTTAGACAGAGAGCCAGAAGTATCATCTTTTTATTTAGATAAGTCTTTTAAATCCACTTCGCCAGAGACTTTGAAGAAATTTAAGGATAATTTAGATAAACGAAAAATAAAGAAAGTTGTGGAAACTGATTCTTCAAACGACGGAGAAATTTACTTTGAAAGACTAGGGGCTGCCGATTCCATCATAACATCTCATAGTAACGATTCACAAACACAAGTTACCACTAGCGGTTGATTAGGAAGTACTCAAAATCAGTACATATATTATTACGCTCCCAGAAAGCAAACTAATAGTATGGATGTGGATGGTAAGAAATTAGATGAACTTGTTATTCACATAAGCGGAGCTAAAACCATATTAAGTCGTTTCTTCTACTCAGGACATTTCAATACTAAGAGCACTGTTTGTATTAATGATTCTGATTCTGGAGGATCTCAAGAATGTGGAAATGGAATAAAGTACAAAACCTCTCATAAAGATAAAAATCCATCGGAGATGTTGGATCATGAAGGCTCTCAAAAAATAACTATTAAATGAAGTTCATTAAACAATGCTTCCCAAGAAAGTAGTGCAAAGGAGATTAAGTTTAGGTTCGTTTTAAATGTGCATGGGGATAGTTTGACATTTGAAAATAATAAAAGTAAATATGAATTCCTTTTAAAAGATGATTCTCAAGATCCAACATCACAATCACAAATACCAAGCAATTCTTTCCTAGCGGTTTGATACTCAATAAAGTTGTGAAAGCAAGGTAATAAGCTTCACTATGTAACTATGCTTAGACCTATTAGTTTGGTATCTGAGCCCATAAAAAACAGTACAGCACATAAAATATCTGGTTCTGCCGGTAGTGCGGGATTTGAAATTAGTAAATTAGAGTTTATGTACTCCTAATAGTCTTTCTCAAAGGTTAACTTTGCCGATAAAGTAAGAAATTATTGATATAGATTTATTTCCTATTTCATCTGATAAGAGAAGTAAGTACCCACCCCTTTTAAACTGGATATCAATTATCCTTCTCCACTCTTTATTTCCATCTTTGTAGTATTCAAATCAGCTATTTATTCTAGGTTTTAGCTTCTTAAAACTATTAACTGATAAAGATAATTGAGAGATCTTTCCATCCACATTAACTAATTGATTAATTTCGTAATTATCTATAGTTATTAGAAAGCTAATAGAAATGAAGAATACGATCAATACACAAAAGATGGATAACTTAAGTGATATGGTCATTTAAGTTGATGTGGTGGGGAAAGTATTCTTTGAACTCCACCTCATGCTCACTGCATATTAAGAAGTTATTTCGCATTAGTATGGGAAACAGTTTCTTGAATATTTCCAATCTATGGAAATAGTTAATATGGGATGTCACTTCATCCAGAAGAAGGATTTTTTTGGAATAAGGTATTAGATTTATCAGGTTAAGAAGCTGCTTCTGTCCTGAGCTAACCCTACGACCGTTTATTTCTCCCAATATTGGAAGATTCATCTGTTCACATATATCTATCAATTCTTTTTTCTCGTATGGACAGAGAGAGGATAGGCATTTAGATATATTTATACTTTCTATTCAGCTATTACTAGGTTGATAGATTATTTGTCTATGGAATCCTTTACTTTCTAGTGATTCATGAGATTCTTCATCAAAGAATATATGATTTGGAAGGGTAGAGATCTTATTGCTTATTAATTGGTATAAAGTAGTCTTTCCCGTTCCCGAGTCTCCATATATGAATGTGTTTCTGGGTATTTTCAAATTCAGGTTTGTAAATAAACTGGATTCGGAATTGAAGTAATTTAAGTGATGGATAATGATCTCGGAGGGAAGAGATCATTCCTCTTTAGTTGGCTCTATTGAGTCGGTGTTTAGTAGGTGGAAATATATATTTTTGGAGTATAGATAAGTCGTTCTAAAGAAGTAAAAGTCAATTAGGTGAGATATGGATTTACTTATTTGAGAATAGAAGAGAGCTATGGTTATGAAGTAACCAAAGTTGATGATTTTGTTGAATAGCAGATAGGCTAATGTTAAGTACAGGAGAAGTTGAAGCAGGTTATTTCAGAAGCTTACTACTCCAGATATGAGATCTTTTCTAGAATTAATTTTTTGATTAAGTATTAGTTCTTTTAGGAAGCTTTCTTTGAATGCATGCCCAAGAGAACTTAGCTTTTCTATATTAGATTCTTTCTTTAGGAATTCATAGAAGTCGTAATTGGACTTTTTATTTTCATTTTGTATATTTAGGAGTTTAGGAATATTACTTTTATGCTCTTCCGATAGAAGCTTAAGTTCTCCCCATTTAATGGAGAATGAAATAGCTATTAAACCTAGAAATATAGGGTGTATGAATGCTAGGAATATCGAAAGTCCTAAAAGTATTATTAGATTAAGTATTCACTTGTTTACGTATTCTGAATAGTAAGAAGCTATATTGTCTATATAGTTCCGAATTAATAGGATTTGATCCTTTCCAGACTTTTGAAAGAAGCTGTTTTTCTTCCATTGAAAGGAATTTATTAATTTTTGAAAAAGTAGTTTGGAATAGTGCTCTTTGTTCTTGAGGATTACACACTTCTTAATATATTCTCCAAAATTGATAATTCCATAACTAGATACTAGGATAATTATGATTCCTCCTAGATGGATAATGGGGTAGTTATTTACTATGTGGTTAAAGCCATATTGGGTGGAGAATCCTGTTATTAGAGTTAATGTGAATATGGCTAAGTCTATTAAAGAAGATGTCTTTATCGTTTCTAAGTCATAAAGACTACCTTGTCCCTCCGTTTTCTTAAGTATTGGACAAACTTTCTTATCGCATCGGATTGTGATGAATACGTTTAGGTATAGATCTTTGAATTCGGGATACTTAATACTTATCCTTCCCAGATGGGAGTCAAATAGTGTAACTTCTGATGAATTCTTTTTAGCGATTACGTAGTGATAAAGGTTGTTGGATTTTATTAAGAGTACAAAGTATTCTTGAGTTTGGTGGCTTTGAAATTCTTCAAGATCCATTTCATAGGACTCTAAAGTGATTCCATAATACTTATTGAGAACTTCCAGATCCAAGATGGATAGCCCTTCTTCATTTAAATTAGCCTTACTGCATAATTCTTCTCTACTTATCTCTTCACCATAAAAGTGATATATTAAAGACTGAGTTACGGATATTCCGCAATCGTTATCATTATTCTGTTTGTAAATTTTCAAATCCTATGTTTGGACCCAAGTCCTACGAGACTTTAATATTTGAGAAAACTAAGACTTGGTGGGAGTGTTTGCATAAACTTCATATGCCTGAATTACGCTCTAAGCTTTCTAAGAATGAACTTAAGTACCTAGTTTTTTATATGCAGGAAATAGAGATTACGGTTAGATCTATGCAAGAGCAAGAGAGGACTCCTTTGGAAAGCATGATCGATTTTCAAAGATTAAGAAGGTACTTCTTTAGAGAGAATCGTTATAGATATGGAGTAAAGTTAACAGATGAGCAAGTGGATGATTTATTGAAAATTCCTTAATTGAATCTTTATAATATAATCGGGAAAAAATAAAATCACATGAGTATAAATTGTTCTTGTGGTTGCCACGTGTGTGTTTGCAGTTGTGGCTCTTGCGGTATAAGTTCCTGCCCCTGTTGTTGTCATTCTAAACACAGTTGCAGCTGTAAGTGCTCTTCCTGTACATCATTCTGTGGTAACTGCTGTAAATAAGTAGTTTCTTAGAGATAAATATTTTTAAATAATCTGTAATTTTCCGTTATAATTAATAGCGGATTTATTGTTATTTAAAAATCGTAATGTATTCTTTCGAAGACAAGGGAGTATAGTCTTTTCAAGAGAATTCTTGAGTCTAGAGTACTTTTATGTACTCTTAGTTTTTGCTATATTTTTATTTGTATTATTACGACTTCTAAGAAGAGATAATTACGTTTGCAATCACAGCTTTCGTAATTTTTCGGGACTCAAGAATATTCTTAATTTTTTAGGTTTAGAGCTTGACATTGACTTTAAACCTGATAAAGTTCAGATTTCTACGAGAAGAGGTAAGTTCTCCGAATGTATTCGTTGGTTATTTAGAGCATTAGCTGCCTTTGCAACTTGCTCCTGATTGTCCTTATTTTTCTCCAAACTTAGACGATATCTATCCGATCTTATCTTTTCTTGTAAGAGATGTAGCTCCATATATTCGTTGACTCCAAAGGAAGATTTGGAATATCTCATATAGATGTCTAGACTTGAGATCTTTAGACTATTCAGGTCTGATAAGTACCTAAGTAAGGAAGAATATAATGGCTCTGATTTGGTTAATGGAAATGGTTGTAATGATTGGTGTAATATCAACTTTTCCAATACTGGAAAGATTGAGAATTTAAAATTTGATCATAGAGGTTGTATTATCTCTAGAGCCTCCATAAATGCTTTATTGGAAGCCATATCTAATAAGACCGTTTCTGAAGCTAAAGAAATACTTCTTAATTACAAATCTATGATTATGGGAGGTAGTTATGAATCCTTAAGTGATGAGCTTTTATTATTTAAGAGGATTGCCAAATATTCTTCTAGAAGAAGTTGTCTATTGGTAGGTTGTGATTTTCTTCTTAAGCGTTTAGATGAATCCTAAATTATTATTAGGATCTCATATTTCTTTAAACAAATCTGCTAGATATCTTTTAGGCTCGGTAGAGGAAACTATTAGGAATGGAGCAGATGTCTTCATGATCTTTACAGGGCCACCACAGAATAAAAATAGAGTCTCTGTAGAGGATCTCTATCTGGATGAAGCTTTAGAGTTAGCTAGGAAGAATAATATTTCCTTTTCTAATTGCGTAGTTCATGCTCCTTATATAGTTAACTTAGCTAATCCTAAGCCCGAGAATCAGGACTTTATGGTGGATTTTTTAGTGGAGGAAGTTTATAGAACTCATAAAATCGGTATCCCCTACATTGTATTGCATCCGGGATTTCACGTTGATCAGAGCTTAGAGGAGGGAATAAAGAGATTAATTATTAATTTAAGGGAAGTCTTGAGGAGATGTGAAGATAAAAATGTATTTATATGTTTAGAGACTATGGCTGGTAAAAAGAATCAGATAGGGAAAACATTAGAAGAGATAGCGGATATTATTGACGGATGCGATAAGAATGTTAAGTTGGGAGTATGTTTGGATACTGTCCATTTACACGATGCCGGTTATGACTTATCCTTAAGAAAGGAATTCTTTGAGCATTTTGATAGGATCATTGGTCTAGAAAGAATAAAAGTTTTACATTTGGGAGACTCTATGAATGTTAAGGGCTCTAAGAAGGATAGGCATGCTAATTTGGAATATGGACGTATAGGGTTTAAAATCTTGATGGAGTGAGCTTATGATCCTATATTTAGGAATATTCCTATAATAGTAGAGACTCCATATTGGCGTGAAGGTAAGAAATTAGTTTCTCCGTATAAGCATGAAATAAGGTTAATTAGGAATAGAATATGGGAGCCTATTCCAGAGGAGAAATACATACCTATATTTAGTCGTTTTAATAATATATAGGGGATAGAATGGTGTCTTAGCCAAGAGGAAAGGCCTGGAGCTGCAACCTCCATATCGTCAGTTCGAGTCTGACAGACACCTCCATACTGTCTATAGCTCAACCGGATAGAGCATTAGCTTGCGGAGCTAAAGGTTATAAGTTCGAGTCTTATTAGGCAGGCCAGTTTGCGGGATATAGCTTAGCTTGGTAGAGCGCTTGCTTTGGGAGCAAGAGGTCACAGGTTCGAATCCTGTTATCCCGACCACTTAGGCAGGATACCTCAGCTGGCTAGAGGGCTCGGTTCATACCCGAGATGTCGTGGGTTCGAGCCCCACTCCTGCTACCATAGGAAGCTTACCCAAGCGGTTGAAGGGGTCAGTCTTGAAAACTGAGAGGCATTAACGTGCGCGGGGGTTCGAATCCCTCAGCTTCCACCATTTATTTGTCCTAACCCAGTTCATTTATGATATAAGGGTAAAGACACCTTAGCGCGGGGTGGAGCAGTTTGGTTAGCTCGTCAGGCTCATAATCTGAAGGTCGTAGGTTCAAATCCTACCCCCGCTACCATTTAGGGCTTTTAGTGTAGTGACCTAACACACCACACTGTCACTGTGGAGATCACGGGTTTGAATCCCGTAAGGCCCGCCATAACAGAGGCTTTATAGCTCAGTCGGTAGAGCAACGGTCTGAAGAACCGTGTGTCGGTGGTTCGATTCCGCCTAAAGCCACCATTGCTTATTTCTCATGCCAAAATTAAAGATTAGGTTTAAATGTTCTGAGTGCTCTAATATAGGGTATCTTTCTGCTAAAAATCCAAAGAATACTACCGAGAAGTTAGAGCTTAATAAGTACTGTAAATGGTGCAAGAAGAGTATTCTTCATAAAGAAGTAAAGGTTAAGTAGTCTGATCTACTTTGACAACGCCTCTTCCTCTAGGAGGAAGTCTTATTTGGTAGATCGTTATTGCGAGGCGTTGTCTCTTTCCTTGAATAGAAATGAGTTAATTTCTGAATGTTGTACTTTAGTTGCAGAAGTTATTGGTGCCTCTCCGGAAAGTATATGTATATTTCCAAATGCCACATATGCGGTTAATGAATTAGCTTTATCTCTGAATCGGGATAGTGAAGTATATTTGACAGATTTAGAACATTCTTCAAATCACGCTATTTGAATTACACAATATAAGAATGTATCTTTCCTCGTTCATCAGGACCTAATTAATCAACCTCTTTCTTCTAAGCCTTCCATTTACTCCCTTAGTCTTATGAGTAATTTGGAGGGAAAGAGTATATCTCTATCAGCTATAGAAGAGAAGTTTAGGAATACTTCCCATACTTTAGTCTTAGATGCAACTCAATACGTAAGGCATCAAATTCCTCTGCCCACAAGGGCCGATTATTTGTTCTTTTCTTTACACAAGATTCTTGGTCCCAATGGAATAGGAATTCTTTATTCTAGGAGACCTAATCCGGAATTGGGCTTAGGAATTTTAAATATGAAATCTAAGTCTGATTGTGAATTGGATTTATGTGCTTTATATGCTTGGAATAAGTCTTTTCCTTTGATATTAGAGGACTGAAAGAATGGAATTTCTCGGGAGAAAGAGATGTATCAATACTTCTTATCTAATTTTCCCGATAATGAGTATGTGGAGTTAGTTAATACCGATACAGAAGGGAGTATTTTTCTCCTTAAAGTTAAATGAGAGGGATTATCTTCCCATGATTATGCCTTTTATTTAGCTAAGAATAATGTGATAGTTAGAGCGGGATTATCTTGTTCCTGAATATCCTCTGAGAGATATGATTCTCGTAAAGTATTTAGAGTCTCTTTGAGCCCCGAAAACACTAGAGAGGAGATAGATTTTTTATTTTTTTTGATTAAAAAATTTGAAATCTTGGATTGCTTCTAACTAGAATAATTTACATTCAATTATGAAAAACATTGCGATTAACGGATTCGGTAGAATCGGAAGACTTGCTTTTAGAGAAATTCTTAAAAACAAGGAATTAAAAGTTGTTGCCATAAATGATTTAACTGATCCGAAGACACTTGCTCACCTTCTTAAATATGATACAGCTCATGGTCCTGTTAAGTGTTACGATATCAGTGTTGAAGGTGACAGTATTGTTTTAGTTAATAAGTGTAGCGGGGAAAAGCAGTCTTTTAAAGTTATTTCCGAAAGAGATCCTAAAGCTTTACCTTGAAAATCTTTGGGTGTAGATTGTGTTCTTGAATGTACTGGACGCTTTACTGATAAGGATGCAGCCATGGCTCACGTTGAGGCTGGAGCTAAGAAAGTGGTTATCTCTGCTCCAGCAAAAGGAGATCTTAAGACAATCGTTTACAACGTAAACCACAATACTTTAACTTCCTCTGATCAAGTTATTTCCGCTGCTTCTTGTACCACTAATGCTTTAGCTCCCGTTGTAGATGCTCTTCATAAGAAGTACAAAATTGTTTCTGGTTTTATGACAACAATTCATGCTTACACAGCAGATCAGAGACTTCAAGATTCTCCTCATAGTGATTTGAGACGTTCAAGAGCGGCTGGTTCTTCTATTATTCCTACTTCAACAGGTGCTGCTGCGGCAATTGGTAAGGTTATTCCTGAACTTTTGGGTAAGTTAGATGGAGTTGCTCATCGTGTTCCAACTATTACAGGTTCTTTGGTTGATATGATCTTAAGGATGGAATCTACTCCTACGGCTGAAGAGATTAATTCAACTATTAAGGCTGCTGCTTCTGAAACTTTATGTTATTGTGAGGATCCTATTGTTTCTTCTGACATTATCTCTCACACAGCGGCTTCTATTTTTGATTCCTTGTTAACTAAAGTTCTTCCTACTGGGGAGGTTAAACTTTACACTTGATATGATAATGAGTCTTCCTATGTAAATCAGTTGGTTAGAACTTTAAATTACTTTGCTTCTCTTTAAAAGAGAACATGGTTTACGATAAGGTAACTTTACAGGATATTTCTCTGGATGGGAAAAAAGTAGTAATTCGTCTTGATTTAAATGTTCCAGTTAAGGATGGAAAGATTGTTGATAATAATAGAGTAGTTCAAACTTTACCTACAATCCGTTATCTTTTGGAGAAGGGTTGTAAGTTGGTTGTTCTTAGTCATTTTTCTAGAATTAAAGATATTTCTGAAGTTACTTCCGGTAAGAAGTCCCTTAAAGTAGTAGCCGATGAGTTTCAGAGGTTGCTTCCCGATAATAAGGTGGCTTTTGTTTCTGATATTGATTTCAACAATGTTGCTTCCTTTGTTAGCTCCAATACCGATGTGGATTTATTCGTTTTGGAGAACACTAGATACTATGATGTTGATGCTCATAATTCTTTGGTTAAATGAGAATCTAAAAATTATCCAGATCTAGCAAAATTCTGAGCTTCTCTTGGAGAAGTGTTTATCAATGATGCTTTTGGGACTTCTCACAGAGCGCATGCTTCTAATGTAGGTATTGCAGGTCATCTTCCTTCTGCAATTGGATTATTGGTTGAGAAGGAATTGGGTATGCTTGGTAAAGCCGTTTCTTCTACGGATTCACCTAAAGTTTTAATCTTGGGAGGTTCTAAGGTGTCTGATAAGTTGAAGTTAATAAATGCGATTGCCCCTAAAGTAGACAAGCTTCTTATAGGTGGAGGTATGTCTTATACTTTTCTTAAAGCACAAGGAAAAGAAGTTGGTAAGTCTATAGTGGAAGTGGAAATGATCGAAGAATGTAAGAATCTTCTTCAAAGGTATGCTGGTAAGCTTGTTCTTCCTGTTGATCATGTTGTAGCATCTGAATTTAAGGATATGGCTGGGCGCGTAGTTGACCTGGAAGAAAAGAATTGGGGAGATAATATGGCTTTGGATATTGGTCCCAAGACTGTTGAGCTTTATAGGAGTGTACTTGAAAATGCTAAAGTTGTTATTTGGAATGGTCCGATGGGAGTTTTTGAATTTGATAATTTTTCTGAGGGTACAAAGTCTGTTGCTCTTAAGTTAGCAGATATTACTAAAAAAGGAGCGTACACCGTTATCGGTGGTGGAGATTCTGCCGCTGCGGCAGATAAATTTAAATTAGCCGATAGTATGAGTTTTATTTCTACAGGGGGGGGTGCTTCTCTTGCTTTCTTTGAAGGATCTGCTATGCCAGGAATAGAAGTTATTCCAGACAAGTAATATTTAAATCTTAGATATAGAGGGTATAATTAAAAAGAATTATTCATGTTTGATCTTCAGTTTTTTGCGTCTAAGAAAGGGGTAGGTTCTACTAAGAATGGTAGGGATTCTAGACCTAAGTACAGGGGGGCTAAGCTTTCTGATGGTCAGTTTACTAATGCTGGTCAAATAATATATAGGCAAAAAGGAAATGTTATTTATCCAGGGAAAAATGTTGGACAGGGTAATGATTTTACTTTATTTGCCCTTAAATCTGGATGGGTTAGATATGAGCCTTTTGGAAAGGGTAAAAAGAGAGTTCTTGTTTTAGAGAATCGTTAGGTGGCAGAGGTTAAAAAGCCCAAAAAAAGGGTTGCTAAATTGGAGTTAATCGGGGGACAGGCAAAGCCTGGTCCTGCTTTGGCTTCTTTAGGGATAAATATGGCACAATTTACCAAGGATTTTAATGATAAGACTAAGGATAGAAATGGGGATATTGTTCCTGTAGTTTTCACCATTCTTCCCAATAAGACTTTTACTTTCGTTCTTAAAACTACTCCTACTCCCATATTATTAAAGAGAGAAATGGGTTTGGAGAAAGGATCTTCCGATCCAAAGGCATCCAAAGTAGGTAAGTTAACTAAGACTCAGTTGAGGAAAATAGCGGAGTATAAGTTGCCCGATTCCAATGCTTCTTCTATAGAATCTATGGAAAGTATGATTATGGGTACAGCTAGGCAAATGGGAATAGAGATAGCTGATGAGTAGTTTTAGTGAGTCTATAGAAGGTCTTCTTTCTTCTAAGAAGAGGAAGTTTACTGAGACTGTAGAGTTAGCAGTTAAGTTGAATCTCAATACCAAAAAACCTGAGCACAATTTTAAGGAGCTTTTTACTTTACCACATCCTATTCCAAAAAAGGTTCGGGTTCTTTTAATTGACGATTCTCTTTCTAAAGAAGAAGTTCAAGAATTGGAAATAGATCACTATGGAGGAAAGGAAGTTATCGAAAGAATTAAAGAGGGTTGGTTAGATTTTGATGTGATTCTTACAACCGCTAAAATGATGCCTTTTATCTCTAAATTGGGTAAGGTTTTGGGTCCTAGGAATTTAATGCCGAGTCCTAAGTTGGGTACTGTTGTTACCGATGTTAAGAAGGCTGTTTTGGAATTTAAGAAAGGTAAAGTTTCATTAAAAAATGATACTTTTGGAAATGTTCATGTGGTTATTGGTAAGTTAGATTTTCCTAAGGAGAAATTGGAGGAGAATTATGAATTTGTTATGAATTTAATAAAATCCAGAAAGCCAAAGGTGTTTAAGGGAAAGTATATTGACAAAGTGCATATATCCAGTACTATGGGTCCTTCTTTTAGACTTGATATTTAGTGTATTTCCTTTCACTTATAGAGAAAGGATTTACTCTTTAGTGATGTTTGTATGGGTCACAAGAAGTCTAAACCAGATTTTTCAAGATACGTAGATCTTTCTAAATTTCCAGATTTAAAGAAAATAAAAGTCGAGACTATTACTATTCAAACTTCTTATCCTTTAGATTTCTACGAGAATTCTTATCTATCTAAGAATGAAAATCATGGTTTAATAGACAGAATGATGGACTTCCTTTTTAGGAATTGTCATGATGGAAAGAAGTCGGTTTGAGATTACTTGGAGGTTTTTCAAGACAAAGGAATTCCTTATGATGTGTCTTTAGGAGCTTCAAGTATGACAATATTCTGCCTAGAATATCTCCATTCTTTGAATGAAGAGAAAGTGGTACCTAGATTTACAGGGGGACCGTTTGGATCAATTAGAAGATCCGAAGCGGATCTCTATACTAGTAATTCTATAGTTTACGTAAAAACCGATACTAGGACTCCAGATTTAAATGACTGATTCTCAGCCATTATTCATCTACTTTTAGGGAGAATAAAGTCCTTAACTTATGAAAGTCTAGGAGTGGATTTTATGAACGTAGATAAGTTATTGATAATTAACCCTAGATTGGGGGAAATACATACAGTTAAAGTGGACAGCTTTATTAATAGAAAGAAATTTATATCCAAAATTTCTCATCAAGTTCTCTTTAATAGAGGAACTTTAGAGACTGAAGAAGACTTATTATGCTTCTATTCAATGGATCTATTTAAGAGTGTATTTATGAAGTATTACTTTAAATTAGATAAAGATATTTCGGCTGCTTTGGAAGCCTCATCTAAGCACTTACAGGATTTCTTTACCGAAAAGGAGTTAAGTTATTTTAATCAGAGATTTTTAGAACTAATAATATCTCCCCCAGCTCCCAAGAATAAAACTAGAAAGTTACTAATTTTCTTCTCTCTGTTGGCAATAGTTGGGATTTCTGGAGCTTCTCTTTGGGCTGCCGATAAGTATCTTGATATTGATATTAAGAAATGGCTTGAATATTTACTACCTAATAGGAAATAGTTAGATATTCTTCTTTATTAAAAACACCCTTTCTTTCTATTCTTTCTGCTAGTAATTTGCTCACCCTAAAGTATGAGCATATTATTAAAAGGGTCGTTGGGCTTATTGGGAGCTGGGGGAGTAACTACTGCTGGGATAATTTACTTCGGTTCAGATGTATTTAAGTCTAAGGAGAATAAAAAGGTATCTATTTCAGAGTTATTAAAGACTTCTAATCCAGAAAAGCGATTAATTACTTCTTCACAAGCTTCAGACGGAGACTGAAAGGAAGCTTGGAAGACTTATAGAGAGGCAAATAAGGGTAAGAAGTTGAATGAGGATAAATGGAAGTTATCTGGTTGGACTACTCCCCAAAGCGATATTACTAATGCAGAGAATGCTTCCGATAGCTTTATGAGTGCTTGTTCCGTTAATAAAGATAAACAGGTATCTGGAACAGATGATCCTTTGTATGGAGAAGTGCTAGCTTACTGCACTAGATCAACATTAGTTAGTGACTTGATTGCTGATAATTATCCAAATAAGAAAATACTTACTTCCACAGATAATGATGATGCCGGTTGAAAGGAAGTGTGATCCCAATACAGAACTCATAATTCAGGGAAGAACGATAAAGATAGTGATACTTGGAAGTTAGACGATTGGCCTTCTTCCAATGAAAATAACGTCCCCCAAAGCTTTAAGACTAAATGTGGAGAGAAGGTTAAGGTTGCTACTTTTGTGACTAATAATGAGGATTACATGAATGCTGTAAAGTGGTGTACTAAGTAAAAGATGTCTATATCTATTCCCGCTAAAGCTACTTTGGGAGTATTGGCGGGAGGTGCTACTGTTACTGGTGGAGCTTTTTTCTATAAAGGAATCTTTAGTTCTAAAAAAGATTCCGTA
The DNA here is from genome assembly GCF_000238995.1 of Mycoplasma haemocanis str. Illinois. Lineage (GTDB taxonomy): Bacteria > Bacillota_I > Bacilli_A > Mycoplasmatales > Mycoplasmoidaceae > Eperythrozoon_B > Eperythrozoon_B haemocanis. Next base: position 213,347 of record NC_016638.1, read on the forward strand.
AGGAGTAAGAAGCCCATTTCTTATCTTATTAAAGCTTTCAATAATAATAAGCGCTTAATAAAAGGGGCCGAAAAAGGAGATTCTGCTGAATGGAAGGCCGCTTGAAAGTTATATGCAGCAGATTATAGAAATAAAGGTGAAAACCCGTTTTTCTTAGTTCAAGAGAAGCCGACGACAGATCCTAATGGTAGCGAGAGTGCTCCTAAAGAGTTCATGGATAAGTGCGAATCTTTATCTCGGGAAGAAGTTGATAATGTGAACGATAGTAAATATCAAAATGTTCTTAAGTACTGTACTAGGGATGCTCTAGTTAGGGACTTAATTTCTGAATCTGGAAGATTGTTTTTTAATGGAGATGATTGAAAGCAAGGATGACAAAGTTATGTGGCTTCTAATTCCCAAAATGGAGAAGATACATGGAAGCTTTCAGATTGAAATAATAAGAAGAACGAAAGTAATTATGTTTCTGACGAGCTTAAGAAAAAGTGCGAATCTAAGTTATCTGGAAAAGTAGATGATGAAAAAGGAGATTATCAGAACGTTGTAAATTGATGTTCTAAAGCTAAATAGAAGATGGCAATTTCCTTATTATCAAAAAGCATTACAGGAGTATTGGGATTAGGAACTGCTACTGTAGGTGCGGTTTATTTTGGTAGGGATTTAATAGGCAATAAGGCAAAGATATCTATTGAAGAGTTAATAGATACATCTAATCCCGATAAGAGATTTATCTCTGCTAGTTCAGATACCTATTGACGAGAGGCCTGGAAAGCATATATAGAAGATAATAAGTCTAACGAGAAGGATGTATGGAATGTGGCTGGATGAACTTCAGGTACTACCGTCACAAATAATGAAAATGCCCCATCGGAATTTATTCAGGCGTGTGATAACAAGCGATCCCAAAAGGTATTAGATAAGAATGATTCTCTTTATTCCCAAGTGGTCAAGTATTGTACAAGAGACACTGTGGTTCGCGATTTAATAAATGAAACTGAGGGAAGGTCTTTACTAGTAAAGAATGGTGATTTTGCAACGGATTCACATTGGAGGGCTGCGTGAAAGCTTTACAGAGATGATAATCCTGACGGCTCCGATAAGTGAAATATAAGTAATTACACTTCCATTAAGAGTCAGGAAAATGCTCAGGAAGCATTTGCAAAAATGTGTGAAGAGAAGTCTCAAGTTAAAGAACATGATTTGACTAAATCTACTTATCTAGATGTACTTAAATACTGTACTAAGGTAGGGTAATGTTGAAGTTGTCTGCAGGGTTATTAGGGGTCGGCACTGTCGCTGCGGGTGGAGTTTTAGTTTACAAAGGATTGTCTAAGCCTTTAACCTATTCAATTAAGGACTTATTAGCCGTTGAGAATCCTGAAAAGAGATTAATTTCTAAGTCTTCCGATGGTTCTTCTGCCGAGTGAAAGGAAGCATGAAAGCTATATTTATCGTCCTATAAGAAGGATGGAAAGAATCCTTTCTTTTTAAGTAAAGATAAGCCCAATACGGAACCTGATGGAAAGGAAAACGCCCCTGCTGAGTTTATGAATAAATGTGAAGAGTTTTCTAGAGATATGGTTGTGGATAAGAAAGATAATAGGTACCAAAATGTTCTTGATTATTGTACTAGGAATACGCTCATTCAAGATTTAATTCAAGAATTGGGTAGAACTTTACTTAAAGAATCTGGAGATGATTGAAGTGTGGGTTGGGAGAGTTATAGAAAGGCAAATGCTGGAAGGCAACAAAGTCAGGATATTTGAAAATTATCTGATTGAAGCAATGCACAAAATTCCTCTTCTCCTGTTTCGGAAGATTTTAAGAAGAAATGTAAAGATAAGTTGGAATCAAGTGTGGGAGCTAAGGTGGATGATGATTATCAGAATGTTGTGAATTGGTGTTCTAAACCTAAAAAGCAATAGATGCCTTCTTCTCTGTTAACCAAGGCAACTTTGGGAACTCTTGGTGTTGGAACTGTCGCAACGGGATCTATTTATCTAGGTAAGGATTTAATTGTCGCAAGAAATCAAAAGACAAAGACTTCTATCGAAGAGTTAATAGAAACAGTTAATCCAGATAAGCGGTTCATCTCCCGTCCCGGTACAAGTTCCCATTGAAGAGCTGTTTGGTCAGAATATAAAAAAGATAACAATGTATGGAATTTGGCTGGATTAGATACGACTACCGCTAGCAGTACAGAAGATGCCCCACAGGAATTTATGGATGCATGCGATAGTAAGAAAGAACAAGAAGTATTAGATAAGGGCGATTCTCTCTATTCCCAAGTAGTTAAGTATTGCACTAGAAACACCTTGGTTCGTGATTTAATAAATGAGACCGAGGGAAAGACTTTATTAACTAAAGGATCTGATTTTGCAACTAACCAAGATTGAAAGACAGTTTGAGAATTATATAAGCAAGACAACAACGGTAAAAATACGGATTCATGAGATATAGGGAGTTGGAGTTCCAATAAAGATTCAAGCAATGTTCCGGATGCGTTTGCAACTAAGTGTGGGACGAAATCTGAGGTGGAGGAATATCAATTAGATCAATCCAATTATCTAGACGTGCTTAAATATTGTACTAAGGTAGGGTAATGTTGAAGTTGTCTGCAGGGTTATTAGGGGCAGGTACTGTCGTTGCGGGAGGAGTCTTAACTTACAAAAACCTTATTAAATCCCCAACTCACTTAATTAGAGATTTATTAGCTGTTAAGAATCCCGAAAAAAGATTGTTATCGCAATCTGATGATGGATCTTCTGACGAGTGGAAGACTTCTTGAAAGTCTTATATTGAGAAATATAAGAATCAGGAAAGTAATCCATTTTCATTGACTTCCAGTCAACTTAAAGACACCATAGTTAATGCTCCCTCTGAATTTCGAAATGGCTGTAAGTCAACTTCATTGGATAAGGTAGTTGATGAAACAGATTTACGATATCAAGCTATTTTAAGTTATTGTACTAGGGATACTTTAGTAAAGGATTTGATTTTAGAATCAGGTAGGGAGATAATTGATTCATCTTCTGGAGATTGAAATGAGAGTTGAAAAGACTATAGACATATTAATAATGGAAAACAGGATAAAGAAGACACTTGACAATTGTCTGATTGGAAAGATAAGAAAGGCAATGATGCTCTCGTTTCTGAAGATCTTAAGAAGAAGTGTGAGTCTAAGATATCTGGTAAGACTGGGGGAAAAGTAAATGATGATTATTCAAATATTGTGAGATGGTGTTCTAAACCGAAGAAGTCATAGATGTCTTCCCCCTTGTTAACTAAGGTAGCTTTAGGAACTCTTGGTGCTGGAACTGTTGCAACAGGGGCGGTTTATTTGGGAAAAGATTTAATTTCCTCAAACCGTTCTAAGGCTAAGACTTCCATTGAAGCATTAATAGAGAGATCTAATCCGGAGAAGAGGTTAATCTCTTTTGGAGTAGGCAGCAATCCTAGTTGACAGTTGGCTTGGAAAGCATATAGAGAAGATAATAGGGATAATGAGAGAGATATATGGAATGTTGAGGGGTGGACTCAGGATAAAGGAAGTATAGGTACTGTAGATGCTCCAAAAGCATTCATGGATGCGTGTGAGAGTAAGTTATCTCAAGAGGTATTAGATACGACCGACTCCCTTTATTCTCAAGTAGTTAAGTATTGCACTAGGGTCACTTTAGTTAGTGATTTAATAAATGAAAATGAAGAAAAGTCTTTATTGCATAGGGGAGATAATTTTGCAAATAATGAGGATTGAAAAAAAGTATGGGCTGCCTATAAAGATGCAAATAAAGATCTTGCTCAAGATGAATGGAATTTAAGTACTTGGAGCACTCTGAAGGAACAGGAGAACGTTCCTGATGCGTTTGTAACTAAGTGCGAACAGAAGTCTAAGGCGGAGGAATATAAGTTAGATCAACCCACTTATTTAGATGTACTTAAATACTGTACTAAATCGGAGTAATGGTAAAGGCGGTTGTAGTGTTATTGGGAGCAGGTACTGCCACTGTGGGTGGAGTCTTAACTTACAAAAGCTTTATTAAACCCACAACCCACTCAATTAGGGATTTATTGGCTGTTAAAAATCCCGAAAAGAGATTAATTTCTAAGGCCACAAATGGCTCTTCCACTGAGTGAAAAGCAGCATGAAAGTTATATTTATCGAACTATAAGAAGAATGGGAAGAATCCTTTCTCCTTAAATAAAAATAAACCTGATACAGAACCGGATGGAAATGAAAATGCCCCTTCCGAGTTTATGAATAAGTGTGAAGAGCTCTCTAGGGATATGGTTGTAGATAAGGAGGATAATAGGTACAAAAATGTTCTTGCTTATTGTACTAGGGTAACTTTAGTTAGCGACTTAATCTCAGAGAATTATCCTTCTAAGAAAGTTTTATCTAAGGATGAAGCCGGCAGTACCGATGGATGAAAGAAGGCCTGATCTAATTACAAGACTTTTAATACAAATAAGACAAAAGGGAAAGATGCTTGAAATTTAAGTGATTGACCTACTCAAAATGAAGATAATGCTCCTAATACTTTTATTGACAAATGTGCTGAGAAGGTAAGGATGGCAACTTTCGATTTAAATAATGAAGACTATCTAAATGCTGTTAAGTGATGTACTAGATAGGAAATGTCCATTTCTCTTCCCACCAAGATAGCTACAGTTGTTTTATCTGGAGGAACTGTTACAGCAGGTGCGGTTTATTTGGGTAAAGGTTTAATCGGTAATAAGACTTCAGTCAAAACTCCTATTAAGGAGTTAATTAAGACTGTTAGTCCGCATAAGAGATTAATTGAAGGAAGTGCTATCACCGATCCACTTTGAAAAGAGGCATGAAAGGAATATCGAAACGCTCATTTAAATAAGGATTCGGATTCTTGAAATATTAATGGTTGAGAGAAGCCTACAGGAGTTATTAGTAATTCTACCGATGCTTCTTCCCACTTCATTAGTGCCTGTTCTTCAAAATTGGATGAAGAAGTAGAGAGTTCTGCAGACCCTCTTTATTCCCAAGTAGTTAGCTACTGTACCAGAGATGCTTTAGTTAGTGATCTTATAAAGGAGAGAAATCCAAATAAGAGCCCATTGTCTAATGCGGATGGCGATAAATGAAAGACTCCTTGAGAAGCATATAAGGTCTTTAACAGTAGTAAGAACGAAGATAAGTGGAAATTAAGCGATTGAACTCAAAAGAAGGGTGATTCTAATGTGCCCGAGACCTTCAAACAGAAATGTAAGGAGAAGTTGGAAACTAAGACAGTTGAAGCGAAAGATGAAGATTATGAAGATACACTAAATTGATGTACTAAATAAATATGTCTATTTCTATACCAACTAAAGTAGTTGCAGGAGTTTTAGTAGGAGGAACTACTACTATTGGAGGTTTTTTAATTCATAAAGGGACTTCTAAAGTTCGGACCCATTTAATTAAGGATTTATTGACTGTTAAGAACCCAGAAAAAAGATTTATAGATAAGTCTGATGACGGATCTTCTGTCGAATGAAAGGCTTCTTGAAAGTCTTATAGAGAGATATATAAGGATGAGGAAAATAATCCATTTTCATTAACTTCCAGTCAACTTAAAGCTACAGATTCTGAAGTTAATGCTCCATCTGAATTTCGGAATGGCTGTAAATTAGCGTCTCTTGAGAGTGTAGTGGATGAAACAGATGCACGGTATAAGACCATTTTAAGTTACTGCACTAGAGATACTTTAGTAAAGGATTTGATTCTAGAATCAGGAAGAGAGATAATTGATTCCTCTTCCGAAGATTGGAAGGAAAGTTGAAAGGACTATAGAAAGATGAATAATGACAAACCGGATAAAGGAGATACTTGACAATTGTCTGATTGAAACGCTAAGAAAGGTAGTGATGATTCTGTTTCGGATGATCTTAAGGAGAAGTGTAAGTCTAAGTTATCAGTTAGGACCGGAGGTAAAGTAAGTGATGATTATTCAAATATTGTGAAGTGGTGTTCTAAACCTAAGAAGTCATAGATGCCAACCTCTCTATTAACTAAAGTAGCTTTAGGAACGTTGGGTGTTGGAACCGTCGCAACCGGATCTGTTTATTTAGGTAAGGGTTTAATTATTAGTAAGACGAAGATTTCTATTGAAGACTTAATAGATAAATTTAATCCTGAAAAGAGATTCATTTCTTTCGGTGATAATCATCATTGAAATGAGGCTTGGAAGGCATATAGAGAAGGCAATAAGGATTTATGGAATATTTCTAAAATTACCAGTACTAGTACTACAAGCGCCCCAAAGGAATTTATGGATGCATGCGATAGCAAGAAATCCCAAGAAGTATTAGATAAGAGTGATCCTCTCTATTCTCAGGTAGTTAAGTATTGCACTAGAGACACCTTAGTTCGTGATTTAATAAATGAAAATGAGGATAGATCATTACTAGAAAAAGGACATAACTTTAAAGGTGATGGAGATTGAAAGACTGTGTGAGATCTTTATAAGAATGACAATTCCGGAAGTTCTGATAAGTGAGCTATAAATACTTGATCTTCTATTAAGTCAGAGACAAATGCTCCTGCAGCATTTGCCGACATGTGTATTAAGAGGTCCGAAGTTAAAGCACATGATTTGGCTAATCCAGATTATCTAGATGTACTTAAATACTGTACTAAGTAAGGGTAATGTGGAAGTTGGCTGCAGGGTTATTGGGCGTAGGTACTGCCACTGTGGGTGGAGTCTTAACTTACAGAAGCTTTATTAAACCCACAACCCACTCAATTAGGGATTTATTGGCTGTTAAAAATCCCGAAAAGAGATTAATTTCTAGGTCTGCAGATGGCTCTTCTGCTGAATGAAAGGCAGCGTGAAAGTTATACTTATCGGCCTACCAGAAGGATGGAAAGAATCCCTTTTCTTTGAATAAAGAGAAGCCTAATGAAGAACCAAATGGAAATGAAAACGCTCCTTCCGAGTTTATGAATAAGTGTGAAGGGCTTTCTGGGAATATGGTTGTAGATAAGGAGGATGAACGGTATAAGAATGTTCTTTCCTATTGCACCAGAAATACTCTTATTCAAGATTTAATTCAAGAATCTGGAAGAACTTTACTTAAAGAAACGGGAGATGATTGAAGTGCAAGTTGGAAGAGTTATAGAGAGGTAAATAGCGGAAAGGAACAGAATCAGGATATTTGAAAATTATCTGATTGGAATGCCAAAAAAGGAGCTGACTCTTCTATTTCGGATGATCTCAAGAAAAAGTGTAAAGAGAAGTTGGAATCAAACGCAGGAATTCAAGTGGATGATGATTATCAAAATGTTGTTAAATGATGTTCTAAATAATGCCTACGTTTCCATTTCTAATTAAAGGAGTTTCCGGATTAACTATAGCTAGTGTAGTTTCTGTAGGTTCTATTTATTTTGGAACGGATTTATTGAAGAGTAAGAAAGCGGTTTCTGATCTTATTAAGGATTTAAAAAAGAATAGAAGACTCATTTCTGGTTCATCTGTTTCAGATCCTTTTTGAAAGACCGCGTGGAAACAATATAGAGTAGATAATAACTCCAGAACCACAGATATGTGGAACATTAAAGGGTGAGCCCGGGTGGCTGGAGATATTCCTGATGATAATGCTCCACAGGATTTTATTGATAGTTGTATGAATAAGCAAGAGAGCAAGAGAGCAAGATAGTTAATGAGCGGGATTCTCTATTTTCTCAAGTAGTTTCTTATTGCTCTAGGAATACTTTAGTTCGTGATTTAATAACTGAGAATCATCCTTCCAAGAAGATACTAGAAAAGGTAAATCAAGGGAATTCCGATGGTTGAAAGGCAGCTTGAGCATCTTATAAGAGTTTAAATAAAGTCAAAACTAAAGATCATGATACATGGAAGCTAACGGATTGACCTACCCAAAATGGAGATAATGCGCCCGATACTTTTATGGATAAATGTTCTGAGAAAGTTAGGGAAGAGGCTTTTGACCTAAATAACGAAGACTATTTGAATGCTGTTAGGTGATGTACTCAATAGATAATGTCTCGTTCTAGATCTAAAGAAATTACTGTAGGTTTAGCTGGTAGCAGTATTGCTGCAGGAGGATTTCTACTTTACAATACTTTTTATAAACAGCCAACTTATCCAATTAGATCTTTATTAAATTCCAAGCATCCTAATAGAAAATGGCTTTCTTCTTCTTCTTCTTCTGAAAAAACCCAAAGACAACAATCTTGGGATAAATATAAGCGCACCTATAAGGGATTGCTTAATGATCCACTTTCCATTCCACACACAGTTTTGAATGCCATTTCTAATAATTCTGGAGGTACTGATACTGATGCTCCAAGTGAATTTATGAGCAAGTGTGAAGAGCTTTCTAAAAAAGAAGTTGTCGATGAGAGGGATTACGTGTATCGAGGAGTTTATGAGTATTGCACTACAGAATAATTTCAGGGCTTAGTTAGGGGATTTAAAAATATTTCTGGAGGTTGGAGAATAAGTCAAAGATTGTCAAGACGTAGTAAATTAATATTTTACCCTTAAGTATATGAATTCTGCTTTATTAACTAAAAGTACTTTAGGTATATTAGGATTAGGGACTGTTACCGTAGGGACAGTTTATTTTGGTAAGAATTTAATAAATAATAGGGAAGACAAGAAGACAATGTCTTCCATTAGGGAATTAATAAAGAACTCTAAGCCCCATAAACGATTAATTTCAGGGGATTCTGTTTCCGATCCTTTTTGAAAGGCAGCATGAAAGAGATATAGGGATGAGAATTTAAATAGGGATTCTGACTCTTGAAATTTACAAGATTGAATCAAGCCATCCGGAAGCATTAATGGAGACGACAATTCTTCTTCTCATTTGATAACAGCTTGCTCTTCAAAGGTTGATTTAGAGGTGGAGGATGAGAAAACTATTCTTTTTGAGCAAGTACTTTCTTACTGCACCAGAGATGCTTTAGTTAGTGATCTTCTTAAAGAGCGTGCATCTAATAAAATTGTATTATCTGAGAATTCCAACGAGAACGAGAAATGAAAAACTCCTTGGGAATCTTATAAGAAATCGGGGAATAATAAGTGGAGTTTGGATGATTGAAGTTCACAAAGTAACAAAGATGTTGCTCCAGCATCTTTTAAGGAAGCTTGCAAAAATAAATTAGCATCTAAGACGGAAGAGACGAAGGAGGGAGATTATGAAGATGTGTTAAATTGGTGTACTGTTTAATATGTCTATACCTTTGAAAGTTGCAATAGGAGTATTTGGGGCTGGTGCTGCGTCTGCAGGAGGAGCTTTTGTCTATAAGATTTTTACTAAACCCACAACCCACTCAATAAAGGATTTATTATTGGTTAAGAATCCTGAAAAGAGATTAATTTCTAAATCAGAAAATGGCTCTTCAGCTGAATGAAAAGCCGCTTGGAAGTTATATGCAGCGGCTTACAAGGATTATGATAGTAATCCCTTTTCATTAGCTCTACAAAAGCCAACAGAGACCCCTGATGGAAGTCAGAATGCTCCTGCTGAGTTTATGAATAAATGTGAATCTTTATCTAAGGAGCATGTGTTTAATGTGGAGGATAATAAGTACAAAGAAGTACTTAAGTACTGCACAAGAGCTACATTAGTAAGCGATTTAATTTTGGAGAATTATCCTTCTAAAAAAATCTTATCTAAGACTGAAGCTGGCAGTACCAATGGATGAAAGAAGGCTTGATCTAGCTATAAGACTTCAAATACAGATAAGACAAAAGACAAAGATATTTGGAAGTTAAATGACTGAAATTCTCAAAATGGGGTGGATGCTCCCGAGAGTTTTAAGAATAAATGCGAGGAGAAAGTTAAAGTTGAAGCTTTTGAATTAAGCAACGAGGATTACTTAAACGCTGTTGAGTGATGTACTCAGTAGGTAATGGTTTCCTTTCTACGTTCGAGGGCTAAAGAAGTTACTATAGTTTCAGCAGGTAGTGCGGTCGTTGTAGGGGGGTTTTTTCTTTATAAGACGTTTTATAAAGAACCAACTTTTCCAATTAAAGAATTATTGGCTAAAAAACACCCCAATAAGAAATGGCTTTCTTCTTCTTCTGATCAAAGCAAAAGAAAAGAAAAATGGCACAACTATAAAACACGTTACAAGGGAAGGCTACATGATCCACTTTCCATTCCATCAAATACATTGAATGATATTGCTAACAATATAAGTGGTTCAGATACTGATGCTCCAAATGAATTCATAAATAAATGTGATGAGATCTCTAGGGTGGGGGTTGTTAATGAGAGGGATTACAAGTATCAAACGGCTCTTGATTTTTGCACTACAGAATAATTTTTAGGTTTAATTAGGGAGTTTGAAAAAAAGATTTAATAGGAAATAGTTGTAAAACGGTTGATGCTGATAAAGAGGATAAATTATCAAGATGTGTTGAATTTATGTTCTACTTTTGAGTAGATGACTTCTTCTTTATTAGCAAAAAGCACTTTTGGTGTGGTTGGATTAGGAACCGTCATTTCGGGATCTATTTATTTTGGTAAAGATCTAGTTTTCTCAAATAAACCCAAGACTAAGACTTCCATTGAAGAATTAATAGATAAATTTAATTCAGATAAGAGGTTTGCCTCTGTTAGTGCTACAGATCATTGAAAAGCCGCTTGACAGGCATATATAGAAGATAATAAATCTAGCGAAAAGGATGCATGGAATATTGATGGGTGAATTCAAACTACGATTAGTGAGGAAACTGTAAAGGTCCCGGAGTCGTTTATACAGGCATGTGAAATGAATCGGTCAAAGGAAGTATTAGATAAGAATGATGTTCTTTATTCTCAAGTAGTTAAGTATTGCACTCGAGATGCTTTGGTTCGTGATTTAATAAATGAAACTGGGGACAAGACTTTATTGCAAAAGGATGGTAATTTTAGGAATGATGCTCATTGAAAGGCTGCTTGAGATCTTTATAAGACAGATAACTCTGATACAAATAAGTGAAATTTAACGAATTGACCTACCATTAAAGGTCAAGCGGAAGTACCTGATTCGTTTGTTGATGAATGTGTAAAGAAATCACAGACTCCAGAGTATAGATTGGAACAATCGATTTATACAGAGGTTCTTAAATATTGCACTAAAGACGCATAATGATAAAGGTAGCTGCTGGAGTATTGGGAGCAGGTGCTGTGGCTGCGGGAGGAGCTTTAGCTTATAAAGGGTTAATTAAGTCCCCAACACATTCCATTAAGGATTTATTAGCAACCAAGAATCCAGAAAAACGACTTATTTCTAAATCAAATGATGGTTCTTCTGCAGAGTGGAAAGCGGCTTGAAAGTTATATTTGACAGCTTACAAGAATAATAATCAGAATCCTTTCTTTCTAACTGTTGCAAAACCGACCACTATTGATGATAATCAATCAGCTCCATCGGAGTTTATGAGTAAGTGTGAATCTCTAATTATGGAACAAGTTTCTAACGAGAAGGATGACAAGTATAAAGGAGTTTTACAGTACTGTACTAGGAGTACTTTAGTGAAGGATTTAGTTATGGAATCGGGAAGATCCATACTTCAAGATAGTGATGATTGAAGTGGAAGTTGGAATAGTTATAAGTCAGCTAATACTGATAAAGGCGATAAACAAGATACTTGGAAGTTAGAGGATTGAAATACTAAAAAAAGTGGTTCTACTGTTTCTGGGGATCTTCAGAAGAAATGTAAGGAGAAACTAGGATCTAAGGTTGGAATGCAAGTGGATGATTATTCCAATATTGTTAAATGGTGTTCTAAGTAATGGCTATTCCCCTTCCTGCTAAGCTAGCTTCAGGAGTTTTAGTAGGTGGCACTTTAGCAGCAGGAGGTTCCTTTCTTTATAAGGGAACTTCCAATTCCAAAACCTATTCCATTAAAGATTTATTAGCATCTAAGAATCCCGAAAAGCGTTTGATATCTTCTTCCTATAATGATTCATCTGTGGAGTGAAAGGCTGTTTGGAAAGCTTACAAGGATACGTATCAGAATAAGGATGGGAATCCATTTTCACTAACTTCTGTTCAATTTACATCAGATACTAATGTTCCATCTGAGTTTATTAATAGCTGTGAATCTTGATTTATGAAACAGGTTGTTGATGATAAGGATGAGAGGTATAAAACTGTTTTAAGCTACTGTACAAGAGATACCTTGGTTAAGGATTTGATTTTGGAATCTAATAGAAAATTGGTGTCAGATTCTGGAGGCAATTGAAATGAAATTTGAAAAGATTATCGCAAAGTTAATGAAGGTAAGGAGAAAGGTAAAGATACTTGACAGTTAACGGATTGAGAAACTAAGAAAGATCAAGATTCCTCCGTTTCAGAAGATCTTCCAAAAAAGTGTAAAGAAAAGTTAGAGGGAAAATCTGGAGGCAGCTCTGTTAATGATTATCAGGATGTGGTAAATTGATGTTCCATTCCTAAGTAAATGGCCCTTTCTTTATTAGTAAAAAGCTTTTTGGGAATGGTTGGATTAGGGACAGCCGCCACAGGAGCTATTTATTTTGGAACAGATTTAATTAGTAGGAATTCTCGTAAAGAAATGACTCCTATTAGAAAATTAATGCAAAGCTTTAGTCCACATAAGAGACTAATTTCCGGTGATAATGTTTCTGATCAACATTGAAAGGATGCGTGAAAGAGATATCGTGATGGACATTTAAATAAAGATTCTGATTCTTGAAATTTAGAGGGATGAACTAGACCAACCGGAAGTATAGGTAATTCCGATAATGCTCCAATTCACTTCATACGTGCTTGTTCTTTAAAAGCAGATGTAGAAGTTGAAAATGATAGAGATCCACTTTATATGCAGGTCATTAACTATTGTACAAGGGATACTTTAATTAGCGATCTTATAAAGGAGAAGAATCCTGTGAAGTCATTATTATCATCTTCTGGAGACACCAGTCAGTGGAAGACAGTGTGAAATGATTACAAGAACACAAACCCTAATAAGGAGCAAAATGGAGATAAATGAAAGTTAAGTGACTGAAGTACCCAGAAAGAGGCGGCTGACGCCCCTCAGTCTTTTAAAGATGAATGCTTGAAGAAATCTGGAACTAAGACTTTAGAAGCTCAGAGTGATGATTATTTGGATACATTAAAGTGGTGTACTAAGTAATGTCTATTTCTATACCAGCGAAAGCAACGGTGGTAGTTTTGGCTGGGGGAGCTACTGTTGCTGGAGGTTCTCTTGTTTATAGAGAAATGAATAAATTATCCATTACGTCTAGGCAGTCAATTTCTAAACTTATTACGAACTTAAAGAAAAGTAAAAGGTTAATCTCTAACAGCGAGCTTTCTGATCCTGCTTGAAAAGCTGCTTGGAAGAGATATAGGGAGGACAATAAATCTAAAGACTCCGATACTTGAGGGGTGGCGGGTTGGTCTAAGGAACAAGTTCTATTGTTGAGCAAAATGCCGTTCAAGGATTTATTGATGCATGTAAAGTTAAAAGTTCTGAAGAGGTAGATAGTGAGAAAGATCCTTTATTTTCTCAGGTAGTTTCCTATTGTACAAGAGATACCTTAGTAAGTGACTTAATACGTGAAACTAAAGGTAAGACTTTATTAACCAAGGGAGATAATTTCCAAAGCGATTCACATTGAAAGACTGTTTGGGAGCTTTATAAGAAGGATAACCCTAACACAAATGCTAACAATTGAAATCTAAGTGATTGATCTTCAGCTAGGTCGGGAGGGAACGTTCCTACTTCATTTGTCGATGAGTGTATAAAGAAATCTCAAATTTCAGAGTATAGGCTGGAACATCCGACTTATACAGAGGTTCTTAAATATTGCACTAAAGACGAATAATGATAAAGGTAGTTGCTGGAGTATTGGGGGCGGGTGCTGTAGCTACGGGAGGAGCTTTAGTTTACAAAGGATTACTTAAATCTACCACTTCTTCCATCAAGGATTTATTAGCAACCAAGAATCCAGAGAAGAGATTGATTTCTAAATCTTTGGGAGGGTCTTCTTCAGAGTGGAAAGAGGCTTGAAAGTTATATTTAACAGCTTACAAGAATAATAATCAGAATCCCTTCTCTTTAACTACTGACAAACCATCTACTGATCCCGATGGAAATCAGGAAGCTCCTTCTGAATTCATAGATAAGTGTACATTTCTTGCTAGTGAGCGGGTTGCTGATGAGAAGGATAGTAGATATCAGAATGTTTTTAAATACTGTACTAGGGCTACATTAGTAAAAGATCTAATTTTCGAGAATTATCCTAATAGAAAAATACTTTCTAGCACCGGATCCGATGACTCTGAAGGTTGGAAGTCCGCATGATCTAGATATAAACAAAGAAATCCTTCTACGAAAGTTCAAGGTAATGATGAGTGAAAGCTTTCCGAGTGAACTACCCATAATACCGATGATGCTCCTAATGGACTTAAGACCAAGTGTGTTGAAAAAGTTAAATTAGAAATGTTTGACACCAACAACAAGGACTATAAAGATACTGTTGATTGGTGTACTAATTAGATATGTCGCTTCCCGTAAAATTATCCATTGGAACGTTAGTGGGAGGAGTTACCGTTACTGGCGGAGCTCTTGTTTATAGGGAGGTCTATAAGACACCCTCTAAGAAGCCTATTTATGAATTAATTAAAACTCTTAATAGGGATAAGAGATTAATTTCTAAGTCTGAAACTGGAAATTCCAAGGAGTGGCAGGCGGTATGGAAGTTGTATAAAGAGGAGTATCAGAATAAAGAAAGCAACCCCCTATCTATAAATTCCGAACAATTAAAAAATTCCACTTCTAACCAGGATGCTCCCACTGAATTTATGAACAAGTGTGAATCCTTCTCTAGAGAGTTGGTTTTAGATGAGAAGAATGGTAGGTATCAAGATGTAATTAAGTATTGCACCAGAAATACTTTGGTACAGGATTTAGTTTCAGAATCTGGAAGAAAGTTAATTGATGAAACTAATGGTAATTGGAGTGAAAGTTGAAAGAGTTATAGAGCTGCTAACTCTGGAAAGGGAAATAATCAAGACACTTGACAATTAAGCGATTGAGAGTCTAAGAAAAATGCCGATTCTACTATTTCAGATAATCTTAAAGTCAAGTGTAAGGAAAAGTTGGGAGAGGAGGCGGGAGTTAAATCTGTTCAGGATTTTCAAGATGTGGTGAATTGGTGTTCTGAATCTAGATAAATGTCTTCATCTTTATTAGCTAAAGTCACTTTAGGTGCGTTAGGTGCAGGAACTGCTACCACAGGAGTTATTTATTTCGGAAAAGGCTTTCTTGTTAGTGAGCATGTTAAGACAACTACTTCTATTAGAGAACTATTGAAGAGCGTGCATCCCTATAAGAGATTAATTTCAGAATCTTTAAAAGGTGATTCTACTGAATGGAAAGCAACTTGGCAGACTTACAGAGATAAATACAAGGATAAAGATAGTAATCCTTTTTCATTAGTAAACGAGACGGTGAAGTCTTCAGATGCTAATGCACCATCTGAGTTCATGAGTCAGTGTTCTTCCATATCTAAAGAACACGTAGTTGATGGTAATGATGCTAAGTATCAAGCAGTTCTAAATTATTGTACTAGAGATGCATTAATTAATGATTGGATAGCTGAAAGAAATTCCAATAAAGCATTGCTATCTGAAACTTCAGAAGAAGCAGGAAAGTGAAAGGAGTCTTGACAAAAGTACAAGAATGCTAATACTGATAAGGAACAAAGTAAGGATAAGTGGAATTTGAGTGATTGAGGATCTAAGCATTCGGATGCAGATGCTCCTGAGTCTTTCAAAAAGGAATGTAAAAAGAGGTATGAAGCTAAAACAGAGGCTTCCTCCGAAGATGACTATTTAAATGTGTTAAATTGGTGCACTAAGACTGTTTAATTTCTTGTTATGTCTGTTTCCTTACCCGTTAAATTAGCACTTGGAACATTAGCCGGAGGGGCCACCGCTGTTGGGGGTGTTTTCGCTTATAAAGAAATTTCTAAACCTAGTGTTAAGGAGAAGAAGTCAATTGCCACCCTTATTAGCGACTTACGTAAGGATAAAAGATTGATGACTAAGAGTAATGGGGGTTCCGAAGATTATTGAAAGAAAGGGTGGAAAGATTATTTAGATTCTAAGAAAAATATCTGAAACTTATCGGAATGAAAGGATTCTTCCTCGGATTCGGATCCTGCCCCAACTGCCTTTATGGACAAGTGTGAGGCTCTTTCTAAGGAAGAAGTTGTTGATGAGAGTGATGAACGATATTCCGCTGTTTTCAATTATTGTACTCGAGACACTTTGGTTAGCGATTTAATAAGTGAAACTAGAGGAAAATCTTTACTAGTTAAAGATACTACCTCTCCCTCAAACGCCGATTGATTAAAGACTTGAGGCAGTTATAAAACTAAGAACAATGGAGCTACAACGGATGAGTGAAATATAGGGGATTGAACTAACAATAAAAACCAAAACAATGTTCCTGCAGCCTTTATGGATAAATGTTTAGAGAAGTCTAAAATGAAAGCACATAGCTTTGATCAACCGGAGTATTTAAAGGTTTTGGAATATTGTACTAAGTAATGTGAAAGGTGGGAGCTGGAGTGGCTGGTTTGGGGGCTGTTGCGGCTACAGGTGGAACGTTTTTATATAGGGAATTTGCCAAACCGAAAACTCACTTAGTAAGGGATTTATTAGCAGCTAAGAATCCGGAAAAGAGGTTAATTGCTAATTCTACAGATGGATCTTCTGACGAATGGAAGAAGGCTTGACAGTTGTATTCACAAGCTTACAAGGATAATGGCAAGAATCCTTTTTCCTTAGCTTTGGAAAAACCTTCTACAGTTGATGGAAATCAAAATGCTCCAGTTGAATTTATGAACAAGTGTGCATTTTTTCTTAATAAGGAAGTACTCGATGAAAAGGATGAGGATTATAGGAATGTTCTTCAGTACTGTACTAGAGATACCTTGGTTAGTGATTTAATTACTGAGAATGGGAGATCGTTAATTGGAGAGTCTGAAGGTAAGGAGGCTTGACAGAAGACTTGAGATGATTACAAGGGTAAGTATTCTACTAAGAGCAACGGTCAAGATCATTGGACATTAAATGGATGAGATAGCCAGAAGAGTCAAGCAGATGCCCCCCAAGTTTTCAAACAAGAATGCACTAAGAGGTCTAAATCTAAGGCTCATACATTAGATAATAAGGATTATCAAGACGTTCTACATTGGTGTACTAAAAGCTAGGAATTGGACTCTGTAAGACATTTAGCAAAGTCTTTAGGTAGGTCTAAGTTTGTATCTTTGGGGAATATCCCCATAACTATTGCTGTAGTTAAAGATTTTTCCATTCCTAAATATAGGAGATATCAGGATGATTTAGTAGATGAGGAGTTATCAAATTTAGCTGTAGAGTATTTAGTAAAGGCTCATATAAGAAAGGATTTTCTTCACTCTATAATTTCCCATTCTCTTAAAGATGGGTGGCATGGGAAAACTACTTCTGTAATAAGGGATCTGAGGGATAGCTTTTATCTGAATATAGATATATGTAATGGTATCGATCACGAATCAGTACGTTCCATACTGTTTTTACTTCACTTTAGAGGTGTATCTTGAGATGAATTTAAATCTCCATCGTTCCTCAATGCTTTAACGAGGAGGTTATCGCTTATAGATTCAATTCCACAACATGTGGTTGAGGATATTGGGAGTAGGGCTAAATTCTGCTTGCGATACTTATTATCTTTTGAAGGAAAGGAAATAGTAGAGGATTTTAAGTTTAGAGAGTTGGGATTTATTCCGGCAGGGGAGATAGACTTAGTAACTTCTAACTCAGTTATAGATATTAGAGTCTTGGAATCGGAACCTAACTTGTTTGACTGAATTCATGTTATTACTTATTATCTCTTAGGTAGAATAGACTCTCCTTTCTATGAGAAGAAGGGAGTCTATTTCTCCTCCATAAAGAGTTTGAAAATTATTAATCCTAGCAAAGGCCTAGTTTATACGTTGAGAGTAGAGGATTTACTCTCTAAAAAAGATTTAATCCTTTCCATTTCTAGAGAGTTAATATTCAGACGGAAGATCGCTGATCAGGCAATCATTCTTAAATATTTAGATGATATATATGGAAAGGTATTTCACGGATATCTATTGAAATTCGGGGGAGATGTTCTTCTATCGAAGTACGCCACCTTTCAAAGACTGGAGGACTTTTTTACTCAAGATGAATTTCAATTTTTAGAAGACTGCTTCCTACACTTCCTTAAGAATATATCTTAGATGACTCTGGCAGCTAAAGGAGCTTTGAGCTTTGTGTCTTCTGCATTGGTGTCTGGTACATTTACTTCTGCCGTTCGTCCTGCAGGTCCGAAAACCATATTTAAGTTGATCCGGGAAACAAGGCCCGACAGAAGAATGTTGTTTGATGGTTATAACAAAGTTTTCGATGGTTCTTCTGACCATTGAAAATTCGTGTGAAAGAAGTATAGAAACGACTTTCCTGCAGGAGTTTCAAATCCTTTTTCTTTAACGCAACTTACGGGTGATAATGCACCGAAGGAATTTAGGGATACATGTAGGAAGTTATTTTTTAATGAATCGGCCTCCAGCACAGATGATGAGAAATACAATTGGGCCGTTGAATACTGCACTAGATCGACTTTAGTATCTGATTGAATATGAGAATCGGGTCATGAGATAGTTCCTAAGGATAATAACACGGATGAGTGAAAGAAACTATGAGCAAAGTACAAGGATAGCAATGTATGAAATATTAGTGATAGCAGTAGCAATGGAGAAGCTCCAGAAGGATTTAAGAAGAAATGCGAAGAAGAAGCTAATAAGACTTCAGGAAATAAGAGAGATGTCTCTGTAAATAGAGTGTTTAAATATTGTTCTAAAAAGAGAGTTAATTAGAACATCGTTTTCTGAAGTAGGGATAGAGATTTACTAGCTTCGTGAATAGCTAAGCTTCCACGGGAGAGTAAGTGGGTTTTAATCTTATTTTCATTCAAGAATTACCAAAGGAGTTATATAGTAAATGAAAAGGATTTCCAAATCCATAGAGATATTTAAAGCTCTTTACTTAAGATAAATTTCTAATTTCTAATTTCTATTATTAAAAGGTGTTTCCTCCATTTTCTATATGAATTTAGCAGCTAAAGGAGCTTTAGGCTTTGCATCTTCTGCACTAGTTTCAGGAGTATTTACTTCTTCAGTTCGTCCTTCCGGACCAAGAACTATATCTAGGTGAATTCAAGATAGAAGGCCTGATAGACGATTGTTATTTGATGGTTACCATAAAGATTTTAGTGGCGCAACTCCCGTTTGACAATTCGTATGAAAGAAGTACACTAACGATTTTTCTTCGGGAAATTCTAATCCTTTTCGCTTAACAAACATGAGTGGAGAGAATGCCTCCCAAGAATTTAGAAATATGTGTAAGAAGTTATTTCGTGAATCTGTTTCAAGTACGGATGATGAGAAGTATATTTATGCTGTGGAATACTGTACTAGACCTACTTTAGTATTGGATTTAATATGAGATCAAGGATATGAGATAGCGTCTGATTCTGATTGGAATAATCTATGGAAAGAGTACAAGAATAATAATTTTTGAAACATTACAAGCGCAACAAGCGATGATAATGCTCCAGAAAAATTTAAGACAAAATGTAAAGCAGAAAGTGAAAAGGCTCAGGGGAATAAGAAGGATGCTTCTGTAGCTAAAGTTATTAAATACTGTTCTAAAAAGAGGGCTGGTTAATTGGTATTATTAGCAATAGTACATCATTTCTTTATAGATTCATAGGAGTAATCTGCGTCATTAACAGGTTTTGCAGAAACTTCATGACATCCATTTTTGATCTTATCTAAGTTACCACTAGTTCCTTTATCATCAGTTGACTTTATATCAATTCCTTTAATTTTCATATTATCTGCAATTACCTTATAAGCATCAAACCTATTATTTCATTCATCGTCCTTTCCAGTCTTAGATAGTAATCCCACACCATCTTCTTTAAATCTATCAGTCATTACCTTATCTCTTGAGCAATACTTAACTGCTTCCCCATAAGTAGGATCCTCCACTCCAGAGACTTTCTTACTTGAGATATTGGAACATTTATTTTTGAAGGATTGAGGAATGGAAGATGGATCAGTCTTACTTTTTCATTCCGGAATATTTCATTCATTAGCTTCTGAAGCAAGATATTCTTTTCATTTATTATCTCAATGTACCGATTCATCTTCAGAGATAAGCACTTTATACTCTCGATTTAGTAAGTTAGAAATACTGTAGTTTTTTTGAGTTCTAAATATCTTGTCTTTATTAAGAGCCAACCCTGTGGCAGCAGCCCCTGTTGCGCCTACTCCCCCCAAGATTAGTCAACCCTTATTCATTATTTCTTTTTAGCGCACCACCTTTTAGTATTGGAGTAAGAAACTTCATCTATTGCTTTAGCCACTGAACTCTGACAAGCATTTTTAAATTTAGTTAAATGTGAATTATTACTATGTATTTCAGATTGACCTATATCTATACCTGCCACTTTTTCTTCTGGTTTGGCATTCTTATAAGCTTGGAAATTTGCAGTTCATAAGGAATTATTGGAGTCATCAACTTTTAAAAATTCATATCCTTCTTTCTCCAGCTTATCGGTAACAGTTGTTTTTCTCATACACATTTCTTTAAATTCCTTAAAGAGTGGATCTTCCTCCCCACTTACTTCAAGAGATAGTCTCTTATTACACTCATTTTTAAAAGGATCTCCTATGGAAGAACTATCCCCCACTCAATCTGTCAATTTCCAAGTATCTTCGCCCTTCTTTTTGCCTTTATTTTTAGATTGATAATTTTTTCAAGCTTCTGCCCATTTGGCATCCTCCCCCTTAAGAAGAGTGAATATTTCTTGTTTCCTTAATATATCGTTGATTGATACTTTCTTTGTCTTGAAAGGCTTAAGAAGATAAATACCTGTACCTATTACTCCAACTCCACCAACAGATAATAAAGAAACAACCCCTTTAGTAATGGCTGACATATAAAAAGTAGTAAGCAGCTTGACAAGTTATTTATTTTCTTTATTATTAGGTTAAGTTTTATGAATTTTGTATCTAAAGCTGTTGCTGGGGTCGGACTGACGGGATCTTTTGCAGGAGGCGGATATTTAATTTATATCTATAACAATAAAACAACCTTGGAAGACAGACTGTTAAAGGATAAATTTAAAATCCTTCCTTTAAAGGCCGGAAAGGAGAATAATGAAGGTTGATCGGCTGTTCTCACTGAATATAAGAAGGACACAATTCCTTCTCAATATAAGTTCTCCATTCCTCTAGATGCCACTTCTGATGACGCTAATATAGAGAAGCTAAAAACGGAATGTTCCAAAGTTCTTTCCGGGAAGTATTCTGATTCTTCTTATTCCAAAGCCAAAAGATGGTGCGTAGTTGTTAGAAGTTTGAAGGAAAGGTTGGAAGATACAGGATTTAGGGTTCTTGATAATTCAGAAGGCTCCAATAATGATGATAGTGAGTGGATAAAAAAAGAGTCTGTTTATAGGGATGGAGATCTTTCTGGAATAGAGAATGATTTAACGACTGCTGCGGGAGATAAATCTAAGAGAAAAGTTGCTATTAAGAAAGGGTGTAAGAGTCTATTAGAGGGGGATTCAAAGACTTTCAGTGATGGCTTTGATGACAAGTACTCTAAAGCCGAGAAACTCTGTGCAATTAGGAAATAAGGTTGATTTTCCTTAGTTGTATACTTTTTCAATAAAAGAATCCCTTTATACCAAAGGATACCATTCCTAAGAAGGGAAGGATTGTTGCTTTGAATATGATTCGGGTAATGATGGAAGATAAAGAGGCTATTAGCACAATTCGTAATTCATTTAATTTCACTATATCTCCATCTATCATAGATATGTTAATAACTCTATTTATGGCGAAAGCAGTCATTACTTGTTTGTAAATATCAATCACATTTACTACTGAAAATAAGATAAGCAACAGCATCAATATTGCCATAGAGATAGAGATACCCTCCGCTTTAAAATCTGAGGGATCCAGAGAGATTGATTGTTGTTTAACTATTATTAGGGCAAATAGGAATACCTCTAGGAATTGAGTTATTGAGGATAGTTTTCAAAAGTCAATTAGATCCTTTATACGATTAGAGAGATTATTAAAGAAGAAGTCTTGATTTATTGCCTCTTTGACTGTCTGAAATTGTCTTTCCATTTCTTAAGGAATTATTTCTTTACAAGTCTTGTAGTAGCAGAACTTTAAAGCTAGTGGAATTAAGTATCCGGCAATTGAACAACCAATTAAGCTGCAAATAATAGTTGAAGAAGCTACCCCTATTAGGGAAGCTTTACACTCACTTAATAGACATTTTGCTTTGATATCGGGATATTGGTTTAATGCTCTATTTATGCATAGAAAGGTAGTTATTACTTTTACTATTCCCATTACCAATATAACAATGGATGCTATTGCTCACACTATCACCAATATCAATAATAGTGCCCTTAGTACATCTGATGCTGGTGAGACGTTACTCGATGATCGAGTTTCTAGTAATCGATATAGGAATAAAAGAAACCCAATATTTCCAATAATTTCAAATACTAAAGACTTCTTTCAAAAAGCAATTAAGTTCCTAGAACGACTTATAAATTCAACTCAAGGATCATCTATTGTCCTTTCTACTCTTACGTAAGTTACCGATTCTGAATTTAATTTCAACTTACAAACTCACTATTAGTGATCTTCTTGTAATTTCTATAGAAAAGATACTTCAATATTCAATTAGCAATAAATCCAATTGCATTAATGCCTGGAATTGCATAGACAACTATAGATGCCATCATAAGTCCCAAGATATTACTTCCTTCTTTAAGGGACGTCTTAGTCTTTGCATCATCTATTAATTCTACGGTTCTTCCTATGCACAAGAAAGTAGTGATTATTCTATATATGGAAACAACTCCCATTACCAATAGTGAAAGTAATGTAATAACTATAACTATGACCAATATAACTAGCATTGAAGATGGATCTCCACTTCCTTGACTTAACATATAAGCTCCTAGTCCTCCAACAGCTATGGCTGCTATCACGGAAACTTTGAGAATTATGTGGAGTATTAAAAGCTTTTTTCAAATGGAAAGGAGGGCTTTAGATTTGACTAAGTATTCTTCTAAATGCGAACGAGATGTGCCTTGATTACTTCCAACTAGCCTCCTTCTTGCCTTAACTTCTGTAGTAGTTTTAGGACTTAATTTTGATGATTCCAATAAATAAAAAATTGATTTTATCAGGAGTTGAACGCTAATTTTTATGGTTACTTTTTTGAATAAACATGACCGTTGCAGCTAAGGTAGTGTCGACATCGGTCGCTGTGGGTGCCACTTCAGTCGGAGGAGTTTACTTGGGTACTGAATTATTTAGAAATAGAAAGACCATAGTAGATTTAATTAGAGAGAAGAATCCAAGTAAGAGATTAATTAGTTTTTCCTCTGTATCTTATGATGCATGAAAGAAAGCATATAAGGTCTATAAAGAGGAAAATAAGGAGCGGGAAAAAGGTCAAGACTCTTGGAAGTTAAATGGTTGATCTAAGCACAGTGGTGATGTTCAAGAAACTGATGCTACCGAAGAATTCATAAATAAGTGTAAATCTAACTCTAATTTAGAGGCTTCCAAGAATAACGATTTCCTTTATCAACAAGTTCTTAAGTATTGCACAAGAGCTACTTTAGTAAGTGATTTAATTGTTGAAAATAATAAAGGTAGGAAGTTATTGAAATCATCTAGTTCCGGTGATGATTCCGATTGGAAAAAGGTCTGAAATGTTTATAAACAACAAAATATCAACAAAGCTAGCGATACTTGATCTTTAACAGATTGGAGCAATAAGAAGAGTGGAGACGAATTGCCTTCAAATTACAAAACTACATGTGATACCAAGTTCGCAGAAGAGGTATTCCGGACAGATGATGAGAAATACCTTAATGTCTTGAATTGATGTACCATACCTGTTTAGCTATGATTATTTCTTCAACTACTAAATTAGTTGCCAGCTCTCTTGCTTCTTGCTCTGTAGCAGTTGGAGGACTTTTAGTTGGATCCCAATATCTTTGAAAAAATCCCGAAAAGAAATCTATTTCTTCCCTTTTGAAAGAGAAAAATCCAGAGAAGAGACTTATTGAGAAATCTAGTACTGGATCGGAGTCAGAGTGAAAGGCGGCATGAAAGAATTATTTGACTAGTGGAGGTAATATTTGGTCCATTGATGGGGGAGACAAACAACCTAATGGAACTGATAATGCTCCATCCGATTTCATTCAGAAGTGCCTAGATAAAAGCAATATTTCAGTTGATAATGAACAGGATACTATCTATTCTCAGGTTTTAAATTATTGCACTAGAGATACATTAATCAAAGATCTAATTTTTGGCTCCAAGAGAATTCTTGTTAATGCTTCTGATAAGGATACAAGTGAATGGAATGCATCTTGAGCCTTATATAAATCTAAGAATACTAATACATCAAAAAACGGAGATAAGTGGGCTCTTGATGATTGGGATAAAAAACATAGTGAGTCGAACGCTCCGGATTCTTTCAAGAAAAAATGTGTGGATAAATCTACCAACAAGGCTTATTCTCAGAAATCTTTAGTAGAAGATTATTCCCTTGTATCGGAGTGATGTACCACTAACGCATAGATATGACTTCTTCGGTTTTGGCGAAAGCAACTCTAGGGGTGGTTGCGGCTAGCGTTACTGCTGCAGGAGCAACTTATGCTGGGGGATTTTTTCCTTTCGCTCAAGATAAGGAAGAAGTAATCTCTTATTTAATCAAAACTGCAAATCCTAACAAGAGGGTAATAGTTACTAAGGATGTAAATAATTCCCATTGAAAGGAAGCTTGGAAGCTGTATAGAGAGGATAATAGAGATAAGAATCCTGGAGAGGATTTGTGAAAACTGGAAGGGTGAACTAAACCAAATTCCGACGATATAGATAACAACACCCCTGCTCTAGCTCACTTCGTAAGTGAATGTCATGAAAGATCATCTAATAAGACAATTAGAACTAATTCTTCCCTTTACAAGGAGGTTCTAAGATACTGTACTAAGGATACGCAAGTAATCGATTTAATTGCAGAAAACCATTCAGATAAAACTCTCCTAGATACTTCCTCCAATCCCCAAGATACTAGTGGTGGTTGAGCTGATGCATGAGAATCTTATAGGCAACAAAATAAGAACAAAGAAGTTGGTGCAGACCCTTGACTGTTAGAAAGTTGAGAGTCCAAGAAAGATGGAAATGCTTTGCCAAATGATTTCAAAAGTCAGTGTGCTGCTAAGACACAAACTAAGACTTTTGATTTAAACAATGAAGACTACAAAGGAGTCTTGGCTTGATGTACTAAATAATTATGACTCCCGCAATTAAGATAACATCCGCAGTTGTTGTTGGAGCCACTTCAGCCGGAGGAGTTTACTTCGGAACTGATTTATTTAAATCTTCTAATACTCCCAGGAAAGAAACCATAGTTTCTCTTTTAAAATCTGCAAATCCAGAACGAAGATTAATAACCGCTACGGATTTGTCTGATTCCCATTGAAAGACTACTTGGAAGTTATATAGGGAGAGAAGTAAGAACGTAGAGAAGGATATTTGAGGCTTGAATGGTTGAAGTAAGCCGGTTGGTGATGTCCAATTAGAGAATACTATTCAATCCTTTATTGATTCTTGTTCTTCCAAGAAAGATTTGGATGTGTTTGATGTTAATGATGATCTTTATAAGCAGGTTTTGGATTTCTGTACTAGAGAGACATTAGTTAAAGATTTGGTCTCTGAGACCTTAGGAAAGACTTCATTGGTAGGCGTTGAAGATTCTGAGGGTTGAAATAATGCTTGAAAGTCTTATAAAGATAGCCATAACGGAAAAAGCGGGAAGGATACTTGGGAGTTAACTGATTGGGAACAAGAGAAAAGTAAGACAGGGGCTCCTCAGACTTTCAAAGATGAATGTAAGAAGAAGTTGGAAACCAAGACTGGGGATAAGAAACATGTTGATTATGCGAATTTTATAGGTTGGTGTACTAAGTAATTGTGGCCTTAATAGTTAAGATAGCATCCACTCTCGTTGCGGTTGGTACAGCATCAGCTGGGGCTATTTATTTCGGAACTGATTGATTTAAGAAAGATCCTAAATCGGTGAAGAGCTCCATTGCTTCTTTAATTCAAAAGAGTAATCCTGAGAAGAGACTACTTACTTCTTCTGAACAGCCTTCTGATAAGGCGTGAAAGGATGCTTGGGCTAAGTATAGAAATCAAAACAAGGAATCTAATCCTTGAGGAATTGCATCTTGAACTAGGGTCGATTCCAATGTTCAAGGGGATATTAATGCCCCCAGCGATTTCATCTCTAAGTGTATTTCTCAAAATAGTTCAGAAGTTCTTAATTCAGAAGATCCTTTATACAAAGAGGTGCTGGATTATTGCACTCGAGACACATTAATAAAAGATCTGATTTCCACTTCTAAGCGACTTCTGGTTAATTCCGGAAGCACAGATTCTGAAGCATGAAATACCGCTTGAAAAGCATATAAAGATAAGAACACTAATAATCAACAAAATAAGGATAAGTGGACTCTTAGTGATTGAAATCAAAAATATGGTGAATCAAGTGCGCCAGATTCTTTCAAAAATAAGTGTATTGAGAAGTCTTCTGCAAATGCCTATTCTGGATCTTCATTAGTTGAGGATTACGAGCTTGTATCAGAGTGATGTACCACCAATGCATAGATATGATTCCTTCGGTTTTTACTTGGTAAGGAATGAATCCGTTAGTTTTAAAAGGAGCGGTTGGAGCTTTGGGTTTAACAGCTGTTGCGGGTGTTGTTAAGTTAAGTATTGGATCTTCTATTCCTCAACCAATATCTCTTTTGTTGGAGAAGAATCGTCCCGATAAGAGACTTCTTTTTAAAGAAAGGGGCTCCGGTGATGCTGATTGAAAAAGCGCCTGACAACGATATGTGTCGACATATTCTGGATCAGGAAAGAATCCTTTTGCGGTAGATTTAACTTCTGCAAATGGTAATGTTCCCGATGAATTTATGGCAGGATGTGAGGCTTTGTTTAAAGAAAAGGTCTTAAGCTCTGAGGACGATAAATATGAGCAAGTACTTGAATATTGCACTCGAGACACTTTGGTGTCGGATTTTACATGGGAAGCTGGTAAACAGTTAGCCGATGATGGTCAATTGCAGGAATTATGGAAGAAGTATTATGCAAATAGTGATGATTTTTGGAATTTGAAAAAGAATCAAGGAGAAAATAGTATGCCCCAAGATTTTAAAACTAAGTGTTCTGCTGAGTTTAATGTGAAGACGGGAAATGCGAAACATCCTTCTGTAGAACGAACAATCACTTATTGTTCTAAAGATAGGAATCCATCTCAGTAATGACTCTATATTTATCTGTCTAATATTCTTATTTTTAAATTAGATATAGAAAATTACAAGTATGAATTAGCTTGATGCGCTAAGGGTTAGATATTATGGCTGTTTCTCCATTTTTGACTAAATGTGTTTTAGGACTGGGCGGGATCACAGTTACTGCTGCAGGGGCAGCTTATGCTGGTGGAGCTTTTTCTTCATTCAAAGAGAAGGAATTAATTTCCAAATTAATTAAGACTTCCAATCCCGATAAAAGAGAAATAACCACTACAACCGGTACTGATGCTCTTTGGAAGGCAGCTTGGAAGATGTATAGATATGATAATAAGGATAAGAATCCTGGGGAAGATGTGTGGAAATTAAACGATTGGAAAAAACCTGACAACGAAACTATTAATAACGATGTAGAAGCCCCTACTTCTTTTATCAACGAATGTAAATCTCAATTATCTAAGAAGACTTTCGGAATTGAATCCGATCTTTATAAAGAGGTGTTGAGGTATTGTACCCGAGATACTTTGGTTAAGGACCTAATAACTGAGAATATTTCCGGAACTGGAAAGCAGTTGCTTCAAGATGGGGATACTAGTGGTTGGAATGCTGCATGACAGCAATATTTAAACGACAATAAGGTAAAGGAGAAGGATAAAGATAAGTGAAAACTATCAGACTGGGGTAGCAATAGTGTCTCCGGAACTATCTCCGCTAACTTTAAGAGTACATGTAGCTCTAAGTCTACTTCTAAAGCTTATAGCGTTGATAATGAAGACTACAAGGATGTAGTTTCTTGATGTACTAAATAACATGACTCCCGTAATTAAAATAGCTTCTGTTGCTATTGTCGGAACCGCTTCAATCGGAGGGATTTATTTTGGAACAGATTTACTTAAACAACGATCTAATCTTCTTAAAAAGACCATTTCGTCTCTTTTGAAGGAAAAGAATGCAGAAAAGAGATTAATAGATTTCTCCGCTCCCATTGGAGATAAGGCATGAAAGGAGGCTTGGAAGGCTTATAGAGAGGCGAATAAAACAACTAATCCTTGGGGAATTACGGGTTGAAGTCAAACTTCAAGTGCTGTAGATTCTAATGTGGACGCTCCGAAAGACTTTGTTGATAAGTGTTCAATAAAGAGCTCTTTAGCAGTGGAGGGAGTTGAAGATGCTGTGTACCGTGAAGTTCTAAGTTATTGTACGAGAGCTACTTTAGTAAGTGATCTAATTTCTGAAAATAATAAAGGCCGGAAGATATTGAAGTCAACTGATCAAAATGAAGAGGCAAATTGAAAGAAAGTTTGGGATGTTTATAAATCTAGAAATTCCGTTAAGACTAAAGATGGAGATATTTGAAAATTAAAAGATTGAGAGACTAAGCATTCTGGAGATGTTCTTCCAGATAATTACAAAACTACTTGCGACTCCAAAATTTTAGAGGAGGTTTTTAAAACGGATGATGAGAGGTATTTGAATGCTTTAAATTGATGTACTGTTGAGGGGTAAGGTATGTCACTTTCTTTTTCATCTAAGTTAGCTTTAGGCTCTCTGGTTGGGGGTTCTGCAATAGGTGGAGGTATTTTCGCGGGATCTAAGTATTTTTTAAAAGGAGTTGAGAAATCATCTTTATTCTCCCTATTGAAAGCGAAAAATCCTGAGAAACGTTTAATTTCAAAAACTATTTCTAATTCAGATCCCACTTGAAAAGCGGCATGAAAAAATTATTTGCTCTCTAATAGTAACTCCTGATCTTTGAATGTGGAAGGAGCGAAAAAGGATGGTACAGATGTGCCTCCATCCGATTTTATTAATCGTTGTTATGAAAAGAGTGAAGGTATGGTAGAGGATGAAAAGGATCCCTTATATTCTCAATTTCTAAATTATTGTACAAGGGATACCTTAATTAAGGATTTGGTTTTGGATAGTGCTTCTAAGAGATTTTTAGATAAAACTTCCGGAAAAGATACTTCTGAATGGAAGTCATCTTGAGATTCCTATAAATCTAAAAACGCAGATAAAACAACTGGAAAGGATAAGTGGGCTTTAACGGATTGACAAGAGAAGCATGGTCAGAATGATGCTCCTGATTCTTTTAAGAATAAGTGTACTGAGAAGGCTTCCGTAAGTGCTTATTCTGGTTCTTTATTGGTTGAGGATTACGAGCGTGTATTAGATTGATGCACCGCTAATTTATAGATATGACTTCTTCCACATTAGTTGAAGTAGCTTTCTCGTAAAGTGTTATTTTTTGTATTTAGCAAAAAATGAATCCATTAGTTTTAAAAGGAGCGGTTGGGGCTTTAGGTTTAACAGCTGTTGCAGGTGTTGTTAAGTTAAGTATTGGATCTTCTATTCCTCAACCAATATCTCTATTGTTAGAAAAGAATCGCCCTGATAAGAGACTTCTTTTTAAAGCAAGGGGTGCTGGTCACTCTGATTGAAAAAATTCTTGAAAGAAATATGTGTCAGCACATTCTGGGTCAGGAAAGAACCCTTTTTCTGTAAATTTATCTTTTTCCGAAAATGATAATGTTCCAAATGAATTTATGGAGGGATGTGAGACTTTATTTAATGAGAAAGTCTTAGGTGTGGATGATGATAAGTATGAACAGGCTCTTGAATATTGTACTAGAGATACTCTAGTATCCGATTTTACGTGAACTGCCGGTAAACAATTAGCTGATGATACTCGACTTAAGGAGTTGTGGAAGCAATATTATAAAAATAGCGATGATTTTTGGAATTTGAAGAACAGTAAGGATGAAAATGATATGCCTAATGAATTCAAAACTAAGTGTTCTGAGGAGTTTAATGTGAAGACAGGAGATATGAAACACCCGTCTGTTGAAAGGGTCATAAATTATTGTTCTACAGATAGGCCGAAAGAACAAAATTCTTAGCCAACGTCTTTGGTGTTAAATAACAATGACTCCCGTTTTTAAAGTAACATCCACTCTTGTCGCTGCTAGTATCACTACCGCAGGAAGCATTTATTTTGGAACAGATTTATTTAGAGAGAAAAATGTTGTTACTAAAAAAACTATAGTTTCTTTAATTGCAAAGAAGCATCCACAAAAGAGACTTATTACATCAAATTCCATTTCTGATGTATATTGAAAGAAAGCATATAGGATCTATAGAGAAGAGAATAAGGGCCACGATAAAGGTCAAGATTCATGAAAATTAGATGGGTGAACTAGACCTTCTGAAGTATCTAATGAAGTGGATACAACTACAGAATTCATATCTAGATGTAATTCCAATCAATTGGTAGAGGTAGAAGGGGAGGATGATTTCCTTTACCAACAAGTTCTTCGGTACTGTACTAGAGATACTTTAGTTAAGGATTTAATTGAGGAGCGTTCAGGCAAGAGGCTTATAAGTAGTGTGAACGGACAGGATACTGAAGCTTGAAATGCAGCTTGAGGACTTTATAAGACAAGTAATAATATTTCTGGAAAATCTAAAGATACTTGGGAATTTAGTGATTGAGACTCTAAGAAGGGAGGAAATGATTTGCCACAAGATTTCAAAACTAAGTGTGATGAAAAGGCAAAGATGCCAGCCTTTGAATTGGAAAATGAGAATTATAAGAATGTTCTTTCCTGATGCACCACTAATAAGTAATTTAGTGTAGGTAGCTACTATCTATGAATTCTGTACTTTTGTGAAAGGCTATTTTGGGATTGGTGGCGGGTGCAACAGTTACCACGGGAACTATATATTTTGGAACTGACTTATTTAGGGGAGAACAGAAGATAGAAAAAAAGACTATTTCAACCTTACTTAGAGATTTGAATCCAGATAAAAGACTTCTTACTTCTGATATTGAAGCTTCAAATCAGGTTTGAAAAGATGCCTGAGCCAATTATAGAAATAACAATAAAGAATCTAATCCTTGGGGAATAAAGACCTGATCTAAGGTTACTCAGTCTGTGCAGAGTGGGGATAATGCCCCCGATGACTTTGTTTCTAAATGCGTTTACCAAGGTAATTTACGAGTATCTAATGGATCTGATTCTTTATATGAAAATGCCCTCAAGTATTGTACAAGAGACACTTTAGTAGAGGATTTGGTGAAAGAATCTGGTAGGTCTTTAAGAGAAAAAGGAGATGGTAAGAGTAGTGAATGAAAGGCTTTATGAACTAAGTATAGAGAAGCCAATAAGAACAAAGGCGTAGGGCAAGATGAATGGAAAATATCAGATAATACATGGTCTTCTGTAACAGAGGAGGATGCTCCAGAGAAGTTTAGAAATAAATGTGAAACGGAATCGAAGTTAAAGGAGAGTAAGTTTGGATCTGATTCTGTACAGAGAGTTTTATCTTACTGTACGTAATAGAGAATGAATCCATTAGTTTTAAAAGGGGTGGCTGGTGCTTTGAGTTTAACAGCTGTTGCGGGTATTGTTAAGTTAAGTATTGGATCTTCTAGGATTCCTCAACCGATATCTCTTTTGTTAGAGAAGCATCGTCCCGATAAAAGACTTCTTTTTAAGGCTAGAAAAGGATCAGATCCTGATTGAAAAAGCGCCTGACAAAGATATTTATCGGCCTATTCTGGCTTGGATAAGAATCCTTTTTCAGTAAATTTATCTTCCTCTGGAAATGGAGATGCTCCAAATGAATTTATGGATGGGTGTGAGGCTTTGTTTAAGGAAAAGGTCTTGAGCATTGATGACTATAAGTATGAACAAGTACTTGAATACTGTACTCGAGATACTTTGGTATCGGATTTTGCGTGGGAAGAAGGTAAACAGTTAGCTGATAATGGTAGTTGGAATGATTTATGGAAAAAGTATTATACAAGTGGAGATGATTTTTGGAATTTAAAGAACGGTAGTTACAATGAAGGTAATATGAATGGTGAATTTAAGGATAAATGCTCTAAGGAGTTTAATGTAAAGACCGGAAACCCAAAACATCCTTCCGTAACAAGAGCAATCACCTATTGTTCTAAAGATAGACCAAAGGAACAGTCTTAGCTGGAATACCTCTTAAAGCTAAACAGATAATTTAACTTTATTTGTGATTTTCGGGATTTTTTAGAGCTTCTGATAGTCAATCTTTTTGCAGAATAGGAGTATAGTATCATTTTTCATCCCCTAGTTCAAACTTGTCACTTTTTCCCCGTCAGACGTAGATATTCCTATCTTTAGCTCTTCTATCAAACAGACTGACACATCTATCTGTTACGGCTTTTTTAAATGTCTGATCGACTCTGCTATTTATTCCGTTTAAGAATTCTTCTGCATCACTTTGATACTGAATACTTTTGACATACGCCCCTTCCTTAGTAAGGATTAAATTAAATCCTTCAGCTTTGTAAATAGAGCAACTTCTTAATTTCCAATTTGTCCTTCCAGTTTTAGAAACAGCTCTTCACGAAGATCCTAAATAGTTTCTAAATCCACTTATACCCGCGCCCACTGACCCAACGACCCCTAATAAGATCATTTTTAAAGTACCCTCTGCAACCATTAGTTATTTAATTTCAAAAACAGCTTCACATAACATAGTTAAGTTTTGCAAACTTATGATCTTTATTTTCTTATCTTTCAAAAAAGTTAATAAGAATGAACTTTTCCTGTGAATCCCCAGTTTTTATCGTAAAGATGAGTATTCCGTATATTCTAGGGTTCTTTTGTAAAACACAAATTTAAACATTAGCATCACAATATCTGCTGTTAGGAAGACTATATTACTGCCTAATCTTGATACTATAAGTCCAGTGATAATACAACCCAATGCAGTTTGATATTCATTTAATTTAGATTTATCTACTTCATTCGATCCATCAACTGCATACAAAGTCATTATCGTTTTATAGGCATCCATAGAGTTGATAACCAAAAAAAGAGGCATCATTAGGAAGAAATACGCTCCCATTGATATAATGACCATCGCCTTGTTGGAATCAAAAAGTGTGTAAAGTGTGGGCTTAGGTTGAAAAAGAAAGAAGAACTTAAGGAAGGTTTCTGCAAGTTGAATATAGATGTACATTTTTCAGAAACCAACTAGGTCTCTCACTCTGTTCCCGAATTTGTTGGAGAACCTATTTTTGTTTAAGGCTACTTGAGCATCTGCATAGGCTTTCTTAACTTTACTTTTTGCCTGTAAAAAATAAAGCTTAGACATAGGATTTAGAGAGATTTACCTTCTTAAATTCATGTGAGTAGATTCTTAATGTATGTAGATACCTTTAAAGATATTGTTAAATTCAAAAAAAGTAATTTCTAAATTTTATATTTAACACAAGATATTTAAGTATCCCATCCAACCTCTCAAAATTCAATATTTACTGATATTTGTCAATATCGTGGACTTTTGAGTGAATGGAATTGAAATCTTTTTCATATATTAGAAAATAAATAGCAGATTCTGATTGTGTGTTTATGAGAAAACAAGAATAGGTTTTATAAAGGTAGTTTGTTGGTATGACTCTTTTAACTAAAGCTGTTTTTGTGACAGCTGTTGTTGGAACTGCGACTGGAGGTGGGATTTATTTTGGCTCTGATTTGTTTAAATCTACGCCGGTAAATATATCGTCTTTGATGAAAGAAGTGGATCCCCAAAGGAGGCTTATAACTACTTCCGAAGCAGGTGATGATTATTGAAAAGCTGCTTATAAGTCTTACAGAGAATCTGGAAAGGATGTATGGGGTTTGGGAGTAGGTTCTTCAATTTCTCAAGAATTAATTGATGCTACTTCCGAATTTATTGCCAAATGTAAATCTAATGGACAGTTGAATGTTTATGGAAAAGATGATCCACTTTATAGACAAGTTTTAGCTTATTGCACAAGGAATACTACGGTTCGTGATCTTATTGAAGAGGGGAAAACTGGAAGAAGGTTATTAGATGCTTCAGCTAATGGTTCTGATAAGGAAACAGGTTGAGAAGATGCATGAAAAGCTTACAGAACACAGAATAATGTAGGTGGAGGATCTGGCAAGAATCCTTGGGGAGTTGAAGGTTGGGAAAGTAAGAGGGCCGGGGATACGCTTCCTACTAATTACAAAACCAAGTGTGCAGAAAAGGCCAAACAACCGGCCTATAAACTAGATGATGAGAATTACAGAAATGTTCTTGCATGATGTACTAAGTAGAGATGCATTTACTAACTAAAGCCACTTTAGGCTTCTCCGTAGCAGGAACTACAGCTGTCGGGACTTTGTATATGGGGGGCGTCTTTAAAGGTCGGGAAGAGAAGCCTTCAAAGACAGTTATATCAAAGTTACTTAAGCAGTTAAATCCAAAGAAGAAGTTAATAGAGTCTTCTATCCCAAATTCTGATGTGGTTTGAAAAGCTGCATGGAAAGCGTATAGAACTAAGAACAAAGACAGTAAAGTTGGTGAGGATATTTGAAAACTACCGGGTTGAACCTCTATAGCTAGTGATACAACAATTTCTGAAGAGGATGCTCCATCATATTTCGTTCAAGCTTGTTCATCTCATGGGGAACAACAGGTAGATGGGGTTAATAATGATCTTTACAAAGAGGTTTTGGAGTTCTGTACTAGATATGCTTCCATTAAGGATTGGATTTCTGATTCGGGAAGGAAAGTTATTGGTAGTGATGATGTAGAAGGATGAAAGGCTACTTGGAAACTTTATTTGGAGAAGAATAAAGAGGTTGCTAAAGGGAATGATATTTGAAAAGTAAAGGATTTAGATCCGGCTAAAGCTTCAAATGATACTGTGATTGATGACTTTAAGGCTAAGTGTACTTCTAAGTTAGAGCTGAAGTCTTCTGACAGTAGCTTTGATGAGGAGTATCAACGAGTTTTTGAGTGATGTACTAAATAGAAATGACACATTTAGCTAAAGTTGTTTCGGCAACGGCTGTTATTGGTACTGCCGTCACAGGAGGAATCTACTTAGGTACTGATTTTTTTAAAGATAAGAAAGTAGAGATTGCTGTTTTATTAAAGACATCTCACCCTAATAAGCGTCTTATTACTTCTAAATCCGTTTCAGATGATTCTTGGAAGAAGGCTTATAAAGCATATAGGGAAGCCAATAAAGACAAGATCAAGGACATTTGAAATTTAAAGGATTGAACTAAGCCGTCAGCTACCGTTGATGAGACAAATGCAACGGATGACTTCATTTCTAAATGTAATTCCAATAGTAAGTTAGAAGTTGACGGTTCAAGCGATCCTTTGTATGAGCAAGTTTTAGCTTACTGTACTAGAGATACCTTAGTAAGTGACTTAATCTCTGAGTATGGGAAAGGGAAGAGGTTGCTAAGTAAGGATGGTTCTGATCAAGAGGATGCCTGAAAAGCGGCATGGAATATTTATAAGACCCAAAATAAAGATAAAGAAGAGAATCAAGATCCTTGAAAGCTGAGTGAGTGGAAAAATAAGAAGTCAGGAAATGAGCTTCCCAATGATTACAAAGATAAATGTGTTGAATATTCTCAAAAGCCAGCTTACCAATTGGAGAATGAGAATTACAAGAATGTATTGGATTGATGTACCGTGTAAGGAATGTCTGTTTTAATTAAGGGAACTTTAGGATTAGCTGCAACTGGAACTACTGCTGTGGGTGCGGCTTATGATGGGGGTTTGTTTGATAGAAAAGCAAAAATAGCGATATCTAAATTACTTCAGAGTTTTAATCCAGAAAAAAGACTAATAACGGCAACAGAAGGTTCTGATCCTGCATGAAAGGAGACTTGAAAGAGTTATAAAACTAAGTATAGAGGTAAGAGTTTGGATCCTTTTCGGGTCTTATCTGGAACGACTATGTCTGTGGATGAGCCGGCTCCCTCAGATTTTTTGTCGTCATGTAAAAATTTATTGAATGTGGAGGTTGTTGATGAAAAAGATGACAGTTACCAATTGGTTCTTAATTATTGCACTAGATTGACTTTAGTATCTGATTGAATTTCAGATAGAGGTAATGAGTTAGTTTCACAATCTGATGCTACTGTTTGAAAGGAATTGTGAAAGAAATATAAGGAGACAGGAAAGAATTCTTGAAACTTGTCAGAGTACAACTCCTATCAAGAGGGACAAGATGCTCCCGCTTCATTCAAAAAGAAATGTTCTGATGAGTCGCTAGCAGCTCAAGGAAATAAATACGATTCTTCTGTTGAGAATATTTTCCTATTTTGCTCTAAGAAAAAGACAAGTTAAGTAGTTGATTCCTCTTCCCATTTTAGCTAAAGGAGCTCTTGGACTTGTAGCAGTAGGTGTTACAGCAACTGGAGTGGTTTATGCAAGCGGTTTTTTAGATAAGAATACAACTAAGGAGGAACTTATTTCCTCTCTACTTAGTGTCTCTCACCCACAAAAGAGATTTATAAAAGCATCTGACGGAACTGATCCAAGATGAAAGGAAGCTTGGAAGAGATATAAGAAAGACAATGAATCTAAAAAGACTGGAGCAGATGTTTGATCATTAGTGGGTTGAATTAAACCGAACTCATCTAAAGTGAATAATGATGAGCCGGCTCCCGATTATTTCATTCAGGAATGTAAGTCTCGATCATCTCATAAGACTGCAGGAACTTCTTCCGAACTTTATAAAAGTGTCTTGAAATATTGCACCAGAGATACTTTAGTAAGTGATTTGATTTCTGAATACGGACAGGGGAAAAGGATTTTAAGCAACTCTTCCTCTGAAGAAGAATGGAAAGAAGTTTGAAAGATTTATAGAGATCAAAACAAAGTGAATTCT
The DNA here is from genome assembly GCF_000238995.1 of Mycoplasma haemocanis str. Illinois. GTDB lineage: Bacteria > Bacillota_I > Bacilli_A > Mycoplasmatales > Mycoplasmoidaceae > Eperythrozoon_B > Eperythrozoon_B haemocanis. The sequence continues at coordinate 250,493 of NC_016638.1, forward strand.
AAAAGTATAGATGATTGGAAATTTAGTGATTGAGGAACAACTAAGGATGGAGATACTCTTCCAACCGACTACAAGAAAAAGTGTGCTGAGATGTCTGCAGAATTAGCTTTTGAAACTACCGATATTAAGTATTTAAACGTTTTATCTTGATGTTCTAAATAAGGGATATGGGTTTATTGGGTAGTAAAGCGATTCTTGGATTGATTGGAGCTATCTCTACCGTAGCTGTTGGTGGAGGTTATTTTCTTTTTTCTAATGGAAAATCGTTATTTAAGAAAAGGACCGGTTCGTTTTGTTTTGCGTTGCCTTCCCCGGGTGGTGGTTTTGGTAGTTGTCTAGCAACTTTTAAAGAAGAGGGAGAGTTTAAAGAATATCTAGAGTCGCGTGGTCAAAAAACCAATTACAGTGAAGAAGCGACTGGTTTGGAGGAAGTTTTAAGGCAAGCGAAAAAAGCTTATGAAGAGGGATTGGTGTCCTTTGTTTATTTAGAAAGTGTAAATGGGAAAGGTAGAAGATGGGTTTTTCCAGATCAAGAATCGTGGAGGAAAGAGTATTCTCAGAAAACATAATAGTTCCAGGTTTAGGAATTATTTTTCGATCTGTACACAGATACCCGGATGTCTTAGATCTGTATTCTTAAATATATGACAACTTTAGTTAAGAGTATTTCTTTGGTGGCTCTGGCTGGAACTGGAGCCACTGTAGGAGTATATTTCGGAACTGATTTATTTATGGTCGAGAAGGAGAAAGTTAAACGGATATCTATTTTTTCTTTGATGAGGAATGTTAATCCTGAAAAAAGACTTATAACCGTTACAGCAGTTGGAGATGTTGATTGAAAATCTTCCTACAAGATATATCGAGAGCAGAATAAAAATAATGAAAAGGATATTTGAAATTTAAAGGGTTGGTCTAAGTCGTTAGATACAACTACTTTAATAGATGCCACTTCAGAATTTCTTTCTGCGTGTGATGCTAATAGTAAAGTAGAAGTTTCTGGAAAGGAAGACCCACTTTATAAACAGGTCTTAGATTATTGTACTCGTAATACTTTAGTAAGTGATCTTATTAAGGAACAGAATAAGGGTAAGAATTTACTAGATACATCCGGAACCGGTCAAGAAGAAGGGTGAAAGGCTGCATGGGGAGTTTATAGAGTTCATAATAAAGATAAGGGGGGAGGACAGAATCCGTGGGGGATAGGGAATTGAGAAACCGAGAAGGAGAAAGAGGATCTTCCCGGAGACTATAAATCTAAGTGTGCAGAGCATGCTAAACAACCGGCCCATACATTGGATGATGAGAACTATAAGAATGTTCTTGCATGATGTACTAATTAGAGATGACTCCATTAGCTAAAGTCATTTTAGGATTTTCCGCAGTAGGAACTACAACTGTTGGAGCTTTGTATGGGGTCAGAGTTTTTAAAGGCTTGGAAGAGAAACCTATAAAGACATCTATATCGAAATTACTTGAGAAGTTAAATCCTAAGAAGAGATTAATAGAGTCTTCTATTCAAACTTCTGATGCGGTTTGAAAAGCTGCTTGGAAGAAATATAGAACTAAGAATAAGGATAGTAAAGTTGGTGAAGATACTTGGAATTTAAAAGAATGAACTAATAGATCTGGGGCTATCACAGACAATGAAAGTCCTCCCGATATCTTCGTGAGAACCTGTACTTCTAATAGTCAGAAGGAGGTTCTGGATTCTAACGAGAATCTCTATAAGGAAGTTTTGGAGTTTTGTACGAGAGATGCTTCCATTAAGGATTGGATTTTAAATTCTGGTAAGAGTATATTGGAAACTGGAGATAACGAAGGATGAAGGGATACTTGAAAGCTTTACAGAGAAAAGAATAAAGGAGTTGCTAAAGGAAGCGATACTTGGAAAGTAGATGATTGAGATCCTAATACTTCCACAGATGATAAGGTATCTGAGGAGTTTAAGAAGAAATGTGTCGAGAAGTTAGATCTTAAATCCTCTAATGATAATTTTGAGAGTGAATATGCTTTAGTTCTAGCTTTATGCACTAAGTAAAGGATATGTTAGGTAATAAAGCGATGTTGGGATTGGCTGGAGTTGCAGTTACTTCGGCAGTTGGAGGAGGTTATTTTCTTTTATCTGATGGTAAATTGTTATCGAAGGCAGTTCCTAAAAAGACCGGTTCATTTTGTTTCGCTTTACGTTCTTCAAACGGAGGTTTTGGAAGTTGTGTACGAACTTTTAAGGAAGAGAGCGAATTTAGAGAGTACCTAGAGGCACAGGGACAAAGTTCTTATAATGGGGCAGCGACTGGATTAGAGGAAGCATTGGAGAAAGCTAGAAAGGCCTATGAATCCGGATTAACAGCTTTTGTTTATTTGGATAGTGGGTCAGTGGGAAGCGGAAGAAAATGGGTTTTTCCAGAGGATCTTCAAGAAGCTTGGGGGAAAGAGTATTCGACATAAACAACATAGAAAGTAGTAAATTATTCCTTTATGGGATGTCATGTCGTCTGATGTTTCTGTTGTTGTGAGATATTTATTTTCCTTATAGAAAGAGGGATAAAGAGTGGGTCAGATTTTAAAGAATTTTAAATAGGGAGAGATCTAGAGTTAACTGAAGAAAAATTAGGACTATTTGAAGCACAATAAATCATGGATTTAAAAATGTTACGAAAAAATTTCAGAATTGGGTTTTGAAATTGGTGTTATTAAATATTTGGGTGTTTTAGGTAAAGGACATGGGTTTTTTGAGTAGTAAAGCAATTCTGGGATTAGTTGGAGGCGCAACCGTAGTAAGTGTTGGAGGAGGCTATTTTCTTTTTTCTAACGGAAAATCGTTATTTAAGAAAAAGACCGGTTCGTTTTGTGTAACTCCGGCTCCCCATCAAGGTAGTTTTGGAGGATGTTTAATAACTTTTAAAGAAGAGGGAAAGTTTAAAGAGTATTTAGAGTCACAAGGAAAAAGTTCTTACAACAAAGAAGCTACCGGCTTAGAGGAAGCATTAAGTAAAGCTAGAAAGGCTTATGAATCTGGTTTAACTGCTTTTGTTTATTTGGATAGTGGATCACAGGGCAGTGGTGCAAAGTGAGTTTTTCCAGATAATCTTCAAGAAGCTTGACGGAAGGCGAATCCAAGCTAAACAATATAGCTCTTTCCAGATGTTTCACATAATCGTTTTAAGTATAGATGACTCCGTTATTTAAAGTAGTTTTAGGATTTTCCTCAGTAGGAACCATAACTACTGGGGCTTTATATGTAAGTGGTATTTTTAAAAATAGAGTAAAGAAGATAGCTATCTACTCTTTGCTTAATGATGCCAATCCGGAGAAAAGACTTATAACTTCCAAAGCGGTGGAAGATGATGTTTGAAAGAAGGCCTATATGACTTATAGAACGGAAAATAAATCATTAGATAAAGATATTTGAAATTTGAAGGATTGAAATAAGCCGAGTAATCCTGTTATTGAAACTAATGCTACTGAGGAATTTATTTCTAAATGTGAGTTTAATAGCAAAGTAAAAGTGACCGGGACGGATGATCTTCTTTATAGGCAAGTTTTGGCTTATTGTACAAGAGATACTCTTGTAAGTGATCTTATTAAGGAAGGAACTACGGGTAGGACGCTATTAACTAATACTTCTTCCGATGAAGATTGGAAAGCTGTATGAAATACTTATAAGAGTTCTAACGAAGTGGCATCTGGAGGCATAGATAAGTGGAAATTCAGTGACTGGTCTGAAAAGAAGGGTGGAGATACCTTGCCTACGGAGTATAAAGCTAGGTGTTCCGAAAAAGCTTCAGAACCTGCTTTTAAAACTACTGACATTAAGTATTTGGACGTTTTAAACTGGTGTTCTAAGTAGAGTATGGGTTTATTAGGAGGAAAAGCAGTTTTAGGATTAGTTGGGGGCGCGATTACCATAACTATTGGAGGGGGCTATTTTCTTTTTTCTAACGGAAAATCGTTATTTAAGAAAAAGACAGGTTCGTTTTGTGTAGCGTTGTCTCCTACATCTGCAGGAGGTAGTTCTGTAAGATGTATACAAACTTTTAAAGAAGAAGATCAGTTTAAAGCTTATCTAGAATCACAAGGGAAAGCAACCACTTACAGTACGGAAGCGACGGGTTTAGAGGAGGTTTTAGAGAAAGCTAAAAAAGCTTATGAAGAAGGATTGGTTGCTTTCGTTTATTTGGAGAGCGGGTCTAATGGTAAAAAGTGGGTTTTTCCGGATCAAGAAACGTGGAGGAAAGAATATTTGAAACAAACAACTTAGAGAGAAGTTTTTCTAATCACACACATAAGAGATTTATCCCTATGAGTTGGGCTTTACTAAGTAAAGGGTATGTTAGGTAATAAAGCAATTCTAGGATTAGTTGGTGGCGTCATTACCGCAAGTGTAGGGGTAGCTGTTAAGGCGGGAGATATTTTTGGTGGAAATCATGAGACTATAAGGATTTTGTTGTTAACCCATCAACCTAAAAAACGTTTGCTTTTGAAGGGTTATAAGGGAGTTCAAGATGGATCTCCTCAAGAGTGAAAGGATGCTTGAAAGCAATATAGGGTAGATTATCAGAATGTAGAAGATGATCCTTTTGGTTTATTGAAAACTAAACCGGTTTCTGTTGCTGAGGAGAATGCTACAGATGGTTTTATGTCTGCTTGTTCCTCTATATTTGATGAGAAGGTTTCTGGTATTAAGTCTGAGATGTATAAATTAGCAGATAAATATTGCACTAGATTTGCCTCCGTATCTGATTTGGTGTGGGAGTCTAATTATCAAGTGCTACAGAAAGGATCGGACGGTAATAGTCAAGATTGGAAGAATTTGTGGAAAAAGTATAGAGAGGATAATAGGGATAGAGAACCAAAACAGGATGAGTGGAAGTTATCTAATGAGAAATGGACTGGAGCTATAGATGCTAACGCAGAGGCTCCAAATGAATTTAGAACTAAATGCGAACAGGAATCTCAGATAAAGAATGTAGATAAGAATAACTCTTCTTACTTGATGGTATTAAAGTACTGCTCTATATCTCAACAAAAATAACCTTCTATTAATCATTCTTTGTTTCCTCTAACGAGCATCATGATTTCAGAGCATTTAAATATGATTGCTCTTCATTACCCGTTACATCACTATTTCATTGAGTAGAGCATCCATTTCGTAATTTATCAACATGGCTAGAATTGCTTTCTGAATCCCCATCTTCTAAGACAATCCCCTTTATTGGATAGGTGTTCTCTTTCTTGGCAGCTTTATATGCTTTGAATCTATTTTGTCACTTAGTAGCATTACTACTTTCACTAGAAAGAAGAGTAGAACCTACTAAGAGATCCCCCACATTCTTATTTCTGGCACATCTAGTTAAGAAAGTTAGGTACTTAGAATCGCTTTCACCCTCAACTTTCTCATAAAGTAAATTTTCACATTTTTGTTTATAGGATTCAGGAATAGATCCAGGATCTGTCTTACTCTTTCATTCAGGAAGTTTTCAAGAATCTTCTCCTATTCCTTTATTCTCATTATCTTTCTGATATTGGCTTCACAGTTCATTTCACTTCTCGTTCTTGCTAACCCTAATCTTCTTTTTACTTTTTGAAATTAACTCTAGTACTGTGGGATGATTGCTTTCCTTTGAAGATAATTTCACAAATATACCACCTCCAACCACTCCCCCAACAGAAGCGGTAATTAATGAAACTTTAAGGGCCGTAGAATTCATTACGCATTAACGCTAGCTCCTTCCTTAGTACATCAATTTTCTACAGTGGTGTAAGCCTCCTTTTTATTAGCTAAGAATAGATCCTTAACCCCGTTGGCACATCAAGACTTAATAATAGGTAAATCTTTATCCTTGGTATCCCCATTTCATTGTCCCTCTAGACCTTTTATCTGAGATCGGGGAGAGAGATTGGTAGTGCTCTTTCTCTTACTATATGTAGCTTCTCACTCCCCATCATCTGAAGAATCCATCCCTAACAGCTTCTTTTTATTCCTAGATAACTGACTTTGAATAGTTCTTAATAAGCAATACTTTTCTACTTTGTCCAAATCCTTATAGGTTTGTGAATAATCCTTACTAATATGGCTCTCACATCACTTTTTAAGCAACCTACCACCAGCTTCATCTCCATTTTCAGAGGTTCCTAATAATTTCTTTATTTCTTCCTTGTCGGATTTAAATTCTTCAGTTCATTGTTCATTAACTCCATCTTTCTCCGATAAATCAGAAATCAATTTAGACCCCTTTCTTAAAAGGTAACCTCTAATGGACTTATCTTCTTTTGCTATAAGTATATTTCTGCCTAAATAAACACCCCCAACTGTAGATCCTAGTGCTCCAAAAGTTATTACTCCTTTGGCTAGATTTGTCATAGTCCTAGACTCTTAACAGAAATATTTTTTTAATAAAGGGAATTTATGGTTTCTGCACCAGTGAAGATAGTTTGTGGACTTGGAGTTACTGGTGCAGTTGGTGTTGGATGTTATTTTGTTGCTATGAATTTATCAACTTCTAAGAAAGAGAAGTTGTTGGATAGGCTGTCTAAGGAGAAATTTACTCTTTTAAGTTTTGAAAATGGAAATGAGGCTGAGTGAAAAAAGATTGTTTCTGAGTATGAGAAGCATGGAACTACAAATAAATTATTGGGAGTAAATTTAGTATCCACGGGGAACGATAAAGAACAGAAGAATATTTCTGCGATTAAGTTAGCTTGTAAATCATTAGTAAATGGGGAAGATATATCCGAGGACTCTTATGTGAAAGCAAGAAGGTGATGTGTAGTTCCTAAAAAGGTAAAGGAAGTTCTTATTTCTTTAAATAGAAAAATTCTTAAGCATGAGCCTTCCGAAAATCAAGATGACAATATTTGAACATCTAAGGTAGGTATTTACAACCACCAAACAGATAACTTACCTTCCATTACTTGAAATCAGTCAGATAATGCGAATAAGATTTCAGAATTAAAAAAAGGATGTAAAGCGCTTTTAGATAAAGATACTCTAACCTATAATGAGCAATTCTTATCCGAGTATGAGAAGACTTACAAGATTTGCACCTCTGATTAATGACTAATTTAGCTAAATTTGCTTTGTGTGGGGGAGCAGTCGGATCTTGTTCTGTGGTTGCAGCAGGATACCATTTTCTTAATACACATCAGGAAATTCCTACGGTTAAGAAAACGGTGGGGGATTATTTAAGGGATGAGAAGTTTTCGCTTTTGTCCTATAAAGATGGGAATTCATCTGAGTGGAGTAAGGTGTTGTCCAAATATAAATCTTCGGGCGAGGATAGTAAGTTCTCTGACTTGAATTTAGATTCTGGTGAAGATAATAGTAATATTTTCAAATTAAAAGAGAAATGTAAAGCTATTGTGGAGGGTGAATTTGAGAAAGGGATTCACGATAAAGCCAAAAAGTGATGTGTTATTCCCCAAAGCATAAAGGAAAGAATGGCTTCGCTTTCCGACGTCGCACTTGATTACTCTAATGAGAAAAGTAAAAATACATCTATGGATGCTTGAAAAGAGAAGATTAAGACTTACAAAGGAAATGAAGGGTTGTCTAGCAATTCTACTTGATCTTCTGTTCACGACGAGGATACCAAGATAGAGGCTATTAAAAAGGATTGTAAGAGTTTTTTAGAGGGAGAATCCAGGTCTTATGATTCAGATTTCGAAGAGAAGTATAGAAAGGCAATAACTTGATGTACATAGTTAGTTGTAAAGGGAATTTTAGGATTAGCTAGTTTTGTTATAAATACTCCTTCTGATTTTATGGATGCAGGGAAAGAAATTAGTGAATTCGAGTAATTGAAATAGTTTGTGAAGCAAGTATCAAAGTTTCGATAAATATAGGGTGAGGTGCTGAAGAGATGAAAGATAAGAACATATTTAAGAATAAATGTATCTTAGAATATTCTATGCCTGCAATAGTTTGTCTTTTTTGAGAATTCTAGAATACTGCTCCGAAGATAGGATCGCTTGCGGATAGATTCATTGCTTTTTAGAATTTGACATATTGAAGTTCAAATTCTTAAAGAACCATTACAAGTTAGTAGCTTCTTCTGCGGTTGCAGTATCGGCATCCACTCTAGCTTTATTCAATCCTTTCTTAAAGGAGGAATCCCATTCTCTTGTAGAAGATATGATGAAAGCTTTTGAAGAGGAAGAAAGATTGGATGAGATTGTTCTAAAGAGAGCTAATTATCCCCCTAATATTAGTGAAGAGCAACGAGGCTATATAGAGAAGGTACTTAAGTTTGAAAGAGAGAATGGTCTATGTAACATCATGTTTATTAATAATGAACGAGAAGGAAGCCACTATAGAGTTGAAAGTGGGTTTTGAGTTGGTGAAGGTAAATTCGCGGGAAGAAATATATTAAAGGAATTTTCGGAAATAACTTCTTCCATAAGGATAGCCGAAAAATGTAAATCCGCCGGAATAGATGGAAAGATCTTTATTAAAAATGGAGGAAATAATGTTTGAAACTACTTTGTAGAAGATCAAGATAAGGAGCCATTCAAACGATGAACTCCTACTTAGGAATTTAATCTATCCGATTCTTCTTTAATACATCACTTCTTAAGATTACTGAATAGTGTTTCAAAATTGACTTCAGTAGAATCCTTTTCAGAAATTTCTTTACATTTGGCCTTTAACTTCTTTCATTTATCATTAGCTACACTTCCCAAATCTAAGCCTGTAATTCTGTTGTCGGAGCTAGTCTCATAAGCCTTTTGTAACTTCTCTCAATCCCCCTTACTACTCTCATTTCCATCATTTGTATTTAGGAGTGTAAGTTTGTGAGACGTTAATAGGTTAGATAGAGTTTTAGGAATAGTACACCACCTTCTAGCTTTGGCGTAGTTCTTGGAATTAACACTATCTTCGGATAGTATCTCCTTACAGGAAGATTTAAGTTCTTCAATCTTAACATCCTCGTTTTTGGATGTAAATCTACCGTCCACTTCGTTCTTTTGTTGATTGTACTTAGTAAGCATCTTATTCCAATCTGATTCTTCTGTTATGGGGGTAAAGTGTTCTTCTTTAAGTTTGTCAGATACACTTTTTATTGATGTGCCGGAAGAAAGATGTTTCGCTAGAGCAACAGAGACGGAAATTCCCCCAACTGAAGTAACTGATATGGCTCCTATCTTAAGTACATTCATTACTTCTTATCAGAGCATCACTTAGATGCCTTATCTAGATAGTAGTCATATTCCGAGCTTCACTTGTCTTTAGCAATATATTCATTGCATTTATTCCTTAATTTCTGTCAAGAGGTATCGTTTGTGACGCTATCTACTTGAAAATCTTTTATATCGTTATTCCCTGTTTCCTTGTATTCACTTTCTAATGCGACTCATTTACTCTTATCTTCAGTATCTCCCGAAGTCTTTAAAACATCTATTCCTAAATCCTTTAGCCTTTCTTGTACAGTTCTCGGCACTGTACATCAAAGCTTTACCCTTTCATAGGAAATGGAATCTCCCTCTTCCATTGCGAGAGTTGATGAACAAACTCTTTTAAGATCTTCCAAAGAAGTAGTTCCGTTTCCGGAGACAAATCTATTGTTTTGCTTATGCTCGGAAGAATTGTATTTACTTAAAACAGTTTGTCAGTTTTGATTATCGTCATCTGAAAGAACAGAATATTTCTCTTTTTTTAACCTCTCTTTTAGGGTAGTAATGGGTTTGGGAGAGTTGGGATAAATAAAATAAATTCCTCCCCCTACAGCTCCCGCGGCAGCGAAACCTAAAAGAGCGTAAAGATTATTAATAGACACTAACCTGAACTTGCTTGGGTAGACGATTTAGTACAGAAAGATGTAAAGTTAGATATCTCTTCAGAGAATATATCTGAAGCTATATTTTTACACTCATCCAACATCTTCTGCTGTCAATCCTTTTCTGTAGCGTTACTACCTTTTTGTTCGAATACCGACTTAAAACCTCTATATAAGCTTTCTTTATTGCTACTTTTAAATTCATCTCAGTAGCTTGAAAAATCCGCTTTATTCTTAATTAATTCCTTCCCAGAGGCAATCTTGTCTTCATTATTAAAGGAGCAGAAATTCTTGAAATCCTGTAGATCATTATCATTTCCAATTTCCTTGGAATAGATATCTTCACAAGCTTGCTTCAAGAGGGAGGTATCAGCACCACTATTGGCAGTTTTCTCTTGTTTCGCCCTTATTAGTTTTGAGTGCTTAGGGGAAGAATTTGTTTCTGCTAAAGCTGTTAATTTCTTACCCCAAGTATCTTCATACTTTGTAGTATCAATAATGGCCTTAGAGTACTTAGTTCTAAAAGTCTCTTTAGACTCTGTCTTTATAAACTTAGATCCCAAATAACCAGCACCAGAAATTCCAGCTACACCTGCAACAACTAGTCCTATTTTCGTTGGAAGAGACATTAACTTCCCTTACAATACAATTCTTGATTTTTAAATTCCTTAGAATCGGACCCCATAAAGGGCTCTATTTTTACCCCATCACATCAATTCTTAAGACTCTCTCTATGTGTCTGCTCAAAAGTGCTCTTTCCCTTAATATTTTCCTTTAGTTGAGATAGAGCTGCAGTCAGCTTCCCTTTTTCGGAGAAATTATGATCTTTTAAAGATGTTAAAGTTGTATCCCATTTATTGGAAGTGTTGGTGTTATCGGTGTTTCAAGTGGAGTTAGCGCTTGCATCTTGATTGGTTTTGGAGCAATACTTCTTAAAGTCATCTAAATATTCTGAGCCTTCATAAGGGGAATCATAGATAGATTTACAACCTTCCCTCATAATCTTCTTGGCTTCCGCATCATTGGGAGATGGAGACTTTTTAGATGCTAAAACTGCTTTTGATAGCGTTGGATGTTTGGGAGTTGCTTGTTTTAAAGCTGTATATTTACTATTTCAGGAATCATTATCTTTGGAAGTATCTAAAAGAGCGTACTGGTATTTATTAGAGAAGGTCTCTTTAGTTTCTCAAGGCCTAAATGTAAGTAAACCACCAACTCCTGCTGCTCCTACACCAATCCCCCCTAGTGATAGAACTAAATACTTACTCATCTACTTTTTGGTTACTACCTTCTTAAGACAAAACTTTTTGGCATTTTCAACATCCTGCAAACCCTCTCCTAAATAAAATCCTTCAGATATAAGATCACATCATTCTTTCAGTTTTTCTCGATGATTTTCATCGAACTTTGACGGAGTCTTAGTATCTTTCTTTATTTTTTTAAATAACTCCAGAAGCTCTTTGACTAAGTCTTTCTCGGTCGCAGAAGATAAATCTTTCAATGGTTCGTCTCATTCGTTTTTAGTCTTAGGGTTTTTAGTATCTTCAGAAATTCAATCTCCTTTAATTACATCTTTATTTGTTTTGGAGCAATAGTACTTAAAATCCAAGAAGTATGGAGTAGCCATGGTTGCTGAGTCGTAGATGTCTTTGCACCCCTCTTTATGGAGTTTTTTAGAATCTTGTTGTTGGGTATTGGTTTCTTTGGCCTTTAGTAATTTAGGATGTGTTGGTTTTCCATCCTTCAAAAGATTTCATTTGGTATTTCAAATTTCTTCATCTCCATTTAAGTCCAGTAAAGGAGTCTTATATTTGTCTTTGAAACGAACGTTTAGTTTAGGATTTACGATCTTCTTTTTTGGTTGAAAGTTAGGGGACGAGTGGTAAGAGCCCAAAACACCCCCAGTACCACCAATTACAACAGCTATAGGAGTAAATTTAGACACTTCTACTTTGCACAGTAGTCTCTAAAGTTTTGAAATCCAGCATCATTGCCACCAACAAAAATCTTAGTTTTCATGTTATCGCATCACCCTTTTAAAGTCTCTCTATGGGTTTCACTGGGGCTCGCACTTCCTATTGCATTTTTTAAAGTCTTAAGGGCAGAATTCAAGGTTTCCAATTTGTCACTTCCAAGTTCCTTTAGTGAATTTAATTTCTTATCTCATTCTGTCGCTGTACTTTTGGGATCAGTAATAAAAGTCTTGGGAGCTATTAAATCTCTCATGTTCTTAGTACAATAAGATTCAAAGTCTGAAAAGTACTTCTCCTCGTCAATAGGCATTTCATATATTTCCAAACAAGCCTCTTTATGCAGTCTCTTGGAGAGATCGGAGGAAGAGTGGTTAGTAACAGCTTCCTTAAGCTTTTTATAGATGGGTGTTTTTCCACTTAAAGAAGCATGTCGAGAATCTCAAATGGAGGAGTCCCCCTCTTTACTTAAAAGAGCATTCTTATATTTGACTCTAAAAGTTTCAGTTGTTGGTTTGAGTAAGAAATAACTACCAACACTTGCCCCCACAACTCCAGTTGATCCTATTCCTAGGACTATTCATTTACTCATAACTAACTAATCACCTTACAAAAGTCTTCTTGATTCTTAAATTGAGTAGTTTCTTCCCCCTCAAATAATTCTTTATTGGTGCTTTCACATCACCCTTTAATACGTTTTCTAATGTCAGTACTGAAAGGCTTATCGCCAGTAATCTCCTGTTTTAATTGTGCTAATACAGGATCTAACTTTCCCTTAGTTTCCATCGTGTGAGACTTTAGGGTCTCTAGAGCCTTATCCCACTTATTGTCAGAAGAATTCTCTGCGGTATCGTTATTTCAGGAAGTAACTTTACTTATATCCTTGTTAGTTTTGGCGCAGTAATTCTTGAAGTCGGAGAAAATATTTTTGTCTTCATAACTAGATTCATAAATTTCAAAACAACCCTCTTTTAAAAGCCTCTTAGCTTCTTCGTCATGCTTTCCAGTTCCAGAACTTTTGGCTACCGCTTTCTTTAAAGTGGGATGGTGGGGAGAAGAATTCTTAATTTCTTCATATTTTTTATTTCATAAACTTTCATCCCCCGTTTCATTTAATAAAGCTACCTTGTATTTATTTTTTATTAATAGGGATTTATCTGTCTTGTTATGGATTAAAAGAAAATAACTACCAATTCCTGACCCTGCTGCTCCTACAACCCCCGCAGTTATCAATAGTGTTTTACTCATAGAAAAATTTAGAAATTTTATGCCGTTCCTTTACCAGTAAAAATCCTTGAGTCTATTTATGATGGATGCTAATTTTATAGGAATATGAATAAATTAGGAATAGCAGCTTTGCTTTCTACAGGAGGAGCCGGAGCTTCTTATGCAGGATATTCTTATTGAGCTTCCAAAAATGTAGCTAGGAGTCCTGTTACCATAGGTCAGAAGTGATCTAAGTTTTGGATTGGAAATTCCGACGTTAATAATGCTGTTTGGAGTAACAAGAGTTCTAAGTTAACTGCAGCAGACGAAGCCACCTTACATCCAGATTTAAAAGCCATTAAAAAGTCTTTTCGTTTGGAAGATTTGAAGTCTTGATGCTTTAACGCTTCTAGTTCAGAATATGAAGGAAAGGATTCCTCCTATTTAGAGGGAGTTAGAGGTTATTGTACCTTTGATATTCAAGATAAGTTAACTAAGAGTGCTTTAACTAAGGAAGGAAGTTGGAATGATGCTAATGAGCGTTTAAAGAAATATGATAAATCTTTGTCTTCTGTCATGACAGATATAAAGTCAAAGTTATCTAAAGAATCTTCTCCTGATGTGGATGCTTTAAAGAATTGATGCACTTCTAACTATTTAAAGCCGTGATTGGGAGATGATGAAGCTGATTTTATGGATGTACAGAGTTATTGCACTACTCCAGTAAAGGAATAATAAATGGTTAAAGTTGGGTTGGCAATAGCTGGAGCGGCAGGAACTGCGACAACCGCTTATTTAGGATATTCGTTAATTCATAAGTCTTCAAAACCTACTATCGGAGAAAAATGATCCGAGTTTCTTCTGTTAAATGGAACTGAGGCTCAGTGATCTCTGCGGAAAACTAAGCTTTCCAAAGGAATAGATGAGTCTCTAACTCCTGAGTTAAGAAAACTTAAGTCTAATACTGACGGCCTTAAAGATTGGTGTGCAGAAGCTGCTAAGAAAACCTATTCTGATGTTGATTCCTTGTATTTGTCTAATGTAAGGAGTTATTGCACTTTCTATGTAAGGGATAAATTTGAAGGTAAGTATATTGAGAGTGGTGGGTCTTGAGAGGGAGCTAACAAGAGACTTACAGATCTAAATTCTGATGATGGTTTATCTTCGGAAATGAAGGGAATTAAAGAGGCATTGAAGAAGGTTTCATCTCCACCTAAGACTCCAGAAGATCTAAAGAATTGATGCACATCTGCTTACGATAAGCCTTATTTAGGAGAGAATGACTCTCTATTTAAAGATGTTACTCTTTACTGTTCTAAAGTAGGGACCACCCCATCTCCTCAATAATGAATTTCACACTTTTAAAAATCGCTTGTGGAGTTGGAGCTATGGGTGTGGTAGGAACTGGATGTTATTTTGTTTCTACTAATTTGGAGACTTCTAAGAAGAAAACAATAGCGAATAGGCTTTCTAAAGAGAAATTCATTCTCCTTAATTTTGAAACAGGAAATTTAGAAGAATGAAAGTCCGTTCTTAAGGAATATGAGAAAGTCGGCAATGTAGATAAATTTGACGGAATTTCCTTAGATACTACAAGCAGTGATAAGGATGGTAAGAATATTGCTTCTCTTAAAGCAGCTTGTAAAGATTTAGTAGTTAAGGAAGATTTATCTGAAGATTTGTATAGGAAAGCTAGGAGATGGTGCGTGATTCCTCAGAGTATAAAGGATCGTATGGAAGCTTTAGGAGATAAGATTTTGGATTATACAAGTGAGAAGTCTAGTAATGCGTCTTGGGCAGCCTGAGAAGAAAAGATAAAGACTTATACCGGAAAAGAAATTATTTCTACCGGTTCCGCTTGATCTTCTCCAAGCAGTAATGATGCTAAAGTAGATGCCATAAAGAAAGATTGTAAGTCCTTCTTAGAAGGAGCTTCTAGAACTTATGACTCTGATTTTGAGGAGAAATATAAGAAGGCGATAACTTGATGTGGATTATTGAGTTAGTTTATCGGACTCTTCTTTAGTACATCATCTCTTTAAATTACTAAACAGAGTTTCAAAGTTTTCCTCGGTAGAATCTTTTTGGGAAATTTCTTTACATTTCTCCCTTAACTTCTTTCATTTATCTCCATCAGATCCCAAGTCTAAGCCATCAATTCTATTCTCTGAAGCTTTCTCATAAGATTTTTGCAACTTATCTCACTCCTGTTGATTTTCACTCCCATCACCTGTATTTAATAGATTTAATTTATGAGCTTCTAATAGACTGGATAAAGTCTTTGGAATGGTGCATCACCTCCTAGATTTCTTATAGTTCTCAGAAGTATCAGCATTTTCTGATAAAGCCTTCTTACAAGAAGATTTAAGATCTTCCAATTTAACATCCACTTTCTCCGATGTGAATCTAGCTTCATTCTTCTTCTCATTGTACTTAGTCAACATAGTTTGTCAAGCGCTATCTTCAGTTATGGGCACAAAATACTCTTGCCTCAACTTGTCTTCAATGCTTTTAGAGCGGAATGTAGGGGAGTGTGGATAAGCTAAATATATTCCTCCACCAATTGCCCCAACAGCTCCGGTTCCAGCCAAGATATAAAGATAATTCATTATGATTTGATGCAGAACTCCTTAAAGTTAGAAATTTCTCCCTTAAATATTTCGGCAGCTAATTTCTTACATTTAGAAAGCATACTCCCTTTTCACGCTTCATCTGCAGAACCATTTGCAGGCTTATTTATATCTTTAAATTCTTCGTGTAAATCTTTAACAGTCTTTTGATTGAATGAAGATCACTTATTTCCTAAATCTGAATTCGAAGCAACTAAGGATTTACCGGTCTCAATTTTATCTTCATTATTAAAGGAACAGTAGTTCTTAAAGTCTTCTAAAAATCCATTATCTACTGGCTTGTTATGTATGTCTTTGCAACCTCTTTTTAAAGATTCTTCAGCTTCTTTATTTTTGCTTCCTTTTTTATGGTTTTTAGCTGCAATTAATTCTGGATGCTTAGGGTCGGTTGAGCTTTTCTCCAAAGCTTCCAATTTCTTGTTTAATGTTGTGGAATTATCAAGGAACCCTTTTATTGCAACGGAATACTTACTCTTAAATGTCTCTCGGGGTTCATTCTTGATGAGATTAGAGCCTAAATAACCGACACCAGAAATCCCTACAACCCCAACACAACCTAACCCTATCTTAGCCGGTAATGTCATTATTTAAAGTACAGCTTTTAAATCCCAACCAACGATTCGTTATTGCGATTTCTTTAAATACTCCTTTCTTCACGCTTCTTGATCCGGAAAAACCCACTTTGCACCGCTATTTTGAGTTCCATTATCTAAATAAACAAAGGCAACTAATCCCTCTTCATAAGCTTTTCTAGCTTTCTCTAAAGCGTCATCCAAACCTGCCGCTGTTGATCCGTACACGTTCTTTCCAAATGACTCTAAATAATTTTTAAACTGATCTTCTTCTTTAAACGTTTGTAGACAGCTTCCAAAACCGCCCTTTCCATCAGTCACCGCCACACAAAACGAACCAGATTTTTTCTTTGAAAATAATTTATCTGGGGATAAAAGTAAATAACTTCCTCCCACGCCAACAGCAACTGTCCCTCCCACCATTCCAAGAATTGCCTTACTACCAAACATATCCCATTTAATTAGAATACTAAAGTACCTAATTTCGGTAGTATTCTTATAAACATCTCGTACCGCTTTTAGTGACCCTACTAGGAATTTTGCTTAGTACATCAATCAAGAGCTCGAGAATATTCGCTCTCAAAATTATTATCAGAAGACTTAAGATCTAACTTCTCGGTACACTTTTTCTTAAATTCCTCAGGTACATTCTCATCTGTAGAAGTTTTTGGATCTCAATCCTTTAAATGCCAAGCGTCATTTCCTTTAACAACTTCTTTATTCTCCTCCCTATAAAGTTTCCAAGTAGCCTTTCATCCCTCGTTATCTCCATCTCCCAATATCTTCTTACCAGAATCTAAAATCCAATCCTTAACAGAAGCATCTCTAGTACAAAATTCCAAAACCTCTTTGTAAAGATCATCATTAACCCCTTCTACCTGTTGTTCCCCATGAGATGAACAAGCTTGAACGAAATATGTCGGAGCTTCCTCCTCGTTAATTTCTGTACCTTTTGCTCTATCAGTTCATTCTCTTAAATTCCAAGTATCCTCACCAACCTTACTATCCTTGTTCTTGGCCCTATATGACTTTCACGCAGATTTTCAAACCGTATCATTAGTTTTAGCGGAAGGTTCTATTAATCTCTTTTTGGGATTGAATTCCTTAAGTAACTTTGATATAGATGTCTTTACAGGCTTCTCTCCTTTTCCTTTAAAAATACCTCCCATATATAAAGCTCCAGCAGTTGTAGTTCCTGCTGCAGAGAATCCTAAAGCGACTTTAGTTAACGAAGTCATCTCTACTTAGTACACCATGCAAGGACATTCTTATAGTTCTCATCCTCCAATTTATGGGCTGGCTGTTTAATCTTTTCTTCACACTTAGATTTGTAATCAGATGGAAGAGTCTCTTTATCCTTCTCAGTTTCCCAATTATTTATTCCTCAAGGATTCTTATCTTTATTTTGAGTTCTATAAACTCCCCATGCTGCCTTCCATTCTGTCTCCTGTTCGGATCCTGAAGTATCTAATAACTGTTTACCCTTATTTTCCTCCTTAATAAGATCACTCACCAAGGTGTTTCTAGTACAGTAAGCTAAAACCTGTTTGTACAGTGGGTCTTCCTTCCCAGAAACCTCTACTTTGCTATTAGCATCACATGCGGAAAGAAATTCCTGAGTAGCATCCGTTAAAGTAACTGGAGTTGTCGGTTTAGACCAACCTTTTAAATTTCAAATATCCTTTTCATTATTCTTATTCTGATCTCTATAAAGCTTGTAGGAAGATTTTCAATCAGCATCTTTAACTTCGGTAGCAGTTATAAGACGTTTTTCCGGATTAACACTTCTTAGCAAAGAAGAAATAGATACTTTTTTAGCTTTAAATAAATCAGAGCTAAAATAAATCCCTCCCCCTATTGTAGCTCCGGAAACGGTTGTTGCGAAAGCTACTTTAACTAAAGTTGTCATTTCTATTTAGAACACCGATTTAGGCGATCGAATATCTATATACAGGCTAAGACGAAGTTCTTAAACTTCCGTTATTTTGCTTTCTTTAAATACTCCTTTCTCCACTCTTCTTGATCTGGAAAAACTCACCTTTTACTTGACGTTGTACTATCCAAATAAACAAAAGCAGTTAACCCATCTGCGTAAGCTTTTTTAGCTTTCTCTAAAGCGTCATCCAAACCTTCCGCTGTGGATCCGTGACTATTTCGTCCCTGAGATTCTAGATAATTTTTAAACTCATCTGCATCTTTAAAAGTTGCTAGACAGCTATCGAAACCACCACTTTGAGAACGTAGTGCGAAACAAAATGAACCAAACTTTTTCTTTGAAAACAATTTACCATCA
The DNA here is from genome assembly GCF_000238995.1 of Mycoplasma haemocanis str. Illinois. Taxonomy (GTDB): domain Bacteria; phylum Bacillota_I; class Bacilli_A; order Mycoplasmatales; family Mycoplasmoidaceae; genus Eperythrozoon_B; species Eperythrozoon_B haemocanis. Next base: position 268,940 of record NC_016638.1, read on the forward strand.
GATAAAAGAAAATAACTACCTCCAATAGTAGCAGTAACTGCTCCTCCGGCCAATCCTAGAATTGCTTTACTACCTAACATATTCTTCTAAAACCAAGACTTATGCATTTCCTTCTACACAGTAACTTTTTATAAGTTGAAAAGAATGATCTTTGTCTCCTAAGAATATTTCTCCTTTTTGAGAATCACATCACCCTTTTAATTCATCGCCCTGAGTTTTATTAAAAGTATCCCCCGTTAACTTAGTAGCTAATGACTTTAAAAATGGATGAGTCTCTCTGTCCTTATTGTTCTTCAGTGAAGTTAGCTTTCCATGTCATTTAGATGAAGAAGTAGAGGTTATGGATGATGTTGGTACTTCCGAAATCCATCCGGAAGATAAGACATCACCATTATTTTTAGAACAATATTGTTTGAAATCATCTAGGTATTTACTGTCTTGAGTGGAGGATTCATAAATCTCCCTGCAACCTTCCTTGTGTTTCCCCTTTCTAATATCTTCACTCTCAGAGGTTCCTGCTGCCTTCTTTAATTTCTCGTTTATAGGAGACTTACCCTTCAAGGCCAAAAACTTAGTTTCTCAAAGAGAACTTTTCTCCTCTATAATGGCCGTTTTATATTTCTCTTTGTAAGGATTAATCATCTTAGGTTTGAAAGCTATTCAGCCCCCTATTCCTAAACTGCCAGCCCCCACCAATCCTAAAGAGGCTGGAATTAATTTATTCATTATTTACCGATACAAAAGTTTTTGGCATTTCCAATACCTCTCTTTTCCTCCCCCAGAAACATTCCCCCAGCAATAGAATCACACCATTCCTTTAATGTCTTCCTATGTTTTTCCTCTAAATTAACTTTTGTATCTTTAATTTGATTGTAAAGATCCGATAATTTGTAATCAAGATCCTTTTTTTCTGTTTTTCGTAATTTTTCTAAAGGTTCATCTCATGCGTTTGTCTTACCTTTTGGTTGAGATTTAAAATCCTCTGAAATTCATTTTCCCTTGCCAATGGCGTCTTTATTCGTCTTAGAACAATAGAGGGTAAAGTCGGAAAGGTACGGGGTAGTGATTACTTTGGAATTGTAGATATCTTGACATCCCTCTTTGTGTAGGTCTTGGGATTTCTTTTCTTGATCTTTAATTTTTATGGCTTCTAGTAACTTCTTGTGCGTGGGTTTTCCAGTTTTTAAAAGTTCCCATTTTGATTTTCAAATATCTTCATCCCCTTGCTCTTGCAATAATGGAAATTTGTATTTATCCCTAAATCTAGTATTCAATTTAGAACTAACTGTTTTGCTACTTTGTTTTGGAGATACATAATAGGATCCCGCTATTCCTCCAGCTCCACTTAATAAGAAAGCTACTGGGGTAAGTTTTGACACGTTATTTTTCGTTAGTTAATAACTTTACAGAAAGATTCTTGGTTTTCAAACTTAAGAGAATCTTTACCCATAAATACTTCGTTATTTGTATCTTCACATCATTGTTTCAATTTGGTTCTTATGTTTTGGACGTTAGGGTTATTATCCATAGCCTCCAGTTTCAATCTTTCTAAGACAGGATCTAACTTATCACTATTCTTTCTAGACTTTAAAGCATCAATCGCTTTATCTCATTTGTTGTCAGAGCCCTTGTCAACAGCATCGGTATTTCATGTACCATTCTTACTTTCATCTTTGTTGGTTTTGGCGCAGTAATTTTTAAAGTCAGAGAAACTATTTATATCTTCATAACTAGATTCATAAATTTCAAAACATCCACGTTTAAGAAGAGTCTTAGCCTCATCATCCTTTCCGACTTCTTTACTCTTAGCAACAGCTTTCTTTAAAGTATCATTGTGTGGTGTGGAATCTTTAATGATCTTATATTTTTGATTTCATAAAGTACTATCGTCCGCTTCATTAAGTAATGCTTGAGGGTATTTATTTTTTATGGCGAAAGATTTACTTCTCTCTACTAGGAAATAACTTCCTACACTCGCCCCAGTAGTTCCAGCAATCCCCAACGATATAAATGCTATTCTTTTCATGAATTTGTAATAAGAATAGATGGATTTTTAGAAAGGTAAAGAGTTGAATATAAAGCTTTTATTGCCCCCTATAGTGGGGGGGTTTGGGTGTCACCTTCTATTTTTTGCAAGGATCCAAGGGTGATAAGCATTCAGTAAAGAAAATGGCTGATAAAGATGAGCCCGAAAAGGTTGAGGCTCCCAAGGAAGAATCTAAGGTAGATAAGTATCAGGAAAAAATTCCAGTTTACAAGAAAACATCTGATGAGGTTTCGGAATATAGGAAGGATAAGGGCGGCAATGGCTTGTATTTGGTAGATCCCAATAATACGGATTGATGGCAGAAGAGAGCTAAGGACTTGAATAAGGATGATTGAAAGGAATTTAGAGATAAATGTTTTGCAGAAGTGGAGTCTAAAAAATCGGAATGAGAAAGTGTTCTAGGGTCAAGTGGAGGTTATTATGCGTCAGCTGAGTATGTTCCTAAAAATACTTCTTTTGACTTTGTAGCTTTGTGCGTAGAAAAAGAGGAATATCTAACTTCTAGCTAGCACATCAAGAAATAACATTAGATTGTAAAGATTGATTCTCATTGTTGATTGGAAGTTTCTTATTTTCAGAACATCAATTTTTAAGAATAGAGTATCCTGCATCCGAATTAGTATTGCTTTCAATTCCTGTAATACTATTCTTTCTCATTCCTTCTTTTGCATTATCAAAAGCAGTCTTTCAAGCATCCTTGTCGGTGTCGTCGGTTGCTATGTTCTTTCAAGATTTGGAATTAGATAATGGCTTATCTTGAATTCTTAAGACACATCATTTGATGGCGTTCTTTAAATTATTCTTTGAGTCAAGATAAGATGCACATAAAGCTTTCAAAGCATCTCTTCCCTGTTCATCATTAGAAGATAGATTATCTCCATCTTTCTTATGTTTATTAACCTCCTCCATAAAACCCTGATCAGCCTTAAATTCCGTGAAAAATGCTTTAAATTGATCATCTGTGCTAACTAGCTCATATCCTTCTTCGGTTAAGGTCTCTCTAACTGTAGGAATCTCTTTATTTTTCGTAGAGGTAAGTAGTTCGCTTTTATAGGCAACTATAGCTCCAATACCAGCAAACCCACTCGTTCCGATCAACCCTAAAACTAATTTAGACATTACTTAGTACACCAATCTCTTACTTGTTGGAAAGTCTCATCCTCAGTTAATTTCATGGGATCTATGTAGCTATTCCACCTTTTTTCACATTCATTCTTGTAATCATCAGGAGCAGCATTGGCATCGCTATTTTTGGAACTTCAATTTTTCATACTTCAGGTATCTTGATTTTTATAGGTAATAGTATTATCCTTAGTGCTCTCTATATGGTAACTCCTGTATTTATTTCAAGCCTCTTTTCATTTCTCGCTATCTCTATTTTTATCTAGAAGCTTTTTTGATGTGTCCTCAGATAATAACTCTAGGACTTTTTTGGGTCTTGAACAGTACTTCTTAACGTCCCCATATTCCTGTTGTTCGATATTGGAAATCTTCATTTTGGATCTCTTTTCACATTCTCTTTTAAATTCTTCGAAAGCCGCAGATTCATTCCTTTTATCTTTTCAATTGGATAGACCCCACTTGTCTGTATCTCGGTAGGAGTTTTCTCCCGTATTCTTATGATCATTTCTGTACCTCTCTCATGCCTCATTTCACTTTTCATCATTGGAATCCATTAACTTTCATCCCTTTTCTTTTTTGAACAACTCAGTTATGGGGGTAGTGCTTTTATTCTTCTTTAAGGCCAAATATAACCCTCCAGTAGTGGATGCACCTAATGAGACTATTACTCCCAATATCTTTACATTCACTTCCTTCTATGTAGCTTTACAAAAATCTTCTTGACTCTTGAATTCGGGAGATTCTTTTCCTTTAAAGATTCTCGTTCTGTTGGAGTCACATCATCCTTTTAACTTGTCTCTTTTTTCTTGGGTAAAAGTACTTTGGTCCCTTTGGATCTCATGCTTCAAGGAAGATAAAGTGTTGTCTAATGCTCATTTAGCAGAAATGTCATGAGATTTCAATAAAGCTAAAGCGGAATCCCATTTATTAGTTCCATTCTCGGAAGTTGCATCTGAAATTCAACTCTTTCCTGCCTTGCTGGCATTCTCATTTGTTTTGGAACAAAGAGTTTTAAAGTCTTCAAAGTTATGGGAGTTATCTGAATCAGATGAGTAGATTTCTTCACATCCAGACTTAAGTAATTTCTGGATTTCTTTTTTATTTGGATTATTTCCTTTTTTCTTAGATGATGCGTTCCGTAGGATATTGTTTTGAGGAGAATATGTTCCTAAAGCTTCGTACTTCTTTTCTCATAGAGTGTCATCGGATTTTGTATTTAATAGTGCTGTAGAGTATTTGTCTCTTATGGAGGTAATTACTTTGGACTTCTCTTTTTCATGAGATTGTCATGACTTTAGGGATATTAATCCTCCAATCCCCAAACCTCCAGCGCCTACCGTTCCCAATGAAAAATAGACTCCTTTTCCCACGTTAATTATTCTTTACACAGCTTTTAATGCCTTGTTTCTCGTTCATTCAATAGTGATAAGCTTTATAGTGAAATATTTTGTTCCCTTTTACTAAGAAATAACTATTCTTATAGTTAAACGATATAAAGACTAGTTTTCTCATAATTTGTAATACATACAATGATTAAGGAATTTTTAGAGAGGTAAAGCGTTGAATATAAAGCTTTTATTACCCCCTATAGTGGGGGGTTTAGGTGCTGCCCTCTATGTTTTGCAAGGATCCAAGGATTATAAGAACCAAGTAAAGACAACTTCTTATAAGGAAGAACCTGAAAAGATTAAGGAACCCAAGCAAGAGCTCCAAGAGGATAAGTATCAACCAAAAATTCCCTTTTACAAGACAACATCGGATGAAGTTAAAAAGCACAGGGAAGGTAAAGATGGTGATGGCTATTATTTGGTAAATCCCAATAATGAAGGTTGATGACAGAAGCGGGCTCAGGCTTTGAATCAAGGTGATTGAAAGGACTTTAGAGATAAATGTTTTTCGGAAGTAAAGTCTAAAAAATCTGATTGAGACAATGTTCTAGGAAGAAGTGGTGGCTATTATGCGGAAGCTGCATATGTTCCTGCCGCCGGATCATTTGATTTTGTAGCTTTGTGCGTAGAAAAAGAGGAGTTAGCAAATCAAGATACCCTGCAAAGCCAATAGTCTTAATTGTTGTATATTCGCAGAGATTTAATCCCCAGAAACTTTACAAAAATCTTCCTGGCTCTTAAATTCTGGAGACTCTTCCCCTAGGAATATTCCAGATTTAACTGAGTTACATCAATCCTTAAGTTTGGTTCTTTTCTCTTGAGAGAAGGTTTGATCATTTTTAATCTCCTCTTTCAAAGCTAATAAGGTACTATCCAAAATTCATTTATTAAAGATGTCATGGTTTTTAAGGGTAGTTAAAACATTATCCCACTTATTTGTATCTGCTTTAGATGGTTCATCTGTTACTCAATTCTTTCCAGATCCTGTAGCATTCTCATTAGTTTTGGAACATAGGGCTTTGAAATCGGAGAAGTTATGGGGTTCCTGTGCGTCGGATGAATAAATCGCTTCACACCCATCTTTAAGAATCTTTTTTATTTCTTCCTCGTTAGGATTGGCTCCTGATTTCTTGGATGCAGCATCCTTAAGGATAGGATGATTTGGAGAATATGTTTCCAAAGCCGTGTATTTTTTGGTTCATATATCTGCATCTCCCTTTGCATTCAATAATGCGACTGAATATTTCTCCCTTATGGAAGTTATTGTTTTGGTAGAGCTAGGTTGTCGTGATTTTAAGACCACCAATCCACCAACTCCTAAACCCCCAGCTCCCGCTGTACCTAACGCAAAATAAATTCCTTTTCCCATATTGGTTATTCTGCGCAGTAACTCTTAATTTCTTGTATTACATCATTTCCTTCTCCAGAAAATAGTTGATCCTTCTTAGATGAACATCAATCCTTAAGCTCTTTGCGTTTAGCAGCATCAAAACTTCCCGTTGTTAGTTTGCTTGATAGATCCTTTAATTCTTGGTGGATAAGGTTATTCTTTTTGTCTTTTAGAGAAGTTAGTTTGCCATCCCATTTATTACTACCCCCATTAGTCTCACTATTATCTGTAATTCAAGTTCCATTAACAACATCTCTAATTAATTTAGAACAGTATTTTTTAAAGTCTGAAAAGTAGTTTTGGTTATTGCTTTGAGAGTCGTATATTTTCTTACAAACTTCTTTATGTAGAGACTTAGCCTTAGAGTCGTTAGAAGTAGTTGTTATGGCTTTTAGACCTGGATGATTTTTGTATCCTGATTTCAAAGTAGTGAACTTAGATTCTCATAATTTTTCATCAGTAGAACCATCAAAGCTAAGGAGTGATTTTTCGTATTTTTCTCTGAAAGTGGGGATGGTAATATTCTTGCTTTCCCCCGATTTCGAAAGAAAATAACCACCTATACCTGCTCCCCCAATACCAATAAATCCAAGAGAAACGGGAATTACCTTGCTCATAAATGATTTATTTTGAAGTTATTTTTTAATCGGGTAGATCAACTACATAACTCCCTTTCACGATTTAGTAATTACTTTTTATAGTGGATGATTTATCTATTTCTGCTAGGAAATTAGATGATATAAGGATAGAAGGGACTTTAAGAAGGTAAAGAGTTGAATATAAAGCTTTTGTTACCTCCTTTGGTGGGAGGGTTGGGTGTCGCTGTCTATGCTTTGCAAACATCTAAGGGAGATAAACATCCTGCAACCATTTCCTCTTATAGGGAAGAGCCCGAAAAGCACACGGAAGAACCTAAGATGGATAAGTATCAGACAAGATTCCCAACTTATAAGAAAACTAACGACGATGTTAAAAAACACAGAGTTGGTAAGGAGGATAGTGGTCAAGGTCTTTATTTAGTAGATTACAGTGATGAGGGTTGATGGATGAAGAGGGCGCAAGAAATGAAGAAGTTTTATGAGGGTGATTGACAGGATTTTAGAGATAAATGTTTTGAAGAGGTAAAGTCTAAAGAATCTGACTGAGATGGTGTCCTCGGAGCAACAGCTAATTATTATGAAGAAGCTAGTTACGTAACTAACCCTCAATCAGTTGATTTTGTATCCTTATGTTTACAAAGAGAGACGTAATTAGAAAATACACAGAGAAGTAATATTACTTAGTACATCAAGATACTACCTGTTTAAAGGTTTCATCTTCAAAGGCTTTATCTGGAACAATGTAACTGTTTAATTTAGTTTCACATGTGGTCTTATATTCTGACGGAGCCGATCCTTCTTTCTGCTTAGAAGCTCATTCAGGTATATTTCATGTATCTGTGGCCTTATATTTCACAGTAGATCCGTCTCCACTTTCAGCATTAACTTTCTTATAGTCCTTTCAAGATTGATTCCATAAATCTGTGTCCTTATCTTTATCTAATGGAGATTTTGATCCTTCTTCAGCGAGTAATTCAGAAACTTTCTTAGGCCTTGAACAGTACTTCTTAACGTCTTTATATTCTTGGGTTTGGGTATCTTTAACTACTACTTTAGACCTTTTATGGCACTCCTGTTTAAACTCCTCAAAAGCATTTTCTCCAGACCTCTTTTCCTTTCAATTGGAAATCCCTCACTTATCTTCATCCTCGTAGTTTGTGTCACCTGTAATTTTGTGATCATCTCTATACTTTATTCAAGCCTCATTTCACTTGGCATCATCATCATCAGCAGTCATTAATTTCACACCCTTCTCCTGCTTGAATAATTCAGATATGGAGACTGAAGTTTGTTTCTCTTTAAAAGCTAAATAAACTCCTCCCCCAGTGGCCACTGCACCCAAGGATCCGATAATTCCTAACAGCTTTATATCCATACCCTTTATTAATCAATTAGATAACGTGTTTTAAATAAAGTTATTTTTATTCTCCTAAAAAATAAATTATTTGGGAATAAATTGGAATCTGCCCTTTTAATAGATTTCAGCTATAAAGCATAAGAACTCTAACTTTCAGAATGTCAATCTATCTAGTTAGGTTTAATCAAGCATCATTTCTTTATTTCCGCTATAGAATCATCTAAATCCACATCATAAGTAAACTTATTCCTTCTAGCTTTACATCCCGTTTTCAGTTTTTTAGTATTCTCATCCTCTTGATTATCGGTAAAAGTTACATCCTTTAAAGCGTACGTCGTTCCCGTCGTTTTAGTTTTCAAATAAGCATCTACATTGTGCTTTCAATTAGCCTTATCATCAGTTTTCGTATCATCTACTCCCAACATAGAAACACTATCTTCTAATAGATTTTCAGCCGTTCTAGGAACTACGCATCACTTGGTAATGGCCTTGTATATCGCATCGGAATAATTAGATTCAACGGAAGACTTACAAACACCCTGTAATTGTGAGATATTCTCGATTTTCTTGTCACTCAATTTTCAATGATTTTCAGACTTCTTGTAGGACTCTAAAATCTTGTCTCAATGCTCACTGTTAGAAGTGCTCAACAATTCATATTTTTCGGCCTTCAATTTATTTTTAATAGCTTTATCTTTAGAAAAAACTCCAGACGCCCAAGCTACTCCGATACCAGTCACTCCTACTCCCGTCACCCCCATTATTGGCAAAAATTTATTCATAGGTTACTTAGTGCATCAAGAAACCACGTTATTCTGAGTTTGGTTGTTCTTAGTGTTTATGGGAAGTTTCTTGTTTTCTGTACACCACTGTTTTATTGCATCCTTACCTTTATCATCATTGGTACTTCCATCAACCCCAGAAATCTTTTGGTTTATCATCTCGTTTTTGGACTTATTAAAAGCACTTTTTCAATCCGCACCATCACTACCTCCATCATCCGATATTCAAGCCTTTTCGTTTGGTTTCTTATCTTTGATTCTTAGAACACACCATTTGATGGCTTTATCTAAACTATCTTTAGAATCAAAATAGGATGAACAAAGGGCTTTTAAAGCTACCTTACCCTTGTCTCCATTGTCGCTTTCCAAATTCTCACCATCCCGTCTGTGTTTATTTAATTCCTTTACAAATTCTTCATTAGTTTTGAATTCTTTGAAGAATTCTTGAAACTTTTCATCACTACTAACTAATTCGTATCCCTCTTTGATTAAACGAGTTTTAACCGTAAGGGTTTCCGTTTTATTTGTAGATGAAAATAAGCCATTTTGATAAGCGACAAAACCTCCTACCCCAACAATTCCACTTGATCCCGTTACTACAAAAACTAATTTAGACATTATTTAGTACACCACCTAATAACCAAATCGTACTCATTATTCTCTTTACAAAATTTCTTTCTTGGGTTCTATTTCCCTTTACTGCCAATAAGTTAAGGATTTTTCGATCTTCAGAATTTGTATTCTTGTTATAGATATCTTTCCTATGGTGCTCATTTAGTTACTCTTTTAAATCCTCCCCTTCTTTAAATATTTTGGATAATTTCAATTCACTTCCAGTCGGAGATTTTAAGATTATGGGAACGCTTTTGATAGATGTAAGAGGTTACAATTTCATTCCGCCTATGGCTGTAATGCCCATTACGATAGGGAAGGGAAAAATTATTTAGGTTATTCCTTGGCACATCATTTATCTACTAGCTTGTAATTGTTGTCGTCCGTATTTATATAGGGAACTAGAGATAATTTATTGCAAGCAGAGACCATCTTGGAAGTATCTGGGTTGGCCTTTTCTACTCCTTCAAGTTTTGGATCGTTATCTTGTATGGATTTATAGCTGTCCTTTTTGGTATTTCAAGTTGCGGTATCGTCTTCCGATATCCATTTCTTCTTTCCCGTAGATAAAGTGGTTATTTGTTCCCTTAGGTTGTTTCTACTACATCATTGCGTGTACTCTTTTATTAAAGAAGATTCTTTGATCTTTTTGTCTTTGGCAGTTTTGCAATAATTCTTTAATTTAGATTCATCTACTGATGTTTTATCGATTCCTTTGATAGTGGAATTGGAAGCCTTATATTCTGTAACTAACTGCTTTCAAACACCATCATGATTTGAATTTTCGGTATCTAAAACGACTCTTTTTTGAGTATTTATATATTCTTTAAGGCACTTTGAATTATCATCATTGCCTATTTGAGAATACACTATAGCTCCACCGACAATTCCGGAAGTTGCCCCCAATGAAGATAACAAGTATCCTTTGGAAGTCACTATTTACTTTGTTGATTCGCTTTTTCGTGCTCTTGCTTCAGAAGGTCTAAGCCTTTTTGCAATCAGTCTGTGTGCTGTAGTGAAGGTGTGTAGTATCACTTCTCATCTCCCTCCTTAAACTCTGTACTACTACCCCTTCAAACGTAAATATTCTTCCTAGGAAGTTTTTTATTAAACAATTCAACACATCTATCGGAGACTGCTTTTTTGAATAAACGTTCTCCTTTAATTTCTTGTAAGAAACTTTCGGCATCTCCGATGTAGGTAATTTCACGGATGGCGGCCCTTTCATTGGTAAATTCAAAATTAAATCCAGAGGCTTTATAGATAGTACAACCCCCTAACTTTCAATTGATTCTCCCTGTGGATGAAATTGCTTTTCAAGAATGGCCCACATAATTCCTAACACTACCTAATATGACTCCTGTTGACCCAACAGCTCCCAACAAAGCCATTTTTAAAGTTCCTTCCGCAATCATGTTTATTTAGTACACCAATCAATAGCGTTAGACAAAACTTCTTTATTTTTGTGATTAATGGGTTTTTTCTTGTTCTCGGAACATCAAGTTTTAACTTGCGTATATCCTGTAGATGCTTCTGTGTTATTGCTTATTCCGGTAACCTTGTATTCTATTAACTTATCTTTTGATTTGGTAAAAACACTCTCTCAATCCGATTTATTGCTGTCGTTAGACTCCATAGCTATTCATTGCTTTCCGCTTTGTAAAGATGTATCTTGAACTCTTAGAACACATCATTTGATAGCCTTACTTAGATTATTTTTTGAATCAAAATAGGAGGAGCAAAGGGCTCTTAAAGCTACTTTACCCTTATCTCCATTATCCCCCTCTAATGTCTCACCCTCTTTTTTATATTTATTAATTTCTTTCATAAACTCGCCATCCGCCTTAAATTCCGAGAAAAAGGATTTAAATTGTTCGTCACTATTAACCAATTCATATCCTTCTTTGACTAGATGGGCTCTAACTGAAACTTGTTTGTTCGAGGATGAAAATAAGCCATTTTGATAAGCAACAACGCCCCCTATCCCAGCAATCCCACCTACTCCAGTTATTCCAAGAGCTAACTTAGACATTATTTAGTACATCAAGATTTCACCTGTTTAAAAGTCTTATCTTCAGTTAACTCTTCTGGGTTAATGTGGCTATTTCACTTTTCTTCGCATTTATTTTTGAATTCTTCAGGCATTGGGGATGGAGGTTTACTACTTTGTCATCCTTGAATACCTCACTCATTGCTTTCCTTATATGTGGTGGTTCCTCCTGATACTTTTTCTATATGATCACTTTTGTACCTATCTCAAGCTGACGTCCACTGTGCAGCATCTCCACTTTTATCTAATAAGGTCTTAGTTTTATCTTCGGTTAGTAACTCAGAGACTTTCTTAGGTCTGGAGCAATACTTCTTAACTTCTAGGTATTCTTTCTGCCCGGAATCGAAAATCTTCACTTTACTTCTCTTTTTACATTCATTCTTAAATTCTTCAATAGTCTCGGTTTTTTCCTTGTTCCCCCCTCATGATGGTAATCCTCACTTATTCTTATCTTCCTTATATCGGGTTCATGCCTCATTTCATTTTGAATCATTCGATTCATTCATCAACTTTCAACCTTTTTCTTGTTGGAACAATTCAGATATTAAGTGGACTGGGCCCTGTCTATCTTTGAGTGTTATATATATTCCGCTTCCTGTTGCTATCGTTCCTAAAGATCCAACAATTCACAGGATCTTTATGTTCATTTCAAACTAACGCAACAACTTAACTAACTATTCGATTTACAAAATGTCTCCTGATTTTGAAACTGAATTGAATCTGATCCTTCAAATATTTCACCCTTAACTGTAGTACACCAATTTTTAATCTTGGTTTTTATATCTTGAGCAAAAGCATGACCAGTTGAACCTGCACTATCAGAGTGTGAAACGTTATTAGGTTTAATTTCGTTTTTTAAAGATTCCAATTCTGGAACTAGTGCTCCACTATGTCCGTGAAGTTTAGTTAATGAATCATCTCACTTATTTTTGGTACTTGTTGTGTCCTCAGAAATTCACGTTCCTGTTCCTCCACTAGATTCTTCATTACTTTTGAAACAAAGAGACTTGAAATCGGAGAAGTCCTTAAGATCATCTACCTTTTCATCATAAATAGAAGAACACCGTTTTTTAAGCAACTCTAAAGCTTCATTTTTGTTCTCTGAGGGAGTTTTACTCTTTTCTACCGCTTGTTTCAGGATTGGGTCTTTTGGATTGGAAGTTTTAAGAGATAAATATTTCTTTTCCCATAGACTACTATCACGAACCGAATCCAATAATGCTGCGGAGTATTTCGCTCTTATGGTGGAGGCTACTCTTTCTTTGGAAATGGATTTTCATTGTTTAAATACCGCTAGTCCCCCAATTCCTAAGCTTCCTATTCCTGCAGCTCCTAAAGCCAGAAGGGATCCTTTGTTCATATTAAACGATTATTTTTGAGTCTTCTTGGCGGAACATCACTTTTCAATCTCCCTAATCGCTAGGTCAAATTCCACATCATAAGTTAATTTATTTCTTCTTGTTTTGCATCCAGTTTTAAGCTTCTTAGTATCTTCACTATTTGTGAATGTTACATCGTTCCATTCATATTTATTCTCATTGTTTTTCTTGGTGGCCTTATAGCCATCTACATTATGTTTTCACGTCTCTGTATCATTGGTATTTGATTCATTTACATCCAGCAATCCAGATACAAATTCCTCAGCTTTTTTAGGAACTACACATCATTTGGTGGAGGCTTTGTATACTTCCGATAGGGAAGAATCTAAATTAAGAATGGCTTTACAAGCTTCCTTTAGAGAAGATTCAGTTTGGATTTCGTCAGATATTCCGGAATGTTCTTTTTTGAATTTCCAAGTATTCTTGCTATCCTTATAGGATTCCAGTATTTCTCCCCACTCAGACCTATTGTCGCCCAGTATTGAAAATCCCGCTTTAGTTAACTTATCTTTTATTGTTTCTTTTCTAGACAAAGAATTAGATATTGTTATCCCTAATCCAGCAACCCCTACTCCTCCAAAAACTCCAAGTATAGGTACTAACTTTCCCATTGCTTTTTTCTTTAAATAGAGACTTTGAGAATATTGATTCTCTATTTTTCCATTTATTTGTGGAAGAAAATTAGTTATTTATGTTTCTTTTCAAATTTATAAGCTAAGGCTTTATATGTCGAAATTGTCCCCTATTGGTTCTATGGTGGCTATTGGAGGGACAACAGGAATGGTGGGTCTAGTTTGGGAGAACTATAAACCCACCGAAAAGACTATTTTGGCTTCTAAAACAGGAAAACCACTTCTATTGAAGAGGTGTACGATTTATTCCATTATTAGCTCTAGTAGCAAAACGGTGAAAAAGGAAGAAGAGAGTGATTTTAGTCAGAAAGTAACCGATGCTTACAGTTGAGCAAGAATCAGTCAGGAATGTTTGAGAAAAGAAAAGGTCTATGTTGCCAATAGAGGTGGTTGAGCTTACCATGATAGTGATCAGGGTTTAGAGTGGACTGTTGTTTCGACAAGCAAATCTAGTTAGTTCTCTCATAGGAATATGAATCCATTAGTTTTGAAAGGTTCTGCAGGAATTGCTGCATTCACAGCTGTTTTGGGAACAATAGGAATTGTTACCAAAATCTCTAAGAAAGTTGCTGTACCTATAAAGACATTACTTGAAAAGAGTAGGCCTGATAAGAGGTTACTTTTTGCTGCTAGAGGGGCGAGCAATCCTGATTGAAAGTCTGCGTGAAATAGGTATATTAATCAGTACAAAGGAACTCAAGAGGATCCATTTGCTTTAGGTGCTTTTTCAGGAGAAAATGTTCCGGATAACTTTATGTCTAAATGTGAATCCTTATTTGAAGAGAAGGTTGTGGATGAAGGGGACGATAAGTACAATTTGACTCTGGAATTTTGTACTAGAAATACTTTAGTTTCTGATTTCATATGAGAACAAGGAAAACAGATGGTTTCTGATAAGGGTAATAGTTCTTGATCTGGTCTGTGAAATTCATATAAGCAGGATGGAGATTTATGGCAGTTGAATAAATCAGGAAACTCCGGTGTTCCCGAGGAATTCAAGGATAGATGCTTAAAGGAATCTAATTCTAAGTCTCAAAACGCTCATTCTCCAGAGGTGGTGGCAGCAGTGAAGTATTGTTCTGTAGTTAGATCTAATTAGCCTTAAAGGTTAGTAGATTTGTCTTTGTTTGCATGACATTCTCATGGGAATTTGTTCAATTGCCTATGGAAATTAATTTTTAGGAGATGTACATACATTTATAAGTTTAAAAATTTTTCAATATGACAAAGTTACCTTTTTTCGGATCTATAGCAGCTATTGGTGGGGTAGGTGGTTTAGCTTGAGAATCTTCTAAGACACTAAGACAAAAAGATATAATTTCAAAAACAACTAAGCCGTTAGCAATGAAAAGATGTGAGATTTATTCAATTGTGAGCACTCCTCAAAATACCGTGAAGAAAGAATCTGAGAATACCTTTAGACCTAAAGTAACTAATCCTAGTCATTGAGAAAGAATGGACAAGGAGTGTAGAGTTAAAGACAAGATTTATGTTGCTAATAGAGGAGGAAATTGAGTTTATGATGAGAATGATCAAAAGGATGCTTGAAAGGTAATTGATTAGATTTTTAAGTTTGAGTATGCAGTTTATGATTGGAAAAGTGGGGGCAGGAATTGCTGCATCCACAGCTGTTTTGGGAACAATAGGAATTGTTACCAAAATATCTAAGAAAGTTGCTGTACCTATAAAGACATTACTTGAAAAGAGTAGGCCTGATAAGAGGTTACTTTTTGCTGCTAGAGGGGCGAGCAATTCTGATTGAAAGTCTGCTTGGAAGAGATATATTAACCAGCATAAGGGATCCAATGAGGATCCATTTACTTTAGGTACTTTTTCAGGAGAAGATGCTCCAAATAACTTTATGTCTAAATGTGAATCTTTATTCGAAGAGAAGGTAGTTTATGAAAGTGATGATAAGTATAACTTGGCTTTGGAGTTTTGTACGAGAGATACTCTAGCATCCGATTTCATATGGGAACAGGGAAAACGAGTGCTTAATGGTGGAGATAATGATTCTTGGTCTAATGTATGGAGTCAATATAAGCGGGATGGAGATTTATGGAATTTGAATAAATCACAAGAATCACAAGTTCCTCAGGAATTTAAGAATAGGTGTTCAGAAGAAACCAATTCTAAGGCTCAAGATGCTAACTCTCCTAAAGTACTGGCAGCAGTTAAGTATTGCTCTGTAGTAAGAAACTAGCTATTAAGATATGCCTAAATTACCACTTATTGGATCCGTGGCTATCATCGGAGGAGTTGGTGGTTTATCTTGGGAGCTTTCTAAACCATCAAGAAAGATTGCTGCAATTTCCTCTAAAAAGCCATTACCTATAAAAAGGTGTGAGCTGTTTTCTATAGTTAGAAGTAGTGATAGGACGGTAAAAAGAGAGGATGAGAGTTCTTTTAGAAAAACAGTGACAGATAATGATTTTTGAGAAAAGGTAGATAAGGACTGTAAGACTAAGGAGAAACTTTATGTGGCTTTTAGGAATCAAAAGTGAGTGTATGAAGAAGCGGATCAAGATGGAGTTTGAAACGTTACAAATTAATTTTTTTAGAAAAATACCATTCTCTAAACACTAGATCGCTTCTGGTAAAGGGAAATTTATGCCTAAATTGCCATTTATTGGTGGGATAGCGGGAATATTCGGGTTAGTTTTGGAATTTTCTAATCTAAAGAGTCCAACTTCTTTAATTTCTAAGAATAGGACACCATTTAAATTAAGGAGATGTGTTCTCTATTCTATAGTTAGAGAAGCGGAATTGACGGTAAAAAAGAGGAAGAAGCATCCTTTTCGAAGGAGATAAATGATGATGCTTTGTGAAGTCAAGTGAATAGAGATTGTATGATTAAAGAAAGAATTTTCTTAGCTAAGAAGGGCGGAAAGTGAGTATATGAAGAACGTCAACAAACATTAAATTGGAAGATTAATTAGACTTACAAAAAGCTTCTTGGCTTCTAAACTCTTCTGATTTATCTCCTTTAAATATTGCTGCTTTTATAGCATCACATCAAGCTTTAAGTCTACTCCTATTATCTTCAGAGAAAGTATTAGAACTACCTTGAATCGCTTGTTTTAGATTTCTTAACGTCTCATCAAGATCTCAATTGTCAGAAGTCCCATGATTTTTCAATTTATTTAGTGCAGCATCCCATTTGTTTGTATTTGATTTAGAAATTTCATCTTGAATTCACCCTCCATTACTTTTAGTTGCATCTTCATTTGTTCTTGAGCAAAGAGATTGGAAATCTTGCAAGTTATTGGGATCATTGGCGTCAGATTCATAGATTTTTAAACATCCTGATTTAAGCAACTCCTTCGCTTCATTAACATTGGAAGTTTTGCTTTTAGATAACGCCTGTTTAAGGGTTGGATGATTCGGAGAGTATTTGGATAAAGATGAATATTTCTTATTCCATATATCGGTGTCCTTGGATATATCTAATAGCGATAAAGAATATTTCTCTTTGATTGAAGAGGTAATTTTGGGTTCTTTTCAGGATTTTAAAACAACTAATCCTCCAACACTAAGACTACCGACTCCTGCCGTACCTAAAGCTAAATAAAACCCTTTCCCCACATTAATTACCCGTACAGTAGCTTTTAATCTCCTCTATTACGTTGCTCTCTTCTCCATTGAATAACTGCTCCTTCTTTGAAGAACATCAATCCTTAAGATCTTTTCTATGTGCTTCTGTAAAGCTATCGTTATTTCCGGCAGGAAGTTTCCCAACTAGATCTTTTAACTTTTGAGAAATTAATTCGCCTTTCTTATTAACTAAAGATCCTAACTTGGTATTTCATTTACTATCAGCAGAGCTTTCTTGTGAAACTCAATCCCCGGTAATTAGATCTCCTATCAATTTAGAGCAATATTTCTTAAAATCCTCAAAGTAACTTTGATTGTTGGAGGGAGAATCATATATTTTTTGACAAGTTTCCTTATGCAAGGGTTTAGCCTTTTCTTCTCCTCTCTCTTCTTTTACGACGGCCGATACTTCTTTTAAACTTGGGTGATTGGGGGTTTGTGACTTTAAAGCAGTTAACTTAGTATTTCAAATAGTTTCATCGGATTTTCCACTTAAATCTAGGAGGGATTTTGAATATTTTTCCTTGAATGTAGTAAATTTCTTATTTTCTGAAGGATTGAAAAGTAAATATCCACCAATTCCAATTCCTCCTGCACTAACCATCCCCAAAGAGGAAATGAGTAATTTACTCATGAATTAAAGTTTAAGTCTTGCTGCATCAATCAATAGCGTTATCTAATATTGTCTTGTTTTTGTGGCTGATTGGAAGCTTCTTATGGTCGGAACATCATCTTTTTAAGATTGGATAGCCATTAGTTGAATCCGTACTTTCATTAATTCCTGTTACACCATAACCTATTGCTTTAGATTTGATGCTTTCGAATGCTTGTTTTCATTCACTTTGATCGGAATCCCCTGTTGCTATGTTTCTTCAAGTCTTCCCTGTTAATTTCTTATCTTGAATTCTCAAAACACATCATTTTATGGCCTTGTCTAATTTATCTTTGGAATTAAGATAGGAAGAACATAGGGATCTTAAAGCAATTTTACCTTTGTCTCCTGTCGAATCTTTAGATAAGTCTTCCCCACTAGAATCGTATCCATTTATTTCACCCATAAAATCACTCTCGCTTTTGAATTCTTTGAAGAATTCCTTAAATTTTTCATCATCTACAACTAACTCATACCCTTCTTTGGACAAAGTTTCTCTCACCGTAAGTAATTCCTTTTTATTGGAAAATAAACCCGATTGATACGCAGTAAATCCACCCAAACCAGTTACTCCTCCTACCCCTACCAATCCCAATGATAACTTAGACATCTCTTAATCTAGCTAATGATTTTACAAAATGCTTCTTGATTCTTAAACTTAATGGAATACTCTCCTTCAAACATCTCTCCTCGCGTAGATGAACATCAATTCTTTACTTTAGTTCTAAGAGTTTGGTCAAAAGTAGTAGGTTGAGCAGGTTTTATTTCCTTTTTTAATTCCGAAAGCTGGGAATCAAGTTCGTTACCATTATGCTTGTTTAATGCTTCTAAAGCTTTGTCTCATTTGTTGTTGGAGGCTGTGACTTCATCTGTATTTCAGTCTCCAGTCTTACTTGCGTCTTCATTATTTTTTGAGCAAATCTTTTTGAAATCAGAGAAGGCTGCGGAATCGTCTACTTGAGATTCATAAATCTCCTTACAACCCTCTTTCAGTAATCTCTTAGCTTCCACTTCATTCTTATTAGGTTCTTTACTTTTCTCCAGAGCTGCCCTTAGAGCGGAGTTGTGTGGAGATGAAGTTTTAAGAATTTCGTATTTCTTGGTCCATATAGCTTCATCTTTAGAAGGATCCAATAACGCTATAGAGTATCGTTCTTTGATGGAAACAGCAACTTTGGATACTTCTGTATTGTTATGTGGTCAAGGTTTAAAGGCTATTAGTCCTCCAATACTTAATCCTCCTGCTCCGGCCACCCCTACTGTTAAATATGCTACCTTCCCCATGTTAACTATTGACGCAGTAATTTTTAATTTCCTCTATTAACTTTCCTTCTTCTCCTTGGGATAGATCCTTTCTTCTGGAATTACATCAGTCTTCCAATAATTTCCTTTCGGTCTCTGAAAAGGTTTCTCCAGAGGAAGTTAATTTTCCAGTTAACTCTTGTAAGCTGGGAGAAAGAAGCTTGTCTTTCTTGCTTTTCATATCTTTAAGTTTGGCATCTCATTTAGTTCTCGTTTGAGTCTTCTCTCCTTCAATTCAATTTCCAGAAACCACATCTTCGATTAATTTAGCACAATAATTCTTAAAGTCTTCTAGGTAATTACTATTTTCAGAGGAAGAATCATATAGGTCTCTACAGCCTTGTTTGTGCAGAGATTTAGCGATGTTATCTTCCTTTGTCGAGATTCCCTTTAAACTTGGATGATTAGGATTACCTTTCTTGAGCAGTGAGAATTTAGATTCTCATATTGTTGAATCTCCATCTAAATTTAGAAGAGACTTCTCATACCTCTCCTTGAAAGGAGTGGATTTTTTTGTTTTTGGACTTTCTGCAGGATTTAGGAGAATATAGCCTCCAATCCCTGTCCCTCCAACACCTATTGCCCCAAGAGAGGTCAATATTAACTTATTCAATTTAAGATTTCTTCCCTAAACATCATTTGTTGATTTCGGATATTGTCGTATCAAATTCCACATCGTAAGTTAACTTATCCCTCCTCGTTTTACACCCGTTTTTAAGCTTCTTAAGGTCTTCGGCATTCCCGTTATTTTCAAAAGAAACATCACTTCATTCATATTTACCTCCACTACTTTGGTGAGTTGCCTTATATCCATCTATATTATGTTGTCATGCAGAAGTATCATTAGTGTTGTTGGCATCTACTCCTAATAATCCAGTTACAAACTCTTCAGCTTTTCTAGGAACTACGCATCATTTAGTAACTGATTTATATAGCTCTTTGATGGATGATTCCGCTTTAACAACAGTTTTGCAAGCTGCTTTTAGATCAAATTCATTTTGGATATCTTCAGAAATTCCAGAATGTTCTTTCTTGAGCTTTCAAACATTCTTGTCATTTTTATAGGCCTCCAGTATCTTTCCCCATTCAGCCCCATCTTCCTTCAATAATTTGTATCCTTCTTTTAAAAGCTTGTCTTTTATAGTTTCCTTATCAGACATAGAATGGGATAAGGCTGTTCCCAATCCTGCTATCCCCCCAATTCCAAGAACTCCTAAAACAGGAATAAATTTATTCATGAGATATGTTTTTAAAGATCTTTAAAAATAGAAATTAATGCTATTAGAGAATTAGTTTTCTTATAAGGAAGGTTTGCTTTCACAAGTATGCCAAAATTACCAATTATTGGATCTGTACTGGTTGTAGGTGGTGGGGCAGGAGTTGGTGGAGTGGCTATGGAGTTTTCTAAGCCGAAAGGTCGAAACATCTCTTTGGCAAAGAATAAGAAACCTTCTCCTTTTAAAATGCCCACAAGATGTGAGTTTTTTTGGATACAAGATTCTGGTAAACGTACCGTTAAAAAGATAGAGGAATCACGATTACAAAGAGAAATCAAAGAGCAAAAAACTGAGGATCTTTGAAAACGATTGGATTCAGACTGCAGTGTTAAGTGGAAGATCTATGTCGCTAAGAGATATGTTTCTGGTTCTAGTAGAATGAATCAATGAGTCTATGAAGACGGTGATCAGAAACATTCGTGAACGGTAATTTAGATATTCTGGAGTTTGAAGAGGTGCATTTTAAGGAAATGCAGTTCTTCGGATATTCGGATTTGTTTAAGTTATGAATGGTTTAGTGAAAAATGCGGCCTTAGGTTTTTCGATTTCTACGGCTATTTCTGGAGGAGTTACTAAATTAGCTCTCAGTGGTAAAGAGGCTCCTAAATCTATATCTAAGTGAATTTGGGATCATTATCCGGAGAAAAGACTTTTATTTATAGGTTGGGGAGGAAGACATGATGGTTCTACCGAGGCATGGCAGGCTGCTTGAAAGAAGTATCTAAGTGCTTATTCTGGAGAAGGAAGAAATCCCTTTAATGTAAACTTGACAAACGAAACTAATGCCCCACAAGCGTTCATGAGTGAGTGTAAGAAGAGGTTTAGTGTCAAGGTGTCTAGTATTGAGGATGAAAGGCTGGTTCATGTTTTAGAGTATTGCACCAGATCTACTTCAGTAGAAGATTTAATAATGACTACTTCTAAGAGCTTGGTTTCTTCAAGTGATTCAAGTGCGTGAAGTGAATTGTGGAATATTTACAAAAAAGATAATGAGAATAAAGGATCTAGAAAAGATGAATGGGGATTGCTTCCCCCTCAAGGAAGCGCTGATAACTCCGATGCTCTTAAAAATAAATGTGATTCAGAGAAAAAAGTGAAGACTGGAAGTAAGACTAACCGTTCCTTTATTAATGTTCTTAAATATTGCTCTAAATAAAGCTATCTCTCATTTCCACTAGTTCTTTGTTGACTTTATTAAATTTTGCTTTTAGGAATAAAGGGGCAATCAATACTAATGATCCAAGTGAAGGTATTATTGGAGATAGAAAAGCAAGAACCAGAGTTAAGATGACAATTATGTTAAGGGTTTGTCTTCCTCCGGCGAAAGCAGCCCTAATATCGTTTTCATCTATTTTTCTATAGAAACTGTTTATATAACTTGATATCTTGTAAGTCTTACAAAGGTCCGTTATAACTGCAGGAATAAAGATACATGCTATAGGAGCGAGAATAAGTTGTAACTTCTCTGCTTCTACTTTAAATAAAGTTGCAAATATTATCACCATTAGAGTGCAAGTCATTCCGCAACATAATAAGAGGAGGAAGCATTTTTTTCAAAAGGATATTAAATTCTCAGACTCTTTTAAAAAATCTTCAAGTAATGAGAACGTATCTACTTCAGGACGCAATAGGAAAGGATGACTAGTATGATTCGAGTTTTTAGTAAGAAATAGCTTTTAATTTTACACTATGAAATTACCCCCCTTTAACAGCTTCATTAATACACCACATTTCTACTTTTAAAACCTCATCATCGTAATCCATGCTTCAGAACTCCTTTTCAGACAGTTCTCTGCATTTATCTCTTAACTTGCTTCAATTATTATCTTTATTGCCGGAAATTTCTAGAGACAATCCCTTAATAGCATTATTTCCATTTCCCTCTTTTTCATATCTTTCCACTAGGGACTGAAATTCTTGCTTATTAGAGTTATCGTTGGTTTGAACTTTTAAGAGAGTTAGTTTTTTGGAACTTATTAAATCCTTCACAGACATTGGCTTAACACATCACTTCTTAGCCTTTTTGTAATCTTCTTCATTGTTAGTTACGTTTAAAACTCTTTGGCATTCCTTTTTTAAATCAATTAATTCTTGAGAAGCTTTAAGGGAAAATCTAGGGTATGTGAAATTAGTTTCTTTGTGTTTGTTGACGGTATTGGTTCATTCTGCATCTTTATTTACATCTAATAATACATATCCTTCAGATTCAAGACGTTTGGATATTAGAGTCTTCTTTGGCTCGCCAGAATTTTTAGTAAAGTAATTATTAACTAGTATTCCTCCACCAATTGTTCCAGTTAAAGCTACAACGCCCAGGGACGCTTTTATAGGTAAAGACATTAATTAGATACTTTTGCCCCTTCTTCAGTACATCAATTCTCAATTACCTTGTATTGATCTCCCAATTTTTTAACCACAAAATTCTTTTTTAAATTTTGTCGACATCATTGCTTAATAATGGGAAGATCTACTGCTGCTTGACTACCGGATCATTCTCCAACCAATCCCTCTATTTGACTTCTGGGAGTTAAGTCTGTGGTGCTTTTCCTTTGATTATAGGTAGAAGTTCATTTACTTTCGTTACTGCTATCTGTAAGAGCTGTTTTGTTATTTCTAGATAGTTGATCTTTTACGGTTTTGATGACACAGTACTTCTTAACATTTTCTAAATCTTCATTATCCTTTGAGTATTTTAAAGCCATCTTTCCGTGGCATCACTCCTTCAATTTATCTCCCCCCAATGCATCTTCTCTTTCGGAGATATTTAATAATGCTCTTATTTTTAATTTATCTGATTTAAACTCTTCTTCTCATTGGGGAGCCTCTTCATTTTTAGAAAGAGAAGAGATAAGTTTGTAACCACTCTTTAAGAGATGACCTTTTATAGATTCTCTATCAAAATATTTGATTCCCAAGTAGATACCTCCAGTTGAAGCCGTTGCGGCAGCAGAGCCGACAATAATTCCTTTGATAGGTAGTGACATATTATTGTCCTGTCCCTATAGAAGAAAGGCATCACTTTTCAATATCTGGAAGAGATCCTTCTGTTTCTTTTCATGCTTTATCGGCCAACTCATGACATCCAGAACTTAACTTGGAGAAATCTGTATCTTGATCTGTTTTGTTGGAAGTGACGTTGGCTAATTTATTCCGGTTAGTATCTAATTTGTAATTTCCAAATCTTGTCTTCCATTCTTGATCTTTACCATTTTTGTCAAGAATGGATTTACCCAAAGATTGTAGCTTCTCTTTGGTGGTTTTATTCCTAGTACAGAATGTCAAGAATGAAGCATAGAGCTTATCTTCTTTTCCCGATACTTTGGAATTCTTAAATAAAGTAGAGCATTTTTCCTTGAGGCTTTCTTGGGAGGGATTTTTAATTTTGAAGATATTGGCACTCGCCTCATATTCTTTCCACTTTGTTTCTCATGACTTATCATCTCTTTGCATGACTACTGTGTAATCATCTTTCTCTACCAGAGAAGAGATGGTCACTGTTTTTGTTGAGGGGTTAAGGATACCGGAATAGTGAATTCCTAAGCTTATTACACCAGTGGATGCCAGTCCCATCAAACCTAACGCCGCCTTACTAAGCATAAATCCCTTTTAAATGTAAGCTTCTAAAAAAGAATTATCAAGCACTACTTAGATACGCACCACATAATTGCCCTACTTGTTTCATCTTCATATTGATCACTTCAAAAGTCTTTAGCGATTAGTTCTTTACATTTAGTTCTTAATTGTTTCCAATCATCATCCCTATTTCCAGATGTAAGGGGAAGGGTTAATCCTGTTATTTGGTTAGTCCCTTTACCCTTATGCACATATTCATCCGCCAGAGGTTTTCATTGGGCTTTATCTGTTTCATCATCTTTGGTAGTATCCAGAAGTTTAAGTTTCTTAGATTTAATTAAATCTCCAATAGTAACTGGCTTAACACATCACTTCTTAGCCTTTTTGTAATCATCTACGGAAATATCTGTTTTAGATAAAATAGCCCTACAGGTTTCCTTTAGAGCTGACAATTCTTGTGAATTTAAAAGGAATTTAGGATGTTTTATCTGAGCATCTTTATGCTTGGTTAAAGTAGTACTTCAATCACTATCTACAGAATAATTGAGGATAGTGTATCCCTCATTTTCTAATCTTTTAGAAACAGAAAGCTTTTCCTCACGAGAAGTTCACTTGTTTTTTATTAAAATTCCTCCCCCAGATACGGCTCCTACGAAACCTAGGGACATTAATCCTTTTGTTAAATTCGTCATGTTTAGTTGAAAGAGATTATCGGGACTTATAGAAGTAAGATTTAAACTTTAGGATTTTATGTCTTTAACGTTGGATAAGATGGCTTTGCCTTTTTAAATTTTGAACTTGGAGATACTAAAGTTTATTCAGAGGAAGTTTTTTAAGGGAATTGAAGAGCTAAATTCCCTTAAATTGGTGTGTAAGGATTTGACGTAGGGGACGTCTGGTTTCTGTAATAAGGCTTGGAGATTGTGTAAGGTGTTTCTAAAAGAGTGAAGGAATTATTAGCTGATTCAGGAACAAAGACTCACGATTATGAGTTTTCTTCAGAGTATGAGAGAGCTTTAAAGTGATGTATATCTTAGATTGGAACTGAACAATAATTTAAGACATTTGTAAAAGAATGGTGATTTATATCTCCGGTCTTAACTTGTGATTCTGATTCACACTTTTCTCTAAATTTAGAAGGAGCCTCTACTAAGTTTTCATTTTCGTTTCAAGAGCTGTCAGATAATTTTCAAATACCTCCTTCAGATTTCTTATCTTCATTGTCTTTTCTGTAGCGCTTTCAAAGTTCCTTCCATTCTTGACTTTGTCCGTCATTCCCCTTAGGAAGAACTCTTTTTCCTGAGTCAGATATTAAATCTGATACAGAAGTAAGACGAGTACAGTACTTTTCAACTACTTGATATTTATCCGACTTAATCCCCTCTACCTTTTCTTCAAATAGAGAAGAACATGAAGTCATGAAATTCTCGGGAGCTGCTTCATCCTGTATGTCTGAAACTTTAGCTAATGTAAGTTTGAAGGGATTGTTGGATGAATTTTGGAAATCAGTCCTATATTGTTTTCAAACTCTTTTTCATTCAGAAGATGATCCATCTGCCGCCCCTTTATCTTCACGGAATAGTAACCTTTGGGACGGACTATGTTTTTTAATAAGAGTTCTTATGGATTTCAATTCCTTCTTAGATGAAGAAAATTTAATAGCTATTCCAATCCCACCAGCAACTGCAGAAGAAGTAGCTAAGCCCACAAGGCCTTTAGTAGCCAAAGATTTCATACTTAATAAATGGTATGAAGCCCTTCTATAGGATTAAAGATTTTCTCCATGCTATGTTTGTGCTAAGAGTTCAAAATTCTATGACAAATTTCGTTAAAGGATTGGCATCATTGGGAGTTGTAGGGACCGCTACAGGAGGAATTTATTTAGGTAAGAGACTTCTGGACGAAAAGAAAGATAAATCAACTAGGAATTACTTTTTAAGCAGAGGACGTTTATTAATATCGGATCTCTCTTTAGATGATGGGATAATTGAGCAGTGACGGGAAGAGTTTAAGTCTGACAAAGATGAGATAAAGAGACTTTTAAATACCACTGAAGATGGGGAGGAGAAGGGTGGAGTTCTTTTGAAGAATTGATGTGATAGTCAAATGAAGAAGGATTATTTGCCTTCCAATAAGGATCTAGATAAGGTAGAAAAGTATTGTTTAATAAGAACTATAGAGAGCCAGATATCGAGAAATAAGAAGACTTTACTTACTGATATAGAGGGAGATAAAAGCAAGTGAGAAGCAACTTACGATAAGAGGAAATCTACCACTAGTCTTTCTCCTAGGTCTCAGATTGCGGGTCTTGATGGAGAATGGAAGGATAAGCAAAATACTAGGGATACTGACCTTCCCATCATAAAGAGTTGATGTAAGGTAAAGGTAGGTGGTTTTTTCTTGGCGAAGGAGAAGAGTACTTCATATACCTCTGTAGAGAATTGATGTACAGAGCAAGGGGCACAAGCAAGTAGTTAGATGAATTCTGTAGCTTTAAAGGCGGCATTAGCTTTGGTAGGAGTAGGGGGTGTCGTTGGGGGCGGATTTTTAGTTAAGAATCATATTTCTTCGGAGTATGGGAAATCAACTATTAAGGATTTAATTGATAAAAGTAAAACAAAGATTGCGGTTACTAAGGATGAGCATTGATCAAAGTTGTGGGACCAATATAAGAAAGATAATGAGAATAATGGAGTTGGAAAAGATTCTTGGAAATTAGAGGAATGAAAAGGGTCTAATAATCCAACTACGATCCCCGACTCTTATAAGGCAAGATGTACTTCTTTGTCCGGAGAGAAGGTAGAAGGAGAGGGCGATACTAAGTATTTAGAATTCTTAAAGATGTGTGCTAGGGATAAGAATGTTGGAGATCTTTTAAGTGGATCTACTTTACTTTCAAAAGACAATGGCAATGATACTAAATGAAAGAATAGATTTAAGAAATATCAGGCAGCCAAGGGAAGTCAGAATTCTTATCCAATAGAGGCTATTACGTTGGCCTCTGGAGATTCTCAAGATAATGCGGAACACTTGAAGAAACTTCAAGATGGATGTGCTACTCAGTGGAATAAATCAGTTACGGGGAACGAAGATAGATCATATTTAGAGGCTATGAAGGAGTGGTGTTCCGCTGAAGTAACTAAAAATGACCAGTAAAGTAGCGTTGGCATCTATTGGATTAGTCTCTACGGGCGCTGTGGGTACCGGTTTATATTACTCGGGAGCTTTATCTTCTGGTAAGGAAACTTTGGCTTCCCTTGTGAATAAGGATGATTATACGATGGTCATGAAGGAAGGTGATTCTTCTTGGAATGGTAAGTGGGATTCGTATAGATCTAGTTCTAATTTTTTTGGTATTAAGGATGCCTCTTTAGAGAAGTTAAAAGGTAAATGTTTTGAGCTTATGAAAACCGGGAAGGTGTCGAATAAGGAGGACCCTACCTATGTTAACTTCTTACAGTTTTGCACTAGAGATAAAACCACTAAGGAGAAGTTGTATTCTTTAGGTAAGTCTATTTTAAGTAAAGATAATCAAGATACTGAATGAAAGAAGAGGTTCAATGAATATAAAAAAGATGGCAGCAAGAATAGATTGTCGGGAATTAGTGCACAATCTTCAGAGAATGAGTCTCAGTTTACTAAGTTAAGCGAGGGATGTAATAATCTCTCAGATAAGGCATGAAGAGAGGCTGAAAATGCTTTTGATTCTATAAAAGAATGATGTTTATCTGGGGAGAGAACTCAGTAATTAGTTATCTAGGTATGGAACAGTAATCCATGACTCTTTGATAGGAGTCGTGATTCTTACTTCCCGTCTTTATTTGGGATTCTGATTCACATTTACTTCTGAATTTTTCGGTAGCTTCTTCTTGATCATTTACACTTTCCCATTTCTTTTCAAATATCTGTCACATATCTTTTCCTGTATCTTTACCTAAATTGTCTTCTATATACTTCTTTCATAATCCCTTTCATTCCGTACTTTTACCATCAGTACCTTTGGCTAAAACTTTACGATTAGATTCTCATACTAAGTCAGTTATAGAAGTTAATCTAGTGCAATAGTTATCAACCAATTGATATCTGTCCGATTTGGTGTTATGAACTTCTTCTTTGTATAAGGATTCACAAGATTCCATAAAATTCGACGGAGCATTAACATCATCTAGGCTAACGGGCTTAGTTAATAATCCAAGAGGATCTCTGTTAGAATCCTTGTAATCTGTTCTATATTTCTTTCAGACTTCCTTTCATTCTTGTTGTGACCCATCATCTTTGTCTAGATACCTTTTAAATAACAGCCTCTTTTCCGGTCTATTCTGTCGAAGTAAGTCTTTTATGGATTGGGGTCTTTCCTTTCCTGAGAATTTAATTGCTACCCCAACAACCGCCGTAGAAGCAATCAATCCTAAAAGACCTTTAGTTACTATAGGATTCACCGTTTTTAGAAACTGCAATAAATTCTCTTGGTTTAGATAAAGGAATTAATAAAGAAGAAATGTTTCTATTTAAAAGTATTTAATCAATTACTTTTCACTGCTTTTCCTGATCAGTTTCTTCATAAACTCACTTCTTAACCCCCTGAACGTATCTTTGAGCTACATAACTCCTTCCCTTAACATCACAATTTGACTCCACCTTTTTTCAAAAATCAGAGTCATCAGTTTGTTTACGTAAATCAGATTCTTCTATTTTTTTAACAGTTAGATCATTACTGGATTGTATATAGAAAAGTTCACATCTTTTGGGCATCTCTAAAGATGAAGATCCCTGATTTTTCGCTAAAGAAATATGTTGGTTTCTTGGTTTAGAAAGTTCCATAGCCACTCCTCCAGCTACTGCCGTTCCACCTACGGCAACTATAGATCCAATAAGTGGCAAATTTGACATAATTACAAAAACGTTTCTCCCTTATAAGAATACTATCCTTCCTAAAAAATAATTTTTTAGTGATATTAAATTTCTATTTTTAGAGATCTTTTAAAAGCATACCTCATGAATAAATTTATTCCTGTTTTAGGAGTCCTTGGAATTGGTGGAGTAGCGGGATTGGGGACGGCCTTGTCCCATTCTATGTCTGACAAGGAAACTATAAAAGACAAACTTTTGCGTGATGGATTTAAGACCCTTAAAGGTGAAGCTTCCGAATGGAGTGCTATATTGTCTTCGTATAAAGGCACTAATAACATTTGAAAATTTAAAAAAGAACACACAGGAATGGAAGGTGAGATTCAAAATGAGTCTGAATTGAAAAGAGCTTGTTCTTCTGTTCTTAAGTTGGATTCTTCTCTTTCAGGGGAAGCATATAAATCGGCCACTAAGTGATGCGTAGTTCCCAAAAAAGTAGAAGAATTTGTTTCCGGACTATTGGGAGTAGTTGAATCGGATGAGAGTGATGTGTCTCAATGGAAGCATAATGTTGATACTTATAAGGGGACTAAAAAGGCATCTGAAAATAAGTATGAATGGGATGATGTTGTGTTTGGCGGTAGTAATAATGACAAAGAGGATACTAAACAATTAAAGAAAGGCTGCAAAACTAGGAGGGAGAAGTTAACTTATGATGTGGGATTTGACAATGCTATTAGGGAAGTTAAAGAGAGATGTTTAGCAAAGGGTCGTGAGTAAGTTAATTTTTGCTTCCCTGGGAACTTTGGGTGCAGTAGCGGCAGGAGTTGGTGGTTGAATGGTTTTCAAGTCTGGACAAGCAGAAAGAATTGTCACATTTAAAGATAAATATTCTCAGGCTTTATTGGATGGAAAGGCAGATGATACTACATGAACTAAGAAATATGAAGCATTGAAGAAGACATCGCCGAATCATCCTAAACTAAGGGAGGCTTTTGAAAAGACTAAGGCTCCCGCGGATGAGGCGAGAGCGAAGGAGTTACTTAAAGAGGGATGTGCTTCTCTTTATTCTTTGTCTGTGGAGGACTCTAAGCATTTTTCGGATTTCAAATCTTTTTGTTCTAAGACTAATTCGGACGTTAGTGGGGATGGAAAGTGGATTACAGAGAATGTTTCACAAAGCAAGAATAAGTGAGATACAGCTTTAGACGCTCTGAAAAAGTATGATCCTAAGACAAAGGGAGAATTGGATCGAAAGTTGGTTGATTTAAAAGAAGGAATACAAAGTAATTCTGATACTTTCCCAGAAGATAAGAAAACTACCCTTAAGAATTGATGTGATGCTGTAAAGTCATCAATATTCGAAGGGAAGGATACAGTTGTATTTAAGAATCAAGAGTCCTTTTGTAAGGAATCTACTGGTTAATTTCTCTTAAGTTAGAAATAATACTTATTTACTTTTCTTTAGACAAGATTCTGATCGAGTTTGAGCTACTAGGTAAACCTCTTTTTTGGTTTAATTATCAAAGATTTGAACTGTAACTCAATCAAATGTTTTCCCTATAAGTTAATGACTACACAATTGTCGTGAAACTTAAATAACTTCTTTCTTACTAGATATTGCAGCTAGTAAAACTCAGAAAAAACTATTTACTTCTATCCGACGCTGTCTCTAATTTTCATGGCTTTCCTTGTTCATCCTCGTTATATACTCATTTGTAACTTCTATAAGCTACATAAATTTTCCACTTAATATTACAGTCCTTATCTATCTTCTCCCAAAGGCCAGAATCTTGATTTTTAATTTTTTCACTCAATTCTGATTCTGCTACTTTTTTAACCGTATGTTGTTCAGAGCTCTGTATGTGAAAAAGTTCGCACCTGGCTGGCATCTTAAAAGGAGAAGGTTTCTTATTCTTCGCTAAAGAGATATTTCGGCCTTTCGGCTTAGAGAGCTCCATAGCCACTCCTCCAACGCTCGCAGCTCCACCTAAGACGACTATAGATCCGATAATTGGTAAATTTGGCATATTTAAAGAAGCCTAGTATCCCTTATAAAAACTTCACTCTTATGAAAAAATTAATTTTCTAATGATATTAAATTTCTATTTTTAGAGATCTTTAAAAACATATCCTATGAATAAATTTATTCCTGTTTTAGGAGTTCTCGGAGTTGGGGGAGTAGCAGGATTGGGAACAGCCTTGTCCCATTCTATGTCTGATAAGGAAACTATAAAAGACAAACTTTTGCGTGATGGATTTAAGACCCTTAACGGAGAAGCTTCCGAATGGAATGCCATATTGTCTTCATATAAGGACGATAAAAACATTTGAAAATTTAAAAAGGAACACACAGGAATGGAAGGCGAGATTCAAAATGAGTCTGAATTAAAAAGAGCTTGTTCTTCTGTTCTTAAGTTGGATTCTTCTCTTTCGGAGGAAGCATATCAATCAGCTACTAAGTGATGCGTAGTTCCCAAAAAAGTAGAAGAATTTGTTTCCGGACTATTGGGAGTAGTTGAATCGGATGAGAGTGATGAATCTCAATGGAAGCATAATGTTGATTCTTACAAAGAGACTAAGAAAACACCTGACAATAAGTACGCGTGGGAGGATGTTGAATTCGGGGGTAGTAATGATAAGGAGGATACTAAGAAATTAAAGAAAGGATGTAAAACAAGAAGGGAGAAGTTAACTTATGATGTGGGATTTGACAATGCTATTAGGGAAGTTAAAGAGAGATGTTTAGCAAAGGGTCGTGAGTAAGTTAATTTTTGCTTCCCTGGGAACTTTGGGTGCAGGAGCGGCAGGAGTTGGTGGTTGAATAGTTTTCAAGTCTGGACAATCCAAGAGAATTGTCACATTTAAAGATAAATATTCTCAGGCTTTATTGGATGGAAAGGCAGATGATACTACATGAACTAAGAAATATGAGGAATTGAAGAAGACATCGCCGAATCATCCTAAACTAAGGGAGGCTTTTGAAAAGACTAAGGCTTCCGAGGATGAAGCGAGAGCGAAGGAGTTACTTAAAGAGGGATGTTCTTCTCTTTATTCTTTGTCTGTGGAGGACTCTAAGCACTTTTCAGATTTCAAATCTTTTTGTTCTAAGACTAATTCGGACGTTAGTGGGGATGGAAAGTGGATTGAAGAAGCGATTTCGAATAATAAGAATAAGTGGGATGCATCTTTAGAATCCTTACAGAAATATGAGGGAGAATTGAATCAAGAGTTGGCTAATTTAAAGCAAGGAATACAAAGTAACTCCGGTACTTTCCCAGAAGATAAGAAAACTGCTCTTAAGAATTGATGTGATTCTGTAAAGTCATCAATATTCGAGGGGAAGGATACAGTTGTATTTAAAAATCAAGAGTCCTTTTGTAAGGAGCCTGCAAGTTAATTCTTTTTAAGTTTTTACTGATCTTTAATTGTAAAAAATTTAAATTATCACGCAGATAAGTCCCTTTCTGAGAATTCAAACTCTTTTAGTTTCAGAAACTAAACTTTACTAGAGAATCGAAATGATTTTCACTTAGAAATATTTAAGGAATGACCTTTCATGGCTTTATTTGATCATCTTTTTCATAGACTCACTTTTTATAGCCACTTGGAGATCTTTGGGCTACATAGATCTTCCAATCGACATTACAATACTTATCTAATTGTTCCCAAAGACTCGTATCCCCTTGTTTTTTGATTTCTGCTTGTAATTTTGACTCCTCTATCTTTTTAACTGTCTGTGCACTAGAACTTTCTATCGCAAAAAACTCACATCTTGTGGGCATTTTAAAAGGTGATGGTTTCTTATTCTTTGCCAAAGAGATGTTTCGGCCTTTCGGCTTAGAGAGCTCCATAGCCACTCCTCCAACGCTTGCAGCTCCACCTAAGACGACTATAGATCCAATAATTGGTAAATTTGCCATACTTATGAACCCTTATAAGAATGATACCCTTCTGAGAAAACTAATTTTTTAGTATTATGAAGTTTCAACTTTTAAAAACAAAGAGTCTTTTTGTTGACAGATTAATTCTTTTTAAGTTCAGTACAATACTTATACACTTCTGAATATTTAACGCTTTCTAAACTCTCCTTAGATTTAGTTTCACACTGAGTCATGAATGACTCGGGAGCCTCTATTTGTGATTTAATTGTGGTTCAATTATTCAATGATCAGAGATTTGAACTTTCACTCTTGTTGTCATCTAAATAAGTCTTTCAAGCAGCTTTCCAAGCATCACTAGTGCCAGAACTTCCTGTCTTTTCCAGCAAAGTTCTTTTCCCCTCTTCCTCAATTAAGTCTCTAACTATAGTATCTCTAGTACAGTATTTAGAAGCTAATTCATATCGGTAAGACTTAACACCTTTAACATGCTCTTCTTTTAGAGAAGAGCATGCATTTAAAAAGGATTGGGGAGCATTTTGATCATTCCTTATTTCTCCATTAGGCTTACTTCAATCGGATAAAGATAGGGGATCCTTATTTTCATTCTTGTGGTCTTCCCTGTATTTTTTCCAAGCATCTTTTCACTTCTGATCAGAAGCTTCTGCACTTATAAACCTCTTTTCGGGATTTGCCGATTTTAGAAGTTCGGAAATACGAGTTCCTTTATTTCCATAAAAATATCCGAAATATACTGCACTAGCACCAGTAACTCCTAATGCCAATAATCCAGTTAAGCTTTTGGCTATAAAGGGAAACTCCATTTATATAGTGGCTTCGGATGAGCATCACCTTTTGATATTTAATATATCCTGCTCATTCTCCGTCCCATCTACCTCTCTATTTCAAGCTTGAACGCACCCATCTTGTATCTTTTTAAGATGCTGATCATTAGTCTCAACATCGTTACTTTCTAGAGAAATCTCTTTAATTGGATAGGATGAATTTTGGGTTTTTAAAGCCTTATATTTCTTAAATCTCTCCTTTCACTTATCCTTATTTCCCTCTTCAGAAGAAAGCAAGGTGGATCCCGTTAATAGGTCTGAAACTGTTTTATTTCTTGTACACCTTTCTATAAACTCCTGGTATTTGGAGTCATTAGTATCCTTAACCTTCTCCTTAGCTAGAGAAAAGCACTTATTTTTGTAAGATTCAATAATGTTTGTGGTGACAGTACTACTTTTTCAACCTTTTAATCTTCAAGTGTCTTTTCCCTCTCCATTACTGGTATTCTCCTTTTTGTAGGAATCTCATAATTTCGTTCAACCCTTTGTATCGGAATCTTTAACTAAGATTTTGTTCTTACTCTTGGAGACAATCTCTTCTATAGTGGAATAGGAATTAAAGCTTTTAAAGAGTATACTACCCCCTATTGCAGCACCTCCAATTCCAATCGCTCCAACAACCCCAATCAGTTTCATAAAGCTTTACTTTTGAGATGGAATAGGAATCAAAAGTAAAAACGTCATTTATTTCTTTGGTGAATCTTTTATAGAACACCAATCCTTGTATTTTTCGAAATAGCTATTAAATTCATTTTCATAATTTTTCTTATTTGAAATATTCTTGCATTCTGACATGATAGTTTTCCATTTATCCTGATTTACTCCACTTAAATCCTTGATACGTCTATTGCTGTTATCAGGCTTTTCATGCTCAGTTACCTTTCCCTCTCAAATGCTTTGATCAGAGTTGTTATTGTCTTCCGTTGATAGCGACCTGAATTGATGTTTAGATAAGTGTTCAGAAAGAGTGACCGGAACTACACATCACTTTTTTGCTTTGGAATAGATCTCTTCATTATCTACACTTTCTCCTAAGGCTTTTCTACAGGCTTCCTGCAATTCCTCTACTTTTAAATCTTTACCGACATCGGTAAATATATTGTTCTTATGGGTTTTCTGCTTGTTGTATTCCCCTAATAATGTAGTTCAATGAGCTTTATGTTCTTCCGAATGATTTAATAAAACAAACTTCTCTTCTTTTAAGTGATCAGATATTTGTTTAGGTGGGTATAAGTGTTTATATGCTAAGAATCCTGCCCCACCAATTCCTAGTCCTCCTCCAATAGCTAGAGATACTGTTAAGGTTTTCATACACTATCCTGATATTTCAGCTACGCTGGTCCCATCTTCGGTACATCAGTTATATACTTGGTCATAAGTCGTTTCGTATGCACGGAAAGATGATTGAGAAGTTAATTTACACCATTCTTTAATCTTTGCCAAGTCATCTCCTTCAGAGTGGGAGACTCCGGAGGCATTTCATTCTCCAGTCAATCCTGCAATTTGTGAGCGAGGAGATCTTTTGGGAGTGCTTTTTCTTTTATTATAGGTTTGCGTTCATTTTCCATCGGAATCGGAAAGTACAGATTTACCTTTTCTCTTTAGTTGACTACTTATATCTCGAATAACGCAATAACTCTTGATCCTTTCTAAATCTTTATGTTCTTCCGAATAACTCTCCTTTAGTTTAGATGAACATCATCTCTCCAACGCTTCTCCACCCTTCTTTTTATCATCTTCCGTAAATCCTATTAAACCCTTGATCTTATCTTTATCAGATTCAAATTCAGCCTCCCATTGAAGCCGAGAATGGTCTTTATTGGATATAGAGGAAATTAATTGATAATTAGAATGAGTAAGGTGATCAGATATTGTGGACTTCTTAGAAAGATAACTTGATCCAATATAAGCTCCTGTAACGATAGTACCTAAAGAGGAAGTTGCTATTGCTCCTTTGGCGAGATGAGTCATTAATTCCTATTGAGTTTGTGAAGTAGATGGAGGAGTATCCTTAGTGCATCAAAGTTCTACCTTCTTTAAGATCTCATCAAAATTGACTGATGTGGTTTCTAACTGAGCTTTTTCTTTACATTGTTTTTTGATTTCGGTCTTTTTAGTTTCATCATTTTGTCCTTCAACAGAGGTTAAAAAATCACTCACTCCATTCTTTTTCACCATTTCCGCTCAAGTGCCATCGTCTGAAGATGTATCGGTATTAAGGAAAGTTTTACTCTTTAATTTGTCCTTTATAGATATGGGAACCACACATCACCTTCTGGACATCTGGTAATTACTTTCATGACTTGAATCCCCCCTTAGATATTTAGGGCAAAAATCTTTTATTTCGGATATTAGCGAATCATCGTCGGTCTTCTTAGTTTCAGAGAATCTACGAACTCCCGCACCTTCACTCTTATATGCTGCCTTTATTTTTTCTCAATCACTGCCAGTGGTATTGGAAAAGTCTAATAGGGTATAACCCTCATTCTTCAATCTGTCACTGATGGAAGTTCTTTTCTTATTGCTGTTATCGGAGGATAAATTACTTATTAGAAAATAACCGCCTATAGAGCTTCCCACTCCCCCCAATAAAGCTACACTTTTGGATAAATTACTTATTGTCATTTATTTTGTGGAAATAGAACATCAGTCTTGGAATTTAGAATAGTCAGATAAGTAATCTTTATCTAAGGAGGTTTTGTCCTTAAGGGCTTTACAACCTTTTCTCATTTCATTAATTCTGGCATCATCTACCCCAGAACCATTCAAGGCAGATACGCTGACATTCATCTTATTCTTTGCTTCCGCAGATAAGTGATTCTTAACTAGGGCATCTCAAACGTCCTTATCCTTTTGATCGTTATCCGTATCACTTAAAACTCTTCTACCTTGCTTCTCTATTCTGGCTTTAACGGAGATTGGCATAGTACATCATCTTGATGCTTTATCTTTGTCATTCTGAGAGTAAGTTTCAGATTTTAGAAGAGAGGAACACTTCTGTTTTAGTTGATCAACTGTTAAATCTATTGTTGAGGGGGTGAAGACTTCCTCACCTTTTTCCTTAACTTGGTTGTATTTTGATAAGGTATCATTTCATTGAGTATTGTTATCTTCTATTAATGTAAATCCCTCTGATTGCAATTTGGTGGCTAAAGTATTCTTATTACTTGAAGATAGCTGTTTAGCAATTAATACGCCCCCCACCTATAACTCCCCCTGCTCCAAGTGTTCCTATCGTTGCTTTTTGAAGGATATTCATAATGGAATTGAGAATTTAGTGCAATCCTTCACGATTTGAAAGGCTTTTTATTTGTTTTCGGGGAAATGTTGCGATCTGTGAGGATTATTTATTAGAGGTAAGGTATGTCAGTTTTATCAAAGTTAGCGATGGGCTTAGGGGGTGCCGGAGTTGTCGGAACTGGATGTTATTTTGTTGTTTCCAATTTCTCTTCCCCCGAAAAGATAAAAGAAAAGTTGTCTTCCAGATTGGCTAGGGAAGGTTTTGATCTTTTAAATTTTGATTCAGAGACTTCTGTAAGCCAGAATTGGAAGGATATTCTTGTCGAGTATAAAAAACAGGGGGAGGCAACTTCAGAGAAATTTCCTTTTTCTTTGGCGGCTTCAGGGACCGATGAAGAAAAGAAGAATGTGGATTTTTTGAAGGAGGCTTGCAGGATTTTGGTGGATTCGGAGGATGAATCTAATGACGCTTATATTAAAGCTAGACGTTGATGTGTGGTTCCCAAGACTGTTAAAGAAATTCTAGGTAAGTTAAATAAGCGAAATTTGAAATATGAAAACAATGAATCCGAGGATAATGATGTTTGAAAATCAAAGATAGGGAAGTATGATCATTCTAAACTTCCCTTATCTGGGATAACTTGACCCGGTAGTGGTGATGATCAGAAGGTTTCAGAGTTAAAGAAGGGCTGTAAGACTCTTCTAGAGAAGACAACTAAGACTTATAGTAAGGATTTTACTACTGAATATGAAACTGCTGTTAGCTGGTGTCTTCACTAATATCTAACTCCTTCTTAATTTCTCTAATTTAGATTTAGTATCTTTCGATACCTATCAAGGAGTGAATTGCTTTCCGGAGATTCTAAAGATTTACAGAATTATTTAAAAGGGAAGATTCTCTTTGTTGGTTAATAGTTTGGATAACTCCCGAATGGAGTTCCAGGGGTATTGACATTTACTTTTTTAAATCTTTAAAGATTGAAGTTGAAGACTTCTCCAGGTAGTTTTCGCCGTCCTTAGAGTTAATTAAGCTCCTCCTTCTGTACATCATTCCTTTACATGAGTGAATGTTTGTTCATGAGCTTTAAAATGAGTTTCTCCTGTAGACTTACACCATTCCTTTATGATAGGTAAGTCGGTTGTTTTTTTATCGGGAGTAGAGTTTTGTGGTCACTCATCCTTTAATCCAACAACAGCTCTAGGAGTTTTAGCTGTTTTTCTTTTGTCATAGGTAGCGTCTCATTTGCTGTTATCTCCGGCTTCATTTGTAAGTAACTTCTTATTATTTCTAATTAATCAATCTCCGATAGTCTTAAGGGTACAGTACTTTTTTACTTGTTCTAGATGTTCCACCTGCTCCGAATATGATTCGCTTAATTTAGATGAACATCATGACTTTAACGATTGTCCTCCAACATCTTCGTTGTCATCTGTTAATTTAAGAAGAGATTTGATGGAAGACTTGTCAGATTTAAATTCTTCTTTTCACTGTAACGCTTCATGCTCCGCATTACCTATGGAGGAGATTAATGTGTATCCATTATGGGAGAGATGTTTGGATACAGTTTCTTTGAAATAAAGAGATCCTACATAGGCTCCTGTAGAGGTAGTACCTATCACCGCAGAAACAATTCCGACTTTCATTAATGTTGTCATGATTTAGAAAGAGACTTACGATACTATATAGTAGCCTCAGAGGTACATCAACTACTTACATTCCTTAAAGTCTCATCAAATGTGGCGTCTGTTGTCTCTATTGCGGCCTTAGTTTCGCATTGCTTCTTAATTTCTTCCCTCTTCTTATTGGCATCCGCTCCACTTGAGAAATTTACAAATTTATTGGCGCTTTCAGATTCATTCTTGGATACTAATTTGTCTCACTTATTATTATCTTCAGAGTCACCAGTGCCCGCTTTAAGTAAAGCGGAATTTCCTAATTTCGATTTTACTGATATCGGAACAATACATCATCGTCTGGATAGTTGATAAATGGATTCATCTGTAGAATCTCCTTTTAGATATCTTAAGCATGCATCCCTAATTCCGCTTAGAGTATCGTTTCCACTTTTGTTGACTCCGGAAAATCTCTTTCCATCATCATTCTCTTTTTCATAGGCACCTTTAATTTTGTTTCACTCATCTCCAGAAATATTCCCAAAATTTAAAAGGGTATAGCCCTCTTTTTTCAATCTGTCTTCTACAGAGGTAATTGCCTTTTCCTTTTTTGGGTTGGAAGATAAGTGATTAATTAAAGAATACCCACCTACTACACCACCAGCTCCACCCAAAAGAGCAACCCCTTTTGCTAAATTATTAATTGCCATCGCCTGCTTTAGGAACTGAACATCAATCTAAAAACTTGGAGTAATTACTTAGGAAATCTTTCTCTATTGAGGTTTTATCTTTAAGGTTCCTACAACCTTCTCTTAGTTTATTAATTCTGGCATCATCTACTTGCGTATCCCCTGTAAGGGTATCTATACTTGCGGATAATTTATTTTGAGCATTACTGGAGAGATGCTTTTTAACTAGTTCAGCTCAAACAGATTTGTCTTCGGCACTGTTATCAGTATCATTAAGAGATCTTCTTCCTAATTTTTCAATTCTATCTTTAATGGAAACGGGGTTGGTACATCACCGTATAGTTTTTGCCTTTTCTATTTCAGAGTAATTTTCCTTCCTAAGCAAAGCTTCACATTTATTCTTTAATTGATCTTCCTTTAAGTCATCGGTGGAAGCTTCAAAAACCTCATCCCCCTTATTCTTGACTTTGTTATATTCCGCAAGAGTTTTAGTTCACTGTGAGTTGTTTTTCTCTAAAGGGTAAAACCCTTCTTTTTGCAGCTTATCGCTTAGGGTTGATTTATTTTCTTTCGGCAGGTATTGAGAAACCAAAAATCCCCCTCCAGCAACACTTCCAGCACCCAAAACTCCTGCCGATATTTTCGTAACGATATTCATTATTGGGTTACTTTAGATCCATCTTCTGTACATCAGTTGTATACATTGGTGTAAATCTTCTCGTGCGCCAAGAAATAGGATTGAGATTGTGTCTTGCATCAATGTTTTATGGTTTGTAAATCTGTATTTTTATTTGGTGTAGTTCAATCTCCATTTAAACCTACTTGTGATCTAGGAGATAAAGTGGTGGTTTTTTTACGTTGTTCGTAAGTCTGATCCCATTTACTTGCGTCTCCCTCCGACAATACTCCCTTTTTATTTCGAGATAGTTGACTTTCTATAGTTCTAAGAACACAATATTTTTTAACTCCCGACAGGTCCCCCAAATGTTCAGAGTATTCTTCATTTAGCTTAGAAGAACATCACTTTTCTAAAGCCTTTCCTCCATTTTCATCGCTACTCCCTGTAAAGCCTATTAGAAGTTTTATATTTTCTCTATCTGATTTAAATTCCTCTAAGAATTGCAATTTGACATTGTCAGAGTTCTCTATGAAAAAGATTAGTTTATATCCTGAAGATTTAAGGTATTCGGCAACAGAAGGCCTTTCTCTATTCACATAGTAGATTCCGGCATATGTGCTGGTAGTTACCGCTGCACCTCCAAACCCTAAAGTGACTGCCTTGTAGATTAAATTCATCTATTTAAATTGTGTTTCGGAAGAACACCACTTTTGAATTGACTCAAAGTTATTAAGATACGCAGTTTCTTTTACTGGTTTATTGAAGGCTTCGTCACATGCATTAGCTAATTTAGAGAAATCTTTTTCCTTAGTATCTCCGGAAGCTATTGTGAACCCTAAAAGAGATGCAGAGGAATCCTGTTGGAATTTCTCCCATCTAGTTTTTCAATCATTATCCTTTCCACTTTTGGGTAGGAGTGTTATTTTCTTTTCTGAAAATAAATCGCTGATTTTCTTATCACGAGCACAATATTTAACTGCTTCTTGGTACCTTTTATCCTCCTTACTTTTTACTTTCTGAGAAAGAATAGAAGAACACATACTCTTAAAACTTTCTAATATTGTTGAAGGTGGAGAATTAGTTCATCCCTTTAATTTTCATGTGTCTTCATTAGTTTTCTTTCCGGAATTATCACTCTTATAAAGCTCTCACTTCTTATTCCAATCTCCTTCATCCTTAACTAGGATAATGTTTCTATCTTCCTTAATTAAAGAGACTATTTCTTGGGAGACTCTATTAAGAACTCCTGAGTATCAAATTCCCGTTCCAGTTGCTCCTATTGCCGCAGCCGTTGCTAATCCGTATTTAATCATGGTGGAAGGCGATTCTATGTTCGTTTATCTGAAAAGAGTATTTTTTATTAATGCTGAAATTTTTTAAGAATAAATATTGATTGGCAGCGTCTACTACAGCAACAGCTACCGGAGCAAGTATAATCAGTTTTCTTTCTAAGGATGGTAAAAGAGAAGCCTTTGTGTCGGAGATGAGGAAAGTTTGGAGAGAAGAAGAAAGATTGGATGAAATTGCAAGAAAGAGAGTGAAATATCCTGAGGGTGCTACTGATGAACAACGAGAGTATATAGATAGGATTATTAAGTTTGAACGGGATAATGGACTGTGCTTAATTTTCTTTGTTCATAAACGAAATAGTGGAAGCCATTATAGGGTAGACAATAGTTTTTGAATTAATGAAGATAAAGCAAATCCTGAAAGGAATCTCTTTAAGGAGTTCGTAGGAATAACCTCTTCCCCTAGAATTGCAAATATTTGTAAATCTGCGGGCAGGGATAAGAAGATTCTAATTAGAAATAATGGGAGTAATGTTTGGGATTATTTTGAAAATGATCAAAGTAAATTAGAGTTTAAAAATTGGATAGAAAACCCTACTTAATTAGTTTCCTAAGAGGGGTTAGTAGAAATTATTTAATGCAATACTGTTGAGCATTCTTGGCATCTGAAACTTCTTTTCCGAAGAATATTTCAGATCCAAAGTAATCACACCATTTCTGCAACTCTTTTTTATTTTGACCCAATTTCGTATTTTTGGAATCAGACTTTAACTTATTTCATAATTCAAGAATGCTCCCCTGCAATCCCTTCCTATCCGCATTTTTCAATTGAATTATTTTTGTATCTCAATCTTTTGATTTTTCATCAATTCACTCTCTTCCAATTCCATCCTTATTGTTTTTGGAACAGTAATATTTAAAGTCTAAAAAGTATGGAGTTGATATTATGGAAGAGTTGTAAATCTCTTCACAAGCTTCTCTGTGAAGCTTCTTGGATTGTGATTCTTGGGACTTTTTGGCTACCGATTCCTTAAGTTTTGGATGTGTTGGCTTTTTGTTTTTAAGAAAATTTCATTTTTTGTTCCAAATGGAGGAATCTTTATTTTCGGTCGTATCCAATAAAGCAAATCTATACTTATCTCTAAACAGAGTTTTTAATTTGGAATTAATCTCTTTATTATTTTGCTTAGGAAAATAATGATACGATCCTAGGGTCCCTCCAGATACAGAAAAAATAATCGCTAAAGGAGTAAACTTGGACACTAATTCTAGCTGTTCTTAGATAAACATCACTTTTTGATTTCACCTAAAGAAGAGTCCAAATCCACATCATATGTAAATTTTCCTTTTCTATCCTTACAACCCTTCTTTAAAGCCTTAGTTTTATCATCCTCGCCGGTTTTATCCTTGAAAGAAACATCACTTAAAGAGTATTGCTCTCCTTTTTTCGCCGTTTCATAAGCATTAACATTATGCTTTCACGCTTCCTTGTCGGTAGCGTGTGAATCATCACTTTCAAGAAGGGAGAAGTTTCCTCTTAAAAGATCTTCTGCCGTCCTTGGGACAACACACCACTTGGTGAAGGATTTGTATAGAACCTCAGAATAATCCGAAGTTGCTTTGGAATTACAAACGCTTTTTAAATCTTCAATATTGGAAATATCCTTCCCTTCTAGTTTTCATATATTCCCATCTTTTTTATAGGAATTTAGGATATTAGTTCAATGTTCGGAAGCTTTAATATCAAGAATTTGATATCCGTCTTTAGCTAAATGATCTTTGATATTTTTCCTTTGGGTTTTCAAGAGAAATTGAGAGGATAGCACAATCCCTCCACCCACAACACCACCAGCGCCTAAAGTTCCCAGAACAAGCGCAACTTTATTCACTAGGAATTAAGACACCATTTTAGGAAGGGATCGTATTCATCATCCTTTTTGCTAGCTAAGAAATCCTTGTTTTGTGTACTTTCACAAAATGTCTTAATCTTGGCTAAATCAGCATCTTTGGTATTTTCTGCTTTAGTGTCGGCTAGCTTTAATTTACTTCTATCTGTTTGTTGACTTTGAGAGTTGTAAACATTAGTTCATGCGCTAGCTTCACCACTTATTATGTTTTTTCCTTTCGGAATACGTTTAGATATCTTTCCTATTGTACATCATCTCTCTTCTTTTGATAGATCGGCATCATCTTTAAAGTCTTTAGATAATTGAGTTTCACATCATTCTTTTAATTTAGTTCCACCATTGCTGTCGTTACTGTCTATTCCCTGTATGACCTTTTTTATTTCCTCTTTATCCAACTTATATTCTTCAGTTCATTGAGAATCTACTTCAGAAGAGGTAAGAGAAGAAATAGGTCGTAGATTTTTGGTGTTTTGAAAGTGGTAAGCTACCGTATTCGGGGTTTTTTTGAAAGAATGTGAAAATATAAATGCTCCACCCCCACCAATTGCAGCAGTACCAGCTAATAGTACAAGACTTTTAGATAATGCTGGATTCATATACTACCCCGCAGACTTTATACAGAAGGACTTTGCATTTTTAACTCTAGAGGTATCCTCTTCAAATATTTCGGTACCAATAATGTCACAAAGGGCCTTTAACTTTCCTCGTTGGTCATCAGTGAAGTCTGCAGAAGTTAGGGATTTCTTTATCTCTTCAAAATCCTTATGCAGTGGACCTTTAGTTTTAGATTCGTACTCTTTAAGGGCAGTTAATGATGGTTTCCAATCGTCAGCTGCTCCCTTAGCGCCATTAATTCATTCCCCTTTCAGTCCCTCTTTAACAGTCTTAGAGCAGTAATTTTTGAAGTCATTAAAGTAGGTTTGATCCTTTATTGAGTGGGAATATATTTCCTCACATCCCTGTTTATATAGGTTTTTAGCTTCATTTTCGGAAGTAGAAACCTTGCTTGCCGCGTCTTTTAATCTCTCATTAGTTGGTTGTTTTCCGGATAAAGACTTAAATTTAGCATTCCACAAAGAAGTATCAGGAGAGTTATCTTTAAAGTTCAAGATAGCGCTTTTGTATTTCGTTGCAAAAGTAGTTACAGCTTCCTTGGACGAGGACGGTCTAAAAGCTAAAAAACCTCCTATTCCTGCTCCTCCAGCTCCCACTACTCCAAGACTTAATAATACCGACTTATTCATAATTTTTGGCCACTATATATAAACGGATCT
The DNA here is from genome assembly GCF_000238995.1 of Mycoplasma haemocanis str. Illinois. Lineage (GTDB taxonomy): Bacteria > Bacillota_I > Bacilli_A > Mycoplasmatales > Mycoplasmoidaceae > Eperythrozoon_B > Eperythrozoon_B haemocanis. Next base: position 312,902 of record NC_016638.1, read on the forward strand.
TTCGTGTGGTATGAAACTTATAAATTAAAACGATAACCAAGAGTTTACGAAAAGAGTGGCTTTCAGTCTTTCTCTATCTGCTATCGATAAACTTGCATTCGGAAATGGGAAATTCACTATAAGGCCTGTTTTATGGTATTTGTTTATAAGCTTCTTTTTGTCGGTTTTGGATTGGGTGCGACCGGGATTGGTTTAGGTATAGAGAAATCAGTTGGATTTAGTAACAGCGGCTTCGGAAATAAAAGTAAGATCGTTGAGAGATTTGTTTCTCTTAGGGAAAGAGAATGTCGAATTCATAAACTTATGACTGCTAAAGATTCTGGGAAGTTTGAAAGAGTAGAGAAAGAGGACTTAAGGAGGGAGATTGAACGAAAAGGGAAGGGAGACTATGAAAGTATTGAAAAGGGTTGTTTAGAAAATGTGGGAAAAGATATTTTTGTTTCTAATCAAGGAGATCGTGGTTGAAGATATCTAAAAGATGGTCCATGATTACATGGAGAGCCAAGTAAATTTCAGGAATATTTAAAGAGACAGAATTTATCTTAAGAATTTTTAATGGCATTTACTCCTAAACTCCTTCTGGGAGGTGGTGTATTGGGGGGAGTGAGTGTGGGACTCGGAATTGGAGAATTAACTTCTGGAGCTGGTAAGGTTAAAACTCCATCAAGAAGATCGATAGCACAGGAGTGTCGATTGCATGAATTAATAGGAATTGCAAAAGGGGAATTTAAGCCTATTACTAAAGATGAAATAAGGAAAAGAGTGGCAGATGAGAAGGGTGATTTTGGACCCATTGAAACCGCATGTTTAGCGAATGTAGGGGGAGATATTTTTGTCTCCAAAAAGAATGGCAAATGAGGATATCATCAACAGGATCAAGATAGTCAGGATCACAAAGATAAGTTCCAAAGATATTTAGGGAATCGGTAAAGGCTACTACTTACTTATCTGTAGTATGAAAATTCATAAGTTACGTAAGTAATTAAAAGACATGATATCTAAAGCGGGAATTGCAGTAGTTGGAGCTTTGGGAGCCGGCACTTCTGTTTATGTAGGGTATGAATATGTATTTAAATCAAAAGAGGTAGAGAAAAAGGTAACGATAGGAGAGAAGTTAGAATCCTTTCTCCTTAATACTGAAATATCTGATAAGTGAGATTCTAGAGTATCTAAGCTTTCCGGAGCTGATGGTAATTCATTGGTTAAAGAATTACAGTCTTTAAAGGTAAATGTAAATAAAGATCAACTTAAGAATTGATGTTCTCAAGCTGCAACTAAGTCTTATTCGGAGGTTAGTTTCTTGTATTTGGATAATGTAAGGAACTATTGTACTTTCTATGTTGAAGATAAATTGCCGGAAGGATATATAAAAAACAATGAATCGTGAAATGAAGCTAATAATCGATTAAAGGGAATTGATGATTCGTCTTTATCAGAGCAAATGAAATCTATAAAAGGAGAATTAACCAAACAAAGTAATGCCAATAATGATGTTTTAAAAAATTGATGTTCTGGAGAATATACAAAGCCTTTCTTGGGAGAAGATAATCAGGATTTTAAGGATGCTAAGGCCTATTGTTCTAAGGTAATTGCATCTGGAACTTCACCATCTCCCCAAGGCTAACTTTTCCCTAAGAAGACTTAGTACAGAAATACTTATATCGTTTAAACAGGGTATCTTCCGAATGCTTGAAGTATTTCTCAGAAGTGAAAGAGCATCAATCTTTCATTTTCTTAATATCGTCAACAGAACTAAGTTCTTCCCCTTCAGTTTTGTTGCTTCCAGTTGTATTTATTGAATTGATCTTTAATCCGCCATTGGGATAAGTATTTTTTAGCTTATTTCAAGAATCATCATCTCCAGAACCAGAAGTATCCAGGGATGTAAGTTTCATATGCTTCAGATGATCAGATATTTTCACTGGTTTTGTGCATCAAGTTTGGATTAGATTGTAATCACCTTTTTCAGCTTTCTCGCGGGCGAATTCTTCTTTTAAACCGTCTTTACATCACCTTTTAAGATCATTTAATTTGGTCTCTATAGAGTCTTTGGGAATTCCAGGTATTGGAATGTTTTCTTTATCTATGGAATAATTCTTCTTTATTAATGATCAATCTTCATCTGATTCGGCAATCTTTCTTCCCAAGGAATTTAGATACTTAGTGATACTATTTTTATTTGAGGATTTATATGCCATAAAAGCGCCTCCGACAGAAACAGCCCCAATTCCGGCCATTCCAGCAGATATTTTTGCTATTAGAGAACCCTCCATTGAATCAATTACAAGATATTCTGTTTTAAAGCTTCTGAAAGATAAAGAAGATGTTGTATGTTTCTATTTAATTCAAGATTACTTCCGCAGAACATCACTTTTTTAAGGATTCCAGGTACGCATTAGTTTCATTACCTGTAACTGTCTTATTTCATTCTGAATTACATCCATCTTGTAATTTCTTAAGGTGATTATCATCAGTATCTTTGTCTCCTTCAGCTAATGTAATTCCATCTATTGGATAACTTCCATCATTCTTTTTTCCTTGTTGATAGTTCCTGAATTTAGCTTTTCACTTATCTTTATTACCTGTTTCCGTACCTAATAAAGTTGATCCTTTTAATAAATCACCCATAGTCTTATTTCTGGAACACATTTTCAAAAATTCCAGATACTTAGGATCTTTGTCATCGCTTACTTTCTCCTTTAAAAGAGAAGAACATTTAGTTTTGTAGGAATTAGGTATATTCGTGGGATTATTAGAATCCTTTCATTCTGCGAGTTTCCACGAATCTTCACCAACCCCTTTTCCCGAATTCTCTTGCTTGTAGGCATTTCAAAGAGTTGTTCAATCACTATCTTTTGTAACTGGAATCTTATTTATACTTTTAGAAATAAGTTGTTCTATGGACAGGGAATTGTTCCTTGTAATTAAGTAAGCTCCTCCGGCTGTTGCTCCAGCTCCAACCACCCCAATAGAAGCAATTATTCCTGTTTTCATATGAAATTAAGACTTGTTAATGGCCTCCCTTACACATCACAACTCTACTTTGTAAATCGCACTATCGTAATCAGCATTTCAAAAATCCTTTTCGGAAAGAGTCTTACATTGGGCCCTTAGTAAACTTCAATTATTACTATCTTCGTTAAGAGTTAGTCCATTTATAGCTTTTTCTCCCTTTCCGGACTTCTTGTATTCATTTATCAATGATTGATATTCGGCTTGATTTTCGCTTCCGGTATCTTTAACATCCAGTAAATTTAGTTTTTTAGATGCTATTAATTCCTTCACAGACATTGGTTTGACGCATCACTTTCGTGCTTTTTTATAGTCCGAATTATTGTTTGGGGAATTAAGAACTTTTGCACATTCGCTTTTTATATCTTTAAGTTCCTGAGAATTTAGAGAGAATCGTGGATAATTAAAGGAAGTCTCCTTATATTTATTGTATGTTGCATTTCAATCTCCATTTTCATCTAATAATACATATCCATCAGTTTTAAGTTGTTCTGATATTAGAGTGGTTCGTATACCATCAGAAGGGGTAATGTATTTTTTAACTAAAATTCCTCCTCCGGTGACTCCAGCCAAAGAAGCAGTTCCCAATACTATCTTTACCGCTGGGTTCATTTTTAAATTAATATAGGGGTGTAGGTTATACGCTTTTTAGTGTAGTGATATTCTTAGCTAGAGTACACCTATCCCTAAACACTCTATAGAATGTGTTATGTATATCTGCCACTTTGTATTTACCAAAGTGATAACATCTGTCTTTATAGGAGAATGGGATTGGAGTATTTTCTGTTATAGATTCACTCCAGTCATCCAATAATCAAAAGTCTTCGCCCCGAACCTTTCCCTGATTTTCTTTTACATATTGCTTTCAAACGCTAGTTCAATCATCATGCGATGAAGCTACAGTTCTAGAGGTGTCTTGTTGAGCAAGGGTTTCAACAGTAAATTTCTCTCTACTATTGAAATGAATAAAGCCGGCTATTAAGGTACCAGCAATTAATCCCCCTATTCCTATGGTTCCTATCAATAAATTATTAGATACTACCATTGTATTTTGAAGTACACCACATGATTGCTTTGTCTAATTCCTCGTCGTATTTATCGCTTCAGAAATCCTTATCAGCCAACTCTTTGCATTTAGTTCTAAGTTGCTTTCAATCGTTCTCGGTCTTTCCCGATGACGGGGGAATAGTTAATCCTTCAATGGCTTTATCTCCTTTCCCTGTTGCTTCATATTGATCAGATAACTTCTTCCACTCCTCTTTATTCTCTTCCCCAGATTTATCAACATCTAGTAGATTTTTATTTTTGGCTTTAATTAGTTCTCTTACCGAGATAGGTTTAACGCATCATTTTTTAGCTTTCTTGTAATCATCTTCGGAGTATTCCGTTTTCATTAATTCTGATTTACAAACTTCCTGTAATTCTCTGAGATTTGATGAGGATAATTGAAATTTAGGATGCTTTATTTGATCGCTTTTGTGCTTTTCTAAAGTAGTTCCTCATTCTGCATCGTTTGCAGCATTAAGGAACGTATACCCTTCTTGTGTTAATCTTTGAGAAATAGAAATTCTTTTTACTTCCGAAGATAATTTATTTTTGATTAGTATTCCTCCTCCAGTTGCCGCCCCTATTGTGCTTAAAGATATTAAACCCTTCGTCAAATTAGTCATTATTAAAGTCTTTTAATGAGATTAAATACATAAAACCATATCGTACTATTACTTGTGCCTTAACTTCGTACAAGGGGGTTTTGGAAAGTTAAGCTTATTATTCTTAAGGGGTTTAAATCACACAATAAGTATTTTGTAGAAACACCTGCTGTAGAAGGATAAGTTAAAATTAAGGGATTTAAGCTTTACTGAGAATGGATCTAGGTTTATGGCTTATGGATATGCTGTATGACGATATAAACAGATTTTCTTTTGTATACATGTTCAGGTCTGTTCTTGTTTTCAATCAAAAGTTTCTAAATTATTTGTCTAGGGCTTTATCTTCCTTGGGGGATGAGATACCCCCCAATAGAAGGTCTGTACGTAAATTTGTAGAAGCTTTGTCGGAGTTTTTAAATTTAAGATTCGCTTTAATGTTCTTAGTTTTGACTATTCACTCTATTGAGACACTTGATTTGATGATTAAGTTGCTTTGCTTTTTAACTAAGAGATTTAGTAAACGTCTTTAACTTTGGCTGGTATCCCTCTTTTTAGAACAGTACTTTAAAACATTTAATACCGTAGTGTCTTGATAACCAGATGCTGCTTTGGATCCTTCTTGACCGCATCTTTTTTTAAACTCTTCAGTTACATTTGAATTTGAATGATCGCTTAAACTCCATATGTTTGATTCTGCTTTATAAGCATTCCACAAATTAGTTCATTCTCCATCTTCACTATTGAGTTCAGATAATGCTTGGTAACCCTTTTCTCAAATTCAGTCTTTAACGTAAGCATTTCTTGTACAGTACTGTAAAGCCAGCTGGTATTTCTCGGAATCAATCCCCTCAACTTTTTCCTCAAATAATTTTTCACAAGCTGCTCTGAATTCTTCAGGAGCATTACCATCCGGATTCTTAAGCTCTACAGCTAGTGGATTATTCGCAAGTCCTGAATGTGCATTTACATAGCTTTTTCACACAAATTTTCATTCCTCCTGAGAACCATCCGTTTTCCCAGCATACCCCTTCCTTAGAAGTCTCTTATCGGGACGACTTTTAATTAATAATTTCTCTATAGATTGTGGAGTCGCTTTGGAGAAGCTTCTTACAGTTAACGTTGTAATTCCAGCAATGCCAATAGATGCTGTAAGCCCCAAAACGCCCTTCAAAACCCTAGCATTCATACTCTAAATTGTGAAGACAGCAGCTAATGTTATTGACTTTTTTTCAACTGAAAATAGTTATGATTTTGGAAAAGTAAATTTATTAGTTACCGTAAATTAAAGACATATAAAGATGCTAAGAAAAGGAATTTAGGATCGTCAGACAAGGGTATCTCTGTTTAATTTTTTAATCTGTCGTTATTTTTTTGATTTTAAATACTCTTGTCGCAACGACTCTTGAGAATCCTCCGGGAAGGTTCAAGCTCCATCTCTTCTTTGATAAACAAAAGCTACCAGACCATCTTGGTGAGCCTTTTTTGCTTTCTCTAAAGTATCTTCCAATCCTGATGCTACTTTTCCAGATTCTACTTTACTTTGTCTCTCTAAATAGTCTTTAAAATCCTCTTCTTTTTCAAATGTGTATAGACAACCCATAAATTTATTTTGTGTTACTTCAGGAGACAACATTGCACAAAACACACCTGTCTTTTTTCTAGACAACAAGTTACTATCAGACAAAAGAAAGTAACTTCCACCTATACCCACGGTAGTTACGCCACCGATCAATCCTAAAATTGCTTTATTTCCTAAGAAACCCATACTTTACCCAGGATATTCAAACTTACAACCTATCCATTTTATTTTTCTCTTCGGGTGAGTAATCATTAGCTAATAGTCCTTACTTTTTTCACGATAAGATCACTCACTAAAATGTCCCTAGTATAGTATTCAAAAACTGTGGATAAAGAACATCCCTTCCTTTAGTGTCACACGAAAATAATTATCTACCTTGGAGACTTAGTTTGTTTAAATAAATCTCTTTTAATATCAGTTAATCCAGACCTGTAAGTATTAACAAAGGCCTATTGATTTTTCTATGTTGTTAACCCGAATACTTTTTCTGTAGGGATTCCTGAAGATTATCTGGAAAAACCCATTTTGTTCCATTACCCGAGGTTCCCCTATCTAAATAAACAAAAGCAACTCGCCCCTCTTTATGAGCTTGTTTTGCTTTTTCTAAAGCTTCGTCAAAGCTTACGTTTGATCCTCCCTGTTTCTTTAGATACTCTTTAAAACTATCTTCCTCTTCTGTGGAGTACAAACATCCTGTAAAAGTATTGTTTGTTGTGTCGGGAGCCAACATTGCGCAAAACGAACCGGTTTTCTTCTTGGATAATCATTTATTTTTAGATAAAAGAAAGTAACTTCCACCTACACTCGCAGTAGCTACACATCCTATTAATCCTAGAACTACTTTATTACTTAGGAAACTCATATCTTAATACTAGAACTTTCAAAAGAACCTTTCATCATTTTCAAATTCTAAGATGATTCACAAGAGTATTGCAAGAGAAATAAACGGAACTTGCTGTGAAAGCCACATTTATAAGCAGATTCCTTTGAGTTATTAGTTTCAAATATTCTTATTTAGTGCTTTGTTATCTCTATATTAAGGACAAGAGTAATAATGAGTTCTTTAGTTTTTAAAGCTTCTATGGGAGTTGCTTCCGTTGGAGGGATTGTTGGGGCAGGTATTTTAGTTAATAATCATTTATTGTCAAAGGAAGATACACGATCTACTATAGGAGATTTGCTTGCTAAAAGTAAAACTAAGATAGTCGTAAAGGAGGATGCAAAATGGAATGAGTTGTGAACTAAGTACAAGAGTGAGAATAAAAGTAAAGGGAAAGGTGAGGATTCTTGAAAGTTAGAAGAATGGGAAGGAACTGATAAACCGGAGTCTATTCCAAATTCCTATAAGAATAAGTGTCAAACCTTATTTAGTGAGAAGGTGGAAGGAGAGGGAGATTCTAAGTATCTTGAATTTTTAAATAGATGTGCAAGAGATAAGAATGTAGGAGATCTTTTAAAGGGTTTCTCCTTGCTTCCAACTGACAAAGATGATGCCAAGTGGAAGAATAGATTTAAGAAATATAAGCAGGCCAAAAGTAGTAATACTTACCCTATTTCAGCCATTACTTTAGCTGATAGTGATTCAGAAGAGACTTCTGATCATTTAAAAAAGTTGAAAGATGGTTGTTCTAATCAGTGGAATAAGTCTGTTACGGGGAATGAAGAAGAGTCTTATTTAGAAGCGATATAAAGACTTGATGCTCTTCTGAGGTAACTACTCACGATTCATAGATGGGAAAAGGGGCACTTTTAGCTTTAGGAACTGTAGGCGCGGGAGGGCTGGGTGTTGGAGGTTTAACTCTTTACAATAAGTTTGGAAAATCCGCAGAGTTAAAGAAGTCCTCTTTAAAGTATAGATACTCTCAAGCTATATTAAATGAAAACGATGATGGTATATGGGACAAGAAGTACGAAGCTCTTAAGACAGCATCTCCAAATAATGCTTTATTAAAAGAAGCCGTTAACAAAGCTAAAGCCTCCAATTCTGATAAGAATGGAGCTTTGTCTCTTTTGAAAAAAGGATGTGCAGAAGTTTATTCAGTTCGGGAAGATGATGTTGAAGGGTTATCTGATTTCAAAGCTCTATGTTCTAAAACTAATGAAAATGCTACTTCCTCAACTGGTAGTTTCATTTCCGATTCTGTTTCCGAAAGTAATGATAAGTGGGATACATCTTTAACTAGTTTAAAGAGTTATGAAGGAGAGTTGGATGATATTCTCAAGAAGTTAAAAGCAGATATTCAAACGTCTCAAACCACTTTTCCCAAAGATAAAAAAACAGAACTTAAGAATTGATGTGATGCTGTTAAAACGGGAATATTTGAAGGCGCTAATTCAGTTAAATTTAAGGGTCAGGAGTCCTTCTGTAAATCTTCTACTTAGCGAGATAGTCGGAGCTTTTTGTACATCACAATTTCGCTTTAGTTAATTCATCCTCGAAGTCTGAATTTCATCAGGAATCTTTTTCTATAAGAGTTTTGCACTGGGCTTTTAATTGACTTCATCCTGTATCTTTAGGAGTTGGAGAGATCGTAAAGTTGCCTATTTTTTTATTTCCAGTTCCATGAATTACATATTTAGTAGCCATTTTTATTCATGAATCTTTGTCCCTTTCACTATTGGTTTCAAAATTTAAAGATTGAATTCCCCTTTTTCCCAAAACTTCTTTTATAGATGTGGGTTTAACGCATCACTTCTTGGATTTCTTGTAATCGTCTTCATCAAAATTAGACTTAGATAGAACTTCTTTACATTTACTTTGTAAAGTCTTCAGTTCTTGATTTGTTAATGAGAATTTAGGTAGATTAATGGATCCTTCTTTAAATTTAGTAAGAACGGTATTCCACTCTTCATGTGAATCATCTGTAAGAATGGTGTATCCCTCCCCTTTAAGCTTGTCGGATATGGTTTCTTTAGATAAATTTTGAGATATTAAAACTCCTCCACCAGCTATTCCCCCAACGCTTAATGCCCCAAGAGCTATTTTTGGAGCTATACTCATTACTAGGTGGTTTCCTCTATTTTAGATCCCCCCTCTGTACATCAATTGTATACTTGATCATATGTAGATTCATGAGCATAGAATAGTGTTTGAGATTTTCTTTTGCATCATTCTTTAATCTTTCCTAGGTCTTTATTTTCTTCATGATTATTTTGACTTCACTCCCCTTCTAAACCTGCTATTTGGGAGCGTGGAGTTCTCTTGGGGGTGGCCTTTCTTTTTCCGTAGGTGGATTTTCATTTTGAGTCATCTTCAGTACTTTCTGTAAGAATGGAGGATCCTTTTTTGGATAATTGGCTAGCTATATTTCTAATGACGCAATAATTCTTAATTCCTTGTAAATCTTTGTGATTTTCCGAGTAACTTTCCTTTAATTTAGAGGAACATCATTTCTCCAAAGCTTCTCCACCCAATACTTTTCCATTTCCACCAAATCCTATTAGAGTCTTAATATTCTGTTCATCGGTTTCAAATTCCGATTCCCATTGCTGTTTGGAATATTCTTTATTGGTGATGGAAGAAATTAGAGTATAGCCTTCTTTGGTAAGTTGACTTGATATTGTAATTTTTTTAGAAAGGTAAAGAGATCCGACGTAAATTCCCGTAGCGCCAATACCGGAAGCTGTGGCCGCTATAGCTCCTTTAATAATGGGGGTCATTAAGCTTATTCTTTGGGAACGGATTCTTTAGTACACCAAAGATCTACATTCTTTAAAGCGTCTTCGAAACCGGCATTAGTAGTCTCTAATTTAGATTGAGCTGCACATTGTTCCTTGATTTTGGTTCGCTTTTCTTCGGTGCTTTTTCCAGTTTCAAAAGATATTCACTTATCGGAATGAGAATCGTGCTTTGTTACTAGCTTGTCCCAATCACTATTGTCATTGGAATCCCCCGCATCGGTTTTTAAAAAAGTCTTGCCTTTTAATTTATTCTGAACCGATATTGGAACAACACATCATCTCCGAGACAGTTTATAGTTATCTTCATTTTCTGTCTCTTCCTGCAGATACTGTAAGCAAGAATTCTTTATTCCCGCTAGTACAGTTGCATCGTCATCTTTATTGACTCCTGCAAACCGTTTAGCATCCACATTTTCTTTTTTATATTCTGCCTTTATTTTCTCTCATTCATTACCCGTGGTATTTTCAAAATTCAAAAGGGTGTATCCTTCTTGAACAAGCTTATCTCTTATGGATTTGGTAGATCTAATATTCCCCTCACTTCTGGAAGTTAAATTGTTAATTAAAAAATAACCACCAACTGAACTACCAATTCCCCCCAAGACAATAGATCCTTTGGCTAATACCCCTAATGCCATTATTTAGGAACAGAACATCAATCATGAAATTTGGAATAGTCATCTAAATAAGTTTTTTCTAAAGAGGTTTTAGACTTCAATTTGCGACATCCATCTTTCATGGCATTTATTCTTGTATCATCCACTGTCCCATCTTGAAGAGCATTTATACTTACAGGCATTCTTTTATTTTCATCGGTAGTAAGGTGCTTTTGTACTAATGAGACTCAAGTATCTTTATCATCTTGCTTATTATCGACATCATTAAGTATCCTTCGTCCCTGCTTTTCTATTCTGGTTTGTATAGTGATTGGAATAGTGCATCATCTTGAGGCTTTATTCTTATCTGTTTTAGAATAACTTCCAGACTTAAGAATAGATAGACATTGATTTTTTAACTGCTCTATTGTTAAATCGACGGAAGAAGTTTTAAATACTTCTTCAGCCACTCCTTTAACCTTATTGTATTCTATAAGAGTGTTACTCCATTGGGTATCTCCTGTTCCCATCGGGATAAATCCCTCAGATTCCAATTTGCTAGCTAAAGTATCTTCATTACTTAAATTTCTAGCAAGAAGGATACTCCCTCCAGCAATTCCACCCACCCCAAACGCTCCAATGGCTATCTTTGAAATTATGCTCATGATAGTTTGACTTAATAGGATTAGTTTATTTCGCCTTAACTTTCTTTAAATTATGCCTTCCATTAAGACTTTAGTTATGTTCCCTGTTGTTGGTGTATCTGGCGCTTTTATAGTTTCTAACTTAGATTTAATATTTCATGATGGTCCTTCCAATATAAGAAGTAAGTTAATTAGAGATGGATTTAGATTACTTTCAAGTGATTCTAATTATTGGAGATTGTTGTGGAGTAAACATGAAGAAGAGAATAGTTTAAGGGAGAAGTTACCGATTCTAGTTAATAGCTTAGAAAGCTTCAAGATAGCTTGTGAAAAAGTAATTCAATTTACTGATTTGAACACCTATTATTCACACGCTAGTAGATGGTGTACAGTGCCGCAAGACTTTGAAGATAGATTGAAATTTATTGGAAATAAGGAAATCCCAGAATCTGATGGAATTTGGGGTGATTTAGTTTCGAAGTATGAGAAGGATAGTAATAACTCCTTCTCCACTTCTCTTAGGAGTCAAAATACGCAAGAATTGAAGATAAAGGAACTTCAGAAGTTTTGTAAAGATACTAAAGAGAAGAATTTGAAAACATATGACAAAGCTTTTCTTAAAGAGTTTTCCTTATTCTTAACATGATGCACTAAACGTTAAGTTTCGGTACATCAGTCTTTTACTTGACTATATGTTTCTTCGTGGGCTAAAAAATCCGCATTACTCTTTTCTCTACATCAATTTTTAATTACAGGCAAATCAGCATCTTTTTTATCGGGGCCAGAATTTTCTGGTCAAGATTCAGTTAATCCCACTTGAGAACGTGAAGTTTTTGCCTGTTTTCGTTTGTTATAAGTAGCTTCTCACTTAGAGTTATCACCTTGATTTTCTGTGAGGATCTTCTTATTTCCATCTCTAATTAATCACTCTTTTATTGTTTTTATAACGCAGTACTTTTTGACGTTCTCTAAATCTTCAAAATTGTTTGAATATTCCGATTCTAATTTTGAAGAACATCACTTTCTTAATTCCTCTCCACCCTTATTCTCATCATCTTCCTTTAGGTTTAGAAGAGATTTGATTGTTTCCTTGTCTGACTTAAATTCTTCTTGCCATTGACGCTTAATATGTTCTGGATTCTTTATGGAAGATATTAATTTGTATCCGGAGTTAGTAAGGTACTTAGATACTGAAGTTGTATTAGTTAAGTAATTAGAGCCAATATATACACCTGTTGCTGTTGCTCCTACAGTGGCAGCAGCCAATCCGCCTTTCAATAGATATGACATGAGAGAGGCAGGTTACGCTTTACCGGCCGATTGAGTGCATCATGAACTCACTTGCTTTAAAGATTCTTCAAAATCCTCTTTAGTTGTTTCTATAGCTGCCTTAGTTTCACATTGTTTTTTGATTTCAGTTCTCTTATCGTCATTACTCTTTCCACTATCATTAAAAGTCACGAATTTGTTGCTGTTTAATTCATTCTTCTTAACTACCTCATCCCATTTGGAATTATCACCGGCTTCGTTGGCTCCAGATTTAAGTAAATTACCGGCCCCCAATTTATCCTTTACCGATATAGGAACTACGCATCACCTTCTAGTCATCTTGTAATTAGATTCATTAGTGGAATCTTCCTTTAGATATCGTAAGCAAGAATCTTTGATGCCGGTCAATGTGTTACTTCCATCCTTTTCCACGTTAGAAAATCTCTTGTTATCTGAGTTTTCCGCTTTGTATGCTTCCTTAATTTTGCTTCATCCGTTTCCTGAAGTATTGGAAAAGTCTAAAAGGGTGTAGCCTTCACTTCTAAGTCTATCTTCTATGGAGGTTACTTTATTCTCCGGATTCTTACCGGAAGATAAATGAGTTGCTAAGGCGTACCCTCCCGCAACACTTCCAGCTCCACCTAGTAAAGCGATTCCTTTATATATAGAGCTAACTGCCATTATCTAATTGGAAACAGAACATCAGTCTAAAAACTTAGAATAATCGCTTAAATAATCTTTCTCTATAGAAGTCTTATCTTTTAAATCCCTGCATCCTTTCTTGATTGAGTTGATTCTTGTATCATCCACCTCTTCACTAGTGGAAAGGGCATTAATATTGACTCCAAGTTTGTTCTGTGCCTTGGCGTCTAAATGTTTTTTAACCATATTTATTCAAGTATCCTTGTCTGTGGCGTTTCCATCTACGTCATTTAGAGACCTCCTACCTAACTTAGTTATTCTGTCTTTTATTGAAATGGGAATAGTGCATCATCTTATGGCCTTAGTTTTTTCCGCTTCGGAGTAACTTTCCTTCTTTAAGATAGATTCACACTCATCCTTTAGTTGCTTTTCTGTTAATGATTCGTTAGAGGTCGCAAAAGCTTCATTTTCATTTCCTTTAACGGCGTTGTATTTTGATAGGGTTGTGTTTCATTGCGGATTGTCATGATGTATAGGATTAAATCCCTCTTTCTTCAGTTGGTCAAATAGGGTTGATTTATTTTCTTTTAACAAGTGTTTAGAAGCTAAGAACCCACCTCCAATAGCTCCCCCCATTCCAAGGGTTCCTAAGGTTACTTTTGCAGCGATATTCATTTATTTCGCGACATCCTTTCCGCCCTCTGTACATCAATTGTTAACATGAGTATAGGTTTGTTGATAAGCTAAGAAGTGTACTTTAGATTGTGTTTTACATCACGATTTAATAACTGCTAGATCGGCATCTTTGGAATTACTATGTTGTGCTCATTCCCCAGTTAAACCAACCTGAGACCTGGGAGATAGAGATGTAGTTTCTTTTCTCTTGTTGTAAGTGTTTTCCCACTTACTGTTATCAGAAGTGTCATCAGTAAGTATCTTCTTACCATTGTCCCTAGATAATTGGTTTTCTATAGTTCTGAGAACACAATAGCTTTTTACTCCTTCCAATTCTTTAGAACCTTCTAAATAATCCTTTTTTAAATTGGAGGAACATCAAGCTTCTAAAGCTTTCCCCCCTTCTTCATCGTTTCCTTGGGAAAATCCTATTAGAACCTTTATTTTCTCTTTATCGGACTTAAATTCTTCCCTCCACTGAAGCTTAATGTGTTCGATATTACTTATGGATGAAATTAGTTTGTACCCAGATTCTTGGAGATGTTCAGCTACAGAAGTCTTACTTTTCTTTAGGTAACTGACTCCCACATACGCACCGGTTGTGGCAGCAGCTCCTCCCAATCCCGCCATTCCTAATTTGTAAGTTATATTCATCTATGAGAAAGTAGACTCAGCAGAACACCACTTTTTAATCGACTCAAAGTTATTTAAATATGACTCTTCTTTTACAGGTTTATTGAATGCCGCTTCACATGCTGCAGATAGCTTATAAAAGCTATTTTCCTTAGTTTCGTTTTCGGCTATGGAAAATCCCGGTAGGGAAGCTTTTGTATCTGCTTTAAATTTCTCCCATCTAGTTTTCCATTTCTCATTATGACTGCTATCTTTAGATAAAAGAGTGGCTCCTCCCTCTGCAAAGAGGTCACTAATCTTCTTATCTCGGAAGCAATACTTTATGGTATCCAGATATCTTGAATCCTCCTTGTTCTTTACTTTCTGTGAAAGAATGGAAGTACACTTATCCTTAAAAGCTTTTAATATTGTTGACGGTGCAGGGTTAGTCCATCCATTCAGATTTCAAATATCTTCATTAGACTTCTTACCTGAATTGTTATTTTTATAAAGGTCTCATTTCTCATTCCATTCACTATCCCCCTTGACAGGGACGATGGTCTTATCTTCCTTTATTAAAGAAGAGATATCTTTATAAGTATCATTAAAAATTCCAGAATATCAAACGCCAGTTCCAGCAGCGCCAATAGCCGCCGCAGCCGTTAATCCATATTTAATCATGACGGTATTCCCTTCTAAATTCGAACATATTAGGAGAGTATTTTTTATTAGTGTTGAAATTTTTTAAGAATCGATATTGAATGGCGGTATCCACAACAGTTACAATAACTGCAACTAGTATAGGCGCCATTAACTTCTTTTCCGAGCATAGGGAAAAGAAGGCTTTTTTGGAAGATATGATGAAAAAACTGGAGGAGGAAGAGAGATTGGATGAAATTGCTATTAGTAGAGTGCAATATCCTGAGAATGCTACTAGTGAACAGAAGGGGTATATAGATAGGATTATTAAATTTGAGAGGGATAACGGGATGTGTCTAATTTTCTTTATTTATAGGGAAATGGAAGGAAGTCACTATAGGGTAGATAACAGTTTTTGAATTCAGGAAGATAATGCTACCTCTAGGAATTTATTTGAAGAGTTTGTTGGAATTACTAACTCCTCAAAAATAGCAAATGCTTGTAAAGAGGCAGGGATGGATAAGAAAATTCTAATTAAGAATAACGGAAGGAATGTGTGAGACTACTTTGTAGAAGATCAAAGTAAAGAGAAATTTAGTTCTTGAAAAGGCTAATGGATTCCAAAGTGCATCACATCTTAGCCTTTTCAAGATAGGCATCAAAATCCTCTGTCCAGTGGTCTTTCTCAACCACCACTTTACATTTATCTCTCAACTTACTTCAGTTATCTTTATTGGAGTTTTCGGCCTGAAGAGATAAAGATTCTATTTGATTGTTTCCTGTCCCTTTTGTTACGTAGGCAGTCGCCAATGTAGTTCACTGTTGTTGATGGGTACTTTCCGTTGTATTTAATGCAGTAAACCCTAATTTAGATAATCTGGTAGATATGTTTTGAGGCACTACACAGTATCTTTTTGCCTTATTGTAGTCCTCTTCCGATCTTTTATCTTTGGAAAGGAGCTCTTTACAGATGGACTTTAACTTATCTTCACTTATACCTTCGACACCAGAAGCTTTCTTGGAGTTATATTTGGATAAAGAAGTAGATCATTGGGAAGAATGAGAATCATTTAGTAGTTCAAATCCTTCGCTAGTTAGACGAGTACTTAAAGTTTGCTTTTCTTTAGAAGAAATAGCATTTTTTATTAAAAACCCACCACCTACAACTCCCCCTAGGGATGCAGTAGAAGCTAATCCAATTTTTAAAACATTCATTCTGCTATTTATCCTCCGACTGCCTTGGTACAGAATTCCTTAAAATTGGGAATTTCTCCCGAAAAGATTTCAGTAGATAATCTTTTACACTCCCCAAGCATCTTCCCCTTTCATGCATTATCTACATTTTGACTTTTAGTTTTATGTATGTCTAAAAACCCTTCTTGTAAATCCTTTACTGCCTTCTGATTAAAGCTATTTCAATGACCGTCAAAGTCTGTATTCTTATCAACAAGAGTTTTTCCAGACTCTATCTTGTCTCCATTATTAAAAGAGCAATAGTTCTTGAAGTCATCAAAATAAGGACTCCCTATTGGTTCCGAATGAATCAATTTGCATCCCTTCTTGAAAGCAAACTTGGCTTCATCTTCTTTTTGATCTTTCTTTTTCTGTTTAGCATTTTGTAAATCGGGATGTTTAGGATGAGAGGCTTCCTTTTTTAGAGATTCTAATTTTCTATTTACGGTAGCGGTATCGTCGAAAAAACTCTTAACAGACAGTTCATATTTATCTTTGAAAGATTCTTTTGTGTTAAGCGATTTCAGTCCAAAATATCCAGCACAGGAAACTCCAGCTACACTAACACATCCCAAACATATTTTCCACGGAACAGTCATTATTCTTTTTGTTCTTTGCAATAAAGTTCTTGATTTTTAAAATTCATAGATTCTGGACCCTCATAAGGATCTAATTGCATTGAATCACATCATGTCTTGAGTGATTGTCTATCATTTTGATCATAGGAACTCTTGTTGGATAAAGATAGTTTCAATTTCCTTAACTTTTCTGTCAATTCTCCTTTCTTAGAAATATCGTGATTCTTTAAATTCCCTAAAGCAGTATCTCACTTGTTGGAAGATGAATTGGTAATTTCGTCAGAAATCCAAGCAGTAGCAGAACTGGCGTCTTTATTGTTCCTAGAGCAGTACTTTTTAAAATCTTCTAGATATTTCGTTTCTTCAGAAGAAGAGTCGTAAATCTCTTGACAACCTTCTTTATGCTTAAGTTTTTTACTTGTTTCATCTCCCCCATTCATGGCCGCTTCTCTCAATTTTAGATTGGTTGGGGTTTTTCCGGTTAAAGCTGTAAATTTTGTATTTCATAGGGAATCGTCATCCTTTAGTACAGCCAAACTATATTTTTTTCTAAAGGATAGGATGGGTTTGGGTTTTAAAAAAATATAGCTTCCAAGTCCCGCACCTCCTGCTCCAACTATGCCCAGGGAAATTGGAATTAATTTATTCATTATTTAGTGCAGTATTGCTTAGCATTCTGAGCACTTATTCTATTTTGACCGAAGAATATTTCATCCCCAAAAGCATCACACCACTCTTTTATTTGCTTCCTATCTTCTTCGGTTCACTGAGTTTTCTTTCTATCTGAATTCAATCTAATATTTAATTGCAACATATCTCCTTGTAATCCCTTCTTATCTGCATTCTTTAACTTCGTTAATTTGTCATCTCACTCGTTTGGGGGTTTCTTCTTTTTAGGATTAGATATATCTTCAGTAATTCAAGCTCCTCCAATCCCCTCTTTATTATTTTGAGAGCAATAATTTTTGAAGTCGGAAACGTATGGACTGGCTATTATGGAATAATCGTAAATTTCTTCACACGCCTGTTTGTGCAATTTTCGAAGTTGATCCTGATTCTCCTGATTTTTTGCAATTTCTTTAAGTTTAAGGTGAGTAGGTTTTCCTTTTTTAATGAGTTCTAATTTTCTTTCTCAAATATCTCCTCCTTCTGGCAACAAAGCGAATTTGTATTTGTTTCTGAATGAGACTTTTACCTTGGAATTAATAATCCTACTATTCTGTTTAGGAGTTAGGTAGTAAGATCCGGAAATTCCTCCAATTCCGGCTAGAGTAATGGCTACTGGAGTAAACTTAGACACTAGGAGTGTGTGCAGTAGGTATTAAAGTTTTTAAAGTCAGAATCTTCCGATCCCAAGAAGATCTTGGTTTTCGCAGTGTCGCATCAATTCTTCAAGCTTTCTCGGTGGGATTCATTTATTGCTTGATTGCCCATAGTTGTTTTTAGTTCCTTAAGCTTTGTGGGAAGGAAGTCTACTGATGTGCTGGCTAAATTTTTTAGAGTAGTTAATTTAGTATCTCATTTCGTTCCTGTGTTTTTGTTATCGGTAATAAGGGTTCCCTGTGACACCACATCTTCTATGTGTTTAGAGCAGTAGTTCTCAAAATCCTCTAGGTATTTCGTGTCCTTAATGGATGTATCGTAAAGCTTTAGACAAGCCTCCTTGTGTGCTGATTTAGATGTTGGTGAATCATCATTCTTTTGAGCAACTTCTTTAAGCAATTGAAATTTAGGAGACTTTCCCTTAAGAACCGTATATCTAGATTCCCAAATATTATTATCGGACTCTTTATTGAGTAGGGCATTTGGATATTTGCTCTTAAACGTTTCTTCGTGAGATTTCATTAAAGAATATCCCACTATTCCAATACTTCCTATTCCGGCCGTCCCTATTAATGCAATTAAACCTTTAACTAAGGGTGTACTCATTACCTATCCGGAGTTTTTCGTACAAAAAGCTTGGGCATTCTTAATTCTCAAAGAATTATCTTCTAGCAATTCCTCACCTATAGTCTCACAGAGTGTTTTTAATTTTTCTCTTTGTTCATCAGTGAAACTAGCAGGGGTAATTATCTTTTTTAATTCTTCAAAAACAGCATGTAATTCCCCCGTATATTTATGAAGATTGGTTAAAGTGGGATTCCAATTGGTAGTTACATTCTTTTCATCATTGACTCATGTTCCGGCAGTCCCTTCTTTGACAGTCTTAGAACAGTAACTTTTGAAGTCATTAAAGTAGTTCTTCCCACTTTCTACAGAAGCTTCATAGATTTCTTTACATCCTTGCTTATGTAGTATCTTCGCTTCCTCGGGAGCAGAAGTGGCTTTTCCTACCGCCTCTTGCAACTTCTTATTAACAGGATGTTTTCCTTTCAATACTTCAAACTTGGTATTCCATAAATTAACATCAGAAGAGTTTTTTCCCAAGTCTAGAAGAGCACTTTTGTACTTTTGAGAAAAAGTAATTTCTGAAGGCTTTAATAGGAAAAATCCTAGAGCTCCAGCTCCACTTGATCCCAATGCACCAACACCAATTAAAACTACTTTATTCATTTATTGCTTAATACACCATAAGTTAACTAGATCGTATTCAGTTGTCTTTTTATCGGCTAAAAAAGGCTTATCTTTATTATCGGAACAAAACTTCTTAATGGTGGATAAATCATTATCTTTAGTTCCATCCCCTTTGCTATTTGATAAGGCAATCTTATTCCTTTCACTTTGATCGACATTTTTGTTGTAGATTTTTTCTCATTCGGATGTTTCAGATTCGTTATTCAAAAGCTCCTTACCCTTAGGAATTCTTTGAGATATCTTTCCAACGGTACATCATCTCTCTATCTTTGATAAGTCTTCACTTTCTTTAAATGGTTTAGATAGTTGTTGGGAGCACCATTCCTTTAACTTAGTGCCTCCTTCACTGTCGTTTGCAACTTTGATTACCGCTTTTATGGCGTCTTTATCTAACTTGTATTCTTCGTCTCATTGGGAGGCGCTATTGAGAGAGGAAATTAACGTTAGATTTTTATATTTCAAGTGAGATTCAATGGAAATGGATGATGATTTGTCGTAAATGTATTTGATGGTAAATACTCCTCCGCCAATGGCAGAAATGGATCCAAAAGCATAGACTAACTTTATCATTGATGGATTCATGGACTTAGTAAATCTTTTATGTGTGTTTTTAGAGATTTAAAGATTAGCTTGCCTATATTAATAATTGCATGGAGTTTATATTGATGTTTATAAGAAAAGAATAGATGATATCTAAAGTTGGAGTAACTGCTGCAACGGCGTTGGGAGGTGGGATGGCTTCCTATGTAGGTTATGCATATGTATTTAAGAAGCCGGAAAAGAAAACTACGATAAGGGAAAAGTTAGGATCGTTTCTTTTGGATACCAAATCTTCGGATAAGTGGATTTCCAGAAAGACTCAACTTTCTGAAGCTAGTGTTGATTCTTTGGTTGTGGAGTTGAAGACTCTGAAAAATGGAGTTACTGATGATCAAATTAAGAACTGGTGTTCTGAAGCGGCATCTAAGGTTTATGAAGATGTTAGCGCCTTGTATTTTGAAAACATAAGAACTTATTGCACTTTTCATGTTGAGGATAAATTGCCTGAAGGTTACATAGGGAAAGATTCTGGAGATTGAAATAAAGCGAATGATCGCCTTAAGCAGGTTCAGTCTGATGCGACTTTATCGGGTCAGATGAAGGCTATGAAAGCCAAATTAACAAATGCAAGCTCAACTGATGATTTGAAGAATTGATGTTTGGGTGTTTATGAAAAGCCATTTTTAGGAGAAGATGATCAGGACTTTATGGATGCCAAAGATTACTGTGCTAAAGTTGAATCCTCTGCTGTATCTCCAGCAGCCTAGATTAATCAGGTTTGGTACAGAAGTATTTGTATCTTTTAAATAGGATATCTTCTTTATGCTTAAAGTATTGGTCGGAAGCTCAAGAACATCAATCTTTTATTTTTTGATCACTCCCAGATAAGTTACTTACTTCACTTCCTTCAGATTTAACGCCGCCTGAAGAAGCTGTAGTTATCTCATTTACCTTAAAATTTCCATTTGGATAAGAATCCTTTAATCGTGTTCAATGACTATTGTCTTTGGTTCCGGTAGTTTCTAGAGCTGTAAGTTTTAAGTGCTTTAATTGAGAGGAGATTTTTACTTGTTTAGTACATCAAGTTTGGATTAAGTTGTAATCTCCACGGTCCGCCTTTTCTTTGGAGAATTCTTCCTTCATACGATTATTGCATCATCTCTTAAGTTCACTTAACTTATCTCCAATGGAAGATTTGGGAATGTTGGGTATCGGATTCGCTTCTTTTTCTGCTGAATAATTATTTTTTATTAATTCTCAGTCCTCTTCGGAAGTAGCCAACTCTCTGTGCAGAGAATTCAAGTATTTCTCTATTGTGTTTCTAGTAAGAAACTTATAAGATGCAAAAGCCCCTCCCCCAGCAACTGCTCCCACTCCAACAGCTCCAGTAGCAATTTTGGCAGCAACAGAGAATCCCATTTATTTACTGCACCATCTTAAGTATTTTTCAAAAAGAACATCTTTTTCATGTTTGAAATGACTTGCCTCATAACCTTTGCATCAATCCTTAAGTATTTGTTCGTTAATGGTATTA
This sequence comes from Mycoplasma haemocanis str. Illinois, assembly GCF_000238995.1. GTDB lineage: Bacteria > Bacillota_I > Bacilli_A > Mycoplasmatales > Mycoplasmoidaceae > Eperythrozoon_B > Eperythrozoon_B haemocanis. The sequence goes on from NC_016638.1 coordinate 334,359, forward strand.
TTTTCAAAATCTTCTCATTTATCTCCTGTCGAAGATTTTTTTTGGATGTTCTTTCCTACAGTAGGAACTTTATATTCTTCTACATATTTGGTTCATGTAGAGGTGTCTCCACTTCCCTCGGTATCTAGCTTATTCTTTCCAATGGAACCTAGACGTTCGGATAGTTTTTGAGGTTTAGAACATCATGACTCAACTAATAGCAGGTGGTCTTCTGTTTGATTTGTAACCACTTTCTCTAATTCCAATGAACATCAATCCTTTATTAACTGTGGCGTGATATTGTCCTTAGGTATATTGGAGATTGGATGGCTATTTGTTTCTTTAGAATAAAATTCTTTTAGTCTTTCTCAATCAGAATTTTCAGAGGCCAATACCCTACCAATCTTTGTTAAGTATTTAGAAACCTTCTCTTTTTCCTGTTTCTGAAAGCCTATTTTTCAGCCAGCAACCCCCACCCCACTTGCAATTAAAGCTGATGCTCCTAATTTTGAAATTAATGAATTGGTTATTTGCATAGTTAAGTCGTCCCCGATAATCAAAAATCTTTAATACTTTTAATTTTTATATCGTTAGGATTTAGATGGATTTCAGAGTAAGAATCGTCATAAATCTCTTTTATTTCAATTAGAAAACCCACTCCGACGACCTAGAAAGTGGTCACCATATTCAATATCAATTCAGATTTACTTATTTTCTAAATAAACCCAAGACTATAAGGTAAAGTGGTTTATTTGCTAGTTTAAATAGATTTCTATCGATAAATCTGAAAATAAAAATTTGAAATTTAAAAAGTACTCTTTCGTTGAAACTATTTTCTCGAAGTCAGTGTCCCCAAATATTTTTGGAATTTTTCTCTGTCTTTTGCATCTTCGTGGTAGCCTCATTTTCCTTTTTTCTTTGAGACAAAAGTATTCTGCCCAGAATGTTGTAAACAAGCCCTTTCAATAGAATCAAAATCACCCCCCTCTTCTTGTACTTTCTTCTTTATTGCATCTTTGGTAGTAGGTTTAAATGCTTCTTTATCGGGTTTAGTTACGGATATCAATTCATATAATAGACAATCTTTAACGGGGACAGACTCCGTCTTAGGTTGGTATTTTGTGGATAGTTTGGTCGAGGTTAATGATTCAATTCCAAATCCTATACTTACCCCTCCTACTACGACCCCCCCTATAAGAAATTTAGGAGCAAGAGCCATGAAGAATTCCTAAGTCGTTTTCAATTTCTCTAAATATGTTTTAAATTTTTGTGGTTCACTGTACACCCATTTATGACTTGGAGGAAGATACTTTCAACCCTTTCTCTCTGGATTAGAAACAAAGATACTTCCTCCTATATTCTCTAAACAAGCTTTTTCAATACTGGGTCAGTCTCCCTTTTTGTCTTTCTCAATCTCCTGTTTTAACGCTTCTTTCTCTACCCTTTCGAATGTACCTGCCATGTAGGAACTAATTAGTTTGTAGATTCTACATTCTTTCTTAACGGAAATAAATTTCCCGGCGAACTTGCCTTTAGTGAAGAAGTCATCATTCTGAGATGAAGAGGAATCTAATTTTTCAAAACTTAAACCCGTTCCAGTCACTCCCAATGCGGCACTTCCAAATAGTAATTTTGTAGGAAAAGACATATTGTTAAGAAGATAGGGAATTTTTCTTTAAGTATGCTTCAAATTTTCCTTTTAGGTTTTGATCATTTTGATCTTCTTCGTAATATTTTCAACCTGTACTGTTTTTGTTAGAAATAAAAATATCCTTGTTTCCCACCTTTACACAAACCTCTTGAATTTGTTTGAAGAAATTTCCCTGCCTCAAACCTAAAATCTCCTGTTCTAGTTCCTCTTGTTCAATTTTTTCAAACTCACCTCTATCGGAGCTGTTTAACTTGTGAATCCTACATCCCTTTTTGGATGTTGATTTAGTATGTGTATATTTTGATGGTGTTAATAATACGCTCCCCGCTCCCATTGATGTTCCGGCAAACACAGACCCCCCAAGCACAGCCTTTGATATTCAGGGAGTAGTCATTCCACTTAAAAGCAGACTTGTAAGCTACACACAATATCTTTTTAATTGTGAGTTTTTATCGTTAAGAATTTCTGGTTTAATATGAAGAATTAGGCAAAGAATCCATTCCATCTTTGAACGATGTTAAGAGAGGTGTATAGTAATGCCTATAGAGTTACTGCTTTGAATTTAGTTTATTTAAATATTGTCCAAATTTCTCTTTGTGTGTTACATCCTCTTGATCATTTTTACGATAGTCTCACCCACCTTTATTTGAGACAAAAATATCTTTTCCTGCATTTTCCGAACAAGCCTTTTCAATAGATTCAAGATTACCCCCGTTCTTTTTTATTCAATCTTTCATTTCATCTTTTGTAACAAGCTTAAATTCACCATTTCCAATGCTTACTAATAAATGCAACCGACAGTCTTTATTGACAGCTACTGTCTTTTCTTTAGATTGACCTTTAGAGGATATTTTGTTAGAGTTAGAAGAGGTTAATGCTTCAATACCCAATCCTACACTTGTCCCTCCCAATGCAATTCCCCCCATAAGTAACTTAGGAGCAAATGACATTTCAAAAGACTCAAGTAAACCTCCAAATCATATTAGTGACTTTTCTGGTTTTTATTCGTAAGTTTTAGAATCAGTTTTTGGATTATGTCTTTTCTGTTTGGCTAAGTAATCAATTCCTTTAGTTAGAGATTTCAAATATATATAGGTAGATAAGTTGGGAATATTACGCGGTTACGTTCAAAATAAAACCTAAGGATTATTAAATTTATATCTATGATGATATTCTTGTAGTTTCACTTTCCAATTCTTCTTTCTTTGGCTTTTGGAACTTACCCTCCTCCTAAAGATATAAGTTTATGAATTAGGTATTTTGATGTCAACGGATTTCTTAATTGATTCGATTTTCTCTAAGAAAGTGCTATTCCTTGACACCATCTTTTGCTCAATCTAACCCACTAAGTAATAATTTTGGGGAAACTTACACACAGTTAGGAAGCTGAAGCAGTTCCTTTTAAATACTCTTTAAACTTTTCTTTTACTTGTTGGCCACTTTGATCATCTTTATCATAATACTGCCAACCTGTACTGTTTGGATTATAGATAAGAACATCCCTATCTCTCTCACAAACCTCTTGAATTTGTTTGAAGAAATTTCCTTGTCTTAAACCTAAAATCTCTTGCTCCAGTTCTTCTGGATCAATTCTTTCAAATGTACCATCATTAGAACTTATCAATTTGTGAATTCTGCATCTCTTCTTATATGTTGACTTAGTGCGTTCCGCTTTAGAAGACATTAATAATGCACTCCCTGCACCAACCGATGTTCCTGCAAACATAGATCCTCCAATAACGGCCTTGGATAGTCAAGAAACTGTCATGTTAATTAAAGAGAAAATTTAAATTACATATAGAAATTCCTTCAATTGTAAGTTTTAGGGTATTTGTATTTCCTATTGTTAAATATACATGGTATCTAAAGTTGGAGTAGCTATTGTTGGGGCGTTGGGAGCCGGAACTGTTTCCTATGTGGGTTATGAATATTTATTTAATGCTAAAGAGGAGCAAAGAAAGGTAACTATAGGAGAGGAATTATCTTCTTTCCTTCTTAATACGGAGTCTTCAGAGAAGTGAGCTGCTAGGAAGAATAAGCTTTCGCAGGCTAGTGATAGTTCTTTGGTAGAAGAATTGAAATCTTTAAAGAGTGGAATAACTGAAGCTCAAGTTAAGAATTGATGTTCTATAGCTTCCACTAAGGTTTATTCTGAAGTGAGTAGTTTGTATTTAGAGAACGTAAGGAGTTATTGCACTTTCCATAATGAAGATAAGTTACCATCGGGTTATATAAAAAGCACTGAGTCTTGAGATCCAGCTAATGAACGGTTGAAAAAAGTGAACCCCGATACGGGTTTATCCAGTCATATGAAAGATGTAAAAGATAAGTTGTCTAAGAAGGATTCGTCGGATGCTAATGCTTTAAAAAATTGATGTGTAGGAGTGTATGAAAAGCCTTATTTGGGAGAGGAAAATCAAGATTTTCAAGATGCTAAAACTTATTGTTCAAAAGTAGTAGAATCGACGACTTCCGTCCCTACTCAATAATTTGTTTAGTACAGAAATGCTTATATCTTTTAAATAGAGAATCTTCTTGGTGCTTGAAATATTGGTCGGCAGACCAAGAACACCAAGCTTTGAGTTTTTGACTATCAGATAAGCTGTTTATTATTGCACCTTCTTTTTTGTTGTTATCTTGATTAGTTATTTCATTTATCTTCAACCCTTCCCCCTTTGGATATGCATCTTTTAATTTATTTCAAGTAGCATCATCTCCACCTCCGGTGGTATCTAAAGCAGCTAACTTCAAGTACTTCAGGTAAGAAGATATCTTTACCGGTTTTGTACATCAAGATTGAATTAAGTTGTAACCCCCCTTATTCGCCTTCTCTCTTGAAAATTCTTCATTTAAATTATCGCGACACCATTTCTTTAAATCGTTTAACTTAGAGTTAATGGATGACTTAGGAATATTAGATATAGGACTCTCCTCTTTGTCTGATGAATAATTATTCTTTATTAATTCTCAATCTTCATCGGAAATAGCTAACTCTCTGTGAAGGGAGTTTAAATATTTCTCTATCGTATTTTTAGTAAGAAATTTATAAGTTACAAAGGCCCCGCCTCCAGAAACTACTCCAACTCCAGCAATACTTACAACCGCTTTAGAAGATAAAGACAATGACATACTTTCTACTTAGCTTTCAAACATCAGTCTTTAGTTAGTGGATAATTATTCTCTGTTTCTGAAATATATTCCTTTTTTATATTTTCTTTACATCAATCTCTAAGGGTCTCTGGACGTACGGTATTAGTATTTTCAACAGGTAGTTTAAGAGCGGATATTAGATCGCTCTGAACTTTTGCAGATTTGCTGGTTATCTGTGATTGTCATTCGGTATTTAAAGGATCTTCCGCCGGAATAAGAGTTCCATTTTCCTTAGATAAAGCCTCTTTTATGTCGGGAGTTAAACATCATTTCTCAAATGTAGAGAATAGTGACTTACTTTCATCTGAATATTTTTGATTCAACTGTTTAGAGCATCAACTGGATAATTCCTCTTTGGTGATGGAATTCTTTTCTTGATTGTTGATAGTTATTTTGTGTGTATTATTGGATTTTCCATATAGGGATACCTTTACATTTCATTGAGCCTCATTATTTTTAATTAAGGTTTTTTGGGAAGTTTCAATCTTGCTTTTAAACGTTTCGTAATTGGAAGAAATGTTGGAGTATAAAAGGTAACTTCCCCCTATAGCACCAACACTTCCTACGAGAGCTATTCCTGCCTTTGTAATTAGACTCATGCCTAAATACAATGACTTATTAGGTTTTGGTAATGATTATCATTTTCCCCCGTGAAAGAACGTTTGGAAAGATCAGAACATCATTGTTTGATTTTCTCCCCATTTTGATGTGAGCTAGCTGTAACCGATACTTTGTCAACCTTTCCTTTAATATCGTGGGGAAGAGAGTTATATTTTCCATCTAAAGTTTGGGCATTGGCATTCAATTGTCTCCCGGATTGTTTTAGTTTTTCCTCTAAAGAAGTGAATTCTACACATCATTTAGATGCTTTGGAATAAAGGGAATTTTCTATTTTGACATCTAAATTCTTTTTGCATCAATCAGATATCTTGTCTTTGGTAATGGCACTTGCGTTTGCATCGATTATCTTTGAATTATCATCCACCTCCACCTTGTAACGAGAAACTACTTTTTCCCATGCAGTATTGGCTTTATTTGCGTCCTTAATATCTGAAAGAAGACGAAACCCTTCTTTAAGCAACTTCTCTCTTATTGTTTTGGGTTGTATAGCTGAGTATATGGAATAACCTCCTGCGGCAGCAGCCCCTCCGCCACCTAGAATTCCAGAAACTGTTAGAACTGTTTTATTCATATTTAAATATAGGATAGCTAATAAATATATCTAATAAGGAAGATACAGTTTAGATTTACTTCTTTATTAAGTAACCACTTAAATAAATTTGTTGAATGTATATCGTGGAAGCTTAAGGAGAGACTTATGTCTTTGCCATTAAATTTGAGCCTTTCTACTTTGGTTGTTGGAATTGCCGGAGTTGGTGGTTTTTATGGATACAAATTTCTACGAAATAGTGGAGAGGTTACTGTCTCTAGAAAGTTAGGAGAATTTTTGATGTCTGTGGATGGGAATACAGATCAATCTAAATGGGAGACTCGTAAGACTGTTTTGGCTAGTGCTGTAGAGACTACGTTAATTTATGATTTGCGTAATATAAAAACTAGGAATGCTCCAGCTTTAGATTGAACTCATATTAGAGATTGATGTAAATCCCAACATTCTAAAAAGTTTGAAGAATTAGAAAAGAGCAGGATTGATAATATAGATACCTATTGCACCTATAGGATTGAGGAGAAGTTGAGTGCAGGTAAGTTAGATACCTCTAAACCTAACAGTGATGCTGTTTGAACTGGTGCCTTTAGTAAGTTGAATCAAATAGAGGATGGAAAGTTGAGTCCAAGAATGAAAGATATAAAAGCTAAAGGATTTAATAGTAATGCTGGAGCAGACGCATTGAAAACCATGTGCTCTTCATCATTCTCCAAACCTTATAGAAATAATGAAGAGTTTGACGACGTTAACAGGTACTGTACCGTTAATTCCTAGTCAATTCTCTGACTTATATAGTCAGTTTCCTGAAGTTTAGGAAAGTAGTATCATTTTTCATTCCCTTCTTGAAACTCCGTACTCTTTCCTCTTCATACATAGATGTTCTTATTCCTAACCCTAGCATCAACTAATTGTACACACCTTCTCAACACTGTCTTTTTGAATAATTTATCATCTCTACCTGTAACAGTGTTAAGAAATTCATCTGCACTTCCTTGTACGTGAAGGGTTCTTATTGATGCCTTGAGAACCTCTATATCACCGTATCTAATGTTATTAGATTGTTCGTTTAAAAATAAAGTAGAGGCTTGATAGACTGCACACTGTTTCAATTTATTTTGATTTCGTCCAGAGAGAGAAACTGCTTTTCATGAAGATCCCACATAATTCCTAAAACCACCAAGTACGGATGTTGCTGATCCAACACCGCTGATCAACACTAATTTTAGAGTACCGTCAACCATTATTTACTCAATGAATAAACCCAATTCTTACTTGTATGTTTCAATATCTCTATTAACAACCTTTTCCTTTTCCTTTTCTGAAAGAATCTTGAATATTTTTGTAAATTTAGGCCTTTAATAGAAGAGGTTGGAATGTTATTCACTCAAACAATGATTTCTTATTAATTCTTGTTTGCCTTTGTTTTCTATTGAATATGGTTTAGACAGTTCCCACTCACATTGGTTTTTTCAAATTTCATAACTCTTACCAACGTCATCATTTCAAGTGAGATTGAATTTGGGAAATAGCCCTTTTATTTTTTCCTCATCAATATTAAATTTATCAACATTGATAACCGGATTTTCTTTGTTCTTTTCTAGTCAAAGAACATCCCCCATTGATAGGGCACAAAAGCTCTTAAACTCTCCTAAATTTACAAAGAAATGCTTTCTTTTAAGGTTGTTGTCACATCAAAAACTTAAAGCTACTGAACCCTCCGAAATACTGGTTTTCTCCCCCATTAAGCCATCTAAGTTGATGCTTATAAGTAGATGTTTGTGTCGCCTGAAGGTTCTTTCGTAGATTTTGAACTTTCTGTCCTGTTTGGAAATCAATTGAAACTCTTTACTTTCCAGTGAATGTCCTATTGTTGGTGAATTTCAATAAACTGCCGAAATAATAAAAACTAAGGAACCGACTATTCCAGAACCCCACAGCAACTTAGGGTTTCTACCCCCTAAATTTAGATTCAAGAATTTAATCCAGAAATCTTTATAGGAAGTTTAACAATTTTTTAGTTGGAGGAAGAAATTAGGAATCGCTGTAACAGTAACTTGAAACGTTTTTAAATAGCATATCGTTCTCATTTAGATAGGGAAACTTCTTATATTTTTCACAAGCCGCTTTTAAAGCTGTTTCTCCTTCTGTTCCAGATCCTTTCGCTTTATGAGTTGTTCTAGCTATTTTGAAATCACCAAACAGGGTATTTTCATTTAAAGAATCTCCTTTCAAAGAAGATCAAGAAGCATTTCACTTAGTTCCGCTTGTGCTGACCTCCCCAGTTATCTCCGTTCTACCCTGTATTTGTTCTGAAATCTTACGAGTACAAAATTTTTGAACTTCTTCGAACACTCCGTTTCTAAGGGTTCTTGAATCTTCTTTGTATTTTTGTTCACATCACTTTATTAATTGATTCTTTCGTTCACCAGAAGCAGAGGAGGTTGTTTTTATGGATTTAAGATCCGGGTCTACAGGATCTGAGTGATTGTTTAATTCCGTATCTCTAGACGATCATAATGAGTCGTCTCCCTTTGTATTTAAAACTCCTTTCCCTAATTTTGATCTAACTAAATGTGGAGTTAAGTCTTCTTTTAAAAATTCCCTAATTCCAAAATAAGTAGCACCGGATACCCCTGTAAATCCTATAACTCCTAAGGCTATTTTTGTTGAACTTACCATGAAAAGAATGGAAAAAGATATTAACTCATTTGCTCTTAAAGATTTTTAAATTAGGAATAATAAGCTTTGCGAGATACAACGGGTTTCTTTAGATTGGGAAACAACTCCAGCAAGTCTTTCTCGCAATTGAATAGATTATCTATGCTTACTTCCACAAACACCAAGGAATATATTTGCGCTTTCCTTTCGGAAAATCCCTTACCTATTCTTTCCCTATAAACTGCCACAATAGCTATTCCTAAACCATAGGGAATTAATACTTCTTTTGCCTGTTCAAAGATCTCATCCACTTCTTCTGCAGTTAAATCTTTGTACCTTTTGGACATCTTCTCCATTTTCTCAGGAGCATCTCCCCAGTCTATATCCATAGAAGTAATTATTGTATTAAATATTGAAATATTTAACCTTTGTATTTTGTGTGGGGAAACAACTTCATGATACTCATACTGTAAATCACCTAGTTTGTCGTGAGAATTTCAGTTTAGTAAGAGGTTATTTTCTGCGATGATAAATTATGAAATATTACGTGCTTGTCTATGGATGATGTTTTGTGACTAGAAAAGAATGAATCTCATGAAGATATCATGAGAATACATGATTTTTTCTATTTAAAGTTATTGCATTTAATCACTAGTAGATTCGGAACATCAAGTAGATGCATTTGTAAATATAGATTTTCTTTCTGTATTAAAGGGAAGAACAAGATTGGTAGAACATCATTCCTTAAGCTTCACATACCCATCATCCTCAGATGTTGAATTATTAATTCCCTCTATGTTTGCAGACGATAAAGAGCTCTTATGCTTTTTGAAAGAAGCTTTTCACTTTGTTTGATTTTCTGTAGCTTTATTACTCTCATCTACCAATGGAAGTCATCCATTGGAGGGATCTTTATCTTGAATTCTTAAAACACATCATTTGGCAGCGTTATCAAAGTTATCACTTCCTTCTAGATAAGAAGAACACAGTTTCTCTAATGCTATCCTACCCTTCTCTCCATCATCGTCCTTAGTGAGGGGATTATTATTCTTTGTGTGCTTGTTTATTTCAGACAAAAAAATAGAATCGGATTTAAAAGTGTTGAAGATAGTCTTTCATTTATCTTGGGAATTCTTGCTTGTGCTTATTAGTTCATAACCTTTTTCTTTCAATTGTTGTTGAACTGTAGTTACTTTTCCTTTAAAAACTCCGAATGTATATGCAAGAGCTCCTGTTCCCACAGTTCCAGTTGCGGCAACCACTCCTAAAATAGGTTTTGAAATAGTCATGAATGGTTAAGTAACTTAATCACATTTACGTGTAATTTATCAGAATCAGGCTGTTTTATGATGGGAAGTAGATATTTGGTAACTGGTGCAGGAGCTTTAGGTGTTGCTGGATTAGGAGGTACTTCAGTTTATATGTATGGTTTTAGGGGAGATATTTTAGAGACTAAAGTTAGGAATTACTTTAAAGATCAAACTTACATGAAGACTCTTAATTCTTCTACACAAGAGGAATGAGTTAAGTTTAAGGAGTTTTATGCCCATTCTACAGATGAGAAACCTAAAGGTATAGATAAGGAGCAGATCGCTAAATGATGTGAAGATAAGTTGGCTTCTAGAGATGATTCTAGTTTTGAGTTAGTTAAGAAATGGTGTGTTATTGATAGTAGAGAGGTTCAAGTTAAGGCTATTTCTGAGGGCAGGAAGATTATTCCTGTAACTGGCGAGAAGGTTGATCAAGCTTGACAGTCTGCATGGAATAGGTATAGTTCCGGAGAAGCTGCTGCAAGATTAAGAATTCAGGATCCTACATTTGCAAGTGGATCGCAATATGATGGAGCAAGTGATTTGAAGCAATGATGTCAGTCTAAAGCTTCTAAGTCAATGTATGAATATTTGGGGGAGAGCTCTGGATATGAGAAGTATCATGCTTGATGTACTAAAGAATAATGAATTTTAGGGCGTCATTGTTTGGTTGTTAATTAATGGATAGTTCTTTAGCATTTAAAGTAGGGTTAGTTGTTTTAGGGGGAGCTGGGGCAGTTGGTGGAGGGATTGCCTTGAATAAAGGAATTTCTTCTAATTCTGGCGAAGTGATCTCCAAAGTTCTGGAGAAGTCTTTGATGAATTTTACGGATAGTAATCTTTCTGATAAATGGAATGCAAGAAAGACTAAATTGGGACAGTCTAAGGATGAGGATTTAGTTCTGTCATTAAAGAAGATTAAAGATAAATCGAATTATACAGCTGATGATATTAAGAATTGATGCAGGGATAATGTGAATGGATTTTTGAATGATGATGGGGGAAGGAAGATGAAAAACGTATCCTCTTACTGCACATTTAATGTCAAAGATAAGATCACTAAACCTCTGGTTAATGGAAATTGAAATACCGCTAATGGGAAAGTAAAAACAGTTGAGGATAGATTGCTTTCTCCACCTCTTAGAACTGTAAAGGCAGAACTTAATAAAGGAAGTGGGGCTGATAGTGATGCTTTGAAGAAGTGGTGTAATTCCACATATGAACAGATGTTTAAGGGAGAAAATGATACGTCTTTTGTGGAGGCTTCCTCCTATTGTACAACTCCTTAATAGGAATTTCTATAGCAGTAGTTGGAGATAAGTATTGTTTTAAGGCTAAAGTAGCTTATGGTTTTTAGTAAGTACTTAGTTTCCGGCACGGGAGCACTAGGTGTTGCCGGATTAGGAGGCACTTCTTTACAGAATTTATGTAAATCTAATTCCTCTAAGTTAATGTATGAGTACTTAGGGGAGACTTTGGGATATGAGAAGTATCATTCTTGGTGCACTAAAGAATAATGGCCATTAAACCCTCTATTTTGATTTTTTCTGCAGCAGCTGGAGTAAGTGTTCCTGCGGGAGGATATTTTCTCTTTAAAGGACTTAATAGTTCTAATAATAAAACTTTAAAAGATAAATTGTGAGAGTCTTTAATGCTGGCTTCTGATAGTTCAGATAAGTGAGATGAAAGAAAGAAAATTTTGGAATCTGCTTCTCCAGAATCCTTGGTAGAGGATTTAAGGAGAGTTAAAGAGAATAAATCTACGGAAGAATTGAAGTCCTGATGTTTATCTAATGCTTCTGTAAAGTTTACGGATGATAAAGATAGGAGATACTTGAACGTTAAGGCTTACTGCACTTACAAGGTAAAGGATAAATTAAGTAAAGCTGCTAGGGAACAAGGCGATAATGATTGAGCTACCGCTTCTAATAAAGTTAAGAATCCCGTATCCGGAGTAACTTTATCTGATGCCATGGAGAAAGTTAAAACTGAATTAACTAAAAATAACCCTAATAATGATGCTTTGAAGAATTGATGTAAGGATGTCCTAGATTCTATGTATGAGAATAATTCTAATTTTAGAGATGCTAATTCTTATTGTACTAAAGGTTAGGAAATAGAATTTGCAGAAGCCTTACTACATCACATATCTACCTTATTTATTGTCTCGTAGAAATTTTCACTGGTACTGTCACTTTCCGCCAAAGCTTTACACTTTTGCTTTATCTCCTTTCTTTTCTCCTCTTCGGTGGATTTATTTTCATTAGATATCTTAGATTTTGCATCCACGCCCGCCCCTCAATGTTTATTTGCTAATTTATTTCATAAAGTATCATCAGTAGAATCTCCCTCATCGTACTTTAATAAAGCGCCAGATGCAAATTTAGAACTAACGGTTATAGGAATTACGCATCATCTTCTCGCCTTCAAATAATCTTCCTCCGTTGCCTCTTCTTTTTCAATAAGATCTAGACAATTGCTATGAATTCCTATTACAGAATAATCCACATTTCTTTCCACTCCAGGAAATCTCTTTTCATCGTTAGCTTCAGATGCATAAGCAGATTTAACTTTGTCTCAACCTTCGGCATTCGGATCATTTAAATTCAATAATTTATATCCCTCTGACAACAATCTATCTTTTACGTTTATGAGACTTCTTTTAGGTTGAGAATTTATATTCTTGGCCAATAAGACTCCGCCCCCACAAACTCCACCAACTCCTCCCGCCAATGCCAAACACTTAGCAACTGTACCTGACATTTATTGTGGATCGTTACCTCAAACTTTTTGATCAGCGCTTGAGTAGTTTCATTTATCTCCCGTCTTGGTTACATAAACTTTCCCATTAATGGATTTTTTACCTCCAGTACCTTGACAAGCATTTTCCACATCTTCTCAAAACTGCTTATTGGTTGTGCTCGCCTTTTGGTCTTTAGCCTTTTCATTCCGTCAATCAATAGATGAAAACTTAGGACTACTTGATTTATCGGTGACTTGAAAAACTCTGCAAGAGGATTTTTTATCTTCTGGAGTATTATTTTTATCTGTCTTTGTATCTTGTTCCCTCTGAGATAGTGCAGAAACTCCCACAATACCAAGTGCTGTAGCAGAGGCCACAGTTGCACCCACTAAAAGAAATTTAGGCCCTAACAATGTTAATTATTGATTATTCAACTTAAGTCCCTTCGCATCCTTAACACACCAAGTTAATGCTTCCTCTATTAATCTGTCGTAATTCTCCTCTGTTGAGTCCTTTTCCAATAATTTTTTACATTCATTTCTTAATGTTTTTCACTCATCTCCATTGCTTCCTGTCAAGGAACTTAAACCTTCAATTCTCTTGTTGGAATTAGCTTCCACCAAATATTTGGCTTTTAAATTCTCCCAATCCACCTTATCTTCCTCTTTATCAGAATCGTTTTTCAAGATAACCTTTCCCTTTAATTCGGGCGAGGAAGAAATCGATTTGGGAATTACACAAAATCTTCTAAATTTCTTATAATCGGAATCACTATCATGCTCTTTCTTGGAGATATCTCTACACATGGACAATAAATCAGAAGTAGACAGACTCTTACTTGTATTCTCCGGAAGTTTCTTGTAAGATTCCATAACCTTATTTAATATTTCCTGTTTAGATTTAGAAGTAAGTAACTCAAATCCTTCTTCTCTCAATCGTTGAGCAACATTTTTGGTGGTTGTTCTAGGTTTAATAACATAGTAAGTTATTGTCGTTCCGCTCCCCGCAGTTACTACCCCTACTAAAGCTAATCCTTTTAAATTCATATTTCGTTCTTTATTCTTTTGGAAGATTAAATATATTTTTTTGAATGCCTAAATTTGGAAGTAAGTTTCGATATTTATTTGCAATTTCCACGATAGTTACAACAGTAACTGTATCGGTAGGATCTTTTATGATTCCATCTGCAAGTGATAAAAAAGTTGGGTCTCTGGTTGAGGAAATGAGGTCTCTTTTAGAGCAGGAGGAGAAAATGGAAGAGGAGTTCATGAGACATACTTCTTATCCGTCTAAAGCCACTCCCAGGGATATCGAAAATATAGATAAAGTTACGGCATTCGAAAGAGCTAATGGATTTTGTCATATTTATTTCATATATGCGGAATCAAATGGGAGTCACTATAGAGTTAATGATGAATTTTGAATTAATGAGGAGATACGGCAGACAGGTAGAGATTTTCTAGAAGAATTTACAACGGTATTAGAAGTTCCTGATTTGGATTCTATTTGTAGAAAATCAGGATATTCTGGAAAAGTATTAGTTAAAAATCGGGGAGATAAGAAGTGAATTTATTCCGCCGCAGATCAAAGTAAAGAGGTCTTTGCTAAGTGATTTAAACAGTAGAATTCTTAGTAGTACATCATCTTTTTACACCTTCTAGGCTATTCAAGTAATTCTGATCATTAAAAGGAGCCTCTAAAGCTGATTTACATCCATTTTTAAGCTTGTTTAAATGGGAAGTGTTATCTTTACTATCTCCAGTGTCCAAAGATACAGAATGTATCTTTTTGGTATTTTCAGTCTTCTTATATTCATCAAAATTAGCCTTCCATTTTTCATCTTGTCCGCTTTGAGGTATAGGTGAATAACCTTCCTCTATTAGTTGATCTTGAATCTCTGTTGTTCTAGTACATCATTGAACAAAATTCTTGTATCTAGGATCATTCTCATTTGAAATCTTAACTTTTGACTCTTTTAAGCATTTGTCTTTAAAGACAGAAGATAAGCCATCATTATCTGTCTTTTTCCATCCCTCCAAACCCCAAGAGTCCCGATCATTATCCTTATTAGCTTCCTTGTACTTAGTTCACGCTTTACTTCATCTATCACTTTCCTCTTGTAAGATCATTTTGGTGGCTTTATTTTTGGATATTAAATCCTTTATGGAGGATTTTTGGGGAGTCAGTATTCCTGAATAATAAAAACCCCCTGCTCCAACTCCTAGAGATCCAGCTGATATGACTGCGATTTTCGCAATTGTTGCTCCTTCCACTACGATTTAATACCTTCTACTACACATCAATCTTTGGATACCTCTAAGTTAGTGTCATAATCGTTGCTTCAAGGATCTTGGGAAAAGAATGATTTGCACTTATCCCTAAGAGCTTTTCATTTATCCGAACCAACTAATGACAAATCCTTAATCCCCTTATTTCCGTCGTTTTCATATTGTCTACTTATAGTTTCCCATTTAGATTTATCTCCCTTCTCTTCTGTATCATCATTTGTTTTAAGGGGATTTAAAGATAGATCATATAGCCTTTCAGAAATATTCCTAGGCACTACACATCACTTCCGTGCTTTATTAAATAGGGAATCATCTCCATCCCCGTCAAGTATTGATTTACAACTTTCCTTTAGATCATTCAATTGAACTTCACCATTACCATCTATAAATCGTTTCCCCTGAGTATCTTTAGCTTTGTTGTAGGCCTCCAACACAGTAGTTCATTCAGAATCTTTTGAAAAATCTAGAATTTTGTATTTTTCCTTTTCTAGTCTATTTCTAAGTATTCTTTTATTGGATTTAAATAGGTATTTGGAGCCAAGAACTCCGCCCACAGTTAATCCCCCTACCGCTCCAATTCCCAGTAGGATTTGCATGAAATTCACCCTGCCTATTGATTCTTCTTACAATAAAGTTCTTGTTGTTTAAATTCCTTGGATTGGGGGCCTCAATAAACATGTTCTTTTACTTTTTCACACCACTTCTTCAATTCCTCTCTATGTGTGTTCTCGTAATTACTTAATGAAGAGATCTTAGTTTTTAAATCGTTCAATTCTTTGTCCAACATTCCATTATTTCCATAGTCATGAGACTTTAATGTAGTAAGGGATGAATCCCATTTGCTGCTGCTATTGGCCTCATCATTCCAAGCGATCTTGCTTACGTCTTTGTTGTTCTTGACGCAATACTTTTCAAAATCTTTAACATAATCGACCTTTATCTCTTCTTCGTACATGGCAACACAAACCCTCTTCATTAACTCTTTAGCCCCGCTTTCCTTACTAGACTCTTTACTATCCCGAAGGGCTTGTAATAATTGGGGATGTTTAGGTTCTGGATTGGCTGCTTTCAGTAATGAAAATTTGGAATCTCATAAGTTATCTGTGTCGGTTATCAATGCATGAGAGTATCTATCTTTAAATTTAGCTTTTGGAGTTTTAAGTTCTTTTAACAAAAAGAATCCTCCCGTTCCAGCTGCCCCAACACCCAGCGTGCCGATTGCAGAAAAAGCAAGTTTACCCATGATTAGGCAGATTTAGTACATTTATCCTTAAAGTTGTTATAGAAATCCCCAGCTACATAAGTCTTGTAGGATCGTGATTCACACCACTGTTTTAATTTACTTCCTTCCACATCTTTAGAAGCCTCTCCTGCGAATGAATCTACTTCAGACTTAATGGAGCTATCTAGTTGAGAATATTTAGACTTCAAAGCAGTTTCAGTTGTTTCTAACGCTAATTTATCCTTGGCTAATTGGTCTTGTATTGAGGAATAGTTTACACATCATTTCTTAGCCCTTTTTAAAAATGACTTCTTATCGGTACTTTCTAACTTCTCGATACATCATTGCTTAATTACATCGGCATTTACAACTCCTTCCCCTATCTTTAATTCCTGATTGACTTCTAAAGCGTAGGTTTTAGCGACTTTATTTCAATCGGTTGTTAGTGAGTATTTCTCTGCTATTAATATTTCTTTTATAGTTGGAAGATTACTCTGAGAATATGTATATATGACGTAACCACCTAAACCTGTTCCTCCTATTCCAGTTAAAGATAGTCCAACTTTAGTTAGTAGAGAAGACATGATTATGCTTTTCTGCAGTATTTCTCTTGTTGCTTAAATTCTTTAGATTCAGCACCTTCAAAGATATTTTCTTTCACCAACTCACATCATCCTTTTAACTTATTCCTAAAGTTGTCATCGTAGGGAGTGCTCTTCGTGGATAGTTCAGTTTTTAGGGAAAGTAGCTGGCTATCTAATTCTCCGTATTGTTGGGTGTCATGGTTCTTTAGAGCATCCAGAGAAGAGTTTCATGATGAATTATTTTTATCATCTGAATTTCAATTCCCGCTACCCGCCTCTTTATTGGTTTTAGAACAGTACTTTTTGAAATCATCTAGGTACTTAGAGTTCTTAATGGATTCTTTGTAAATTAGAAAACATCCATCCTTTAGAAGTTGGGTAGCCTCCGCATCCTTATTGTTTTCCTTTCCTTTCTGTGCAGCTTCCATCAACTTAAAATGGGAGGAAACTCCCGATTTTAAGGAGGTAAGTTTAGATCCTCAAAGATTGGAATCGTTAGTGAGTAATGCGTGTTTATATCTTTGCGCAAAAGAGGTTTGTGTATTCTCCTTATTTTTAAGGAACATAAATCCTCCAAATCCTGCTACGCTTGTTCCAGCGACTCCAACAACAGAAACAGCCAGTTTATTCATTATTGTCTAGGAGCTTCTTTGGTACAGTGATTTTTAAATTTCTGGTACAACTCATTCGAGTCATCTGAGTAAGATAAGTCAGACTTAGATTTACACCATTGTTTTAACTTTTCTCCGTTTGAGTTGCCACCGGACGTGCTTGTTGTGATGTTATCCACCTCCCCCTTAAGATCACCTAAGGAAGAGTATTTTGTTTGTAGAGTGCTAGCCTCAGTCTCTAAAGTTACTCCATCTACTTTCAATTTGTCTTCAAATGTTGAATAAATAACGCACCACTTCTTGGCCTTTTTAAATATGGATTCCTGATATTGACTTTCTAGATTGGAAGAACACCAATTCTTGATTACGTCGTACGATGTAACTTGTCCTTCTTGTATTTTTAAATCTTCCTTAGCTTCTAATTTGTAGGTCTTTAATACCTTTTCTCACGCTTTCTCCTGCTCTCCAGATTCTAAGGAAAAAGTTAATTTGTACTTCTTGGACAGGAGAGCTGTCTTTACAGTATTTTTCTTGGAATTTATGTGGGACGATATTGCTAAACCCCCTAGACCTGCACTTCCAACTCCGACAGAAACCACCCCTATTTTTAGTAATGTGGAGGACATGTTTAACGGTTAAGAATTTTTGGATTCTATTTGTTCAATAAAATAGAAAGTTTCTTTTTCGGTGGGGGGTGGATATGGGGCAAGGTTGATTTTCTCTTAATTTAAAGACAAGTTTATTAGTAGGAGCAGCATCGATATCTGCCGCAGGAACAACATCCATCATCTTCTTTGATTCTAGTAAAGGCGTTTTAAAGGCGTTTTAAAGGCGTTTTAAAGGCGGTTAAAGAATCTACGGATCCGGTTTTAGATCCATTTAGGAGTGGCGTTTCTAATCTACTAACTCAACTGGATAATTTCTCTAAGCACAGTTACAACAAAGGTATAGATGCCAAAGATTGGATAACAAGTAACTTTAATAAATCCAAAATTTATTCCGGTGGCAAAAATATCTATGGCTACTTAAAAGAGTGATCTGAATCAATATATAGCTTTTCCAAAGATTTTAAAGAGACTGCTACTGATTTCTTTAAGAATTGAGACAACAATAGGGAAACTATGCATGTGATTTTTAAAGCATTAGGGAATTCTTTCTCTCTGATTGGAGGCTTGATAGGCTCTATGAAGTCAGAAGGAGAATCGACGATGAAGATGTTGTTTGATGCTATTAAGCATCCCAAATTCAAGGACTTTATGTCTGAGTTGTCAACTATGTTATCTAAGAATCCTAATCTGATGCCTTCCATACAAAAAGATGATGTAACTGATATTTTGTCAGCTTTTCGACAGGATGCAGATACTGTTCACGGTATTTTGCAAGAATTAAATAAGAAGCAGGAAGGAGAAGTAACTCGGGAGGTACTATTAAATGCTCTTAAATTACAGTCCCTAATGGGCAAGGCTAATGCTTTGGCCGCTAGAGCTAAAAGCGCCATAGCTTCTGGAAATAAAGAAGGTGTTACTGAACTGATGGATGAGATTAAGAAGATTGCTAAACAGCTGAATGATGTAATAGAGGCTAATAAAGCCCAGGAACAATCTGACTAAGACTCTTTTTGCTAAGAATTTGTTTTAGAACAATATTTCTTAAATTTCTCGTATAGGTGGTTGATAGATTCGATGTGTGAAGAATTGGCTTTAGTTTCGCACCACTTCTTTAATTTTTCTCCATTAGCGTTGCTTCCACTCTCACTTGCTTGTACTTTATCTATTTCTTCTTTAAGATCCTCCAGGGAGGAATACTTTCCATTTAGGGTACTCACATCAGTTTCTAAAGTTACTCCATCTGCCTTTAATTTGTCTTCAAATGTTGAATAAATAACACACCACTTCTCCGTTTTCTTTAGAAGGGAATAGTCATCCTTACTTTCTATACTTTGAATGCATCAATCTCTTATGTCGTCAGAACTTAAATCTCCAATACTTATTCTTGTTTCCTCATTCACCTCTAGAGCATAAGTTTTTGCAACTTTTGTTCAAGCCGCCTGTCGTTCATTTTCAGGAAGTTCAGAAGTCAATTTATGCCCCTTGGATTTAAGAATAGTCTTGATGATATCTTTTCTTGACTTTAAATGGGAAGATAGCGCTCATCCTCCTAATCCTACACCTCCAGCCCCCACCGTGGTCATTCCGACTTTTAACAACGTAGAAGGCATATTAATTATTTAAAGGAAGACTCTGAAGTCAGACAGAATTCTTGTGCATTATTGATACTCTCTGTTTTGTGAGGATGATAGGTTTCCGCTAATGTCAATTTACATCAAGTTAATAGATCCGAAAAGTTAATTCCTTGTTTTAGGATTCCGGCCTTAACGATTGATTCTTGATGTTTTTGAAATACTATCTCTTTATTTTCCTTCACGTCATCTATAGCTTGAATATTGTCTTTTTCCAGAAGAAAGGACTTGATATCCATGGTACAGAAACTTTTAATGTTATTAAAGAGGTTTATATTGTTGGAAGAATGACTTTTATAAAGGCTTTGATAGCACCATTTCTTTAGAAAGTAGGTTCCTTCATTATTTGAAGAGTTGGAATGGATTTCCGGAATTATCTTTATTAATTCTTCTTTGTGGCTCAGAAATCTCTCCTTTCATCTAGTGAACTGCTTTTTCTTTACTTCAAATAAAGATTTGTAACCTTGTGATTCTAGTTGAGCTTTATTGGTCGGATATTTAAAGACACTTTCCACAGTTTTGAATCCTATTCCAGAAACTACTGCAACCGTTGCCGATGTTGTGATTGATTTCGCTATACCTGAACTCATTAATGTTCAACGTTGAAAAAAGACTTACTATAGATATATGATAATTTTCTAAATTCAAACTCTCCGTATGTCCAGCAGATCTATCTTATTTCCTTCTAATTTAAGAATTGGTTTATTAGTAGGTTCAGCCACATTAGCTTCTATAGGAACCTCTTCTAGCTTTTTCTCAGGAACTTACAAAGACAATTTAAAGACAATGATGGAGTCGGCCGAAATAGCTGCCTCTCCAATTGTAACTCCCATTAAGAGTGGAATGGTTCAATTAACCGAGCGATTAGATAACCTCTCTAAGCAAGGTTACAATACTGGAGTAGATGTTAAATCATGAGCAAAGGATAACTTTAATAAATCTAAGATAAAGACTGGGGGAAATCGAATTCATGAAAATTTAAAGTCTTGATATGAGAGTGTTGCGTCTTTTTCAAAAGAAGCCCATTCTAAGATAAAAAAATTCTTTGAGAATTGGGAGGAGAATCGAGAGACATTACACATTATCTTTAAGTCCGTAGGCAACTCTTTCTCTTTAATTGGAGGTTTAATAAACTCTTCTTCAGCAGGAGAATCAAAAATAAAAGCCCTGCTAGAGGTATTGAGTCATGAGAAATTTAGGGAGCTTGCAGACGCTACTGGTTCCCTAACTTCTAAAAATCCTAATTTGTTTTCAGAATTAAAGGGTGATGATATTTACGATATTTTGACAGCTTTCCGACAAGAGCCGGATGAAGTTGTTAATATTCTTAATGAATTAGCTGGAAAGGGAGAAAATAAAACCAACAGGGATACATTAATAAGTGCTTTAAAGTTACAGTCCTTGATGGGAAGAGCCAACTCCCTGGTTCAGAAGTTGAAGTCACTTTTGGATTCTAAGAATTCTGAGGAAGCTAAGAAGTTGAAGGCTGAAGTGGAGAAGATTATTAAGGAACTGGATGCTTTATTAAAGTCACAGGAATCTCAATCTGAAAGTTAGTCTGGAAAATATGAGATATCAATATGTTCGAAATTAAAAGTCTCAAATCTAGCTTATCATTCCTTGACTAACTCTTCTCCAAACTGACTTTCCCTTAATTTAAAGGCAAATTTACTAGTAGGAATATCCGGCCTGGCTGCTGCAGGAACAGGATCTGGAGTTATTTTTGGAGATGGTTCCAAAGGGATTAAAGATTCTTTTGCTACGGCTGCAGATCCTATATTAAATCCAATTTCATCAGGGTATAAGGGAATTAGTTCTAAAGTCCAAGAATTACAGGCACAAGGGTACAACAAGGGTATAGATTTCAAAGAATGAGTTGACAATAATCTACGGAAAGCAAGGATAAAGTCGGGATGAAATAAGATTTATGAAAACATTAATGATTGGAAGGAGAAGGCCGGATCTATCTCAAAGGAAGTTTACAGTAAGATTGGATCATTTCTTAAAGAATGAGATTCCAGTAGACAAATTTTACATACCGTCTTTAAAGCTTTAGGAGGCTCTTTCTCCATAGTAGGAAGTCTGTTTGGGACTTGGGATGCTTCTGGAGAATCTAAGCTTTTACTGTTTTTAGAAGTTTTGCAAAAAGAGGAATTTCCTAAGTTCCTTACTAGCGTTTCTAATTTAGCCTCTAAACATCCTAGCTTGCTTTCACAATTAGAGGCAAACGATATTCCGGATATATTGAATGCTTTCAAACAGGATTCTAATCATGTAATTGAAACTATGAATAAGCTTGCAACAGAGAGTGATGTAAATCGAGAAAAATTGATGAATGCCTTGAAATTACTATCCGTTAAAGGTAGGGCGGATGCTTTGATGAAAAGGGCTCAAACCCTTATTCAAAATCAAAATAAAAATGAGATTAAAAATATTGTGAAAGAAATACAAAAGACTCTTCAAGAGTTGGAAGCAATGATTAAAGCTAATACAGAAGAAACCCAAAAATAATAGGAGTTTACCTATTAGATTTCAACATAGACGGCCGATCCGTTATTGCAATTACCTCTATTTTTTTCCGCTTCTTTTACGATCTTATCTTCTCCGATAGAGCTATTATTCCTTCTAAAACCTTCTAAAGACTCATATTTAAGTGCTGTAGATTCCGCATTATTTGTTGTGGATCCAGTATTTGCTGTTTGACTCGACAGAGGACTAGAATTGGTTTTTGTTTTAAATAGAAAAGAACACCCTTGCATATCCTCATATTCTTTAATGTCTTCTATTGATGTAATTCTGGATATCTTTTTCGGGAAGTATTTAGTTGGTTTAGGCCTCGGCATATACTTACCTACGGCATATGCACTTCCAAAGGATAAAGAAGTGGCTCCTGATATTATCCCAACTGCACTTAAAATAGAAAATAGAAACCGATCTGTCATGAATGTTGAAAGTTAGAAATTTACAAGCTATTATTCATACTTTTAAAGTCCATTCATGTCTCCAAGGATACTTGAAGTTTAAAGCCTTCTTTCCGCAGTTAAGGTTTGTCTATTTAAATTTAAAAGGTTTCTCATTCCATTTACTTTCAAACTACACAGATAAGTTAACTTCTAAATTACCCATATCTTAAAAATATTCTATGCTAGTAAATAAGATATTGGAATTCGAGAACACTTATGAGTGTGAGATCAATTTTGCTCATAATGAAAAATAAATCCCCTATTATCGAGTTCACGAGATTATTGGAGAATGCAAAAGATGTGAGATCTATGGCAAGCGATGAATTAGGAAAAAAGTAAAAAATGAGTTTTCTAATTAAAAGACCAGTCTAATGATGCTTAGGAATAGTAAAGTAATAGATAGATAATGTCTTGAATAATGCCATTTGTGTCGGTGGGGTTGGGCTCTATTGTTGGAGGAACAGCGGGAATGGCATATATCCACAAGGTGCCCAGAACTATGAGAACAAGATTGGAAGCTTCAGGATTTGTACCCCTTAAAGATGCCGATGATCTAATTTGATACAAGAGAGTTTTTAAGAAGTTTTATTATCAAATAAAGAAGGATATTCCTGAGCTAAACGGAATATTTCATGACTCTATTGTTGCGTCAGATATCACTAGAAACTATCCATTTGCGCTTCATTTAAAAACTTGATGCAGCGAAAATTTAGAGAAGAATTGAATATTTATGACCCCCAATATGCGAGAGAAGATTAAAGATTATTGTATTAGATATCCTGAGGAAGTATTGGAATCTGAAAAGCATTCTTCTCAAGCTGAAGCATGAAAAGAAGTGAGTCGTTAAGGGATAGAAGTCGAATATTGAGAATAGGTTACCTTTTTTAAGAAAATCAGATCATGTGAGTGGGAGGGAATGGATTTTGTTGTACAGGAATATTAGAAGGTGGAGAGCATTATCCGGGTTTTGGTAATCCCGCTGAGAGCCTGATAATTAGTTAAATTCCCAAATGGCTACATCTTTTGTAAAAGTTGCGACATTGGCCGCCGGTATTTCTGGATTGGGTTTTGGTGGATATGGAATTTATCATCTTACCTCCCATAAAGAAACGATTAGAGATAGGATAATTTCTTCTTTGGAAGATAAAAAGAAGAGATTTCTAGGAATAGGAGATTCTGCGTGGTCTGACTTGTCTTCTAAGTATGCTTCTTTTCAGAATAAACCCAAGAAGAATAATGGAACGGAAGATTTGTTATTTTCGGAAATTCCTGAGTGATGTGAGAAGCATGCCTCTGAGAAGTATTCTGATATTAAGAAGGATCTCTACAGTAAAGTATTAACTTTTTGTTTCTTTAATACAAATACTCTACTTTCTAATATTGACTCGGGTGAACTTAAATCTTCGGAAGGGGAAAATCATGTTGATTGGCAGAATGCTTGAGATTTGTATAACAAGGATTCTACCAAAACAGCTAACAAACGCAACATAACGGATGGCAGTGTAAATACCGATATCAACGGAAACGATAAAGCTAAGGGAGGAAAGGCTATGCATAAGTGGTGTAATGAGACCTCCTCAAAGAAGATGTATGAGGCGGAAGAGTTATTTCCAATCTTTAAGCATTGATGCGTTAAGTAATGGGTTCCACTCCTTTTAAAGTCTCTGTAGTTTTAGGTTCTTTAGGAGTTTCTGGTGTCTCGGGCTTCGGAGCTTATAGTCTTTTTTTCAAGAAGGCTAAGAGCATAAAGGATCATATTCAGACTTTATCATACTATCATGGCTATAGCTTTTTTAAAAAAGAAGATTCTAGGTGAGAAGCTATCAAGACCGAATACGAGAAGTCAGAATCTTCTTATAAACCCATGGGAAACGATGGGAAAGCCGTAAAGAAGGATGATCTTCCATATTGGTGTTCTAAGAATTTGATGTCCGAATTTACGGATGAGAAAGATTCAAAGTACCAGTCAGTTTTGAGATGATGTTATTTGAACGACAATAGCTTTGAAAAGCAAATGCAAAGTCTAAAACGTCAACTTAAAGGAGTTAAAAATGAGACTCCTTCATCTGATGCTCCTGCCGAATGACAAACGGCTTGAGATGAGTATTCTCAACATAAGTCCGATATAAACTCCCGAATCGCTTCTGATGATGCTGATTTAAATGGGATGGATAAAGCTAAGGGATCTAAAGCATTACAGAAGTGATGTTCATTACAACTTAAATCTTTAATGTATTCAAATGATGCTTTTAGTAAGTTCGGTACTTTCAATAGGTGATGCACTAAGTAATGGCCGCTCCTTTAACTAAAGTTGCTTTGACAGTTGGTTTTTCAGGATTAGCAGGCTCTTCTTGTTTTGGAGTTTGGAAGGCATTAACTAGATCGTCCATAATTTCCATTAAAGAAAAGGTTCTTGCTTCCTATAAGAATGATTTCTCAAAATTCTTATCTTTGGAAGATACTAATTGAGATGCTATTCAAGCAGAATATGAGAAGTCAGAATCTTCTCATAAGCCCATTGAAAATGGAAAGCTTGTGACGAAAGAGGAGCTTCCATCTTGATGCGCGAAAGCTATTGATAGTCCTTTTGATGAGAAAGATACTATTACGTTAAATGTTGTATTGAGATGGTGTTATTTGAATACTAATAGCTTTGATCAGCAGGCTCAAGAGTTGAATAAAGTTCTTCATGGTGATAAAACTGGGGGAGAGGCTGCGTCATGGCAGAATGCTTGGGAGAATGTTTATAAGGTATATAAAGACCAAGAACAGTGAAAGATATCTGATGGAGAAAGTAATTTAAATTTGGATGATAAGACGAATGGGGGAAAATCACTTCAAAGTTGATGTTCGTCCAAATCCTCCGTTACCATGTTTTCCCATGAAGCAAAAGTAACTTTCCCTAAATTTGAGAAGTTTTGTCTTAAGAATAGAAGTTAGTGGAATTTACAGCATTTAAAACGATAGGAATATTAGGAGCTACAGCTGCAACTTCAACCGGAGCTTATGGAATATATTGATTTTCTTCTTCTCAGAAAACAATAAGAAGTCAGCTGGAAGCTCATTTCAAGGGCACTAATTTTGTTTTTTTACATTCAAATCATCCAGAATGATCTAAATTGGGAACTTGGTATTCTAAAGTTTCTAATAAGCCAAAGAAGGGTGAGACTACTTTGACTTTAAATGAAGTTAAATCTTGGTGTTCTGAAAATGTGGAATACAAGTTTAAGTCTAGTAGTGATCCTCGTTATATTCAAGTGAAGGAATTGTGCTTTTTAAATACAAATACTTTACTTCAAGAGTCTGGAAAGTCATCTTTAAGATCTACTGAAGGGTCCAGCCATGAAGAGTGAAAAACTGCATGGGAAGAGTATCATAAGGATTCTGAGAAAGAGAAGAAGGGGATAAAGATCATGTATTCAACTAAAGATGCAGATTTAAATGGGTCTAGTACTGACAAAAATAAAGGTGGGGTAGCACTTCAAGAATGATGTTTTTCTAATTCATCTAAGAAAATGTATGATTCAGAAGCCTCTTGACCTGCTTTTAAAGCTTGATGCGTTAAGTAATGGCTACTCTTGCTGCTAAATTTCTAGGGACATCTGGAGTTTTAGGTGCTTCAGGATTAGGAGGTTATGGTATTTATAAATTCTTCTTTCACAAAATCTCCATAAAGGAAGCTATTCTGTATTTTGATTCAAAAGACGACACTTATTCCTTTTTATCTGAACATAGTTCCAGTTGGAATGCCATAAAAACAGAATATGCTAAAGAGAGCTCCAAAGATAAGCCTATGAAAGGTGGAGTTGCCGTTTCACAAGATGATCTTCCGAAATGATGTTCGACTGCAGTAAAGGATGATTTTGTCGGAAGAGAGGATGCTAAATATCAGTCCGTTATTCGTTGATGTTATTTGAATACTAATAATTTCTTACAACAAGTAGAGAGTAAAGGGAGGGAACTAATAAAGGATGCTTCTTCCGGTTCTGAGAATCCTTCTAGTTCGTGGAAGAGCTCGTGAAAAGATAAATATAAGGACAAAAGGAATGATCCTTCATGGAGAATAACAGATGTAGATTCTCCTGATACTTTAAATGGTGAGGATGAGAGTGGAGGAGCTACGGCCTTAAAGAATTGGTGTGAAAAGAAAAAGAACGTTTTCATGTATGCCGAAGAGGCAAGAAGCGATTTTAAGAAGTTCTTTAAGTTTTGTACAGCGGCTAAGACAACCCATTAATGGAGTTTACATCTTTTAAATTGATGGGCGTTTTGGGGACTACTGCAGTCACTTCCGCCGGAGTTTATGGTGTTTATCATTTCTCTGGGGGCAGTAATCTTACAGTAAAAGATCATCTTTTAAGCACTCTAGCGGGGCAGAAAGTTTTTATTGGGGATTATTCCCAAAGATCTTCTTTCAAAGTTAAATACGATTCATTTCAAAGGAAACCTAAGAAGGATGATAAGGACTTGCCATTTGATCAATTGGAGTTATGGTGTAAGGAGAAATCTGCTGTTGGATATTATGGCTCTAACGTTCAATTAAATTCTGATATTGAAACTTATTGCTTTTTCAATGTAAAAACTCTACTTCAAGAGTTGAAAGGTAGAGTTCTTAAGTCAGACAAAGGAGAAAGTGATCAAGAGTGGGTAACGGCTTGAAAGCATTACAACACTAAAAAAGTAGAGATGAAATTGGAAGTTAAAACTTCAGATAATAAATTAAATGGATCTACCGATTCCGAAGGTGGGAAGGCCCTCTATGTTTGATGTACAGAAACCGCCAATAAGAAAATGTATGAAGCCGATTCACTATTGCCAGCTTTTAAGGAATGATGCACTAAATAATGTCCACTTATCTAGCTAAGGTTGCAGCGGCATTTACAGCTGCCGGTATGACTGGTGCTTCCGGCTTTGGAGCTTGAAAGATACTCAATAAGAATAAAACTATTTCTATTCGCAACAAAGTTCTTGCTTCTTATGGGAATCGTTTTTCAACTTTTCTCTTAGTTGGGGATAGTAATTGGGAGAAGATTAAGGAAGAGTATGGGAAGTCTGAGGCTATTTATAAACCAACTCGGGGAGGTGTAGATATAAAGAAAGATGAGTTACCTGCTTGATGTGAAAATACGGTGGATAGTTCCTTTGACGAACGAGATAATTCTAAGTTAGATGCTGTATTGAGATGATGTTATGTTAATACCAATAACTTTCAAACTCAAGCAGAGAAGTTAAACAAGGAGCTTCATGCGGGAGGGTCTGGTGATAGCGCTTGGAAAGATGCTTGAGAAACGGTATATAAGGGGCTTAAAAATGATGCCCAGTGGAAAATAAATTATGAAGATTCAGAGTTAAATGGGGAGGATAAAGAAAAAGGAGGGCCGTCTCTCCAAAAGTGATGTTCTTCAAAATTAAGTATTTTCATGTTTTCTAATGAAGCCCCAGACTCTTTTCCAAAGTTTGAGAAGTTTTGTTTGAAGAATAAAGCGGGATAGTGACGTTTAAATTAGTTGGTGCGGTTGGAGTTATAGGTGCCGCTAGTGTTGGTGGTTTTGGAATTTATAAGGCTGTTTCTATGGGCGATAGTATTAAGACAGTTATTCTTCGTTCTCATTCAATTAAATTTCATGAGTTTTTAGATATTAATGATCCAAAGTGAGCGGGAGTGAAATCTGAATATGAGAAATCTAAGTCTTTGAATAAGCCAAAAAGGGAAGAAGGTAATTATATTGATAAGGAGTCATTGCCTAGTTGATGCGATAAAACTGTAAATAGCTCTTTTACAAATATTAATGATTTCAAGTATAGGGTCTCCTTAGAATGATGTTATTTGAATATTAATACACTTGAAAAGCAGATGGCTTTTGATGGTAAACAATTGGTAGGAGCAAAGACTGGAGAAACATCGTCTTGACAGAGTATTTGAACTACCAAGTACAAGTTAGATAAGGAAAAGTCCGAATGGAAAATAGGGGATGGCGGAGAAAATCTTAATGGTAGTGACGCTTCTCAGGGAGCGGTAGCATTACAACAGTGATGTGTTAAGAAACTAGGTATATTTATGTATTCTGAAGAAGCCAAACAGGATTCTAAGAAGTTTTTCCGATTCTGCGTTAAAGATGCGTAACTTTGAATTTGTAAGTTCTGTCCTGCCATTTTAAAACAAGGTAGTGAAGATTAGATGGGGTCCAAGTAAAATTAATTCCCTCCGTATTTGGATTTAAATAGGGTGAGATTGTGTCTTCTTTTGCATTTAAAGGAGTGTTTTCTATATTTACATCCGCATTTCTATCCTTTAGTGGGGTAGCCGTCCTTAAGAGTAGTCTTGATAAAGAGACTGTTGCGGCTGGACTTCGAGCTTTAGATTATTCATTAATAGAGGATCTATCTGTATCAGATAGGATTGCTTTTTATAAAAAGAAGTTTAAAGAGCATAAGGGGTCAATCGAATCTAGCTTAGATTACAAATTAGTTAATTTTTCAGAAGATCAAGGCGTTGACTTTTTAAGAGATTGGTGTTCCGATTTCCTTAAGGATATGTGAGTTTCCAGAAATAGTTCTAGGATCTTTAAAGAGGCTGCTTGATGTACTAAATCGTTGGAGGATATGATGGGCGTTGATTCGGAAAAATTAGAGCTTGCTAAGATGAAAAATAACTTTGACTCTTATAAAGATGCGATTTTAAAAAGGATTCCTTACCTTAAGGATAAGGATGAAGATACCATAAAATATGAGTTACTCCGTTGGTGTAAATGAAAGTTGAAGAAACCATATTCCCTCTACTATAAGGATCTAATGAACTCTATACGTCTGTGGTGTTCAGTTTAAGTAAATTTAGTTTGCTCTTCAATAAGAAGATTCTGGCTTCTATGACGGTGATAGCAGGATCTTCTGTTTTTGCTTATTTTTGATGGAATCAAAGGAAGAGTATGAGTATCCCTGAGATGGTGGCCTCTACTAAGGCTAAGATCCTTAAAAGTCGTCCAAACTACTCCAAACTACTCCAAACTACTCCAAACTATTGCAGGATATCAATAGAAAAGGTCCTGATAATATACCAGAGGGCCTTAAACAAGCTTATGAATGAAAGGATCAGCCCCATATGGCTGAACGTTGAGCGGCTTTATTTTGTGAAGATGGTCCTCAAGATATAAACGAGACAAATTACAAGGATTATCAAGAGTACTGTAATGGTTATTAAGTCTTCTATAAAAAGGTGTTTATTTGGGGCGGCAGGAGTTTCCACAGTTGCTGCCGGTTCAAGTTATTATTTTCTTAATGCTAAGTCGCATAGTGAGAAGATAGATCGTAGCACAGCTTTAAGTAGGATAAAGAATTCCGGAAAGTCAGATTGAAGCAGGACTGTTTCAGAAATTCAGAAAATACCAGAAGATCAATTACCGGAGGGTTTGAGAGCTGCTAAGTCAGTTTCACAAAATGCACAAAATTGGGCTAAGCTCTTTTGTGACGAGGCTGAGTATGATATGAATGATAGTAATATGCAGGATTATTTAAATTACTGTACTTAATCTAGAAAGATTCTAAAGTAGTACCTCTTATTAGAATTTTTTCAAAGCCTTCTTACTCTCTTGATAGATTTAGGTTCTTCTATAAAATCTATTATTTTTTCAGTAATTCAGCGCTTCATTATCTAATTAATAATTAAATCACCTATATATCTCCAATTAGAAGGACTTAATAATAGAATTACCTTAATTTTCGAAAATTGTATCCTACAATAACTCGATAAATATAAGTCAATTTCAGCATGTCAAAAGCATTATTGTCCGGTTCTGTATTAACGGTGGGTACAGGACTGGGATTGGGAGTTTCAGCTATTGGAGGAGCCAGAAATAGCCAGGTAGCTCTTACAAAATTAAAAGAGGATGTAGAGGAAAGTGTTGTTTCTGATACTGTTCAGGAACAACCTGCTAAATGTGATATTTATTCTGTCCAAAGATCTGATGCTACTAAAGGTGAGGCTAAGTTAGAAGGTGGAGATTTTTTAGAAAAAGAAATAACTGATCCTACTTTGAAACAACAAGTTCAAAGTGCGTGTGCTACTTCTGGAAAGGCTTATTTAGCCAAAAAGAACAGTAGTTGAATTTATAGGCCGGAAGATCAAAATAAACAATGGACATCTGTTTCTGGTGACGAGGAGCCGAAATGTCTGCTTTATGCTGTGCAGAACAGCAGTGAAAGAAAAGCTAAGTCAGTGAATGAAGAATTTTTAAAGAAAGAGGTTAAGGATGAGTCTGAAAAACAAAAAATAGATGATGCTTGCAAGCGTACTAGAAAGGCATATCTAGCTAATCTGGGTAGTAGTAAGGGTTGGGGATATAGATCTTCTGATCAGTCTGTTCAATGGAATTTAGTTTCTTAATAAATCACTAATTGACTTTATTTTTAGAAGAAGAGTAACTAGCAATCTATCTTATTTATTTTGTGAAATTAAAACTGCTGGGGATTTTGTCTCTGGGCGTATCTGGTACTGGGGGTTGGTATTTATTTGGTAATATAAGGCCTAAGAATGTAGAAGAGTATTTGACTCGTTCTGGTTTTAAATTACTTTCCTGAGATTCTGAGTTCTCTTGAAAAGCTGTTTTAGAAGAGAATAGGGATTTACTTCAGGGATTATTAAAGAAAAGTCCCGATATACAAAGCATTCAACAATGATGTAGGGATATTCTTCCAAGGGAAGATTACGAGCAGTATGCTAATCCAGCTTCTTTGGTATGTGTAGATAATCTTCAAACCGTTGAAGGAAAGATAATTCAGTCAGATGGAAGTATTGGCGCTTTAATTGAGGGGTTAAGTGATGGAAATAAGACGAATAAATATAGGGTATCCTATGTATGAAGGAAACATATGCCTTCCGTTTTGAAGTTAATTTCCTTCACTCCTCCTGAGAATAAAGAGGGATTGAAAGAGGGGGGTGAAGCATTAGAAAAGTGGTGTAAGAAGTCTTTGAAAGAGAAGCCTAGTGATTCCTTACTTTCTAATGTGAAATTGCTGTGTTCGCCTATGTCATTTGAAAGTATTGGAGATTTAATTAAGAAGAATAATGAGGAAGGCAAGCTTTTGAAAAATTATCTAACAAAATACAATTCCATAAAGGATACTGATACCTGAAAGGGTGATCCAGAAGTAGGAGCGATTTATGATAAACGTGATGAACAAATTTTAGAAAAGTGATGTGAGGAATCAAAAAGCAAGAAGTTTTACGAGGAAGGGATTTTTAGTGAGATATATCCTAAGTTTCGATATAGGTGCTTCCAGAGTGAGATTTCTATTTAATAGTTTGACATCTTGGATGTTAATTAATTAACGAGAACATAGATAAGCAAGCATTGGAAAATTGTGTCTATTAAATTACCACTATTTTCAGTTTTGGGAGTTATTGCCGTAACTGGTGGATATTTTATTTCTAAGAGTTTTAGTCACAAGACCATAAAAGATAGATTGAGTAATTCTTTAATGTCGGTCTCTGAAGACGTGAGTAAATGAGAGGATAGATTGTCTCGTTTAAAAGGAGCTCAAGGAGATTCCTTAGTTGATGATTTAAGGGAAATTAAGAATAGCGATCCTACATCCCAGAAACTTAAAGATTGATGTGTTACCAATGTGGAATCACCCTTTAAAGATGGTAAGTTATTGTTGAATGTTAAGTCTTATTGTACTTATATGGTTCGGGATAAATTGAGTAGAACTCCCCGTCCCGAAAGTGACGGAAATTGAGAACACGCTGCTACCAAATTAATACGGCCAGATGTCGTTTTATCGAATGTGATGAAGGATATTAAAGCTAGGATTCATAATACTTCCAATCCCACTAATTTTGACGCCCTTAAATCTTGATGTAAAGAAATCTTAGATGCTATGTATGAAAATGACTCCAATTTTAAAGATGCGGATTCCTATTGCACCAACAAAGATTAAAGCCATTTAGTTAGTTTATCCAACTGGTAGAAACTTGTTTGTTATTGATTTATCCCAAATACAATTCGAAATTGAATCTAAAATTTTTCTTTCAATTCAGAAAATAGTTGGTAAATAGTTAAATTTGACGCTATGGCAAAAATGATCGTTGTTGGCTCTATGTTGGCAACAGGGACAGGATTAGGAGGAATAGGTTTAGTTGTTAGTGAGTCTGGAGGTCGTCGGAATAATACTGTTCTCAAATCCCAAAGGATCTTTTCACTTCCAAAAAGATGTGACATTTATTCTGTTGTAAGTTCTACTGAACATTCTGGAGTTGCTAAATTAGAAAATGAAAGTTTTAAGAATCAAGTGGATAGTAGGCATAAATCAAATATAGAGTCGGCTTGTGCTAGTCATGGTAAGGTTTATATAGCTAAAGAACAAGGACAGTGACAGTACAGAGAGAAGGATCAGAAAAAGTCGTGAACTGTGAAATATGATTAGTTGGAAAATTAACTTTTAATCCCTGTAGTTTCCGTTTTATTTAAGGTTTTAAGGAACAGAGCATCAATGTGATGCGTTGGCAAATATAGAGGCCCTGTCCTTGTTAAAAGGAAGCGGTAGGTTATCGGTACACCATTGCTTTAACAATGTATGTCCCTGCTCCTTTTGCGTTGATGTAGTGATTCCTTTTATATTGTTATTAGATAAAGCTGTTTTGTGTGTTTCAAATGCACTTTCCCATTTAGTTTTATTGGCCCCTGCATCGTTGTTTCCATCAGTTAAAGGAAGTCATCCTTTTGACGGGGATTTATCTTGCATTCTTAAAACACATCATTTTGAAGCATTTTCAAAGTCATCACTTCCTTTTAAATAAGAATTACACATTTTTTCCAAAGCCACTTTGCCCTTCTCACCATCATCTGCATTAGTCAGAATAGCATCTTTATCGGAATGCTTATTTATTTCCGAAATAAAAGAAGAATCCGATTTAAATGCATTAAAGCTTGTCTTTCATTGATCTTTAGAACTCTCACTAATTAATTCATAACCCCCTTTTTTAAGGCGTTGTTTCACTGTGGAGGGAACAACTTTTCCATCAAAAATTCCTAATTTATATGAAAGTGCTCCCCCTACTACAACGCCCCCAACTGCTCCAACCCCTACTAAGAGTTTCAGAATAGCCATAATCCCACAACAAATATAGTAAAGAGTCTGTCGGTCTAAAAATTTCTAGGTTGCCTTATAGAAGAAAGGTCCATAGATATTAATCAAACATTTAGCTTTGAACGATTTGGGAACAGGAAACTTCAAAATGTCTCTAATTACCGCACCCTCAATGTAAAAGACAAGATGATTTATGTTTAGTAAAGTATTCCTTTTAGGGACATCTTCTGTTGCGGCTGTAGCAGCCGGAGTTGGTTTGAATGCTATGGGAGGTTCTTCTTTCTTCAAAAAGGATGTGGCAGCTACTAAGGCTGCAGAGCCTAGTTGTACGGTTTTGTTGGTTGAATCAGAGAATAAAAAAGAAGCTAGTATTATGGGGAATTTGGAGAATCTAAAAGAGACTGATAAAAATAATGAAGAGCTTTGAAATTCTTTGCATGAGGTTTGTCGGAATTCATCCGACAGAAAGGTATATGTGGGAAATATTGGAAATCCTAAAAAGTTAACTCACCAAACTAAGTATCAAAGTATCGTTTGAAAAGTCGTGTCTAAGTCCAACGGTTAGCTGGAGTTTTTACTTCTGTGTGTTTTTGCTAATAGTTAATTTATATTCTTTATACATCGCTACTTCATAACTGAATTTTCGCCTTTATTACTAGTAATTTCATTTATTGTTAAAGGACTCCTGTTGGTGACTTCTAAGAATGTATTAATTATGAGAAAGTTTTAAATGGGAAGAATCGGTGTCGAAGGAGGTAACTGCTACATAATTTTTCTAAAGCTAACTATTTCCGTTGAAACAGATATTACTTGAGAAGTGATAGTAAATTAAGTGAGTACATTTTCAAATAATAATTTCTTTTACTTCTTAGAATACGAAGTTAATCAGTAAAGAGATTACAAATTTATTATCCATTATTCCTATATGGATCGGAAAAACCTTCCGTTGTATGTCAATCGTGAATTTGTAAAAGTCGAGAATATATTCATTTCCCTGACAATTTATAAATGTAGATATATACGTGGCTTCCTACTCTTACATGTTGACCTTTTCTTCCTTGACAAGCTTCTCTTAGAGAGGAATGAGTTAAGTTTAAGGAGTTTTATGCCCATTCTAAGGATGAAAAACCCGAAGGAGTAGATAAAGAACAGATTGCTAAATGATGTGAGGATAAGTTGGTTTCTCGTGATGATTCTAGTTTTGAGTTAGTTAAGAGATGATGTGTTATTAATAAAAGGAGTCTCAAGGAAGAGGTTTTGGCTTCTAATAGGAAGATTATTCCTATATCAGGATCTGATGTAGATTCACAATGGAAGCAAGCTTGAACTTCATATAGCACTAATAAAGGTACTTTGGATATAAAGGATTCCACTTTTAATAGTAAATCTCAAAATTCTGAAGCAACTGGAGGTCCAGCATTGAAAAAGTGGTGTGAAGACAGATCTACTCAATTTATGTATGAGTATTTGGGAGAAGATAAGGGATATGATAAGTACTATTCTTGATGCACTAAGGAGTAACGGTAGTTAATTCTTCATGATTTTCTACGAATAGCTAGCTTTAGGTTCTTCTGTATTTATAACGATATTTAATAGGAGAAGTGCTTTCAATCTACTCCAAATTTTGATTCTGTTTAGTGGAGATTGAGTAGTAATCTCTATAGTTGTAAGTTTGTTTACAGGGAGTAAATAGTTAAATTTGAAAATATGGCAAAGATAGTTTTAGTCGGTTCTATATTGGCGATTGGAACGGGATTGGGAGGAATAGGTTTAGTTGTTAGTGAATCTGGAGGTAGTCGAAATAATACTGTTCTAAAATCCCAAAGGATCTTTTCACTTCCAAAAAGGTGTGATGTTTATTCTGTTGTGAGTACCATTGGAAGCGCTCCTAAAGCAAAATGAGAAAATCCTAGTTTTAAGGATAACGTAAGACATGACTATAAACAGAAGGTGCAGGATGCTTGTGATAGTAAGGGTAAGGTTTATATTGCTAACCAAGGAGGTTTGATTTATAGAGAAGAGGATCAAAGCAGACAGTGAGTTTTAGAGTAACCTAATTTAGAAAATTAGGTTATTTGTTGTAATAACGCAGGATGTGTCTTAATGGAAGGTGGGGAGTTTTACGTTGTTGAAAATCAAGTATTTGATAATTATGTATTCCTATATGGATCCGTAATTCCTCCTCTTTCACGATGTCAGTCATGCTTTTGCACCTTGTAAGAATACACCCATTTTCCATTTTGTCTGTAAACGTAGATATATATGTGATTGTTTATCTTTATACGACCGTCTTTTCTTCCTGCACAAGCATCCCTCACCTCACTTACAAATTTAGCATTAGCGGGGTCAGAATTATTCACTAATTCATCTCTATTTTCAATCTCTCGAATCACCTTGGTTACATCGTAACTACCACGTTTTATTTCAACTTCTCAAATCTTGCAAGAACCCTGCAAAGGAGTTATTGTGTTGCTGTTGGAAGATTTAAAAATTGGAAGAAGTAAATCTTTAGAACTACTCGAGATACCGCCTTCAGAAAAAACAGTTCCAACCCCCACAAGAGCAAAACCCGCAGCTACAACTTTAGAAATTAAAGAATTCATAACAAATTGTCTCTATGAAACTATCAGAAGACTATTGAAAAATTTTACTTAATTCAATCTTAAGTGCAAGTGAATATGAGTAGATACATTAACGTTTATTTGGATATTCATATCCCTTTTAGTAGCTTCCAAATGGGTAAAGGAGTAATATTAAGGGATCTCATATAGGTAATTATGGTTGGAAAATACTTGATTATAGGTGGCATAGGGGCTGCAGGAACAGGAATTGTTGGAACTTCGGTTTACTTATATGGATTTAGAGAAGATACTCTAGAGACTAGGGTTAAGAATTACTTTAAGAATAAGAAGCATATGTTAGTTCTTAGCTCTTCTATTAGAGGGGAATGACTTAAGTTTAAGGAGTTTTATGCCCATTCTAAGGATGAAAAACCCGAAGGAGTAGATAAAGAACAGATTGCTAAATGATGTGAGGATAAGTTGGTTTCTCGTGATGATTCTAGTTTTGAGTTAGTTAAGAGATGATGTGTTATTGATAGTAGAACAATACAAGCTAAGGCCGCCGGGGAAGGAAGAAAACCTATTCCTCTGTTGGGGGCAGATCAAGCTCAAGCGTGAAAAAGTGCATGAAGTGATTACAACTCCAAAAAGACTAATTCCGGTTTAGAGATAAAAGATTCTACTTTTGTGTCTTCTTCATCCTCTGGGGGTGATGCGACAGGTGGTCCTGCGTTGCAGAAATGATGTGAAACTAAAGCTTCTCAACATATGTATGAATATCCAGGAGAAGAGAATGGTTATGAGAAGTATCGTATTTGATGCACTAAACAAGGATAACTTTAGGCCCTATTGCGAGGAGTAATATGAGTAGTTCTTTGGCGTTTAGATCCTCTTTGACAGTTCTAGGAATCGGCGGAGCAGTTGGCGGGGGGTGGTTTTTAGGAAAGAATACTTTATTTTCCAATAAAGAGAATACCAAGGAGTTGATCTCTAAGGCTTTAGAGAAATCTTTGATGAGCTTTGAGGATAGTGGACTTTCTTCTAATTGGGAAGCTCGTAAAACTAAGCTAGAAAAAGCTAAAGATCCGGATTTAGTTCCTTCTTTAAGGGAGTTGAAAGGTAAGTCGGGTTACACTGCGGATGATGTTAGGCAGTGATGTAAGGAAAATGTTGGTGGTTTTGTGGATGATGAGGATGGAAAGAAATTTAAGAATGTATCTGATTACTGCACTTTTAATATCAAGGATAAGTTGACTAAAGCCATTTCCAATGGAGATTGGAATGCTGCTAAGGAGAAATTAAAGCAGACAGGAGGGCCTCTGTCTTCGGACATGTTAGCTATAAAAACAGAGCTTAATAAGACACAAGGGGGAAATTCTGATGCCCTTAAGCAGTGATGCGAACAGTCTTATGACAAGATGTTTTCTGGAGAGCAAGATCAGTTTTTTAAGGATGCTTCCTCTTATTGCGTTTCTTCTTAATTAGGTGTCAAGTAAGTTAGTTTTAATAGGAGCTTCTTCTGTGTTTGTTGGTGTGGCCGGAACTTCTGCCTACGCTCTTTACAATAATTCTCAAAATTTAAAAAAACTAAAAGACCTTTTTGACTCTACTAAGGGAAGGATTCTTTTGGAGGCTATAGGGGATAAGCATGACGCTGTTTGGGAACAGATATTCAACGAATATGACAAATTCCATCATAAGATACCGGAAATTAAAAGTAAAGACGAATTAAAGGGTTACTGCCAGAAGTTGGAAAATAGTTTTAATGTCAAGGATTTAGAAACTTATAGCAATTGATGTTCTAGGAATACCTTTAGCGGGCAGGTTGCGGGCTCTAATAAGAAGTGGAATGATTCTAAAGAGGATTCTTCTTGAGAGTCTAGTAAAACTGCTTATTCCAAGGAGGCAACAGATAATTTTTTAATATCGAAAAATGATAATCAAGCAATAGCTAAGAATGCGTTAACTGTTAAAGAGTTAAAAGAATGATGCTTTAAGAAATCAAAATTACCCTTTATTAACGATAAAGACAAAGATTATTTAATAGCAGATAAGTTTTGCACCATTACTCAATAGAGAATGGCAATCGGTAAACACTTGGTTATAGGATCTGGAGCCTTGGGTGCTACAGGACTGTGTGGAACTTCTGTTTATTTATATAGCTTTAGAGAAGATACCTTAGAAACTAGGGTTAAGAATTATTTTAGGGATAAGAAGCATATGGTGGTTCTTGACTCTTCTTTAAGAGAGGAATGAGCTAAGTTTAAGGAACTATATTCTTATTCTAAGGGTGAAAAACCTAAAGGTA
The DNA here is from genome assembly GCF_000238995.1 of Mycoplasma haemocanis str. Illinois. GTDB lineage: Bacteria > Bacillota_I > Bacilli_A > Mycoplasmatales > Mycoplasmoidaceae > Eperythrozoon_B > Eperythrozoon_B haemocanis. The sequence goes on from NC_016638.1 coordinate 372,879, forward strand.
TAGATAAAGATCAAATTGCTAAATGATGCGAAGATAAGTTAGCTTCCAGGGATGGTGATAGTTTTGAGTTAGTTAAGAAGTGATGCGTTATTAATAAGAGGAGCTTAAAGGAGGAAGCTTTGACTTCTGATAGGAAATTTATTCCTACGTCAGAATCCGATGCGAATGAACAGTGGAAACGAGCTTGAACTTCATACAACACTACTAAGGGTGATTTGGATATAAAGGATTCCGTTTTTAATAGTGCATCTAAAAATGCTGCAGAAACTGGAGGTCCAGCATTGAAAAAGTGGTGTGAAGATAAATCGACTCAATTTATGTATGAATATTTGGGGGAAGATAGGGGATATGAAAAGTATTATGCTTGGTGTACTGTGGATTAGTGAAGATATATTTATTAGTATATATCTCAAAATTTGCTGTTGGTTTAGGAAGATTAGTTAATAAGCAGTTAAATTCTCAATTATGGCAAAAATAATTTTAGGTGGTCCTATGTTGGTAGCTGGAATAGGATTAGGGGGAATAGGTTTAACTGTTACTGAAGCCAGAGATAGCCAGAAAAGTACTGTTTCCAAATCTAAAAGTACTTTCTCTCTCCCAACAAGGTGTGACATTTATTCTGTTGAACGTTCCAATGATACATCCGGAACAGCTAAATGAAGAGAACCTAGTTTTAGGAAAGAATTAAGACACCTAGAAGATCAGGTGGCTGCGGCTTGTGCTAGTTTTGGCAAAGTTTATATTGCCTGACAGGGTGATGCGTGAAGATTTAGACAACCGGATCAAAGTAAGAAGTGGGAGATACTAACTTAGGGAAGTTTATCGACGATAATTTGATAGGAGGTTAGTCAATTTTACTTGTAGGAGTACGTATCTTTATCTTTCTTATTAGTAACTAGTTCTGTATTCATCTAACATCGCTGTTTCGCCGAAGAATATCCTGAGTTTGATTTCCCTATGTTAAAGGAATCGGTTTTTTGTTGCTTAACTCCTTATCAATAATTTTCAGTACACATCATTTCTGAGAATTTTCTAGTAGCTTTAAATAATTAGAACACAATTGCTCTAAGCCAACTATCCCTTTCTTCATTATTACGGTCTTTAATGTTGGAATACATCTTGCATAAATAGGAAGTCTTATTAATATCTTTCTACCTGAATAAGGGAAGATTTACGTTTGGGGAATTAGGTTTGTATTTTTAAGATAAAAAACCACTAGTTTCAACGACGTCAGCGCCCAAAGCTTCAGATATTTTTGTCGTTGTAGAAAAGGAAGTATTAGGCTCTTAGGACACCATTGTTTTAACAAATTCATAATCTTAATTTTTTAATGTATTGTTTAACTGTAAAGGTCTATATATTTATTTTTGGGAATAGGAAATCTAAATATAAGAAATAAGTGAATTGGGAATAAAGGTGGGCTTTTAATTATTTGAAGAGATATAAGAAAAGAATCTAATGGTGAATTTTGTTTATTTTTCTTATATCTAGATGGTTAATAAATTTCTTCTTCTAGGAGGATCTTCTGCAGCGGCTGTTTCGGTAGGGGTTGGTTTAAATGCATTGGGAAGCTCTTCCCCCCTAAAGCAAGTTACTAAAGCCCTCCACAAACCCTCCAGTTGTACTGTTTTTTTAGTGGAATCAGAGGGTAATCGTAAAGCTAGTATTATGGGAGATTTAGAGACTCTAAAACGGGATGGTAAAATTGAGGAAGATCTTTGAAACACTCTACAGAAAGTTTGTGAGAAATCTCCCGATAGAAGGGTTTATGTTGGGAATATTGGGAATCCTAAAAAGTTAACTCATGAAGAGAGGTATCAACAGATAACTTGAACTTTTGTGGATAAAACTGTCAACTAGATTTTAGATTCTAGTTCTATACCTTAAGTACTAAATAAATCACTCTTTTGAATTAGGAGCTTGGTATTCTTTCTTATTAATAATTCAACTTGTTTTTAAGGAAAATCTCATAAGGGCCGAAGTTAAAAGAAGTTCTGTAAGGATATCTCGGAAAAGAAAGGTAAGAGGTGTTACCTTATAGAGTCCAGATGATGCTCTACTGCTTAGTTACGGAAGTTCATTCCTTTTGATCTTCCTTGGAATAATTTCACTTTCCTCCAGTTTCTGTTACGTACACCCTCCCGTTATATGAGGGCTTGTTGGTTTTATCAGTCCCCTTACAAGCGGTATCAACAGACGATCAAAAATCCTTATTGTCCGTATTTGATTTCGTATCTTTGACTTTTTCCTCTTCCCAATTTATCTTAGTAATCTTTGGATTTTGAGATTCTTTACCCTCTACTTTAAAAACTTCACAAGTGGGATTGTGTTGAGGTTGTGTATTTGGTTGAATAGAAGATGTAGATGTTATAGGAGTTGTGGTCAATTCCTTGGATTTTCCTTTTCAAGCCATAGAAGAAATCCCTCATGTCGTCAAACTTGTCGCAGTTACACCTCCCACTAAAAATTAATTCCCGCTAATTTCATTATTGGTCTGCAAGTTTAAGACCGCTCGCATCTTTAATGCATCAAATTAATGATTTTTCTATCAAGTCATCATAATCTTCATCAGTAGAATCCTTTTCCAGAAGATTCTTGCATTGGTTTCTCAAAGATTTTCATTCTTCTCCGCTAGATCCCGTTAAAGTGTCTAAGCCTTTTATTTTTTTAGAAGTATTGGACGCCACTGAGTACTTGGTCTTTAAAGATTCCCAAGTGCTCTTGTCTTCTTCATTGTTTTCCCCATTCTTAAGAATAGTCTTGCCACTTAATTTTGGAGAATCCAATACTGTCTTTGGAATCACACAAAATCTTCTAGATTTTTTATAGTCGTCATTGCTGTAATAATCTTTTTTAAAAATATGGCTACACATGGTTAATAAATCAGAGATGGAAGGCGTCTTACCACTATTTTCCGGCAAAGTTTTGTAAACTCCTAAAACTTTATTTATTGTTGCCTGATCAGAATTGGACTTTAGTAATACAAATCCTTCGTCTTGCAACCTTTGAGCTACACTTTTAGTAGAGGATTGAGATTTCAAAAATCCGTAAGTTGCCGCTGTTCCTAAACCGGCCACAGTTACTCCCGATAAGGTCAGAATCTTCAAATTCATTTTTTAAGTTTTTAGGACAGATAATAAATTTGATTTATAGTTTATGGATCGAAGAATAGAAGATCTATTTTATTTAATAATAGGCGCGAACCTTATTTCACTTTAGGAGATCAATCTTTTTGATCAAATCTAGAGTAATTTCATTTTCCTCCTGTTTCTGTAACATAAACTTTTCCTTGATATTGGGGCTTGTTACTATCAGTACCCTCACAAGCCTTTTCAACATCCTCTCAGAAGTTTTTATTGGTTGTTTCGGCATTACTATCTTCCTTCTTTTTTTCTTTCCAATCTATTTTTTCAATTCGTTGTCCATCCTTCCCTTTGTTATCAATTTTAAAAACTTCACAAGAGGGACTAGGGGAAGTTTGTTCTGTAGAAGGAACGGTGGTGGAAGATTTTATTTCCGCTTTAGGAGAGATTTCATCCTTAGTTTGTGGTAATTCCTTTGACTTCTCCTTTCAATCAATAGAAGAAATTCCTCACGCCGTCAAACCGGTCGTAACAGATGTAGCTATTCCTCCAACTAAAAACTTAACGATCGTTAACTGCATAATAGACCTATACTTGATATCTAGTGTTCAATAAATTTAAAACATCTTCTATTTCTTACAGTGCTTTTTAAAATCTTGATAAGAGATACGATCTTCACGAGAAAGGTAAGCATTGGAATGACATCATTTCTTTAATTTCTGACCATTATCATCACCCCCACTACCAGAATTTTCAGCAGTTATCTTATCAACCTCTGCCTTTAGATTTCCTAGAGAAGAATATTTGGTTTTGAAAGTATTAACGTCTGTTTCCATCGATAATTTTTCTTCTTTCAACTTATCTTCAAATGTTGAATAGATAGTACATCATTTCTCCGCTTTCTTTAGCATGAAATCCTTATCTTGTTGCTCTATGGTATAAATACATCAATTTTTAATGTCTTCTTCAGAGAGGTTTCCATCCTTTATTCTCAAATTATCATTCACCTCTAATGCATAAGTCTTGGACACTTTTTTCCACGCTTCTGTTTGTTCATTAATGGGAAGTTCGGAAGTTAATTTGTATCCCTTCGATTTAAGAAGAGTCTTTATAGAACTCTTTTCTGGATTGGAATAGGAGGAAGCGGCTAATCCTCCCAGTCCAATACCTCCAACACCAACAAAAGCTATTCCGCCTTTTGCTAAGAATGAAGCCATGACAACCTAACTTTATCCTTGAACAGCAGACTTAGTACAATGTCCTTTAAAGACCTGGTATTCAGAATTATCTTTATATGATGAATAAACCATTGTTTCACATCACTTCTTTAACTTTCTACCATTTTCATTTCCAGTTCCCGAAACAGGAGTAACAGCGTTTACTTTTTCTGTTAAATCACCTAGGGAAGAGTATTTACCATCAAGAGCTTTCTCATCTGTTTCCATTGCTAATTTTTCTTCATTTAACTTGTCCTTAAATGAGTAATATACAACACATCATTTGGAAGCTTTCTTTAAAACAGAATCATTGCTTTGAACTTCCATATGATTCTTACATCAATTACGTATGTCACTTTCAGTAACTTCCCCTTCTTTGATTTTAAGATCTTGATTTTTCTCTAATTTATAGGTATTAGTTACTTTAGCTCACGCAATATTTTGTTCGGATGTAGGCAGAGAAGAAGTAAGTTTATATCCTTGGGTTAGGAGGGCAGATTTTACTGTGTTATTCATAGATTTAATATAGTTGGATATAGCTAATCCTCCCACCCCCATGCTGCCCACTCCGGCAACAGCAATTCCAGCCTTTACCAATGAAGAAGCCATTATTAAGTAAAGATCTTAGAATCTGGAGTTAAACAAAACTCTCTTGCATTCCAAATATCCTTTCTATTTTCAGGTTTGTATCTTTTATTTAGTATAGATTTACATCAAGTTAATAGGGAGTCAAAGTTATCTCCTTCTTTAAGAATACCTGCCTTTATGGATGTTTCTTTATATTGTTTAAATATCTCCTCTTTATTAAGGTCTGCTTCTTCTATATCATCTATTGTTTGACTATATTCTTCCTCTAATAGAAAGGATTTAATATCCATAGTACAGAAGAGTTTCAAGTGATTAAAGGTTTCAACTTTTTCTGTAGAATAACTTTCATATAGATTCCTATAGCACCATTTCTTTAGGAAATAAGCCCCTTCGTTTCGGGAAGAATGAGAGTTAATTTCTGGAATTATCCTAATTAGTTCCTTTTTATGGTTGAGAAATCGCTCTCTCCATCTGTTAAACTGATTCTTTTTTACTTCGAATAGGGATTTGTAGTGTTGTGATTCCAAGTGAGCTTTATTTGTTGGATATTTAAATAAAGCCGCTGTAGATTTGAATCAAAAACCAGTGATAATTGCGACAACAGCAGACGTAGTTACAGATTTTGAAATACAGGAATTCACTACCTACTCTTTTAGTAAGCAAACATATATTATTCTGAATTAAAAATCCCCCCTATGCCCTCTAAAATCTCTTTATTTCCTTCCAATCTAAGAGTTGGATTGATGGTAGGGGCGGCTTCTTTAGCTTCTGTAGGAACTTCTTCCGGACTATTATTAGATGCTAATCGAGACAATTTAAAGACAATTGCAGATTCGGCTGGAACGGCTGCTGCTCCAATTGTTGGCCCAATTAAGCAAGGGAAGGAGCAATTATCTCAACAATTGGATGAATTTTCTAAGAAGGGCTACAACTTAGGAATAGATGCCAAAGGATGAGTAAGTAATAACTTTAATAAAGTAAAGATAAAAAGTGGAGCTATTCAGATTTACAACAATCTTAAGTCAGGATATGATGCAGTTAGTTCGTTTGCAAAAGAGGCTAAGACTACTATTAAAGATTTCTTTGAGAATTGAGAGTCCAAGCGGGAAACCATGCACATTGTATTTAAATCCATTGGTAATTCTTTTTCAATATTGGGTGGATTAGTTAGCTCTTCTTCAGCTGGAGAATCCAAGATAAAAGTATTATTTGAAGTTTTAGCTAACGAGAAATTCAAAGATTTTGTGGGAGCTGTAGGAAACTTAACTTCTAAGAATCCTAGTTTGCTCTCTCAATTAAAGGGAGATGATGTCTATGACGTTTTAAATGCCTTCAAGCAGGCTCCGGAAGAGGTTGTCGGAATTATTAATAAGTTAGTTGAGGATCATAAGGATAAGCCACAGGATTCCGTTACTAGAGATGTATTTATTTCAGCTTTAAAACTTCAGTCTCTAATGGGTAAGGCTCAATCTATATTGGCTAACGCTAAGAAGCTTTTACAAGATAAAGAGAAGAATAAAGATGCGATAGAAAAAGCAACTAAGGAACTAGAAGCAACTATTAAGGAATTAACAAATTTAATTAAATCACAAGAGTCAGAAGGTTCTTCTTCTTCTTCTTCTTCTTAGGATAAAGGGGAATATTTGTCCCTATATTTATTGGTTCTCAATCATATTCATCCACAGATGATTCTTTTTAAAGCAATCACGTTTAAGATTGAGGATTTAAGAAATATTGCTATCCTTTTAATAGTCATCCTATTTAGATAAGCACCAAGCTTTAACTCTTTGAAAATCCTCTGAGGAAGTATCTACAACCTTAATTTTGGATTTCTCCATACACTTCTCCTTAAATTTCTCAGATGGAGTATTTAAATTCTTCTGTGTGCCTCAATCTGATGTTCCTCAAACATCATTATCTGCAGGCTGGTTATTTGATTTTTTATTAATGGAAGCCGCTTTATAGTTTTCCCAAGCCTTATTTCATTTGTCAGCAGAATCCCCCGTCTTAAGTATCTGTGTACCTTCTTTTTTCAACCATTCTGCAATAGTTAAGTTCCTAGTGCATCAAGCTTTTATCTCTTGAAATCTCTTATCTGAAAAATCCTTAACAGCTATCTCCGATTTACTTTTGCAAGCATCTTGGAAAGCTTGTGACGATTCTTCATTCTCAACATTTAACTTTCACGGATTATTGGATGTTTTGTAGGTTTTTCAAGATGCATCTCAGTCGACTTTCTCTGAAGATTCAGTAAGAAGAATAGTTTTACCTTCCTTCTTTATCAATTCGTAGATAGCTGTTTTATTTTGAATTTGGGAGTAAATAATTCCTCCAGTAATGGCAGATCCTCCACCGATTGTAGTAAGAACTATTTTGGAAGTTAAAGACATGATTGTGGTAACTTCATTTTGTCTAATTACTAATTAAATCGATTCTTTCCAATTTAAATACGAGTGACGTTTACCTATAGGAATTTAGGGTTAAATGCAATTATTGCTTCCTGCAGTAACGCTCCTGTTGTTTAAATTCGTCTGATTCTGGGCCCTCGTAAATATTTGATTGAATCTCCTCGCATCAGTTCTTTAATTTCTCTCTCACAGAATCGCTATATGTCGTAACAGTTAAAGCGCCTATTTCTTGTTTTAAAGTGGCAAGCTTGGAGTTCAACTCCCCATATTCGGAAACATTGTGACTTTTCAAATTAGTTAACGGAGTATCTCATGCATTATTGTTCTTATTTTCTCCATTTCACGTTTTAGAACTTGCCTCTTTGTTGGTCTTAGAACAGTAATTCTTGAAGTCCTTTTGGTAATTTGAATTCTCAACTGGCTCCTGGTAAATTAAATCACACCCCTCCTTTAAAAGGTTAGTCGCTGTTTCATCTTGATTAGTTTCTTTAGCTTTATTAAAAGATTCAAGAAGTTTTGGGTGAGTTGGAGCCTCTTTTTTTAAAGTCAAGAGTTTAGTTGCTCAAAGATCTGAAGTTTTTGAAAGTAGAGCATGCTTATATCGTTCTCCAAAGGTAATCTTGGGGCCGTTGTTCTTTCTCATTAATAGGAAACCTCCCACACCAGTTGCACCCACTCCTGCAGCGCTTGCCAAAACGAAAACCAATTTACCCATGACTATTCAGAAACTATGAAACCATGTTTTCTAAAGATTTGATACACATCGATATCTCTATAGGATGAATGGATCATAGTTTTGTATCACTTTTTAAGCTTTCTATTATTCGGAGACTTTCTTTATGAGGGAATCGACTCTTTGATGACCCAGATTTTAGCATACCACTCCTTTATGTCAATTACAGGTAATGAAATCCACTCCATAGGTATTTAAACTTTTTCCCACGGGGAATACTGTTCCAATTGGTAGAGAGGAGAAGGGCATTTGTATCTTCGGGCTACAAAAAGAGATCTTATGATATTGCTCACTATTTTTCCTTCTTGCTAAAGGAGAAGTTATTCTCTAGGTAATTTTGAATCCGGAGTTAGGCAAAATTCTTTTGCATCATTAACGTCTTTTCTACTTTCTGGTTTGTAGGCTTTCTTTAATATTGATTTACATCAATTTAGTAAGTTATCAAAGCTATCACCTTCTTTAAGAATTCCGGACTTAATGATTAAGTCTTTATATTGATAAAAGATAGATTCTTTATCCTTCTCTGTGGCGTTTATCTCATCTATCGTTTGAGTATCTTCTTCCTCTAAAAGTAAGGCTTTTATATCCATGGTGCAAAAACGTTTCAATTGATTAAAGATATTGTCATTTCCATGAGTGTACTTTGAGTAAAGATGGTTGTAACATCATCTCTTTAGGAAGTAAGCTCCTTCATTATTGGATGAATTAGCATTTATTTCTGGAATTAAATTTTGTAGTTCTTCCCTGTGACTTAAGAACTTCTCTCTTCATCTTGTGAATTTATTCCTCTTTACCTCAAATAGAGACTTGTAATTTTGAGATTCTAAATGGGCTTTGTTGGTGGGATGATTAAATAAAGTGCCAGCAGTTTTAAATCAAATTCCAGAGATTACTGCAATGGTAGTGGATGCAGTTATAGATTTGGCTATTCCTGAACTCACAGTTTGTGTTTAATGTTTGGTGAGGTTATTGATATATGATAATTTTCTAAATTAAAGATCTTCTATATGTCCGGTCAAGTCTCTTTATTTCCCATAAATTTAAGAGTTGGTTTATTGGCTGGTTCATCTGCTTTAGCATCTATAGGAACTTCTTCCAGTTTATTATTGGATGTTCATAAAGACAAACTAAAGACAAACTAAAGACAATAGAGAAGCAGGTTGGATCTGCAGCCTCTCCGGTTGTGACTCCTATTAAGAACGGGGCGGAACATCTAACTACTCAGCTAGATCATTTTTCTAAGAAAGGTTATAACGTTGGAATTGATGTTAAGGAGTGAGTATCTAGAAACTTTAATAAAGTTAAGATAAAAAATGGAGCGACTAAGATTTATGAAAATCTTAAGTCGGGATATGAAAAAGCTAGCTCTTTTACAAAAGGTGCCAGTTCCACTCTTAAGAATTTCTTTGAAAAGTGGGATGAAAACAGGGAAACAATGCACATTGTATTCAAGTCTGTTGGTAACTCTTTTTCCATACTAAAAGGATTAGTAAGTTCTTCTTCCGCTGGAGAGTCGAAGATAAAGATATTGTTTGAGGTATTGGCTCATGAGAAATTCAAGGATTTTGCGGGAGCAGTAGGATCATTAACTTCTAAAAATCCTAATTTATTTTCCCAGTTAAAAGGGGATGATGTTCATGATGTTTTAACTGCTTTTAGGCAAGAACCTGATGAAGTAACTGGAATACTTAAAAGTTTAAGTGAAAAGGAAGCGAATACGGTTGGTAGAGAAGAATTAATTCAAGCTTTAAAACTTCAATCCCTTATTGGTAAAGCTATTGATCTGTCCAATAAAGTAAAAACACTTATCGGAACTAATCCTGAGGAGGCTAAGAAATTAAAAACACAAGTTGAGAAAATTATACAGGAGCTTGAAGCGATAATAAAGTCTCAAGAAACTCAGGCTGCAAAATAAATCTCTCGGTAAGCAGAACCACTGACTTCACGTAATTTCTGTAATAATAGGGATTGAGAATATGGCCTTAATCTTCAGAAGTCATGGAAGTTTCTTCGGTGTAAATTAGATTTCTTTTCACTTCCTCCTTCATGGCCTTCATCTCTTCTTCATTATCGGGAATTTGATATAGTTCCTTAGCTCATTTCTTATCGTTTGGATTAACTACATTTATGCCTTTATCTTTCATAGTTTGAAGAATCTTAATTTGATTTAAGTAGGGAGTTAAATCGTCCTTTTTATTCTTATTTGTGAGGTGAAATACTATTGCAAATGTCATTAATCCCAAAGATAATGCACATATCAATAGAAAGATGATTTCGATGATCAATGTATTTAAAAATTTAGCATTTTCATGGGGGTAAAGGATTTCTTATTTAAAGAGCCCCTTAAGGAAGGGATACTTGTCGAGAGAAGGAATAGGTTTATAGTTGATGTAAAGATTAATGGAGAAATCCATACTTGTCATTGTCCAAGCACTGGGAAGATAGGTAATTTTGATTTACGGGGAAGGCCATGCCTTCTATCTAAGAGTGATAATCCTAATAGAAAAACAACCTATACAGTTGAAGCTCTATCTTTTAATAAGGTGGAGGACTCGTATAAATCCTGAATAGGAATTAATCAGAATGCCATCAATAGATATGTTGAATATTACTTGTCTCATGGGGCTTTTGAAGATATGGTGGGGGAATTATCTACAGTTATGAGAGAACAGACTTTAGGTAATGCTAAGATAGATTTCAGAGTGGGAGATGTTTTTATAGAGGTTAAGATGCCTCTATGAAGAATAGATATGGAGGTTCCTGATTACATATCTACTCACGATAATGGCATCTTTAATTCTCATGAGAGATTGCTAAAGCATCTTAATGCTTTTTCTAGCTTTCTTAAGGGGAATCAAAAGGCTATACTGCTCTTCTGCTATATGTATGATCATTCGGGAGTCCGTATTAATAGAAAGAATCCTAGATATAGGAAGATAAAGAGAATGCTGGAAAGAGGTACTATTGGAGGGATGGAGCAATGACAAGCTAATTTCAAAATTACAGAAAGAGGTGTTAGGCTAACTCGTTATTTTCAAATCTTGGAATAGTTAGAAAAATTAGGTTTCACCCCCCCTTCTTAAAATTCATAAATTATGTCATATAAATTCATGGGAACAACTGCATTATTTGCTATTTCTGGAGCTATGGTTTTGGTAGTTATTAATAGAAAGAAGATATGTGATAAGTTAGGGTTCTCGTCAACGATCAAAAACTCCTTATTTTTATGACTCAAATATATTTGGGTAGAGTAAATTAATTTAAGGTTAAAAGCTTCATTATTTTCGAGATCGTAATAATTTAACTCCCTTTCTGTTTTTTTAAATATTCCCTAAATTGTTCACTTTCTTGATCCGTAGGAGAATAGTCCCACCTTTTACTAAACCATCCCCATTTTAAGTTAACTACTAAGATATCTCCTCCCTTAGATTCATCACATTTATTTTTAATTACTTGTGAATTGATGTTCTCTCTACTCTTATTTTTGCTTTTTAAAAAATCCTCCCAAGTTCCAATTTTGGATATTTCTCAGATTCTTTTTGAAGAACTTTCTAATTGGTGAATGGTGCAACCCTTTTTGTGCTTTGGTTGTTTCGCTTCTTCCTCGGTCGACACAGAAGTCTGAGTTTCCAATCCTTTGGTTTCAGGGGAAGAAGATTCCTGTCTCTCTGTCTCTGAAACATTGGCATCTGATTCAGATGAATTTGTTAAATTAAATTCTGTGTATCCAGACCCCTCCTTGGTTTCTAATTTTGTATCTTCAAGTTGTTTAGATGTTAATGCTGAAATCCCTAAACTAACGCAAGTTCCTGCCAGCAAAGAGCCCCCAAATAGTAATTTTGAAAACCCTCCTAACATTCTCTAAAAAATAACAAAACTCTTGCGGCTATTTCTCAAGCCACAAATTTATTCATATTTTGGGAAAAAGGCGATTCCCCTGAAAACCTATCTCTTCTCATGTTTTTGTAAATATTCGGAGAACTTATTCTTTAAGTTTGGTTTCTTCTGGTCTGCAGGATAATATTTTCAACCACTTCTTCCTTTATTTGAAACAAAAAAAGCTTCACCTTTAGCCTCTTTACAGGCCCCTTGAATTTCTTGATAGTCTTTTTCTTTAGTTTCTTTCCTTAAATCTTCTTTGCTGGTTTCTGTAAATTCACCAGTAGATTCATACATTAATTTATAAATCTTACAATCTGGTTTAATTGGAACCTCTGGATGTTTTAATTCTGGTGATCTATCAACTTCTTTATCAGTATTAACTTGTGTATCTTCGACAGAAGTGGTTGTCTTATTGGAAGATTCTTTTGTAATATTTGCACTTGTAACTTCATGTTCTACATTTTTGACTGAAACTGCTTTTAATGTCTGACGTTTCTTTCCGTCAAATATAAAACCACTCATAGCTCCTCCCGCACCAAGGGCTAAAGCAGAACTACCTAGAATAATTTTTGTTATTCCGGAAACAAGGGCAGAGGGCATAAAATGGTTCTATTTTTTTCTCCCGTTTAGATAACTTCTAAACTGGGGATGATTTTGATCTTCTAAAAAGTAATCTCATTGCCTTGGTGCATATCATGCTCTAGATCTATTAGATAATAAGATATCCTGCCCTTTTGACTTATCACATTCAGTTCTTATATTTTCTCGATTAACGTAACTACTAGTCTTGTCTTTTAAAAACTTATCTAAAGAGCCAATTTCAGAAATCTTTCACGTTACTCCCGCAGAACTTTCTAATGTGTGAATAACACAACCATTCTTTTCTATTAGGGCGGGAGCGGGTGAAGTCGTGGTTACTGAATCTTCTGAGTTTGATTTAGATGACGCAGAATTCTGTGAGTCTGATTCAAGTGATTGTTTAAGGAAGTGACTCCTCTTGTTTTGAGATTTAGAGTTTGTTGATGGTATTTCTGTTTTTGAGGTGTATGATTCTTTCCCAATCCTCATGGAAGATAATATTGAATTGCTCAATCCAGCTCCTGCTCCAACTATCAACACAGTACCCCACAACAACTTTGACAACAAGGGCAACGCCATGGGAATAATTCAAGAAAATCGATTTTTGTATAGTTATTTTTACAATTGTAAGTGTTCTATTTCTTGTGAAGGTTTTACGATTCGAAGAATATACCAGCTATTTGCCTTTAAATATTTTTAAACTTACTTGTTACTTTTATCCTTTATTCATCATTTCTTTTCTAATGAATTTCAACTAGGATTTTTTAAATAAAAATAATTTGATAAATCTATTTCTCTTTTAGGAAAATTGGTCGTAAAGGTATAAAGGTTTGAAAGTTAATCAAAAAAGTAACTTACTTTTCAGAATTACTTTGAAGGTATTTTCTAAACTCACTTTCACCCGGGTCCTTCCCATCATAATCCCATTCTCACGTGAATCAATATTGATGCTTATTTTTTACAAGAATATTCCCCCCTTTGGCTTTATCACAAGCCCCTTTAATTCTATTATAGGCAGCAGTCTTACTCTTTCTTTCTAAAAATGAATCTCCACTTCCAAACTTTTCAAATTTCCAAGGTTTGCTGCTGATTAATTTATAAATTACACACCCAGTCCTTTGAGTAGATGCTTGTGGTAAAGCTACAGGAGTATCTTTAGTACTTTCGTCATTAGGTTCAGAAGAAACCGAATCTCCCTCATTAGTTCTTGCAGATTCTTCCACTTTTCCTTCTGGAGAATTTGGAGTATCAGAATTATGAGTAGTTTTTTGTTCTGAACTAAACTCCTGCTTACCGCTATCAGACCCTTCTAATGATCTTGTTTTTGTAGAGGTCAACTCAAGATTTTCAATTATTTGAGAAGGTAATAAAACACTACCTATTCCAACACTAGCTCCAACCAGAAGAATGCCTCCTCAAAAAGACCCCGACAAAGAAACCATAATTTAATAGTATCAAAGAACTCAGCTTAGATATAGTCATCTTTTCAAGTCATAAGTCATATATTTTTAAATTGAAAATATCTTCGTGAAGTCAAAGATAGACTCAAAACCTACTTTTCTGCAGTCTTGACTTTTTGTAGATAATTGTTAAATTTAGTTTTTAATCTCTCCTGATCTTGAACATAATAACGTCAGCCACCGCCTTGCTTGTTTGAAACAAAGATATCTTTGCCTTTATGTGTTTTGCATGCCTCCTCTATTTCTCTAAAGTAACTTTCCTTTCCGTTAAGCATTCCTTTCAATTCCTCTTTGGTTGTTTTTGAAAATAGACCATCATTCTCTTTTTCTAATTTATGCAATCTACACTCCGTTTCTGCAATCGGTTCGCTCTGAATTTGCGCAGAAACTACGCTTTCGGTATCGGGGGATTTTTGAATTTGCGAACTCTCAGGTAATTGTTCAAAATTAGTTTTTTCATTTTCAGGATTCAGTTCTTTATCGCTCTTTATGGATGTCGTTTTTAATGATTCTTCTTTTATTTCTCCAAATGACAATTTAACTAACGCTCCCGCAGCACCAAGAGATACTGCAGTACTTCCCAAAATTAATTTTGCTATTCCCGATGCAAACACAGACATAAGAATGATGTTATTTTTTCTGAAAAAAACCTAAGTATAGAATTGCCTGTGTCTTGCTTATTCCGACTACATTCTTCGTTAACACCATAGACCGAATAGATTTATTCTTTATGGAAGATTTGGCATTTCCAGGTTTAGAAAAAATTATTTTTAAACACTTACACCAATCAGTAATTTTGTAGACAAAATATACCGTTAAATTCCCTTCAAAATTACCGTTTCAGATATTCTTGAAACTTGCTTCCGTGCATTGAATCATTTTGTTCCTCGTTACGATACTTCCATCCATCACGCCCCTTATTAGAGGCAAAAATATCTTTTCCAGGATTACTTGAACACGCTCGTTCAATAGATGAAAAATCACCTTTTCCTGTTGATATTAGTTCCTGTATTTCATTTTTTGTGACAGGTGCAAACGCCGTGCTGGCAGGATTCCCTATAGCAACTAATTTATGTAATCTACACTCGTTATTAACGGTGAAGGGTCTTTTGGCAAACCGCTTTGATCTAGAAGTGGTGGAAGCTTCAATTCCAAATCCTGCCCCTACACCTCCTAGTGTAACACCCCCAATAAGAAGTTTAGGAGCAAAAGCCATTGGGAATCCTTAGGAGGCAGATTTCAAACTGTTTAAATATCTTTCAAATTGGTCTTTATATGGAGCAGACATTTGATCTTGTTCATAGTACTTCCAACCCGTTTGGACTCCATTTACCCATTTATTGGAAACAAAAATATCCTTTCCTGCTAGCCTTTCACAAACTTCTTTAATATTTTGATATTCTCCTTTTTTGTCATTCTTAATCTCTTCCTCTAACTTCTCTTTTTCTATTGCTTGGAAACTACCATTCCCAACAGAGCTAATGAGTTTATGGATTCTACACTCTTTATTAACAATCATAGATTCCTTAACAGATTTACCCTTTGTGAAGGGATTGGAGCTTTTAGATCCGGAAAAAACTATCTTTTCAACAACTACTCCCGACACTCCTAATCCGGAAATACCAAGAAGTAATTTTGGAGCAAACGTCATAGAAATTTAGAAGATATGGTTTCGTATAACAGCATTCCACATTCCAAATTTATTCTTAAAATCGAGACCATTTAAGATTTAAGAAATGTGAGAATTGGGAACTCTCCTTATGGGTGATAGGTAATACCTTTCCCTTTAGTTAAGACTGCTGTAGAGGTTTTAGTATTTATAAGGGATTGGTAGAATAACCGACTATAAAAGATAATGTTCTTTCTACTCATAAGAGAGTTTCTTATTCCTTCTTGGAATTGGAAGATAGTAATTGACAATCTAAAAAAGGCAAATTACCTATTAAGAATTAGAAAGAAGTAAATAAAGAGGATCTTCCTTCTCGTTGCCAGGACACTATTAGTAATTACTTTTAGATTATGTTATGTGAATGCCAATATCTTTGAAACTCAAGTCGTATCATTAGATATAAAAACTTTAGAGAATGCGTGGGTGGTTTACCAGCCTTACATAAACGATAGTAGATAAAAGATCACCGATGTTCCTTAGGTTCTAATCTCAACGGATAAGATGCAGAAAAAAGGTAATTGCTTTGAAAACTTGATGAACTTCTAAATCCATTATTCGTCTTTATAAAAATGAATCCCAAGAGTCTTTTTGTAAATTTGAAAAATTCTGCCTTAACGGCAAAGGAAATTAATGGAATTAACGTCTTTTAAATGGATGGGATCTTGGAGTACAGCTATAGTTGCCACCATCGCAGTATATGGTATTTAGATTCTTCTCTTTATCATCACGCGAAAGGCTTTTGTTTCTTGAATGTAAGTACTCTTTTAAGAGAGTTTAGAAGGGTATCGTTGGTATCTTCTCCATCCGTAGAGAATCGGGATTGGAAGAATATTTAAACTTTTTATAATGACTATTTTGCTAAGAAGAGTAAAGGTGTGAAAATTAAGGATTCATTTGTGAATGTAGCTGTATTAGATTCCAGAGAAAGAACTATGTATGCTAGATATCTTAAATAATGTCTACCTTTCTTTTTTAAATCGGCAGGTGCGGTAGGAGTTGTTGGTATTTCTGGACTTAGCGGCTATGGAGTTTATCGATCTTTTTCTCATAAGATCACCATAAAGGAAGCTATCTTAAATTCCGAAGAAAAGGATGATACTTATTATTTTCTATCTCCGGACAGCTCTAGTTGAGCATCTGTAAAAGAAGAATATGAGAAGGCTACTTCTACGAATAAGCCTTCTAAAAATGGAGTTACTATATCAAAAGATGAATTGCCTAATTGATGTGTTAGCGAAGTTAAGAATCCTTTTGAAGGCAAGGAGAGTGTTAAATATAAGTCTATTATTCGTTGGTGTTATTTAAACACCAATAGTTTTGTGAAACAGGCGGAAAGTAAGAGCAGAAAGTTGATTGCAGAAACTTCTTCTGGAACTTCTACTCCATCTCAAGAGTGGAAGGATGCCTGAAGTAAGAAGTATAAAGCAAAGAGGGATGATTCTTCGTGACGAATAGCAGATTCTGATGCGGAAGATTTAAATAAAGACGATGAGGGAAAGGCGGCAACGGCTTTGAAGGTGTGATGCGATAAAAAGAAGGATATCTTTATGTATTCAGAGGGATCTAAAAACGAATTTAAGAAATTTTTGGAGTTTTGTACCGATGACAAAAAAGGATAACCATTAGGTTAGAACATAGAGAACAGGGTATTGGGTTCAGATTATATCAATTAAGAATTTCTAAATTTATTTCAAGCCATTCAAATAATTCTTAAATTGAGACGACTGTTGATCTGATTCGTAATATTTTCAACCACTTTGACCCTTATTGGAAACAAAAATGTCTTTTCCCCCTAACTTTTCACAAACTTCTTTAATTTGTTGATAATCTCCTTTTTGTGCCTGTTTAATCTCTTCCTCTAACTTCTCTTTTTCTATTGCTTGGAAACTACCATTCCCAGAAGAACTAATAAGCTTATGGATTCTACACTCCTTATTGACTACCATCTTAGTAAACTTATTCTTAGTGGAAAAATTGGAATTTTTAGATTTAGAGGAAACTATTTTTTCAACACATAAGCCAGTACCAGTGGCACCCAATCCAACACCGCAAAATAGTAATTTTGCAGTAAAAGACATGCTGCTAATCTTTCTTTAAGTATTTTTCAAACTTACCTTTTAGTTCTGAGTTATTTTGATCATTCTCATAATATTGTCAACCTGCACTGTCCTTATTAGAAATAAAAATATCTTTATTCCCAACTCTTTCACAAGCTGATTTAATTTGTTTGAAGAAATTTCCCTGTCGTAAGCTTAAAATCTCCTGCTCTAGGTCCTCCTGTTCAATTTTTTCAAAGATACCATCTCCAGAACTTATTAATTTATGAATTCTACATCCTTTTTTAACCGTAGATTTAGTGAATATAGATTTTGAAGATGTTAATGCTACACTCCCTGCTCCCACTGATGTTCCGGCAAAAATAGATCCCCCGAAAACGGCTTTTGGAAGTAAAGAGGAAGTCACTCTAGTTAAAACTAAACAAAGTAATTCCAGTGATTGTAAATTCTAGAACACGAATACTAAATTAGATTTTCCGACCTTAGTAATTACGGTTCCTATCTGTGTACTCTTGTAAATAATCCAGATCAAAAATTCAACCCCTCCTAATTTATCCTAGGAACGCCAAAATTTAACGCATCTAGATATTGTTTAAACTTTCTTTGGTGTCTTTCACTCTCCTGATCTTGAGTATGATAGCTCCATTTACCACCCCTTCTGGAAACGAAAATATCTTTTCCAGGATTTCCTAAACAAGCATTTTCAATAGGCTGAAAATCACCTTTCTCTTTTTCAACTCTTCCCTTTATTTCATCTTTAGTAACACGTTTGAAGGCGGCAGTATAAAAATTATCAATACCTATTAACTCATGTAAACGACACTCCTGACTAATGAGAGTAGATTCCGAAAATTGTTGTTTATCTGATATCTTGGTATTTTTAGACCCAGAAGGAGCCAATGCCACAACACCAACTCCCGCACTTGTTCCGCCTAAAGCAACACCACCTATAAGAAGTTTAGGAGTAAATGTCATGTTAAAGGTTCAAATAAACTTTTGATCGTATAGTGAATTTTCCAGTCTCCAGTCTCCAGTCATAAATTTTAGAGCTTGTTTTGGTATTATTTTCCTTCCCGCAGATCCAAGAAAGAAGATTTAATGGGAATTAAAGGATTTCAACTTTAATGGTCGTATACGAAAATGGGATTGAAGATACCTTCCGTGAGTTTAAAGGACTTTTTGATTAGAAATGAATTCATTGTTGTTTAAGGGATCTGTGGTAGCTGTATCTGCATCGGGGATTACAGCAGCAGGAGTTTATTTTTCAGGAGTACTTAAGACTGAAGATAAGAGCTTTAAGGCTTATTTAACAAAGATAGGTAGAACAGCAGCAGCACCTGAGGACTGAAATAAGATAAAGGAACTTTACTCCAAAGAAACTTCTGATAGTCCTATTCCCAACATACCCAAGAGTAGTGTCAGCTCCGATGTTAACCTTATAACTCGGTGATGCGAAGATAAATTAAAACAAGAGCATTCAAAATCTGAAGAGGATTTAGTTGAGACTTGATGTGCTAAGCCCGTGAACGTAGAGTCTCGTCTTTCTTACTTTAATTTATCTTCATTAGATGTTTCTGAAACCGCTTCTTCCAATAAGGATGATTCCACTTGAACTTCTAAAGTTAGCAATTATGGAAAAGATACCGCTGATGCTTCTTTAAAGGTAAAGGAGATCAACGATTCTTCAGGTCAAAAAGTAGAGGGATCGGAGATCTCAAGTACGATAGAGGCTTCTAAGTTAAGAAAATGATGTGGTTGGGCTAAGGATCAAACCTATCAGAATAAAGGTACTGATTTATTTAAAAAATATAAACATTGATGTACTAAGCCTAAAAATTCCTAGACTCCTTTTAAATAGTTCTCAAATTTAACTTTTTCTCCTTGTTTGTGTTCTGTGTCTTGTAAATATTTTCAACCAGTTCCCTGAGGATTAGACACAAAAATATCTTTTCCTGCATTCTTCAAACAAGCATCTTCAACACTTTTGTAATCTCCTCTTCCTTGTTTTTCAATTTCTCGTTTTAAATCTTCCTTCTCCACTCTTTGGAATTTACCCGCATCCCTAGCAGTAATAAGCTTATGAATTCGACATTCTTTCTCTTTATCCTTAACAGCGACAGACTTACTTTTAGCGGGAAAAGTGGAATTTTTAGATCCAAAGAAAACTATCTTTTCAACACCTAGACCGATACCGGTTGCACTTAATCCAATACTTCCAAATAGCAATTTTGCAGGAATAGACATATTATTAAACTTTTCCTGAATATTTTGAAAACTTGCCTTTTAGGTTGGGATTATTCTGGACATCCTTATAGTATTTTCGCCTCCCAATATTCCCACAAATATAGAGCCCCTCTAGACCAAATGAACTTATAGAGATACGTCCAATCTTTATGACTAAATAATTAAAATTACCTTCGCACTAATTCCCGGTATTCTAGGTATTTTTTAAATTTATTTTGGTGTGTTGTATCCTTTTGATCCGCGTCATGGTAACCCCATTTACGACTCTTTTTGGAGACAAACATATCTTTCCCAGCATTTGCTAAACAAACCGTTTCAATAGGGGAAAAATCATCACCCTCTTGTTCTACTCTTTTCTTTATTTCATCTTTAGTAATGGGTTGAAATGCGTCTGCATAAAATCTATCGATGCCAATCAGTTCATGAAATCGACACTCTTTTTCGGAGGATAATTCTGTCTTGCGGAATCCGGAAGAAGTTAATGCATAAACACCGGCCCCCATGCTTGTTCCCCCTAAAGAAACGCTACCTATCAGAAGTTTAGAAGTAAAATTCACGAGAAACTTTTAATTTGAGCCTGTACGTTTTAAATAGTTCTCAAATTTTTCATCTGCTCTAAACTGATTTCTTTGGTTTGAATCCGTTAAATACCTTCAACCATTTGTTTGAGGATTAGAAACAAAAATATCTTTTCCTTCATTTTTTAAACAAGCTTCTTCAATACTTTGGTAATCTCCCTTGTTATCGTTTTCAATTTCCCTCTTTAACTCTTCCTTTGTAACTTTTTTAAACTCTCCGACACCGTTAGCAGTAATAAGCTTATGAATACGACATTCCTTATTTTTATCTTTAACAGTAATAGATTTCTTAGTGGGAGAATTGTCGTCTTTTAATTCGGACGAATCCAGTTTCTCCATAACTAAACCAATGCCGGCTGCCCCAAAACCATAAAGAGGCAATTTGTAAATAAATACCACAAAAATTTAAATAAGTGAATCGCTATATAGTCACTTTCCAAGCCCCAAGCACAAGTTTATTAGAATGGGATCCATTTGGGAGGTTAAAAGAAATGTGAGAATTGAGATCTCTCTATCTTTAACTTACTTAAGAGTAGGTTTATATGTCTCTTCCAGTTAAGATCGTTTTACCGATTGGAGCAATAGGTGTTGCGGGAGTTTCTGGCTTCGGTATCTATAGAGGGTTCATAGAGCCCTCTACAATAAAAGAAAAGATACTTTCTTCTCGTGTAAACGATTTTTCTAGATTTTTACCAATTAAAGATAGTTATTGAGAAGCTGTAAAGAGCGAATATTCTAAGCAGGGAGCAGATAATAAGCCAATTGAGAATGGTTCCCCAGTAACATCGGAAAATCTACCTACTTGATGTGAGAAAACTATCAACAGTTACTTTTATGAACAAGAAACGTCCAAGTTTAATTCTGTTCTTAGATGATGTTATGTGAATACCAATAGCTTTCAAGAGCAGGCAGAGAAGTTAAATAAGACTCTTTATTCTGATTCTGGTGATGATAGTGCGTGAAAAGACGCTTGAGATAAGACTTACAAAAATTTCAAATCAGATGAGTATTGAAAGATACCTGAAGATAATTCCAATTTAAATGGAAGCGATAAAAATCAAGGAGGTCCGGCTTTGAAGAAGTGATGTTCCGAAAAATTAACTACAACCATGTTTTCTAATGGAGCGCAGAAGACTTTCGCCCAGTTTGAGAAATTTTGCCTAAAGGATAAGGTCAGTTAATGGAGTTAACAGTTTTTAAAACAACCGGGGTATTAGGGGGGACTGTTGCGTCTGCTACCGGAGCATACGGAGTCTATCGTCTCTATTTTGTGAATTCTGGAGAAACTATAAAAAGCAAGTTAGAAGCGCATTTCAAGGGAACTAATACTACTTTTTTAACCCCCGATCATTCAGAGTGGTCTAATTTAAAAACTAGGTATGATCGTCTTTCTAATAAGCCAAAAAATAAAGATGGGAAAACGGCATTGAATTTTGATGAAGTTAAAACTTGATGCGATACTAGTGTAAAGGAGAGATTTAAATCGGTTGAAGATGATCTTTTTAAGCAAGTTAAAGAGGTGTGTTTCTTGAATGTAAAGACCTTATTAGAAGAGTTAAATAAGGATGGTTTAAAGTCTTTAGAAAATGCCAATCATACATATTGACAAGGAGCTTGGGAAGCTTATAAGAATGATTCTGACAAGGAATCGAAAGGTTTGAAGATAAAGGATTCTGATAAGGATAGTGATTTACACGGATCGGCTAAGGAGAAAGGGGGACCAGCGTTGCATGAATGATGTACTAAAACAAAGGACAAGAAGATGTATGATGCGGATTCTTTGCTTCCAGCTTTTAAAGCTTGATGCGTTTAATTAATGTCCATGTCTTTATTAGTTAAATCTTTAACAACAGTTGGAATCGGGGGAGCGACCGGACTTGGCGGATATGGGATTTATAAGGTTGCGTTTCGCGAAGATACTATAAAAGACGTAATTCTCAATTCTTATCCCATGAAATTTCATGGGTTTTTAAGATTAAATGATTCTAAGTGATTAGGAGTTAAGAGTGAATATGAGAAGGCTGAATCAGTTGATAAGCCAAAAGGGAAGAATGGTCAGGTTATTGATAAGAATTCTTTGCCGAATTGATGTGAAAATGCAGTCCATAATCCTTTTAAGGGAAAAGAGGACTCTAAGTATAAGTCCGTTCTTAGATGGTGCTATTTAAATACCAATACCTTTGAACAGCAAGTTGGGGGTAAAGAATTAGCAGGTCCTAAAATAGGAGCTGAAAATGGGGATGGGAATGCATGAAAGGCTGCTTGGAAGATTTATAAATCGAATATCACTACTTCTAATTGGAAGATAACGGGATCATCTAATGATACAGATTTAAATGGTAGTGATGATGCAAAAGGATCGGAGGTTTTAAGAACATG
Source organism: Mycoplasma haemocanis str. Illinois (assembly GCF_000238995.1). Classification (GTDB taxonomy): domain Bacteria; phylum Bacillota_I; class Bacilli_A; order Mycoplasmatales; family Mycoplasmoidaceae; genus Eperythrozoon_B; species Eperythrozoon_B haemocanis. The sequence continues at coordinate 395,756 of NC_016638.1, forward strand.
ATGCTCTAATAAGACTGGGACGTTCATGTATTCCAACGAATCCACAATCTCCTTTCCTAAGTTTGAAAAGTTTTGTCTTAAGGCATAGATAAAGGATTTTACGTCTCTTGAAACTATCTGGAATGATTGTCTGCTCTTCTGCAGTGGCATTCGGTACTTGCGCCTTTTACTATTGAATTTCACTTCCCGTTACAAGCATTAGAAGCAAATTAGAGTCCGAATTTAAAAGAACTAATGTTTCATTTTTAGAGAAGGATAATCTTGAGTGAATTAATCTAAAAGAGAAATACTCCCGGACACCCAATAAACCTCAGTCTCCAGAACGAAGAGATTTGAGCTTAGAGGAAGTTAAGCAGTGATGCTCTGAGAATGTTGATGCTCCATTTAGAGGTGTAAATGATCCTCTTTATGGGCAAATTAAAAGATTTTGTTTTTTCAATATAAATACCATCTTGTCTGAATTGAAAGGAAAACGTTTAATATCGGGAATTCAGGGAGATGTTCAATGACAAGATGCCTGAGGAACTTATAACTCTAAGAAGAATTCTATAGGACTCCCTATTACTGGATTCTATAGAGATGCCGCCTTAAATGGAAATGATAGAGTAGATGGAGGAGCCGCCCTTTACGTCTGATGCGATTTAACCAGCAAGAAGAAAATGTATTCTGAAGATATAGATACCCTTCTACCCCGATTTAAAGCTTGATGCGTTGCATAACCTCCAAAAGCTACAATTTTTAAGAACTAGGCTCAGAATCAGGATTCTGCTGTAGATACTCCTTTACTTTTTGGTGATTTTGATCTTCGGAGTAATATCTTCAGTATTGTCTATCCTTCTTGGATAGAAAAACATTTCCTCCCGAAGCATTACTGCAAACATTTTTTATCTCTGGATAATATTGTTTTCCATTTTCTCCTAATTCCCTTTCTATTGCTTCTTTTGTAACTCTTGTGACCTTCCCACTACTAGAACTCTCTATCTTATAAAGCTTACAGCCTACTGGAGGCTTAAACTCTCTTCCAGAAAAGGGGTTGGATCCTGTGGACATTAGTGCAGCACTACCTAATCCTACACCTGTTCCCACAGCTACAGAAATGCCCAAAATACCTTTTGACAAACCAGCCGCAAACATATTTACTCAAAGAATTTAGTTGACATATAGTTATCTTTTTGAACTACAAGTAACATTTTGAAATTCCTTTAGAAGATTATGTTTATAGTTCCTATGGGGGTCACTTTAAATAAGACGAATGCTCAAGATAAAACAATTGATCTAAGTGTTTTCAACATTTCAAATTTATTTGAAAGAAGTAAATTAAATGCCTACAGAAGAGTGAATAAGTTATTTTTTAAGATCAGGTTCAATTATTTGTCAATCTATATTCTGTTTAGACTGATTGTAGACTCACTCGTATCTTGGCAGGAATCAACCTACATTCTCTCAAGATAAATAAATCTTCTTCTCTTTGTCTTTAGCACAAGCATTCTTTATTTCTTGGTAAGTCTTAGATTGCTTCTTTACCTGCTTGTCTAAAAAATTCTCATCTGTTAATGATGCTGTTTTTTTGGAAGAACTTAGGATTTTGTAAATGGTACATTTCTTTTCCGGTTCAACGGCAGCTTTAGGAACTTCTGCTTGAATAGTTTCTGATTTCGTCTCCAAAGTTTGTGGTGGTTCGGAGTGTGGAGTAGTATTTTGGGACTCTTCTTCAAATGGATTGGTAACAGATGATTTACTGGATGTTTTTACAAAGTTCTTTGAATTAGAATCTTCTGGAAAAAATATTGCTTTATCTATACCCAATCCAACTCCAACAGCTAATAATGACCCCCCCAGTAGAGACTTCATTACGGTAGAAAGTATCATTCTCTAGAATTTAACCATCATCTCAAAAAACTTAATTTTTATATAGCAACTCTCAACTCTCAACTCTCAACTCTAAAGATTCACGATGTGAATGTAAAAGAAGACAATTATTTGTTGTAGATTTGGAGTGTAATACTTCTTTTCTTTATTAAATTGAAGATAAACGGAGAATTAAATACTTTTCGAAAAGTCAAGGAATTGTTTCCTATACGGTGAATAAGTTGATGTAGAACAAAATCAACAACTTTCAATCTTTCAAGACTTTAGGAAATAAATCTAAGATTAGTACTCGGAAGAAGAAAAGTGATTGGACTAAGAATTGGGATTTTTTTCTAGATACTGTTTTACGGTTTGTTTATCTTGATCCTCGGGGTAATACTGTCAATATCTTTTATCTCCTTTTTTGGATAGAAAAATATTCCCCCCTTTAGCAGTATCACAAGCCTCTTTTATCTTTTTGTAGTGTTCGATTCCCTCTTGCCCTAATTCAGTTTTTATCGCCTCCTCAGTAATACTTTTAACCTCGCCGGTGGCAGAACTTTGAATTTGATAGATCTTACAGCTTTTTGGTGTGGCAGGGATCTTGGATGATGAACTGGTTTTTGAAAAAGGGCTGTCTCCTTTGGATGTCAGTGCAGCACTACCTAACCCTACACCCGTCCCCACTGCTACAGAAGTCCCCAAAATACCCTTTGATAAACCGGATGCAAACATATTCAATTACCTAACATATAGTTAGCTTTCCAAGCACCAAGCAATATTTTGAAATTTCTCTAGAAAAATTAAAGTTAATAGGTCGATTAGTTAATGAAAAATGATGTCTATGGTTTCAACGAGGACGGCTTTAACCATTGTTGGAGTTTCCGGTGTTGGGTTAGGTGGTTATGGAATTTATCGTCTTTCTGCTCCTAAGGAAACGATAGGAGATAAGGTAACAGCTTCTCTTAAGGGAACAAAGAAAAGATTTATAGGCAAAGGAGATTCTGAGTGATCTATGCTGAAAGAGAAATATATTTCAACTGGTAATAAGCCTAGATCTAAGGATGGCTTAAAAGAATTGCCCTTTGAAGATATTGAAAATTGATGCGATAGAAATTATCGGAAGGAGTATTCAATCAAAACAGAGGCCCTGTTTGAGCAACTATCTAATTTTTGTTTTTTCAATACCAATACGGTTCTTGAAGAATTAGAGGGATATTCTTTAATTTCTGGAGATAGGAATGGATCTGAGTGGCAATCAGCTTGGGACTCATACAATTCTGGAAAATCTTCAAAAAAATTAGATATTTCCGGCTCCAAGGATGACGGAAAATTGAATGGAAATAATAAAACTGAAGCCGCTCCAATACTTTACGATTGATGCATATCTACCAGCCAAGTAAAGATGTATTCTTCAAGTATAGATACTTTGTTGCTTAGATTTAAGGAATGGTGTGTTAAGAAGTAGTTTTTAAAACAACTACTTTAAATAATCTTTTCCTAAGGTTGAGGGGTTTGTGAGTTTTTATTAAATTTTCGACTTCTATCGTGAAAACGTAAATCGCCTAAAAGGTAAAAATCTACTTAATGATTTTTCAATCTATGTTTTGCTGGGACTGACGGTAGACTCACTCGTACTTTGACGGTCAAAACCAATTTACCTTTTCTCAAGATACATAAATTTTCTTTCCTTTGGTACAATCATTTTGAATTTCTTTATAAGTTTGAGGTTGTTTCTTTATTTCTCTATCTAAAAAACCGTCTTCAGCTGCAGATGCTGTTTTATTAGAAGAATTTAGGATTTTGTAAATAGTACATTTTTCTTCTGACTTAGGAGCAACCGTAGATTGAGCAGTTCCCTCAGTTGGTGACTGTGTGGTGTGTTGTCCCTCAACAGTATTACTACCCGAAGTATCGCCGGTAGAATCTCCCGTTCCAGATTTATTTTCAACTTCCGATGGATTTGAAGCGACACCCTCTTGTTCGCCTTCTTTTTTAATTTGATCCTCTTTATTGGAAGTTTTCAAAAAGTGCTCTGAATTAAAACTTTCTGGAAAGAATATTGCCTTACTGATACCTAAACCAACTCCAGAAACCAACAATGAACCTCCGAGTAAAGACTTCATTGCAGTAGAAAGCACCATATCCTCTAAAAGTTAATCAATATTTCAATAAACTTAAGCTTTGTATAACTATTCCAAACTCTCGTTGAAGTGTATTTCTTTTTCATATTCAATAAATTTATGATTATTTCTCATGACGGCATAACGATTGAGCGGTAGTTTGAAAATATTGAGACTTGTTTATCTTATTTTCAAAATTTACCAAACCAATGCAAACGATAGTTTTTACATAGCAAAGTAATTACAATTAACACCGAATAGAATTGATGACTTTAGTATTCTGAGATCTTTTTGGAAATAAGTTTAAGATTTCTACTAAAGAGAAAAAGTGGTTATGTAATTAAGACAGAGAGCCAGAATTATTTTCCAAATATCTTTTTACCGTTTCTTTATTTTGATCTTCTGGATAATAATTTCATCGTTCTCTATCTGGTTTCCTCTTGGATAGAAAAACATTACCTCCCTCAGCAGAATCACAAGCACGCTTTATATTCTCATAGTATTCCGACTTTTCTTGCAATTCCTTTTTTATCTCCTCTTCTGTAGTTTTTCTCACTTCACCACTGTCAGAACTTCAGATCTTATAAAGTTTGCATCCCTTTGGTGGAGAGATCTCAGATGATGAGTTAATTTTCTCTATCTTAGAGAAAGGATTTGATCCTTTGGATGTCAGTGCAGCACTACCTAACCCTACACCTGTCCCCACTGCTACAGAAGTTCCCAAAATACCCTTTGATAAACCGGATGCAAACATATTCAATTACCTAATATATAGTTAGCTTTCCAAGCACCAAGCAATATTTTGAAATTTCTCTAGAAAAATTAAAGTTAATAGGTCGATTAGTTAATGAGAAATAATGTCTATGGTTTCAATGAGGGCAGCTTTAACTATGGTTGGAGTTTCTGGTGTTGGGTTAGGTGGTTACGGAATTTATCGTCTTTCTGCTCCTAAGGAAACTATAGGAGATAGGGTAACAGCTGCTCTTAAGGGGACAAAGAAAAGATTTATAGGAAAAGGAGATTCTGAGTGATCTATGCTGCAAGAGAAATATATTTCCACTGATAATAAGCCTAAATCTAAGGATGGCTTAAAAGAATTACCCTTTGAAGATATTGAAAATTGATGCGATAAAAATTATCGCGTGGAGTATTCAATCAAAACAGAGGCTTTGTTTGAGCAACTATCTAATTTTTGTTTTTTTAATACCAATACGATTCTTGAAGAATTGGAGGGACATTCTTTAATTTCTGGAGATAGGAATGGATCTGAGTGGCAATCCGCTTGGGATTCATACAATTCTGGAAAATCTTCAAAAAATCTGGCTATCTCTAATTCGGGAGATGATTCTAAGTTAAATGGAGGTAATAGATCGGAAGCCGCTCCAATACTTTACGATTGATGTAAGACTACCAGTCAAGTGAAGATGTACTCAACAAGTATAGATATTTTGTTGCCTAGATTTAAGGAATGATGTATTAGTAAGTAGTTTTAAGTATGAATATTCAGAAGATAATTCTTCCCTTTCTGGGAGTAGCAGGAGCTTCAGGTTTAGGAGTCTTCATCCAATCTCAGATTTCTTCCTCTCCTAAGAAGACAACATTTCGAGATAAGTATAGAAATGCTATTTTGGATTTAGTAGCTACTTCCGGCCCTGATTTCACCAAGATAGATAGCAAGTGGAGTTCCTTTAAAACTTCTGGAACTCCAAAGAGTGATTTGTTGAAGGAATCTAAGACCTTATCTGCTTCTAAAGAAAATGATTCTAAGGCTAAGTATAGAGAGGGTTGTAAGCGTATCTATGATTCAGAATTTTCTGATTCAGGCAATTTATGAGAAGACTTTAAGAACTATTGTTCTAAGAATAATTCCGATGCTTTTGACGGGGTGTCTGGAGCATGGGTTTCTGAAAATATAAATGGTTCTGTTGGTACTGATTGGTCTGCAAGACTTAAGGCTTTAAAAGATAGTAGCAGTAATGTAGTTGTTCCCGAGAAGCTTTCTAAATTAAAAGCAAAAATCACTACTGAAAGCTATGACGTTACACAGGCCAAGGAATTAAAAGATTGATGTGAATTAGAAAAGATGAATCCATTTGAGGGTAGTCAATCTGATGTTTACAAGAGTTTGAAGTCATTTTGTAGAAAGGAATCGTAGTTAATTTATCATTTACAAATTTTGAGAATTCTATTTCCAATATATCCAAATTTAGTGTAAGTTTATATGTCGGTAGAATAATTATGTGAAGACGATAAGATTCAGATTTATCAGAATGAAAACAGATTTTATCTAAGAGATATAAGTGTTAAGTTTAAAAAAGCACGCTATTTAGGGTTAACAATTTTTCAATTTATACCCTGTTTAGCTTTATCGTAGATTCATTCATATTTCGGCCAAAGTCTCCATCCCACATTCTCTCGAGATACATAAATATTCTTGCCATCAGCTTTATCGCAAGCATCTTTTATTTCCTTGTATTTGGATTGGTTCTTTGCTTCCTTGTCTAAAAAACCATCTTCCGCTAAAAATGCTGTTTTGTTAACAAAACTTAAAACTTTGTAAATAGTACATGTCTTTTTTGGTTGAGTTTGTGGTTGTGTAATAGTAGATGCAGCGAAATTACTTCCAGTAGAAGTACCTTGTGATCTTGTTTCTTCTTCGGATTGACTCGTAGGAGATGGACTACCAGTATCTTTAGATTCTTCTTTCGACTCTTCGGATTGATTTACATCCACTGACTTATTTGAAGTTTTTACAAGACTTTGTGAATCGAGATCTGTTGGAAAAAATATTGCCTTTCCTATACTTAATCCAGTGCCGGCGGCCAATAATGTTCCTCCAAGCAAAGACTTCGTAAAGGTAGAAAGTACCATTTCTTAAAAGCTAACAAGTATTAATAGATTTAAATTTTGTATAGCAATTCCCAATTCCAAAGATTTCTTTAAAAGAGGTCATTAATACTTTCTGGAGTTTTGCAATTTGTTGACGGTAGAAAGACTGATTTTTCTCTTTTAACAAAATGCTTCCAATTGATTCGTAAAGCTCCAATTTAGGGAACAAAAATCTTCAATAAAGAAATGACGTGTGCAAGATAAGGTAAAGTAGATTACTTCTTAGGATTAGGTTTAATGTTTCAATTTATGCTTTGTTTGGACTTATTGTAGGTTCATTCGTATTTTGGATATCATCAAGAGCCTACATTTTCGAAAGATAAATAAATTTTTTTACCACTAGCTTTATCACAAGCATTTTTAAAATCCCTATGCTTGGTTTGCTTCTTAGCTTCATTTTCTAAAAAACCATCTTCAGCTAAGAATGCTGTTCTGTCAACAGAACTCAGGATTTTGTAAACAGTACATTTTTCTTCTTGCTTTGCTGGAGAAGTTTGGGTTTGAGGGGATCCCGAAACTTCTGATGTAACGACTTGTTCTCCTGTTACTTGACTTCCTGAAGTACCACCCTTAGAATCCTCATCTCCCTTAGATCCCGGAGAATTCCCATTTTCTTCCGATTCTGACTGATCTTCGGTAGATGATTTGACTGAAGTTTTTACGAGATTTTCTGAATTAGAATCTCCCGGAAAGAATATCGCTTGACCTATACCTAATCCAGCTCCAGCAGCTAATAAAGTCCCTCCAAGCAAAGACTTCATCATGGTAGAGAGCACCATTTTCTAAAGGCTAAGCAGTACTTCAATAAACTTAAATTTCGTATAGCAACTCTCAACTCTAAATATTCACATTTTGAAATGAAGGAGAGAAATGGTTAGTTTACAGAAACGAATCTGCACATATGTTTTTAGAAAAAAGGTTGATTTTTTTCTGTCAGTATGAATCCAATTAAAGGAATCGTCAATATTTGTTGTCGACGGAGCTTATTTTTCTGGAATACTTGGAGGAGAAGATAAGTTTTTCTTTAACCAAGATAGAAGGCTTTTCCCAATATAACTAAAGAGAATTTAAATTTCGTCGTTAAGCTTTAATTGATTAATATGCAAAGAAGTTTGTGGAATATCGACGCTTTATGAGAGAGTGTCTCATTTTAATTTGTCATTTTTAAATACTTCGGAAGGAACAGTTAATTTTGAGATACTAAATCGTTCAAGGTATGATATCGTCATAATTTCAGATTCAATTTTTTAAATGTATGAAATTAATAATGTTTCTTGAGATCTTATTAATCCGAAGAATCTACTTTATTTAAGAGTTAGATGGAGAATTTAAAGTTATTGGGATTGTGTGGTCTGTGTGGAGCCGGAGTGGTAGGAGCTGCTTGTACAGGTTATGTGTTCATTCAACCAAAAAATGTTTCGGAAGAATTATCTAAGAGGGGAAAGGTTCCTTTGACTTTTGACGGGAATAAGGACGATGCTGTGTGACAAAAATTGTTAGAGAAGCATAAGCAGAGCAACGGTAGTAATAATCCCCCTAAAATAAGTGGATTCACTGATAGTAGTGCAGATATCAAAGCTCTGAAAGAAAAGTGTAAAACTCTTCTTTTAACTAAGAAAGGAGATTCCAACTGAGATTCAAGCTATATAGATGCTTCTAATTGATGCGTAAAACCTGAGTCTAGTTCTACTTAATCTAAATTAACTTCAAAAATCAATATCTATTAATCAGTTTCTGCACCAACTTACGAGTCAAAATTTTTTCGAAATAGATGGCGCGGGAAAACTAAAGAATTAAATTATTTCTTTCAATTTATGTTTTGCTTGGATTTGTCAAACACTCACTCGTATTTTGTTCGTTGTCATCAATAACTTACTTTCTCTCAAGATAAATAAATATCCTTACCATTGGCACAAATAGCCTTAACCTGTTCGTAAGTCTGAGGCTGACTTTTTAATTCTTTATCTAAAAAATTCTCCTCCATTAAGGCTGCTGTTTTTTGGGCAGAACTTAGTATTTTATAAATAGTACATTTCTTTTTCTGTTCCGGAGAAGTTGAGGTTTTACCACTTTCTGAAGTTTGTGAAACGCTCGCTTCTTGCGTAGTGACATTACTTGAAGAACCAGTAGAACTTCCTTCATTTTCAGAAGAAGTATCTTCTGCTTGTGATTTATTTTCTTCTGGTTGCTCTTCATCAACTGACTTTATGGAAGTTTTTACAAGATTTTCTGAATTAGAATCTCCCGGAAAGAATATCGCTTGACCTATACCTAATCCAGCTCCAGCAGCTAATAAAGTTCCCCCAAGCAAAGACTTCATCATGGTAGAGAGCACCATTTCCTAAGAGATAATAAGTATTTCAAAAAAGTAAATTTCATATAGCAGCTAGCAGCTCTAAGAATCTAAATTTTGAAGGGATAGATTGTACGTTTATTTTGTCTAAGTCTCTATTCAAATATCCTATAGTTAAAGCACCACTGTTTAGCGTTATCTAAATTCTTATATCCATGTCTTAAGGTAGATTTTTCCTCAAGTACGGAAGCACACCATTCTTCTATCATCTTACCTCCCTCTTCATCTGTAATGTCTTTGTCATACTCTTTGTCAGGATTCAATTCTTTTCAAGCACTGATTAAATTGTCAATTCCCCGAAGCTTCTTCAGATAAGCGAATTTATGCTTCCACTCCCCGTCAAACGGCTTTAATTGCTCCTCAACAAGTTTTTCTTTTATGGTGGGTACTCTTAGTACCCTATTTATAGCAAGACTACAAACAGCTATACCTAACCCTATAGAAGCTATACTTGAAGTTGCTTTGACTATTCCCGTAAACATAAAAGTCTACTTCAGATCCAAGTACTGACTTTTACGTAATAAAAAACTATTCTTTAATCTCAATAAACTTATTCAGCATTTTAATAAAAAAGTATATTAATTTCAATTCCTTTTGCTCAGGAATGTTTCCATATTAGGATGAAATTTCTCCAATTGCTGTCTGTAGGAGCTCACTTGCCCTATCACACCTTTTATTAGGTCGTATTTAGGAACTATTATTCTTGAGTTAATATACACGCCCTCCGATCTCAGAGGTTCAACGAATCCCCATTTTTCTGTTACATCTCTCATTCTATATAGTCCCAATATATTTCCTTCTTCATCAGAAACCAAAGATCCTGATGCTCCACCACCCATCTTAGTATTATCTAGCAGGTAGTTATAGCCTCAGTCATAATGTGGCTTTCCATTCCAAATTGTGGCTGTATTTTGAAAGTGTCAATCTATCTTTCTAACATCAATATGTCCCGCTATTGGCTCTCCCCACTTATTCTGTATGGAGAGTAAATGGTACTTACTTCCACCAGATATTAAATTAGCTCCTTTTTTAGAACTCGGATCTCAATTGGAACTTATTCTTAAGTCTTCCCCGTCTGCCTTTGCTGGATATCCAGAGATGTAGTAGTTATCTCCAAAACTACTATCTCCCTTGAACATTAATTCTTTGTCAAAAATATTTAAAATTTCCTTTTTCTCCTTTTCTGGAGCGTACTTTCCGTAGAAGTTGTCAGTTAACTTTTGTGCATTTTCTTCAGAATTAATATCAATTTCTATTACCGCAAAATCCTTATAGTAGTTATCATACTTTCACGTTCTTCCGTTTGAGGAATATCGTGAGCCTAGGAAATTTATAGGGACATAGAATAGCTTCGGATTTTTAAATTGCTTGTAATAAACTAAATTCTCCTGGCTAACTTCCTTGTATAGAAGCATCTCCGAAAATCCATATTTCTGAGATAATTCACATGCAGAGCTATTTAATATTTCCCAACTAAGCGGTTTATTTCCATAGTGTTTTCTTCGATATTGAGTGTCCTCTAGAGAGATAGGTAGTATCTGTTTGTATTCATTACTTAAGAATCTATACTTACTTATTACATGAGCATTTGTAGCTATATATCATTTGGTGGGATATTTGGCATTCCCAGTTGGGATAGCATAATCTAGTATTCATGCGGTACCAGAACCGCAAGGAGTGACTATCCTGAAGGTATAGTCCTTTATCTTTTGGAGAATTTTCTCAGCTCCAGAAGCACTTCTATGCCTAAGCTTACTCTCATCAAACCTAGTATTAAAGAGGTTATTCTTCTCGGTGTTATTGTGGAAATCAGAACTTACTTTTACTAGACTTTTAGGGGAGTAAAAGTTTCCTGTTATCGGAAGAAAGTAATCACGATTAAACGTGTAATATATTCCATTTACAGTTGCTCCTCCCGCAGCTGCTAAAAGTAAAGATATTTTTGGGTGGATTACAGGATTGTAGGTTAATAGAGTATTCCCAATTTTCATTTATTATCTAGAAGCCTTCTCTAAAGTACAAAATCGTCGAACATCTTCAGAAATATCATTATTGAATAATGTATAAGGCAATCTAAGATTATAGAAACACCATTCAGATAATTTCTCTACAGACTCTATTCCTTTAGTTCTCATAGCTTCTTTATGGGAGCTTAATATGGAGTTTCAACTGCCTTCCTTTTCTACTTTTGTGTCCTCTATAGCTTTAATTTTGTATTCATCTAGAATTCCTGCTTTAATTGTCATGGTACATCATTTCACTACCTTCGTTAGAAGATTATGTTTCAAAGGAGATTCCTTCATATTGTGGAAACATCAATTTTTAAGTAGATAAGCTCCATGATTAATGTTGACTCCTACTGGTATCAGACCAATTAAATCTTCCTTATGATAAGAATATGATTCTTTTCATCGTTTAAACTGATGCTTCTTAACTTTAAAAATAGTTTTATAACCTTGAGATTCCAGTCTTCTTTGTATGGTGTCCTTGGAAGTGAAGGAGTCGATTATCTTCTTGCCCATAAAAGTACATGAACTTACTAGGCATGTTGTGATAATAGGTTTAATCAGTTTGGTGCTCATAGATCTAGAGAGTTTGTATGATTAGAAGAACACCTCAGAGGTTATTAGAAAGAGGAGAATTTTTACTGAAGTTATGACTTTTTATAACTGCCGCTTGCTTTGTATTTCTGTTGCTATTAAAAGTAGATCCCAAAAGTGTAAAGAGATGTCTTCCTATGTTTCTAACCATATGATGTATTTTTGCTTTTTATTCCTTTGCTAAGTGTTGGGACTGTCTTAAGGATTTGATAAATAAATCCTTAGCTCAACCCCCTTCGGAATTGAGAAAACTCCTAGTTTTGAATAGGAATATCCTTCTATTGGTTTCCTTTATTGATATCTTTCCCTTATTTCCAGTTGTAACCGTTATACCAAAACTATTCTTTTGAAGAATACATAAGAGAATAGCTGTAGTATCTAGTTAGTTCTTCATTATTAATTCTTCCCAAAATTCACTTCATTTAATTTAAGGCTAAATTTATTATCAAGGATAATCTAGACTTGTCTCTTTAGGAACCAGATCAGGAGTTTCTATTTTTGGGATAGAGTATCCTAATTAGCTTCTACGAACCTAGTCTGTTATCTGAATTTTAGGGATCTAATATTCCAGATACCTTTCATGTTTAAATTAGATAATCTATCTTAGGATCAAGAGTCAGTAACTGGAGATAAGTTAATTAACACCCTTTAAATTACAGTCTTTGATGGGTATTTTAAGAGGGTGTTCTAAAGAAATAGAAGCTGTTATCTTATCTGCTTAAATCTCAGACGTCGGAGTATTAATTAATGCTATTTTGGAATTTTAGATTCTGGAGTTAAGCAAAACTCTCATGCATGATTTATGGTCTTTTTCTTTTCAGGCTTATAGGTCTCTTTCAATACTGACCTACATCAAGTCACCAATTTGTCAAAATTATCTCCCTCTTTTAGGATACCTTCCTTCATGGCAGTTCTTTTGTACTTATGGAATACAGTATTTTTGTTTTCGTCTGATTCTTTCATGTCATCTATAGTTTGAGTATCTTCTTCCTCTAGAAGAAAGGCCTTGATATCCATAGTACAGAAGATCTTAAGCTGGTTAAAGGTATCTATTTTCCGAGAATTATAGCTTTCATACATATTTCTATAACATCATCTCTTTAGAAAATAAGCTCCTTCGTTACTGGAAGAATCAGAGTTTATTTCCGGAATTATCCTCTCCAGCTCCTTATGATAATTCGTATATTTTTCCCTTCATCTAGTAAAGGGATTCTTCTTTACTTCAAAGAGGGATTTGTAATTTTGAGATTCTAAATGGGCTTTATTAGTGGGATGTTTAAATAGGATATCTACAGTTTTAAACCCAACTCCAGATATAACGGAAACGGTGGCAGCTGTAGTTAATGATTTTGCTATGCTGGAACTCACTAAATAGAAGATCAATGGTTACTGATATATGATAATTTTCTCAGTTTTCATTTCACATTGAAAAAGGATACATGCGATGAGAAACAATAAGTAAGTACTTTAAAACTTTCGCTCCCCATGGGGAAGATCATTGTTTTAGTACAAAAGTTAAGGATTTTATTTACTGATAATACAGCGGTACAGAAGTTAAAAATCCAAGCGAAACAAACCATTAAAGATTTAAATACGGTAATAAAGTTTCAAGAGAATTTAAAAGAATGTCGAATTCACCACAAAACTGACTTTCTCTTAACTTAAAGAATAACTTATTAGTAGGAATATCGGGGCTTTCTATAGTAGGTACTGGATCGGGAGCTTTTTTCGGAGGTGCATCAAAAGATATTGGTAACTCTTTTTCTACAGCGGCCGATCCGATAGCAAAACCAATAACAAAGGGTTATGAGAGTATAGCCACTAAGGTTAAGGAATTTCAGGCTAAAGGGTATAACAAGGGATTAGATTTAAAAGAGTGAGTTGATGGTAATTTCAAGAAGTCAAGAATAAAAAGTGGTTGAAATCAAATCAAAGGAAATGTTGAAAGTTGAGGGAAACAGGTTTACGAGATAGTTAAAGAGATCAAGAATAAGGCCGGCGATTTTATTAAAAACTGAGATGATAGTAAACAGACGTTACACGTTATTTTTAATGCTTTAGGTAGTTCTGCATCCATAGTGGGAAGTCTCTTTGGAACATGAGATACTTCCGGAGAATCAAAGCTAATGTTGCTTTGGGAAGCCCTTCAGAAAGAGGAATTTTCCGAATTTCTAACACATGTATCTACTTTGGCTTCTAAAAATCCCAATCTTTTATCTGAATTGCAAAGCAATGATATCCCAGATATCTTGAATGCATTTAAACAAGAACCTGGTTTTGTAGTTGAGAAAATAAAGGAATTATCTCAAAAGGAAGAGAAAGTAACTCGCGATATCCTCATAAATTCTTTGAAGCTGCAATCGCTAATGGGAAAAGCTAAAGCAATAGGTTCCCGAGTTCAATCTCTTATAAGTCAAGGAGAAAAGGCTAAGGATGAAATTGAGAAAGTAAAAAAAGAGTTACAGGATATTATTAAACAACTAGAGGCAATGATAAGTGCGAATTCTTCTTCAGAACAACAACAGTAGTTTCGTTATCTATTGTGATTTAATTTTTGTAAGAACTGCAGCTCCACTGGTGCACTTACTTCTGTTCTCTTCTGCTTTTTCAATTATTTTTTCGTCGTTGATAGGGGTTGTTTTATTATTTTGAAAATTCTCTAAGGATTTATAATCACCTTCCGTATTAGAAGAAGTAGAGGAGCTATTTGCGGAACCAGCAGATACAGAAGTGCTTTTAAATAGAAATGTACATCCTTGCATATCCTCATATTCTTTTATGTCCTCTATGGATGTTATTCTAGATATCTTCTTTACAAAGTATTTAGTCGGTTTGGGTTTGGACATATATTTCCCCGCCGCATAGGAAGTTCCAAAGGACAAAGAAGTTGCTCCAGAGATGATTCCCGTTGTACTTAGAATGGAAAATAAAAATCTATCTGTCATGGAAATTACCTTTTAAAGATAGTCTTCTCTATTCACGCCTTTTAATTCTTTTATTCCTATAATGGGAACGGGAGCGTTGGACACTTGGTACTTTTATCCTAAAAGACAAGAGCATAGGGATATTGTTAAAAGCTGGAGTTCTAAATATGAGTTAGAGCCATATATGAAGGACTTAATTTTTACTGAATTTGAAACCTATTGTCAGAAGGGTTAATACCACCTAATCTGGAAGGTAAGGATTCTTGAATTTTAAGAATCTTCTTTCTGCGTGAAGAAAGAAGTTATTCCAGCATAAAAGACTCTTAGTTTCATTTACTGGTACAACCATCTCTTCGGTTTCTATACTTCCCTTTGTTAATACTCATCATCAAGTAATTCTTAGTGATGAGTCTTTGCGTGAGATATCGGAAGTATTGGAAATAGAAGAAGCTTCTTCTAAGTTACCAATATCTACAAAAGATAGGATGTTAGTTAATGAAATATTGAGATTTGAATCTACTCATGGTTGCAAGATTCATTTTGTAAAGAATGATCGTGAAGGTTCTCATTATAGAGTGGATGATTACTTCTGAGTAGATTACAGTAAGTCTCATGCCGATATATATGAGAAGTTTTTTGAAATAGTTGGTAATGAGGAGATTATTAATGAATGTAAGAAATTAAGTCAAGATGAAAAATTATGAATTCGGAATAGAAATAAGAAGTGAATATTCTTACCAGGAGATCAATCTAATAGTGCCTTTAGAAAATGAAGCACATAAGGTCTTTTGCGGGAGCTTTAACAAGGATTAGTCTCCTTAAAAAAGGTTATGCGATAGATAATGGAAGGGCTTGAAATTATTCTAGTACTTATCAAATTAATTGATTTCAGACAGAAACAACTCCTAAGAGTCTTCGTCTAATGAACCTTGCAAATCTAGACAAAGATCTCAAAAGCCTTTTTTTGGGTCTGAAACTTGATCCAAGTAAGCATTGCTTTCATCCTTGGTATCATCTATATTTTCTTCTATGCTTTTAAAACAAAAGTCTCTAAGGTCTTCTTTGCTCTTTCTGGCCTCCTCAGGAAATACTTTTCCGTAGTTTTCTCACGGGGAATCCCAGTGAGCGCTGAAGAGCTTAAATTTCTTATCTCACACCTTGTGTTCAGGATCAGCTAAAACATATCATCCACCATATCTCTTGTTAGATGAAAGATAGTCATTTACTTGTTGGGTAGTTTGGCGAAAACCTAAAATTTTAGCTTCGTTACTTTTGAAACTTTCCCACGCATCAAAACCATAAATTACTGCAACCCCAAATGCTGCAGCACAAACTCCAGATATTGCTTTAATGTTTGTTGGAAACACAACAACATATCTATACAATTGTTTTTCGTCTTTTTCGTATAAAGTTCGAGAAAAATAAAAAACTGTTTCATTACTCAGAAAGCGAATTATCTGCGGCCGGAATGTAAATCTACTTATTCTTTAAAAACTATTGAAGAGAACTTAATTTAAAGCGGTATCCAATCTATCAACTGTAAAGGTGAGGATGAACATTGAAACTCTTGTATCAGTCTTGATTTTGTTCTTGATATATCCATCTTCCGGATCAATAGTCTCTGGAAATAAAGAACTTACCCTCAGTTTTTAGAAGTTCGGTAACCTTACCATAAACATCAGTGGTTAAATTCTGCTTCAAAAAATTATCGTCAACCTTAACTACAAGTCTTCATCATGAACTTTTAACAGCAAATACTTCTCCTTTGGTACCACCACCACCACTAGTGGTAGTACTAGATGTAGAAGAGGAAGAAGAGGAAGAAGAGGAAGAAGAGGAAGAAGAGGAAGAAGAGGATTGCGGAGAAGACTGAAAGGTTTTTTCTGTACTCAAGCTACCATCTAAAGAACTTAAGATCTCTCCAGAAAGATCTCCTCATTTAGGAAAGATACCAAAGTAATCGCCAATCGCACCCGAAATCCCAAGGAGCGCTCCCCCTAGAAAAAACGCGGAAAACTTCATATTCTATTTTCCTAAAACTACCGTACTATACACAAATGAAAATCACAAATTCCTGAAATGTTAGCTACTCCCTTAGTTAAAAGACTACTTTTAAAGGTTCTTAAATTTTTAAGGATGGTAAGTAAGATGTAACAAAATGCTTCATACATCACCAACATATTGGGCTAAAAAAGGATATTTCAAAAAATTCGTTTCAGAACTAGCAGAAAAAACTTTTGATTGGAGAGTTTTTAATTCTGGAAGGTTTACTTATCTTGTATATCTTGTTAGTTACTAAAAAGTAAATAAAAAATACCTTATAAAAAACGTAGGTTTGGATTCTTATATTCCTTTGTAAAATCTTGAAGTTACTGGGGGATTTTAGGAATAAAAGGCTGAGTTTAATTTTCCTAATGTATGGAAAGTTCTTTGATTTCGGTCGGGAATCTTCTTATATTGGTTGTTTTTCTTGTTATCTTTTTTAAATTGCCGCCGTTCTTGCTGTAAAAGCGTGGAAGTTTTAATACTTTAATATCTAAGAATGTCGTCGTCTTTAAGGGGTCTAGAAACTCTATATCCCTTTATTAAACGTCTGAAGAGGAGTATTCTCTATTGAGGAATAACTACTGTTTACTTTTATGTATTTTTGATTGGGATTTTGATGTTGGCAAATTCTTGACCAACGGTGGCTTCCATTCTATTTCTAGTTTGGGCGGTATTGTGGTTAATACTATACTGAAAGACTCATACAAGAACTGCCCTGCTTAGGCGTGCCTTTATAGATTACGGTCAGTGTAAGGATGTTTATGTTTTAGAAGGACCGTATCGACAGATGTGGATACTTCTAAACATATTTTTTTGGGTGGATATTTGTCCAATTCCCATTACTTTCGTTCTTAAGTTTCTATTTTGAATGCAATACAGGAGATTCAAGATGAAGGTGGGTGTATTGAGGAAGAAGATAATATCTGGAGAATATGAGTTGGATGAAGAAGATATATCCGATGATCCTTTCTATGATTTTCTTATTAAAGAGGGTCTTTATGAAAGGCCTGAAAGAGGAAATGCTAAGGATATAGGGGAAATATTGATGGGGGGTAAGAAAGGTGAGTCCTCAGAAGAAGAATCTGAAGAAGAGGTAGCTGAAGATGAAGCGTCTCTTGAAGAGGTGGAAGCTACCGAAGATCAGGATAGTGAAGTAGCAGAGTAGGTTATTTCAAAAGGCTTTAAAGGGAGGATTTAAACTCAAGTTGGATAGATGTTTTCCGGTTTTTTTGAAAAAAGTTACAGTTTAATTTGGTTTTGAACACGAATTCAAACTCTGTTCTCAATACTTGTATTCCTACTTATTCCTATATTGATGAACCACACTCCATCACTTCTAGTGCTGCTTCTTATAGGCGGGATAGCGCTATTCTTGTGTGCTTTGATATCTATATTGAAGATAATTCCCCTTATCTCTGTCTATTCGGAAGCAGTTAAGGTTCTTAAGAACCATAAGAATAGGGAACTTTTTAAGTATGTAAGTAGGATTTCATCACTATTAAAGGTAATAATTATGATGGAATTGGTTTTCCCTGTTGTATGGCCTATTTCTTTGATATTTAAGCTTATGGTGGATAGGTATCTCTATCAAATACGCTATTTTATAGGGGCAGTTGAGATAAAAGATGATTAAAATTTATAGGACTTATGCTGAAGATCAGGTTGACTAGAATGGGAAGAAAGGCTTTGCCTTTTTACCGTATTGTTGTTGTGGATTCCAGAAAGAGAAGAGATGGAGCTTACATAGAGTTGGTGGGTACTTATGATCCTATTAAGAAGAATGTTAGTTTCAATAAGGATCTTTATTCTAGATACATAGGATTTGGCGCTCAACCTACTGAGGCTGTGGAGCGTTTGTACAGAAGTTACGCTAATGAATAAGGTATCTGTAGTTTCTTTAGTTGAATCGTTTCAATGTAAGAAGAATATTCCTAACATTGCACCCGGGTATGTAATAACTGTTTCTGAAAGGATAATAGAGGGAAAGAAGTCTAGGATTCAGAAGTTTCAAGGAATGGTTATTAGTAATAAGCATTCTAATAGACTTACTCATAATGTGCTTCTTAGAAAAAAGATTGATGAATTTTGAGTGGAGAAGAGGTTTTTCTTACATTCGCCTTTAATTGAAGATATATCTGTTGATAAGTTAGCTTCTGCAAGAAGAGCTAATCTTTATTATTTAAGAGAGTCTAAAGGGTTGGCTGAAAAGATTAGAAGACTGAAAAAATAATATTTGGTAAAGAAGATAACAGTTCTTACCATATTTCCAGAAATAATAGAGTCCTATATTTCAAAGTCCATACCAAGGAGAGCACAACTTAAAGGATTAGTGGAGATAGAGGTTATTAATATTAGATCTCATCCACAGGAACAGGTGGATGATTATGCCTATGGTGGGGGATCGGGAATGGTACTTAAAATAGAGCCTATTTTAAGTAGATTAAGAGAGGGAGATTTGCTTAAAGATAGAGTGATATATTTAACGCCCTCTGGGAAGACTTTAAATAATGAAATGGCTAAGAAGCTTTCTGAATGTAGAGAGAATTTAGTTCTTATATGTGGACATTATGAGGGAATAGATGAAAGATTGAGTAAGTATATAAATGAAGAGATCTCAATAGGAGATTATGTATTAAGCTCTGGAGAGTTATCTGCTTTAGTCCTTCTGGATAGTGTGGTGAGACTTATTCCTAAGGTAATAAGTGAGCATAGTCTTAAATCCGAATCTTTTTCAGATTATCTATTGGATTATCCGGTATATACTCGACCTCAGGAGTTTGAGGGTGATAAAGTTCCAGAAGTATATTTAAGTGGAGATCACAAGGCAATAGAAGAGTATCGATTAAAGATGAGAAAGAAAGTAACGAAAGAGAAGCGTCCTGATTTGTATGAGAAGTACTTAAAGCTTAATAAAGCTACCTAACTTTAGTTTTGTCTTATCTAGTTGGGGCGTTATATACAGAGACTCCTCACTATAAACTGAGTAGCTCATATATTTAAAGGGAATTTCATGCTTGGATCATGATCCTATTTCCTTCATAAAGTTCATATTTATTCAGAATGGATTCCTTATTAATGCCTCTCCTAGTATGTTATGGATTTCTATTCCCAATAGAGACAAACCACTAGAAGCTCAGATGCTTTGAAAGGTATGTTTTATGGCTAACACTGACTTAATTGCCTTTTCCAGATTTAATTGAGCATAAGAAACTTTCATTTTTTCCCAATCTATATTTGGGTAATAAATATTGCTCTTATTATTATCTCTAAATACGAACTTAAGACGATCATAGTGATTTAATAACCCCACACTTGTGCTGCCTTCTTTGGCTAAGAAGGCATCGTACTGACTTTTATTTTCTTCTGAATTAATGATTATTGGTTGCTCGGGAGAGAAGGAGGAGTAATTAAGTGTAAATTTTTGACTTATTAGAGCTACATCTTCATTCTTTGGGGAGAGTATCTCCCATTCATTCCTTGGCTTTTGTGAGATATCTCATGAGGTAGAGTATTGATCGCTTGATTTAGTTTCACTACGGAATCATTCTTTTACATTAAAAAATGCTCCGCTATATCCCACAAATACTTGCTTATGTTTAAGAGTAATAGGATCTTGGAATAGAGATTTAAAGAATACGGGTCAGGGTCTTTTATCTTCTGGAGTAGAACTTCCACTTTTTAGATATTTGTGATCGAAAATGGAGTGAATTGTATGTATTATGAAGGATATAGGTCTTTGTTTTAGAAGAGTTTGAAAATTCCATAGTTGAGATACTCCTAATGCAGATTTAGAAGGATCTTTATAGGTATCTATCTTCTCATACAGTTTGTAAAAGAACTTAGAAAAATTGGCTAAATTGATGCTGCTAGACACATCTAAAGCCTTTCAACCTATATTTTTGCCCTTTATATTTATGCCTTGATAATCTTCTGAATCCCCTATGGATATTCCAATGGGAGAATTAGAAGCTTCATATATATTCTCTATGTATTCATTGGCATCTATCTCTAAGCTATTTATTCCCAAGAATTGAGAAGCATCGGGCATTAATACATCAAATATATCTAAACCCATAAAACTACCTCCACTCCCCATCTCTTTGAACACAGATCTTATTGGGGCGAGAATAGTACTTAAGCTAGATAGTTTTTTAGTGATGTCAAACTTTTGATCTCCGGAAGAAGAGTCATATTTTTTCTGATGAGAATCTCAATGCCCTTGAAGGGGAATTTTTAAAGATTTCTCAAAAGTGATTTTTTGTTTAAATTTAAAAGAAACGGCGGGATAGGGAGAGACATATCCTAAAGGCTGCATAACTCTTTTGGGCTTTTCTATTCAATCTATGCTTATCTTTATGGAATCTTGCATTTGCTTTAGTTGATAGGATCAACTATCTAGCAATGCACGGCATTCCTCTTCTGTTAGCTTCAGATCTTTCCCTTCATTAGTTAATAGGAAATCTAGAATCTTTCTGTATGAGCTATTTAATTTCATATGGTTATACAGGCCATCTTTGAAGGTATGGCTTTTCATGACCATTTCTATAAGAGAAGCCTTACGACCGTGTTTGTCTGTGAAACTTCTCTTCTTAAACATCTCTATTAAGTTTCGTAAGTCGGAGATATAAACTCTAATTTGATGGGCTTTATATGCCCCGAATCAGAACTCAATATCCTTCTCCATTTGATTTTCACTAATGTTGGTTAGGAGATGAGTTAACTTCTCTCTTACATATCCATAGTCTAAAGAACTGATGATTGGAAAAGGACGGTCTAATTCTTCTTCCGGAAGAAGTTTTTGAAGATTATTTAATGCAACGCTTGCTCCGTATATTAGGGGCAAGGAGAATCTGGTTTCTTCTATTTTCTTGTGGTTGACAGTCTTAATTATCTTTCATGATGAATTCTTTGGAAATAGGGATCATGAAATTTGCTTACTATTCCCTAAGTTAACGGGAATAATAGTGGGCTTGATTTCACTTGATGGGAGGTATATATGTATGTCATTTTCGTTCAGAGGATCTATCTCTATAGATTTGAATAAATAGGCCTTCCCTTTATTAGGATTAAGAATTCTTAACTTTAAATTAAAGTCCTTAACTAAGGAAGACCTTTCTTCCTTTTGGAATTCTATCTTTATTGAATCAACTCTTATTAAAGTGGAAAGATATTCCGATTCAGAAAGTATTGATTCAAGAATATCTCTGATTATTTCTTCTTTTTTAAGAGAGTTAACGGCTTGTATAAAGGGATTATCTCTATAGCTTAAATCCTTATCAGAGAGGGTGGATGCTGTTCTATTTCAAGTCTTAAGACTATTGAAGACCTTAAATAGATTTCCTGTTTCTTCAAATCCTTTAGTAGACGATGGAATTTCCAGATATTTTCTTATGGATGGATCAAATATTTGATAATTTTGGGAGTAAAGATGATCTTTATGGAAGAAGTCCTTCAGAAATAGTGGTCTATCTTGAAAATTTAATTTGTTCTTGTTTCTAAGAGGAAGAGATCCTTCTATTTTCTCAAATTGCTCTTTTTCAAAGGCCCTAAAGTAGATAAAACCTAACGCAAAGAAGATTCCTCCGGCCCCTATTGCCAGCCTCCTTCGACTTGGCAATATAAAGAACACTTATTTAACGACTCAACGACCCTAATTTTAATTTTAAATGATCTAAATTGGGGTTTACAAACAATCAATTTTCGCTAAATGGAGAATAAAACAGGTGTTTTATGGGGTGTTCTATTGTTCAGAAAGAACCTTTTTCATCCATTAAGTTCATATTGATTCAAAATCCATCTCTAACTAATGCCTCTCCCAAAATTTTATGAAATTCAATGCCAACAGAATCAACTGCCAAACCCAATAAACCTGTTGCTGTGTTTTCAAGTGCTAAAACGGATTTGATGGCTTTTTCTAAATTCAACTGTACATAAGACACTTTTGTATTATTTCAATTAATCTCTTTATTGGATGGAAAAAAGTTGGGATCCTTTTCAAATCTAGATTTGAATACCTCTTTCAGTTTAGTATAGTTATTCACCAATCCAATAGAGCTTTGTCCTTCTTTTGCTAGAAAGTCATTATACGCTTTTGTGTCGTCGCTTGTCCCAAATACAATCGGCTTTTCTGGAAAATACGAGGAATACGTTGGAAAGAATTTCTTGGAGATACTTTTAACCTCTTCCGAATTAGGTACAATCTGCTTTTTCTTACTTCCTTTTAAAGAGAAAGCAGTACAATAAATCTTATCTGATCCTGATCCCTGACACTTTTCCTTTTCCGAATTGTTATCCCACTCTTTATCCCACTCAAAAAAAACGCTAGAAAGACCAGTTAATAACTGCTTACTTTTAAAATCTAATGAATTTTGAAACAGGGAGTTGAAAAATACCGGTCATGGTCTTTTGCCCTCTTCACTGCCCTTTGATTTAAGATAATTTTTATCAAATATAGAGTTGATTGCGTGAGCTATAAATGAAATAGGATCGGATGCTAATCTTGATTTAGCTGATAAAAGTTGTACCGCTCCTAAAACAAAACCACTTTTGTCTTTATATGTATCAAATTTTTCATAAAGATTGTAGAACAAAGATGTAAATTTTGAGAGATCTTGTTTGTGAGTTATATCTAATGATTTCCATCCAATATTGGTTCCTGGAAAGTGTATTTTTTGCATATCTTCCTCTCCCCCAATTGCTAAAGTAATTGGGGAGTTTTTAGACTCATAGATATTGGAAATTTCTTGACTGCCTTTTATGGTTAACGCTTCAAAACCTATAAATTGTGCAGCATCAGGAATTAGGACATCCATGATATTTATCCCACCAACACTACCACCAATACCATTAAATAAGAAGCTTATGGGAGTTAGAAATTCCTTTACATTCTTCAGTCTATTAGATAAATCAAATTTATGTTTCTTCTCCGTCTCCGAGGTAGATTCTTCAAATTTACCATTCTCAGTGTCGTAAATCCCTTTTAGAGGGATTTTTATTTCTTTTGTAAAGACAAATTTTTGCGTAAATTTATATGAGAATGCAGGATATATATTTTCATACCCAAGATCTGCATTTGTCTTTACAGGCTGTTTATCTCATTTCAATTCTATACGTATAGAATCCTTTATTTGTTCTAGCTGATATGCTCAACTGTTAAGAAGAGCCTTAGCCTCCTTAACAGTAATCTTCAGGTCCTTCTTTCTTTCATTTTGTAAAAATAAGGTGTCTAAGACTTTTCGTAATTTGGAATCAAATTGAAAGTGGTTGTATAAGTTGTTCCTAAAGTTAAAGTCATTAACAGCATTATCTACTACCGATGCTTTGTTACCATGCTTGTCAAAGAAAGTGTTCTTTTGAAGAATGTTTATTATGTTTATCGCGTCTTCAATTTTCGTTCTTAAAATGAATGCAGTAAAGGAACCATATCATCTTTCAATATCTTTTTTAACTTGATCTGCAGTTATGTTTATCAGTTTAGTAGATAGCGCTTTTCTTACATACTCATAGTCAATTAAAGAGTGAGAATTGTTTACTAAACCCCAAATATTTGTATTACCCACCCATTTTTCGAAGAATCTGGAATAGTTGTAAAGAAGGAACAAATTATCTTTGTGTTCTGTAGTTTTAATTTTGTTGGGGTAAATGACTTCTTTTGTAACTTTAAAACCTTCTTCTATTGGGAATATACTTCAGGAGGATGCACTCGATTTAAAACCTGTAATAGGACCTGTAATAGGCTTTAACTCCCCTTCTTTAAGCGTTATCGAAACATCTGTTTCACTTGTAGGATCTATTTCTATACGTTTAAAAACGAAGGCTTTTTGTCTATTGGGGTTGAATATTCTAAATTTAATGTTTAGACTTTTAATTACATCTGACTTATCCAGGAGAGGACTCTTCTGGTATCCAGTTTTCTCCCTTTTGAAATTGATGGTTATGGATTCAGGCCTTATTAATGTAGAGTTAACGTGAGATTCTTCGGCTAGAGATCAAAGAATATCTTGAACTAATTTTTCGTCACTAAAGTTGTTTAACTCTTGTTGAAAAAACCCAGATTTGTAGGCTATTTCCTTGTCAGAAGTAAGAGTCCATTCTTTTTTGTAATGCAGCATATTCAATAAATCTTGCTTCTTTTTAGAATAAGGACCGTCTTTAAATTTTTCATCTTGTACATCTTGTAGATATTTCTGCATTTCTGGAGCGAACAGGTGTTTATATTGTTGAAAGCTTGTCTTTTGGATGTGTGAAGGTTCTAGTCGATCTTTGAAGGAGGGAATGAAGGGTAAATCTCCCTTTAGAAACGAATCTCTTCTCTTGTCTTGAAGAATTTCAGATCCCTCTACCTGTTGAAATTGATAGTCTTGTCAGTCATGTATGAAAGAACCAAGGCTATATAAAGAGCCACTTAAGAAGATTGTTGCAAAGGCTACACCTTTATTGATCATCTATTGAATAACCAGAGGTAATAATTTTCTTTTCTTCTCAGGCTCAGGCATTAATCCACTTTCATTATTTCTGTGAACTAGTATGCTCCCTTTAACGCTGTTGTGAAGCTTGTAAATGTATCACATAATGTTAGAAAATACGATTACTGAAGGTATGGAAGTGAAGATTCTGGCTATTAAGAACTGCTCATAGGGGAGGGAAGACAGCTTAACGTCAAATAAAGGCAAAGATACCATATCAACTATCAAGTAAATTGCACAATTGGTGGTGAATATTAGAAAAAACTCATATAGCTTTGCGTACTTATGAACTCAAGCTGTATCCTTAAACTCTTCTTCATCTAATCTGTTTATAGCCATGGTTGAAATAGTTAAGAAATAAAGAACTATTCCCACCAAGCCAGAAACAAAGAGAAGTATGTGACTTCACTTTATTCCGAAAGAAAAGGATAGAAGGTTTATGGTATAACGAGAATCTCCTCCGTCATTATTTTTGAGCAGTATTCCTAAATAAATTAGGCCAGCAATGGTCATTCCTCCGGCTATTAATGCCGGAGTATTCTTATTAGTTTTATTCATTCTTATTAGGTTGTTTATTATCCCACCAAAGAAGCCATTCATGATGGCAGACAGGAAGTACCCATAGTTAAGAACGGAAGAGGTAAGTATTACTGTAAGAAGGTCAGTACTAAATCCTATGAAGATACCAATTATGGGGCCAAATAAAATCCCTCCCATCTTTATAAGTATGTTCTCTATTAGGAATCTAGATCCGGGATATATCTTGAATAGGAAACTCATCATTTGATTGGAGATCATGGATATTGTGATTATCAATGCTATATTCATGGCTGTTAGCATTGAGATATTGGAGATGCTTTTTATCTGTGGCTGAGGGATTATGATGTATTGACGGCCAAATAGGGCCTTGTAATAAAGTTTTTTAAATAGTAAGGCTACTAGGTATACGAAAACTATTCCAAAATATACAAACGTCGCATGCTTATCGTTAATGGGGTGTTCCATTGACGATAACGTCTATCCCAGATGGGTTTCTATCAAATTTTCAAGACTGTCTTTTTCCATATAACCTAAAGCCCTGTACTGCTCTATTCCCCGTTTATAAAAAATCAAAGTAGGAACACTTCCGGTGCTTACAACTGAATTAACCTTAGGAAGCTCATCAAGATATACCTTTAGGAAAGCTATATCTTCATACTTCTCAGAAACTTCAAAGAAAATGGGAGTCAACTTTTTACAAGGAGGACAAGTAGTTGTACTCAGCATAAGTACCAACTTTTGTTGATTCCTTATTGCGTTAAATACCTCCTCTTCTAGTAGGGCTTCTCTAGCTTTCATTTAAAGTTGTAATACTTAGAATTTCATTATCAATCAAATTCTTAGGAAGATCGGGTAAATTAAAGTCCATTCTTACGGAGATATCAACCATAAGATCAGGAGGCAATAACTCCTTAAAGGAAGCGTATCTTATTGCATTCAGAAAGGAACAGTTTTTTAACAAAGATAAATCAAATCTAATCTTTGTTATATTGATACTTTTGTATTCAATCCCTTCTGCTTCATTCTTAAAAATGTAATTCTTCTTTTTAGTATTACGATCGTAAGATGCTTGTAGAAGTATCTCTTTAGCCACTGCAGGTTCCATGTTATTGTGAACCACCATGAAATCTAATTTAGGATATTCCTCGGAAGGTTTGGCAAAAAACTTCTTATTAATGTAGTTGATTAAAGAACTTTTATCCTTGCCATATTCCTTACCTGCTAAGTAATTGTGAGTTACTATGGTTTTAGGATCTGGAGATAGGAAATATATCCTGTCAAGAGAGGCGATTCCTGTCTTCTCATCGAAGGAAATTTGGGGATACAATTCCAACTCTCCCGAATATTCTTGTCCCAAATACGCACACTCCTTATTATGATATCCTACGTACTCATTCAAGGCTTCTCAGAGGGACAAAAAGTGTTCATTCTGAAAAGATCTGAAGAAAATGGATAACGCTTCAGATAACCAAGAATTAGTATCGGGATAAATTAACCTCTTTTTCATAGGTTATCTAGATGCACCTGTAGCTCAACGGATAGAGCATTTGACTTCGGATCAAAAGGTTGTAGGTTCGAATCCTATCAGGTGTGCCAGACTTTAGTAGTGGGATTTTTTAAATAAATCCTTACACTCAGCCAAAATTTTCATAGCTTCCTCCAAATCCACAAACTCTTGAACTTCCACTTCCTTGTTTTCAAGTTTTTTGTAATTACTAAAAAAATCCTTAATTTCATTCAACAGAGCTTCAGGAATATCAGCTAACTTCTGGAAACTTTTGTATCTTACGTCCACGTCTACTACACCAATTAACTTGGTATCTCTATCTCCAGAATCTATCATTTTCATAGCACCCAATATTCGCGTAGGAATAACGGATCCCGGAAGAAGAGATTCGTTTGAAATGATTAAGACATCTAAGGGATCTCCATCATGGTCAAGAGTTTTCTCTATATATCCATAATTCTGAGGATAAACATTGGAACCAAATAAAACTCTATCTAGAACCAATTTTCCACTTTCCTTGTCTACTTCATATTTAAGTCTGGAGTTCTTGGAAATTTCAAGAACCACCTTTAACTTATTTTCCATTAGCAATATTTATCATTGATTAATATTAATCGTTAAAAGTTGCAAGCAATATTAAATTCGTATTTTTATGAGCAAGATGGTAGCCAATTTGGTGGTTGCTGGAGCATGCGCTGCAGCGGGCGGTGCGTTGGCTTTGGCCTCTACTTTAAAGGATGAAAAAACTTTTCTGCTTAGAGCGGTTCCATCTTCTGGAGTAGGGAGAGAAGAGGAATACATGGACGGTAAGGAATTTCATGAGGCAGAGTTGGTTAGACATTCTTATAAAGATTTACTTAGAGGAACTAAGGCTTACAACAATGGTAACTACGTTATCTATTATGGATCTGAAGCTTGTCCCCACTGTACTGGTTTCCTATTTGGACATCAGGATTTAGCCAGAGGAAATCTTTGATTAGCGAGGGACAAAATGTCTGATGGTGCTTTCATGAAGGCATATGGTTACACTAGAAAGAATGAATTCCTTAAAAAGTTCAATATCAAATTCCTTATGTATGAGGATGTTCCTGAGTATTCCGGATCGAATGTAAATGATGACTTGTGGACTCTTCCTTGAAGTAGATGGGAGACGACCGATTTAAAGAAAGGTAGGGTTCAAGGGGAATACAAGAGAAATGATAAGTCTGCAAGAGAGTTTAGGCAAGTTATGGATGCTGCTATTGAGGCGTTTGGCGGAGATAAGGCTGGAGGTACTCCTACAGCTATCATCTATAAAAATGGAAAAGGGAAAGTATTTAACCATGATCAACTAGAAGGACTTCGTACTAGAAAGCAAGGGGAGGATCTTTCTGATGATATTGAACTAAAGAACTATATTCATTATTACTACAGTCATAATCTCTAATAAAAGGAAATAAGGGTATTTCAGAGAGCCCTATTAATCCTTCAGTATGTGACTATGCATTTAGAATTTAACATTAATTAATCGGCTAATACTGATCTGTATTTAGATGTCAGAAGTTAGGAGGATTCGGACTGATTTGTCTAATCTTAACGAACAACAAAGATTAGCTGTTTTATCTCCCTTAAAACCAGTATTAGTAGTTGCTGGGGCAGGAACGGGAAAGACTACTGTTTTAACTAAGAGATTTGAATACTTAGTAAGAGATTGCAATATAGATCCTAGGAATATCTTGGTAATAACCTTCACTAAGAAGGCAGCTACTGAGATGAAAAGAAGAATAGAAAAGTTATTTCCAGACTTCAACTTTAAAGATTCCTATATCTCTACCTTTCATAAATTTGCAAAAACAATTTTGGAGAAGAGTGGTCAGGATTTCTCCATTTGCTTCCCAAAAAGAGCCCAATACTATATACGACACATAATTTCTGAAGAGTTAAAGCTTCCTATTAAGGCCTTTCACAGAACTGCAGAAATAGTAAGAAAGCTGAAGTGATCTAAGCAAGGTAAGAAGATTACTAAGGAGGATTTAATAGAGATTGTAAGTGAGATGGCACGACTTTCAGAAGAAGAGATACTTAACAAATTCCCATTGGAATGAATACAGAGCATATTGGATTCATATGAGAATCTTTTGAAGAACAGGAATCAACTTGATTTCGATGATATCCTTTTGAAGGCTAATTCTCTACTGGAAAATGAGTTCATTAGAGTAGAGTGAGATTTGCAGTTTCAGGCCATACTATTTGATGAGTTTCAAGATATAGATGAAGTTCAATTTGAAGTCTTAAAAAAGTTATCTAGGGATAGTCAAAATATCTTCTGTGTAGGAGATCCTGATCAGTCTATTTATGGATTTAGGGGAGCAGTTAAGGAATCATTTGAAAAGTTTAAGAGTCACTTCCCAGATACAGAAGTATTCAAGCTGGAGTGAAATTACAGATCAACCCCTCAGATATTAGAGGTTGCTAACACCTTAATTAATAAAGATAAGGGAGAGTTTTCTAAGAACTTAATAACTAATAATACTGCAGGTAGTAGAGTTAGGTATTTCTTAACTAACTCTCCCTCTAGAGAGGATGATCATGTAATAGATATCATCCTTAATCTCCAAAAAGAGAGCAATGTTCAACTTAGGAATTGTGCAATATTATTTAGAAATAATGTTTTTGGAAACCAGATAACCAACAAGTTACTAGCTAAGAAGATACCCTTTATCTCTAAAGATCTTTATGAGTTCTGAAGAAGAGAGGAAATAAAGGACATGATTGCTTATTTAAGCATCGCCTTTGAGAAGGATTTAATTAAGGTTGATAAGGCAATACAGAGAATCATTAATAAGCCCAATAGAGGTATTGGATTAAAAAGGCAAGAAGAGTTACGTAAGAGTGCCAAAGAGAACGGGATTTCTTTGAGGGAGACTATACAAAGGGCTTCGGATACAAGCGTAGTTGAATTTTGGAATTTATTAAAGAAGATTAGGCTCTTTGCAAAGAATGAGGAGTTCAATGTGATTGAGCAAGTTCAAGGGATTCTTAATTTTTCAGGATTTTGGGAGTATCTAAAGAGCAAAGATATAGAGAAGCATGATAGGGCTAAAGCCATATTAAATAATGTACTAGATGAGTCTAGGTGTGATCTGGAGATGATTAAGAGAAATATAGAAGAGATGACTAGGTATGGAGTGGAGAAGGATCAACTTTACGTTGGAACGATTCACGGAGCTAAGGGATTGGAATTTGATCATGTATTTGTCATGAAGGTAGATGAGGGAAAACTACCTTCTAGGCATTCTGTAAATCCTATTAAGGCAGAGGAAAAGGAGAGTAGGATGAAAGAGGAAAGGAGATTAGCTTATGTGGCTTTTACTAGGGCAAAAAAATGTTTATATTTAAGCTCTTCGGGCGGGAAAGACAATGTTTCTAGCTTTGCCCAAGATGTGATGGATTTAGTAGATTACAAAGAAGAGATATTAGATTTGAATGAGCCTGAATCAATATCTCAAGCTACAGATTTAACTAAGGATGATAACAGTGAAAACTGGACTCAACCAGACCTATTTTTTGAATTTGATAATTCCTTGGAAGAAGATGATCCTTTTGGTGATGTGGTGGAAGAAGAGGAAGATTAATCTCTAACTTTTTGGAACACTCAAAGTTTAGAGGATCTGGAGCTCCTATTTTCGGAGATTTCTTCAGCTTTAGGAACTATATATCCGTTGGATACAAATCTAAACTTGTTAACTATATTCTTAGAGTAGTCCCTGATTTCAATATGATCACAATACTTAGACTTTCAAACTTTTAAAACGTCCTCTTCTCCTGAGTGGAAGGTGATGATACATGCTATACCACCAACTTCCAAAACTTCATGTAAGGAGTTCATTGCTGTTTCGAAAGACTTAATCTCGTCATTTACAGCTATCCTTATGGCTTGGAAAGTTCTACTTATCTCTTTACGCAGTTTTACTGGATCTAACTTCTTATGAGCTTCTTCAATTAAATCTCTGAATTCAAGCGTAGTCTCTATGCAGCTATATTTCTTTCTGTGATCACTTATTAAATTAATTAATCTGTCGGAGTTGTGGATGTCTCCATACTTTCTAAAAATCTCTTTAAGCTGCATTCTAGTTCCATAGTTAAGAATATCTGCAGCAGTAGTCTTGGAAGTTTGATCCATTCTCATATCCAAATGCGCATCTTCCAAATAACTGAATCCTCTATTCGGATCTCTTAGTTGCATCATAGAGGTTCCTAAGTCAAAGATGATTCCCTTTGCTTTTGGTAAGTTATGCTCCTTTTGGTAATCAGATAGTCTTGCGAAGTTAAGACGTACCATGGAGAATCTATCATCCTCCTGTTCTAACTTCTTGCCAATTTCTACAGCTACTGCATCTATATCCAGACCTATCAATTTGGACTGGGAAGATATCTTGGATAGAAGCTGTCTACTATGTCCTCCGGCTCCAAAAGTGCAATCTAAGTAAAGACCGTCCTTAGGGCTTAGAAGGTAGGATACTACCTCATCAGACATCACTGGAAAGTGCCCATGCTCTACTCTTGGTGACATTATTTTTTTTGCTCTGAAAGCTCTTGAGCTACGCTGTCCAATTCGTTTTCTGCCATTCCTTCCCATTCTTCGTATTTGCTTTGATTCCATAATTCGATTAAATTTCCAACCCCGATCATCACTAGGGGTCCTTTTCCTAGTTTATTTAGTAAATTGCCAGGAACTACAAATCTGTGCCACTTATCAAGAACTATGTTGCTTGATCCACCCAGAATCTTTCTTTTTAAAACTCTAGATTTTCTGTCATTATCGTCATTTCCAAGAATTTCATTGCAGTAGTCCTCAAAACCAGCTTCAGTTCTAATAGCTAATGAATCTTCAAAACTCTCAGAGATAACTATCTCCATTCCCAATTTCTCTTTTCAACGACTAGGAATCACGATTCTGTTTTTGCTGTCCATGGATACTTCGTACTTTCCTATGAATTTGTTTGACACTTACTGATAGCCCCAATACTAACCACAAAGTTCCACTTTCTCCCACTTTTTTTAAAAAATTAGTAACTTTACGGGTTTATATACCACTTCTTCAAATAAGGTTGGATCAGCATAAAGACTAAACTTAATAGGTATGAGTAATTTGGACGTTCCGGCTTATCTAGTTAGGAATGGTTTTGTTATTGCTGGTAATGAAATCTATGGAGGAAGAAGTGGGTACTATGACTATGGACACCTAGGAGTTCTTCTAAAGAAGAAAATACAGAGATTATGGGAAAGGTATTTCGTAGATAGGAAGCCTAATTCCTATTATCTAGATGCCACTATATTTACATCTGGAGATGTTTGAAAAGCCTCTGGGCATATGGAGAATTTCAATGATATTTTGGTGGATTGCAAAGATTGTAAGAAGCGGTATAGAGAGGATCATCTTCCGGATAGAGAAGGAATTAAGAAATGCCCCAATTGCGGGGCTTTCAATTGAACTGAAGCTAAGCCATTTAATTTGATATTTCGTACTCAAGAAGATCATTATTTAAGGCCGGAAACTGCACAATCTATTTTCATAAATTTCAAAGGATTTCTGAGATCTACAAATGCTAAGATTCCATTTTGCATTTGTCAAGTTGGAAAGGCTTTTAGAAATGAAGTAACTATTTCTAATTTCATATTTCGAACTAAGGAGTTTGAACAGATGGAGTGTGAATGATTCATACATCCGAATGATGCTATGGATGTGTTCACAAAGTGTCAAAAAGAGATGGAGCTCTTTTTAGTTAATATCCTGGGAATAAAGAGGGAGAAGATTAAAGTGGTAGAAATTCCCAAAGAAGATAGGGCTCACTATTCCTCCCGATCTTCTGATGTGGAATTTGAATTTCCGCACGGATGGGGAGAGTTGTGAGGTTTGGCATACAGGAGTGACTTTGATTTATTATCTCATCAGCATGCTTCTGGGAAAGATCACCAATATTTAGATCCTTTTACCAATGAAAAATATGTTCCCCACGTGGTGGAACATTCCATTGGTTTAAATAGACTTCTTTATGCCGTTGTATCTAGTGCTTATGAAGTGGAGTATCTGGAGAATGGAGATAGCAGAGAGTTACTAAGAATATCTAAAGATTTAGCCCCCTATCTCTTCTCCATTCTCCCTTTAACTAAAAATGAAAAGGACTTATCTAAAGAGCTCTTTCTTGAGCTTATAGAGAATGGAATTTCTGCCTCCCTATTAGATAAAGGCTCAATAGGTAAACGGTATAGGAAGAATGACTTAATAGGAACTCCTTATTGTATCACCCTAGATCAAGAGACAACTAGAGATAATTTCAGTTTCACCATAAGGGATCGTGACTCTATGATTCAAAAACGTATTTCGTTAGAGGAATTCAGAAACAGTGGATATAAAGTCACCTTCTAGTTTTTCAATTCTGAAAGTTATTCAGAATTACATAAAAACTTCTCAACGTGGTGCCAATTATTGATCGGTTTGTCCTTTTCATCAAGACAAAAGCCCCTCTCTTTCTATTTCTCCAGAGAAGAATATATTTAAATGCTTTTCATGTGGAGTATCGGGAGATGCAGTGGCCTTTGTCATGAAGATTGAAAAATGTAACTATGTTCAGTCCATATACAAGATATCGGAGATATTAGGACTTGATCCTAATCAGTATTTAACAGCTAAAGAGAGCAGTAATAATAAGCTCTTCAAGATAAATGAGGTGGTAGCTCTTGCCTATCACAAGTTTCTTTTCAATAAAGTGAATAAGCATCACTTGGAATATCTAACTAATGAGAGAGGACTTAGTAAGGAAATAATACAGAAGTATCAGTTGGGCTACGCTCCAGAAGAAGATATTTTGAAGGATGTATTTAGAAGCTATCTATCAGCGAATGAGAAAGAGTCATTTGGAGATGAGGAATACGAGAAGTTAGGGATTTTTAATTACGGAAGAGGGACGCCAGATCCCTTCTTTAAAGATCGAATTATATTTCCCATATTCAACAGACATGGACAAATTGTGGGCTTTTCTGGAAGGGCCATAAAAAATGTAGAACCCAAATACTTAAATACAAAATCAAACATCATTTTTAATAAGAAAAACTGCATATACAACATCCAGAACCTGCAAGAGGGCTCCCCTGTTTACTTATATGAAGGATTTTTTGATGTTTTAAGTTCTGAAAAAGTCGGAATCAAGAATGGAGTGGCTGTCATGGGAGCCAGCTTAGATTCTTCCATTCTTGATGTTATTAAGAACTATTCCAAAAAGATAGTGTGTTGTTTTGATAATGACAATACAGGACGAAACTTCACTATCAAAGTATTTGAGAATTTAGTTTTAAATGGCTTCTCAATATATGTTTTGGATCTATTAGATACCAAAAGTAAAGATATAGATGAATATCTAAGGAAGTCCGAATCAGATTCTTGAAAAAGGCTTAAGGAGCCATCTCACTTCTTTGAGTGATATAGAAAGCTCTATATTCAAGAAAAAGATATCTCTAATCCCCTAGTCCTTCAACCCTTAATAGAAGAGTCCTTAGGATTTCTATTTGTAAGTAATGCATCCAGTCCTATTATGAAGGGTGGAGTGGATAGGGAATATGCACTTGATTCCCTGAAGATCATTTTTGATTTTTATAAGTTATCTTCGGACTTCTCAAATGAGAAGCATTCATCCATTATTAATAAGAAGTATCAGTCATATAAACACGCAGTTACTGCTTCTCTAATAAGAACTCTTCCAACTAGACACATTCCTAAGCAGATTAGATCGATAGATAAGTTTCAGTCGCTATTAACTAAGTATTCCAAGATATTTAAGTACATAGAGAATAATGGAGAGTCTTTGGGGGATGCAAATGAATGGTTCTTTGAGATTCCTGAGGAGTATGTGAGTGTTTCTAGGGAAGCTAAGCTGTTTTTCTCTCTTTTAAGTAAGAGATTGTTTGGCGGGGATTCATCTCAAGAGGAGATAGATAATTTAGCTAATTTAATCCAAGAAAAGGACAAGGATATTCCCTCTATAGAAGAATTTTTCAATTGCTATTTCTCCCTTAATGAGGGAATTATGGAAGAGATTCGTAATATGTGAAAGAAGAATGAATTACTAGATGTTACGGAGAGGTGAATTAAGACCGAAGCACTTAAGAAGTTAATTTTGGATAATAAACAGAAGTCTTCTGCTTTCTTTAGAAAATTCTGTCTTTCTAAAAAAAACAGAAATTAAGAGTTATGTGCAGATTCTTGAAGAATACAAAAAACAATCTTTGAAGGGGGGTGCATGAAAGGGATCAAAGAAGACTCCCTCTAAGGCTTCTCGTTGAACTAAGGTTAATAATGGTTTCTATCACGCTGGATTAATATCGATAGCTTCTAGTACTTCTATAGCTAATCTAAGTTCTTCCGTAGTGGGGTTAGTTAATAAAGCTACGGGTAATTACTCCAGTTACGAGGAATACTCCAAATTTGCTTCTTCTCGTGATTCCATAAGACCTTCCTTTCGATTTGCCAATACTTATTGAAATAGCTCTATGAATTTCGGAATGCCTTGGTATTATTAGAATGAAGAAGCTTAACTCTAGGGAGAAGCAACTTTATCGGGGAGGAACCTCTATTATTGGAGTAATTAGTGGACTATCTGCTATCTCTTATTCTGTATCTTTAATTCTTCAATCTATAGAGGAATTAATTCCATATAAGAAATTCTCCAAAACCCCTGTTGTTCAAGAATCTAAACCCCACTTCATAAATCCAAATAACGGGCAAGAGAACATTATCTTTTCTTAGAATCCCTATCCTTTTCAACTTGTAAAGGAAGCATTCAAGATAGTTCTTGTTCGTAATCTGTTTCCTTATTTATAACTACTTTATCTTTATATTTGGAATCTGGATCTGTATTAGGGAATAATTCGGCATCTAGAGATATTCATCTACTGATCTCCCCAGTCTTGCTGTTTCTGGTTTTAAAAACTATTAAATACCTCTTTCTGTTCTGGAGATCGTAATCCTTCTTTTTAATGGCATCTGCCCTATGACTTTTGTAGGAATTTACACATGGAAAAAATAAGTGCTTATTTAGTAACTTAGTCTCCTCTTCCAAAGCCTCAAAATAATCTTCTTGTGGATATCTATCTGGGATTTCGGGCCTCTTGTATTTAACTCCTTGCTCTTTAGCCAAAGCTCTCGCCTTAAAGTTTGAAGTCTTCTCCATGAATTTATGAAGTTCATGGGGTTTAGGCCTTTCAAAGGCACGAACTTTCTCTATTTCTAATCCGCTAATTCCATTAATTCTCATCCATTCTTTAACTATGTGTCAAAGATGATCCTTCTTCCCCTTTCTTCCAAGACCACTCCTTCTATTCCTCTTCTCGTTTTTCTGTTTTTGTGTGTATCATAACAGTCATATCAATACAGATACAGGAAGAAAGGATGCTATAAATGACCCCGCGTCTTGTACAATCACGTTGTCTCGTTATAATTAAGAGTTATGCCAAATATATTATCTAATGCTAAGTCTCTTAAGAAAGACAAAGCTAGACGATTAGTTAGGATAGCCGCAAAGAAGAATCTTAAGAGAGTTATTGATAAGTCTCTTGAGTCAAAGGATATCTCCCTTGTGTACAAAACTTTGGATAGTCAGCTAAGTAGAGGTATTATAAAGAAGAATAAGTGTAACAGGTTGAAGGCTCGTTACGCTTCTCGGATTAACGGTTTAAAGTAACATGGTAATTAAGGTGGTTAATAATGATGTGGATGCTGCTTTAAAAGAGTGTAGACGTCAGTTTAGCGAAATCAGAAGAAGAAAGATTAGATACTCTTATTATCTGAGGCCTGCTTTAAGACTAAGGGAAAAAAGAAAGATTGCTGCTGTTAAACGTAAATTTTACTAATTGGTGTTAAAGGATCTTCTAAAGGGAGAGGTTAGAACGTTTTTATTAGGAGAAGTTTGCAAGATCCAAAGGGGCAGAAGTTTTTCAAGCAAGGAATACAGAGACGAAGGAAGTCCTATTCTTAGAGTAAGAAATATTCAAGATAATCAACTTTGTACTGATGGGCTTGTTTATTTTTCACTTGAAGATTGCAAGAAAGATTTAAGTAAGTTTATTGTTAAATTTGGGGATATAGGAGTTACTACTACCGGCAAAGGAATGTTTTTTTCAAATTCGGTTAATGATAGTTTCTATATGAATTCAGATATTTGTCGTATTGATCCGAATCTAGAGCTTTTAGATAAGGAATATCTCTTTCATTTTCTATTAACTTTAGATCTAGAGCCTTTGATTGGAGGAGGAGTTGTCCCTCATTTAGATATTGGTAAGTTAAAAATTGTGAAGGTTCCTGTTCCTTCATTGTCTGCTCAAAGAGAGATAGCTTCTACATTGGGTAAATTTAGGGAGATCGAAAGGGAGATAAATTTGAGAGAAAAGCAGTACGAATACTACAGGAATTATTTAATTGGAGGGTCATCCAAATAATCCTTTTCTTAAAGTTAATGGTGTCTTTTAAATCATTCCTTTCCGAAGATAAAAATGTGGAGTACCTTGAGTTGAGGAAGGTTTGTGAAATTCGTGCGGGAATTTGCTTTAACCCCAGTTTATATAGGGATAGTGGTTTTCCGGTTATTACTGTTAGGAATGTACAAGATGGACAGATAATTACAGATAATTACAGATAATTACAGATAATCTAAGATATTGTGATCCGATTAATCATCCTAAGGCTTTTGTTATCAAATATGGTGATGTTGTTATAACTAAGTCTGGTGCGTCTTCCGGAAAGATAGGAATTAATCTAACTGATCGCGAATTCTTTTTTGGAAGCGATATTTTTAAGTTTATCCCGGATGATCAGATTTTGGATAGAAGATATTTGTATCATTACTTACTAAGCCAGAAGGAGGAGATAAAAGGTCTAGTACGTGGATCGGTGGTTCTTGGTATTAGAAAGTCAGAATTGGAGAAGATAAGAATTCCGGTTCCATCTTTGGAAATTCAAGAAGGAATTGTAGAAACTCTAGATAAGTTCAGGGAGATAGAAAGGGAGATCAGCTTAAGGGATAAGCAATATGAATACTATAGAAATTACTTAATTATGGGGCCCAGCGGAGGCAGTAACTTTTAGATTTAGGCTTTATAATTTGAGTTCTTAACTTAGAGATTTAGGTGGCGAGTATTTTTAAAGAGTACAAATTGGGAGAGGTTTGTAAGATCTGCAGAGGAGTTTCTTTTAAAGGCATTCATTACTTGGAGAGTGGAACTCCGGTTCTTAAAATTGGAAATATTCAAGATGGTAAAGTAATTAAAGAGAACTTATTTTATTGTGACGAGGGGAGTCACAAGATTGCGGATGAACAGTGAGTTAGATATGGTGATGTGGTCATAACTAACTTGGCCCCTGCGGGAAAGGTAGGTATCAATTTAACGGATATTGAGTTTGTTCTTGGAGGTCATGCTTTTAAGTTGTTGCCTAATCCGGAGATTTTAGATAGAGGATATTTGTATTATTTCTTAGTGAATTTCCCTTCTCAAGTGGAGTCAATGATTACTCTTGGTAATGTTTCTGTTATTAGTGTGTCATCCATGGAGAGATTTAAAATCTTGATACCTGATTTGGAGACTCAAAGAGATATAGTTAGGAAGTTAGATATATTTAGGGAGCTAAGAGAGGAGCTGAAGATGCGCAAACGACAAGGGATCTATTACAGAAATAAGATTATGCATGACTTGCAAGAATGTGCGTTTACAGATTAGTAAAGATGTCTGTTAATTCATTTCTATCAAAAGATAAGGACTTAAAGTATTGTGAGTTAAGGGACGTATGCAAGATATGTGTTGGCATTTCTTTTAAGAGTGGCTCTTACAGAGATAAAGGTTTCCCGCTTGTTAAGGTTAGAAATATACAGGATGGCCAGATAACCTTGAATAACTTGAATTATTGTAATCCTGATGATTATCCCCACTCTGAGGTCATCAGATATGGAGATGTTGTTATGGCTAAAGACGCCTCTTGTGGAAAGGTAGGGATTAATCTAACTGATAAAGAATTTCTTTTTGATAGTCACGTTGTCAAGTTTGTTCCGGATGAGAAATTCCTAACTAGACGTTATCTTTATCACTTCCTATTAAATAAACAAGATGAAATTAAAGAGATGGCGCGAGGATCTGCTCTTCTCGGAATTAGGAAGTCAGAGTTAGAAAGATTTAGAATTCCTGTTCCTTCCTTGGAGGTTCAGGAAAAGATCTCTAGTACTCTGGATAAATTTAGAGAGATAGAAAGAGAGATAAATCTAAGGGATAAACAGTACGAATACTACAGAAATTATTTGATTACAGGCTCTCGAAGCAGTCAGTAGGGGGGGTTTATTTTAGGTTCTTTTGGAGAATATTAAAGAATATAGCTTGGGAGATATTTGCGTGGTGCGTAAAGGTCTTTCTTTCAAAGAATCACATTATTTAGAAAGCGGAACTCCCGTTCTTAAGAAAGGAAATATAAAAGTTGGTAAGGTAAATAATGAGAGTCTGTTCTATTGTGATGAAAGGAATCACAAGGTTTTAGATACACATAGAGTCAGGTATGGTGATGTCGTCATAACCAATTTAGATCCCCAAGCCGGAAGGGTTGGAATTAATTTAACGGATACAGAATTCATATTGTGCGGGGAAGTTTTCAAGTTGGAGCCTAATCCAAGGATTTTAGATAGAAAGTACTTGTATTATTTCTTAGTAAATTTCCCCCATAAGATAGAACAACTGCTAACTTCTTCAAATGTTGTTAGGCTTCGTGCGTCTTCCATTGAGAAATTTAAAATAAGGGTGCCGGATTTAGAAACTCAAAGGAACATAGTCAAACAGTTGGATACATTTCAGGAACTAAGGGAGGAACTGAGGATGCGAAAATCGCAGGGAGTTTATTACAGAGACAAGATTATGCGATATTTACAGGATTGTTCATCTGCTAAGAAGTAGTTATGTCTTTTAAATCGTTTCTTGCTGAGGGAGAAAGTGTGAAACATCTTGAATTAGGGGATGTGTGCAAGATCAGTACTGGAAAGCATTTCAAGGATTATTCATTTACCAATTTAGGAATGCCGATCATAAAGGCTGGCAATATAAAAGATGGATATGTGAGTGATACTAATCTCACTTATTGTGATCCCAAGGATCATGTAGGGACTGATACTGTCAAATATGGAGATATTGTGGTTGTTAAATATGGGAGTATAGGAGTTGTTGGAATAAATCTCCTAGACCAAGAATTCTTTTATGGAATTCAGATATTTAAACTTGCCGCAAACAAGTCGATCATTCATGAAAAGTATCTTTATCACTTCTTATTAAGTCGTCAAGAGGAAATTAAAGGCTTAGTTCGAGGATCAACGATACCCGGAATTCGAAAATCAGAATTAGAAAAGATAAGGATTCCAATTCCCTCTTTGGAAGTTCAGGAGAAGGTTGCAAATACTTTAGATAAATTTAGGGAGATCGAAAGGGAGATCGAAAGGGAGATAAGTCTTCGTGATAAGCAATATGAGTACTACAGAAACCATCTAATTATGAGTTCTCACGACAGAAAGTAGTTCTTGAATTTAATTAAGCTTTTAAGTGTCCGCTTTCTTTCTTTCTTCAATAGAAATTAGAATTAAATAGTTATGGTGTCTAAGGATGTTGCCAATAAGATCTGGTCTGCATGCGATAAACTACGCAGCAACATGGATGGGCCAGAAATGAAAAACTACATCTTACCCATTATGTTCTATCGTTTTATATCTGAGAAGATTTCCCAGTATGTAAACGATAATTTTGAAAAGGAAGATGCAGATTATTCTTTGTGGGAATCTGACAAAGCCAAAAAGATAAAGAACTCTTTAGTAAAGGGATTGGGCTGTTCTTTATTGCCTATCCATTTATTTCAAAATCTTAAAAAAGACATAGATGGCGATCTGAAAGAAGGAATTTTGGATTTGGGGAAGAAATTAAGCGAGGCTTTTGCTTATCTGGAAGAGTCATCTTTAAATACGTCTAGTGCCTCTAATTTCAGAGACTTGTTGGTTAATACTAATTGGAATGATGTTAAATTGGGAGGCACCCTAATCAAGAGGAATGAGATTATTGCAGATCTAGTGAACATTGTTAACGAGATGGAATTTGGCAAGGATTATGAAGATAATTTGGGAGATGTTTATGAATTCCTAATTGCTAGGTATGCTTCCAATGGGGGCAAGAAAGGGGGAGAATTTTATACTCCGGCAAGAGTGTCTGAGCTGCTATCTAGAATAGTTATTTTTGAAAAAGAGAAAGTATCTAAAGTCTATGATCCTACTTGCGGATCAGGTTCTTTGTTGTTGAAGTTTATGAAGATATACGGAAGAGATAAAAGGGTAAAGATTTATGGACAGGAGAATAACGTAACCACTTATAACTTATGTCGAATGAATATGTTTATTCATGAGATGTCCTTTAATGACTTTGACATATGCTTGGGAGATACTTTGGAGGAACCATGTTTAACTCATGAAGAGGGTATGTTTGATGTAGTTATTTCTAATCCCCCTTATTCTTTAAAGTGAAAGAGTGATAACGATAAACGAATAGCTAACGATTCAAGATTTAGAGATCAAGGGGGTTTTGCCCCCAAAGATAAGGCTGATTTCGCCTTTATACAACATGCTTTAAGTAGGTTAAAAACTGACGGAGTGGCAGCTATAGTGTGCTCTACAGGTATCCTTACTAGAATGGGAAGGGAGGAGAATATACGGAAATTCTTAATTGAGAATAATTACGTGCATGCTGTTATTCATATGGCCAAGGACTTATTTTATGGAACCGGGATTGAGACAGTTATTTTGGTTTTAAAGAAGGGAAAGTTGGATGATAGAGTTCTGTTTATAGATGCAACTCAGAAGTTTATAAAGGCTTCTAATAAGAATGATCTTTCTTCAGAAAATGTGGAGGAGATTTTAAGGCTTTATAGAGACAGGAAGAGTGAGGAGTTCCTATCTTATCTTGCTTCTAATAAGGAAGTAATAGATAATAAGTATGATCTAGGAGTTAAGGCATATGTGAAGCGAAGAATTGAAAAGGAGGAGGTGAATGTTAAGGAGTTGGTTTCAGATATAAAGAAAAGTGTGGAGAAGATAAATTCCTTGAGAACAGAGATAGAGGAGATGTTTGATTCAATGTTATCGGAGTAGTTTGAATGTCGGTTTTCAAAGAGTATCGTTTAGGGGAGATTTGTAAAGTTTGTAGAGGAATTTCATTCAAGGACTCCCATTATTTAAAAAGTGGGACTCCAGTTCTTAAGAAGGGAAATATCAAGGGCGGTAACGTAGTCAAGGAGAATTTGTTTTATTGTGATGAAACGAATCATAAAATCTCCGATTCTCTTAGAGTTAGATATGAAGACGTTGTAATAACTAACTCTGCACCCCACCCAGGAAGGATTGCCATTAATTTAACAGACTTTGAATTTATATTGAGTGCACATGTTTTTAAGTTGGATCCTAATCCCGAAGTCTTGGATAGAAAGTATTTGTATTACTTTCTTATGAATTCTCCCCAGCAGGCAGAACGGATGATCACTGTTAAGAATGTTTCTGCTATCAATGTGTCTTCTGTTGAGAACTTTGAGATTCTAGTTCCAGATTTGGAGACTCAGAGAAGTATAGTTCGGAAGTTGGATACATTTCAGGAGCTAAGAGAGGAGCTAAGAGAGGAGCTGAAGATGCGAAAGAGACAAGGTGCTTACTATAGAGATAAGATTATGGGTGAATTACAAGGGTTGGTGTCAGAGGTAAAATAGAGTTGTCGTTCCAGTTATCGCTTGAGAAAATTAAAGATGTAAAGTACCTTCCTCTTGGGGACGTATGTAAAATCTGTATAGGGATAAATATTCCTTGAAGTTTACAAGGGGATAGTGGGCTTCCAATTGTCAAATCTGAGAATATACGAAACGGCAGAATAGTTACAGGCAATTTAAATTATTGCAACCGGGAGAATTATCCAGATGCTGAGGTTATCAAATATGGAGATGTCGTTATGATTCGCAAAGGGAGAGTTGGAGAAGTCTGGATAAATCTTACAGATAGAGAGTTCTTTTTTAACGAAAAACTTTTTAAATTTACTGCAAATAAAGACATTTTATCTTCCAGATATCTTTATTGTTTTTTCCTAAGTCTTTCGAAAAGAATACCAATGCACGTGGTTTCAGGAGTCAAAAAAATTCGAAAATCAGATTTAGAGAGGTTGCTAATTCCCATCCCTTCCTTGAAGGATCAAGAAATGATTGTAAAAGACTTAGATAGATTTTGTGAGAATAGGTGTCGTGAATTCTGTGAGGGTTATTTTGCTACCACAACTCACAACGAATTATTGCTCCCAGAATTAAATCTGTTTTTAAGTATTTAAAGTCTCTTCTTGGTTTGTAAATTTGAAAGCTTACAAATCTTCTGACATTTATCTTGTAGTAGAATTTTGATTAGCAGAGAACTAAGTCATGTCCTTTAAACAATTACTTTTGGAAGATAAGGATTTAAAGTTCTTTAAGTTAGGAGATGTTTGTTCCGTGTATACGGGAGTAGATTTCAAGAGTCACTTTTATAGAGATAGTGGTTTCCCTATTATTAAGGTTAGGAATATACAAGATGGACAGATAATCACAGATAGCTTAAATTACTGCGATCCGGATAATCATCCTGATGCGATGTTTATCAAATATGGAGATGTTGTGATGGCTAGAGCAGGTTCTTCTGGAAAGATAGGTATTAATCTATTGGATCAAGAATTCTTTTTTGATGGTAACTTGTTTAAATTTGTGCCTCAGGAGGATGTTTTAATGCGAAGGTATCTTTATCATTTCTTATTAAGTCAACAAGAGAAAATTCAAAGCTTAGTTAAGGGATCAA
Organism: Mycoplasma haemocanis str. Illinois; assembly: GCF_000238995.1. Classification (GTDB taxonomy): domain Bacteria; phylum Bacillota_I; class Bacilli_A; order Mycoplasmatales; family Mycoplasmoidaceae; genus Eperythrozoon_B; species Eperythrozoon_B haemocanis. Next base: position 439,946 of record NC_016638.1, read on the forward strand.
CCATTCCTGTAATTCGTAAGTCGGCATTAGAGAAATTGAGAATACCAGTTCCTTCTTTGAGAGTTCAAGAAAGAATTGCTCAAACCCTAGATAAATTTCAAGAGTTAAGACAAGAGTTACTCTTACGTAAGAAGCAACATGGCTATTACAGAAATCAAATATGAGAACCTTTACTTGGTAATTTGACAGAGTAGGTGATTGTAAGATAATCTCATTATGAAAAATACCTTTAAAGAATACCGCCTAGGGGAGATATGCAAGATTCATAAGGGCCTTTCTTTTAAGAGTATTCATTATTTAAAAAGCGGTACACCTGTTCTTAAGATAGGGAATATTGATGGTGGAAAGGTAATTAGAGGGAATTTGTTTTATTGTGATGAAAAGGGTCACAGGGTTTTAGACATACACAGAGTTAGGTATGAGGATGTTGTTATGACTAACTTGGCTCCAGCGGGGAAGGTTGGTATTAATTTGACGGATATTGAATTTATACTTGGTGGGGAGGTTTTCAAGTTTGAGCCTAATCCTGAGATTTTAGATAGGAGGTATTTGTACTACTTTCTGATGAATTCCCCTAGCCAAATAGAGCAGATGCTTACTTCAGCTAATGTTGTTCGCATCCATATATCTTCTGTGGAGAAATTTAAAATATTAGTTCCTAATTTGGAGACTCAGAGAAGCATAGTTAAGAAGTTAGATATATTTAGGGAGCTAAGAGAGGAGCTAAAGATGCGAAAGAGACAAGGTGCTTACTATAGAGATAAGATTATGGGTGAATTACAAGAGTATGTGTCATCGAAATAGAATTGACGTCATTTCTTCTTTAGAATTTAGTTTGTGTTTAGGGATCTTTTAAAAGGAGAGGTTAGGGAATATTCATTGGGGGATATTTGTGAAGTACAGAACGGCTATAGCTTTGCTAGTGGTAAGTATAGGGATTCGGGGTATCCCATCATTAGAATAGGAAATGTTCATGATGTTGGGATACAAGAAGATGACTTGATCTATTTCAGAGATGAGGATTACAAGGAAGACTTAAGTAGATTTATTGTTGAGCCCAAAGACTTGATAATAACTGCTAGAGGTAGTTGTGGTAAGGTAGCTTTAAATCAAACAGATAGAAGATTCTATCTGAATCAAGGAGTTTGACGATTGGATCCAAATCCTGAATTCTTGGATAAAGAATACCTCTTTCACTTTCTATTAGATTTCAACTTTGATTCTATGGCAGTTAAAGGAATTATTCCTCGTTTAAATGTCAATCAATTTAAGAAGTTAAAGATACCTGTTCCCTCACTATCTACACAACAAGCGATAGTTTCTAGATTGAATAAATTTAGGGAGATCGAAAGGGAGATAAATCTAAGGGACAAGCAGTATGAATATTACAGGAACTATTTGATTAGTGGGGGAACACAAGAGACCTCTTTTTAAAGAATATGAAGCAGTATCTTCTGGGCGACATATGCAAGGTACACATTGGCGCTAACTTTAAAGATTCTGACTACAAGAAATCTGGCATCCCAGTCTTAAAGTCGTCTGGAGTGAATGGAGGCCTTATTTCTAAGGATGTAGTTTTTTATTGCGATCCTGAAAAGGCATTGAATGAGAGTTTAGTAAGTTTTGGAGATATCGTAATTACAGGAGGCGCTTCTTCAGGAAAGGTGGGAATAAATTTGACCAATATAGATTATCTTCCTACGTCCAAAATTTTTAAATTGGAGCCCGATCCTTCAATAGTTAGTAAGAAGTACCTATATTACTTTCTTTTGAATTCTTCTAGGGAAATAAATAGTCATATTACGTTCGGAAATACAACCAATCTTTATAAGTCTTCCCTACTTAAAATAAGGGTATTTATTCCAGATTTGAAAACTCAAGATAGGGTAGTTAGGTATTTAGATAAATTTAGAGAGCTAAGAGAGGAGCTAAGGTTGCGTAGACGTCAGGGAGTCTATTATAGGAATAAGATTATGAGTGACTTGCAGGAATGTGCTTTGACAAAGGAGTAGCTATGTCTTTTAAAGTCGTTTTTACTGATGGAGAGAATGTGAGACATCTTGAGTTAAAGGATGTGTGTGAAATACGGCTAGGAATTAGTTTTAAAAACAGCTTTTATAGAGACAGTGGCTTTCCTATTATTAAAACAAGCAATATACAGGGTGGGCTGTTAACCACAGATAACTTAAAGTATTGCAATCCGAATAATCATCCGGATGCTGATGTTATCAAATATGGAGATGTTGTTATGGCTAAAGATGGTTCGTGCGGAAAAGTGGGAATTAATTTAACTAACCAAGAATTCTTCTTTGATAGTCATGTTGCTAAGTTTGTTCCGAATGAAAAGATTATTTCTGGTAAGTATCTTTATCATTGTTTATTAAATTTTCAAGAGGAAATTGAAGAGATGGCTAGGGGATCTACGATCCATGGCATCCGAAAATCTGAGTTAGGAAAGTTGAAGATTCCCGTTCCATCTTTGAAAACTCAGACAAAGATTACAGAAACTCTAGATAAATTTCAAGAGTTAAGACAAGAGTTAAGACAAGAGTTAAGACAAGAGTTAAGACAAGAGTTACTCTTACGTAAGAAGCAACATGGCTATTACAGAAATCAAATATGAGAACCTTTACTTGGTAATTTAACAGAGTAGGATTTGACTATGGAAGAAAAAAGGTTACAGGAGTTTTTATTAGGAGAGGTTTGTGATGTGCAGAATGGTTATACCTTTTCTATTTCTCAGCATAGGAATGTAGGAAATCCTATTATTAGAGTAAGGAACGTCCACAACTATCAGTTACAGTTAGATGATATTGTTTATTTTGGTGATAATGAAATCGATTTAAGTAAGTTTGCCTTAAGACCAGAGGATTTAGTAATCACCGCAATAGGTGATTTTAAAGTTGCTTGGAATCAAACAAATAATAGCTTCTATTTGAATCAGGGAGTTTGGAGATTAGATCCTAATCTTGAGATCTTAGACAAAAGGTGATTGTTTCATTTTTTATCTAATTTGGATTTGAGTTCAATAATCTCTCGGGGAGGAGTGTTACCGTACTTGAGTATAGAAAAGTTTAAGAAAATTAAAATTCCTGTTCCCTCTATGTCTGATCAGAAGAATATAGCCTATAAGTTGGATAAACTCTTGGAGCTAAAGGAGGAGCTAAGATTGAGAAAGAAACAAAATAATTATTACAGAGGAAAAGCGTGGGAATCTTTCCTGAGCTTAGCGAAGTAAAATCTTGTGTTTAGTGATCCTGTAAAAAAAGAGAAGTTTAGGACTTTTTTGTTGGAAGAAGTTTGTAAATTGAGGAGAGGAAAGGCTTTTTTAAGCAATAAGTATAGGGATTCGGGGAGCCCTATTATTAGGGTTAGGAATGTTCAGAAGCATCAGATAACGACAGACAGTTTAGTGTATTTTTCTAGCTATGATTATGAGGAAGATTTGAGTAAATATATTCTTAAACCTAAGGATTTAGCCGTTACCCTTACAGGAAAGGCTATGGTATTTTTAAACCAATTAGATGATAGTTTCTATATGGGCTCAGATATCTGCAGGTTAGATCCGGATTTGGAAGTTTTAGATAGAGAGTATTTTTTTCATTTTCTGTCAAATCTTAATTTAGATTTGATAGTAAAATCTGGTATGATTCCCCACTTAGATTTAAGTAAATTTAAGAAGTTAGAAATACATGTACCTTCCTTGTCTTTGCAAAAGGAGATAGCTTCTAAATTAGGTAAAATTCAGGAGCTTAAAGAGGAGCTTAGAATGCGTAAAAGACAAGGGGTTTATTATAGGAACAAGATTATGCAAAGCTTACAAGAACGTGCGCTTCCGGAAGAATAGGTTTATAATCTGTCCGCAAGGAGGGCGTTTCCTTCAGAATTTGATTTGTGTTTAAGGATCTTTTAAAAAGGCAGGTTAAGGAACATTTTCTAGAGGAAGTTGCAAAGTTGCATTAAGTCAAACGAATAGAAGTTTTTATTTGAATCAGGGAGTTTGGAGATTAGATCCAAAGCTTAGATTTTTGGATCAGAAATATCTTTTTCATTTCTTACCAGGTTTAAACTTTGATTTAATGATGGTGAAAGGAATTATACTCTGTCTAAGTGTAAATAGACTTAGGCAGTTAAATATATCTGTTCAGCAAGCGATAGTTTTTAAATTGAATAAGTTCTTGGAGCTAAAGAAGGAGTTAATATTAAGAAAGAAGCAACATAAGTTTCTAAGTGAGAAAGTATTTGAATTTTATTCCTCTGTTGTGGCATAGTGGGGATATATAATAAAACTTAGGTCGAAATGTCTAACGTTAGAGAGGAAAGGTTGGAGCTGTACCGATCCATTTGAAATTCCTGTAAAGATTTGCAGGGAAGTATGGATGGGTATGAAATGAAGAATTATATTTTTGTGATGATGTTCTATCGCTTTATGTCAGAGTCATTTGTATACTGATTTAATAAGCCTGAATGAGATGCAGGGAATAAGGAATTTGATTATGCTAACTGGTCTGACGAGGAGGCTCTCAATTGAAAAGAAGATACTGTTAAGAAGAAAGGGTATTTTATTCTTCCTAGTCAGTTATTTGGAAATGTTTTTAAAAAGGCAACTGAGGACAAGGGTTTTGCCGAAGAGATAAACACCTTTTTATCGGATATATTTAGATCCATAGAAAGCTCTGCTATTGGTTTTTCTAGTGAAGATGATATAAAAGGACTTTTCACCAGCATAAGTTGGAATGATACTAAGTTGGGAACTGAGGTATTGGAGAGAAATAAGAAGATAGTTGAGGTTATGGGGGAGATTGAGAGTTCTAAGTTTGATTTTATTTCTACCCATGAGATTGATGTTTTGGGAGATGCTTATGAATATTTGATGGGAGAATATGCTGCTACTTCTGGAAAAAAGGGAGGGGAGTTTTATACTCCCCCTGAGGTTTCTAGACTTCTTACTAAGATAGCTGTTGGCGATAAGACTTATATTAGCGGAGGAGTATATGATCCTGCATGTGGTTCAGGTTCACTTCTGTTGAAGTGTGTAGCTTTTTTAGGGGCAAAAAATGTTTCGGAGATATGTGGTCAGGAAAAGAATATGACCACTTACAATTTATGCAGGATGAACATGTTTTTGCATGGTGTAAACTACAATAAGTTCGATATAAAACACGGAGACACTTTAGAGTATCCTGATCCCTACCATTTTAAAAAACGCTTTGAGATTATATTGTCCAACCCTCCTTATTCTGCAAAGTGAGCTGGGGAAGATGATGTTAAGTTATTAACTGATCCTAGGTTTGAACAAGTAGGTGCTTTGGCACCCAAGAATGCAGCAGATTTTGCTTTTATTCTTCACTGTTTGTATTTGTTAAGTTCAACTGGTAAGGCTGTAATAGTTTGTGCAACCGGGGTTCTTACTCGTTTGGGGAAAGAAAAGAGTATTAGGAAGTGGTTGGTAAATCAGAACTATATTGAATCTGTAATATATTTGGCGGGTAACTTGTTTTATGGAACAGGTATAAACACAGTCATAATAGTGTTAAATAAAGCGAAGACCGATAGTAGTGTTTTATTTGTGGATGCTACAAACATATTTACCAAGGACAGAGGTAAAAATAGGTTATCGGATGCAGATATAGAGAGGATATTGAAGATTTATAGGGATAGGGTGGATGTGCCGTTTGTGGCTAAGGTAGCTTCTAATAACGAAATAGAAGAGAAGGAATACGATATGGGAATGAAAGCTTACATAGATAGTCCCGTTAAAACAGAAGAGGTTGATATCGTTACTTTAAACAGCGATATAGAGGATACGGTTAAAAAGATTAATGGTCTTAGATATAGCGTAAATGAAATTATCAAAGAGATTGAATGTTAGGAGTAGAGAATTTAGAGAAGAGGAGGGGTTTACATACTAGTTCTGATTTAGAGAAGGAACTGATTAGCTACCTAGCTACCTAGCTACCTTAGGATATGAGTATTTAGATGTCGTAAGTGAAGATGATATTCTTAACAATTTGAGGCTACAGATTCAAAGATTAAATAGCCATAAGGGTATTGTTTTTACAGATTCAGAATGGAATCGGTTTTTCAATGAGTGTATTTGTAAAGCAGGGGAAGAACCGTTAGATAAGTTAAAGAAGATTCAAGGGGATGGTTGAAAACAAAGCCTAGTTAGGGATGATGGATCTGTAGAGAATATACAGTTAATTGATAAGAGGAATTTCTACAATAACAAGTTACAGTATATCAATAAACATTCAACTTTAGTAGAGTGTAGGGGAGACATCACCATTCTTCTTAATGGTTTGCCGATGGTTCATATAGAGTTAAGAAGATCTTCTAAATGTATTGAATCCGTTTTTTCAGAAGCTTGCCCTTACAAAAGAAGTAATTTTATGGGCCGTTCCGGCCTTTTTGATTTTTGTGAGATATTTATTATTTCCAATGGTTCGGAAACTAAGTATTATTCTAGTACAACTAGGAGGAATTATTTAGATGATTGTAAAAGTACAGTCGATATTTCATCCGTAACAAGTAACAGCTTCATGTTTACTTCCTATTGAAGTAATGAAAAGAATGAAATATATAAGGATCTTTCGGGTTTCTCAAAAACGTTCTTGGAACAAAAGAATTTATTGGAGATGATTATCAATTTTTGCGTTCTTGATACTAATGGGGTTTTGAAGGTTATGAGGCCCTATCAGGTGCATGCCGTTAAAAAGATAATAAATAGAATTAAGAACTCTACGGAAAGAGGCATTTTAGGCAAAAAAGAATCCGGAGGTTATATATGACATGCCACAGGGAGTGGTAAGACTTTGACTTCTTTTAAGGCGTCTAGATTAGCAACAGCCATACCAGGAGTAGATAAAGTCCTGTTTGTGGTGGATAGAAAGGATTTAGATTATCAGACGCAAAGGGAATACGGTACTTTTGAATCAGGTTCTGCCGAGGGAATTAAAAGTGTAAACGCTTTAAGAGCTGCTTTTACAAAGACCGATCAGAAGATAATAATAACGACGATTCAGAAGTTAAATAGGTACATTGAGAAATACAGTTCTAAGGATGAAGAGGTGTTTAAAAAACATACCGTCCTTATTTTTGATGAATGTCATAGGAGTCAGTTTGGAAGTATGCATGATGCAATAAAAAAGTCCTTTAAAAATTCTCACATCTTTGGATTTACTGGAACACCAATATTTGAGTCCTCAGATTCGTCTGAGTGTCATACAACCGATCATTACTTCGGAGATGAGCTACATAGGTACACTTTGATGAATGCCATTCAGGATAAAAATGTTCTTAAGTTCAAAGTTGATCTTTTCAATGATGGCTATTTTGATTTTAAGGATTCTAGCCGTATATCAAGTGTAGTTAGATATATAATAGAAAAATTTGACAATAAGACATTAAGGCCGCTGGCTGCCAATAAGTTGAATGATAAAAGAAAGAGGGGTTACAACTCCATACTGTGCGTTGATTCCATAGAACAAGCTAAGAGGTATTATAAAGAATTTAGGAATCAATTATCTAAAGAGGATGAGCTTCATAGAAAGTTAGTTGTTTCCACTATATATAGTGCCCAAGAAAATTCTGATGTTTCAAATATAGATGATGAAAGTATAACTAATCCCGATACTGAGGGGATGGGTTTGGATGATCTTGCTTTTTTAGAAGAAGTAATTAAAGATTACAACTCTACATTTAGTACTAATTTTTCTGTTAAGTCCAATTCTTTCAATAGCTACTATCAGGATCTTTCTAAGCGCACAAGAGATAAAGAAGTAGACATCTTGATAGTGGTGAACATGTTTTTAACGGGTTTTGATGCTCCTTCTCTCAATACTTTGTGGGTTGATAAAAATTTAAGATTACATGGTTTGATTCAAGCTTTTTCTAGAACAAATAGAATCCATAAAAATATTAAGACCTTTGGTAATATCGTTTGTTTTAGAGACTTGGAACAGAATATAAAGGAGGCTTTTATAGTTTACGGGGGTGGCGATCCACAGCTTATAGTAGTTCCCCCTTTTGAAAAGAAATACGAGGAGTATAAGAGGAATGTTGAAAAGCTTAAGTCTTATCAAGATAGTGAAGGGAATGTTGTTGTTCCTGTAGATCGAGAGTCTGAATGTACATATGCTGATTGTGTTTCTGAATGTATGAAGAATAGAAATGATTTGAGAACTTATGATGAATTTGAAGGCAAGGATTTGCTGAGTCCTGAAGAGTTGCAGCGTCACCAAGCAAAGTATATTGACCTAGAGAAGAAGTATGAGAATGAGAAGAGTGATTCGGAATCTGAAATGGATGTGAGTCACGATTTCTCCGGAGGTCTTGAATTAATTAGGCAGATTGAGATAACTTTGGAGTACATAATTGATTTAATTATTACCAATACACGATGGGAAAAAATTAATACTAAGGATAAATTGGATGATTTTAGAGACAAGGTTAACTCTATGATTGACTCTGCAACTTATTTAAGAAGTAAAAAAGAAATTATTAATAAGTTCATTTATGATGAAAACGAGAAGACGGATGAATCATTTAAACATTTTATAGAGAGAGAATTAATTGCCGCCATTGATTCCTTAGCTGCGGAAGAATCAATAAGTGTTATGGCCGCCAGAGACTTTATAGCTAGGGCTTTTAGAAATAATAAATTTGAAGATGAGGGTACAGCAATAGATGATGTTGTTCCTGTGTCTAGATTGAATGGAAAAGCTTCTTTAGCTAGACAAGATAGGGTGATGGAGAAATTAAAGGATATACATGACAAGTTTCACGGTTTAGTTAAATTTGATGTTAATTCATGAATCTCTTAGATTTATAGAACTAATAGCGTTTCTCATGCACTCTGTAAAGACTATTTTTTAGTATACATATAATAACTATACTTACATCTTAAATAGTTTAAGACGTTCATTTTAAGAAGCCAAGAAATTTCTTTTTTAGAAAAAGCTATCTATTCTTTATAAGAACTAAGTATACATTGCGTCCATCAAAATAGAGATGAACTAATAAACAAAACAGCGCGACAAACCCTCCCAACCTACACCGCAAGGGTGGGGAGAGGAGGGCGCTAGGTGCTTGACTTTTATGTTCGGAATGGAAATAAGTATTTCCACCTAGCTATGCTCACCGCGCAAATGCTTTGAAAGTGAAAAGATAATAAAGAGTTAACTTATTACGTAAATCGCTCGAATTATTAGTAATGTTTAGCTTAATGCATTACTGCACTTACACAGACATCCTATCAACCTAATGATCTATTAGGATTCTTAACCCCCGAGGGGGAGGGAAGGCTATTTTCGGGGTTAGTTTCACACTTAGATGCTTTCAGCGTTTATCTATTCCATACATAGCTAAGCAGCGATGCCGCTGGCACGACAACTGCAACACTAGAGGTATGTTCATTCCGGTCCTCTCGTACTAAGAACGAATCCCCTCATCCTTCCTACAGCCGCTACAGATAGGGACCAACCTGTCTCACGACGGTTTGAACCCAACTCACGTATCTTTTTAATCGGCGAACAGCCGAACCCTTGGGACCTGCTTCAGCCCCAGGATAAGATGAGTCGACATCGAGGTACCAAACAATGTCGTCGATATGAACTCTTGGACATTATTAGCCTGTTATCCCTAGAGTAGCTTTTATCCGTTGAGCGATAGCCCTTCCATTCGGTACTACCGGATCACTATAGCCTAGTTTCCTACCTGTTCGACGTGTATGTCTCACAGTCAAGCGCCCTTATACTATTATGCTTTACATACGATTTCCAACCGTATTAAAGGCACCATTGCACACCTCCGTTACTTTTTAGGAGGTGACCGCCCCAGTCAAACTGCCCACCTAACACTGTCCACCCCCCTGATAAAGGGTAGATGTAAGAAAAAACTCAAAGGAATAGTGGTATTCCACTGTCGACTCCAACTAAACTGGCGTCTAGTTCTCTACGTCTCCCACTTATTCTCTAAATCCATAAAATTTTTACAATATCAAGCTACAGTAAAGCTTCATAGGGTCTTTCCGTCCCATAGCGGCAAGAGAGTGTCTTCACTCTCACCAGGATTTCACCGAGCCTATAGTCGAGACAGTTAAGAGATGGTTACACCATTCAAGCGGGACAGAATTTACCTGACAAGGAATTTCGCTACCTTAGGACCGTTATAGTTACGGCCGCCGTTCACCAGGGCTTAAGTTAAATGCTTCGCAAAAGCTAACATCCTTCATTGACCTTCTGGCACTGGGCAGGTGTCGCCTCATATACCTAATCTTACGATTTCGCATAAAGCTATGTTTTTGTTAAACAGTCCCCCCTCATTCTTTACTGTGGCCTAAAGCAAATTAGGCACCCCTTCTCCCGAAGTTACGGGGCTATTTTGCAGAGTTCCTTAACTATAGTTATCTCGATAGCCTTGGGATATTCTCCCTGATCACGTGTGTTCGTTCTAGGTACGGACAGATTAGCCATAAGTTTAGAGTCTTTTCTTGAGAATATGATGTTTGCGACTTCGCTACTACCCGAAGGGTTCGCTCGTATTGACTGCTCACGCTTAAATCGGGCGTATTTTACTACCCGAAACACTTGCAGCTTAAACGAGAATCCAATAACCCGCTCGCATTAACCTCTTCTGTCAACCCATCACTAGCTAAACTGGTGCAAGAATATTAACTCGCTGCCCATCGACTACGCCTCTCGGCCTCATCTTAGGACCGACTAACCCAGGGAGGATGACCCTTGCCCTGGAAACCTTGATCAATCGGCTAGAAAGATTTTAACTTTCATACGTTACTCACGCCGGCATTCTTACTTGTATTAACTCCAACTGTGCTCACGCTCAGCCTTCGCCGCTAATACAACACTCGTCTACCACTATAAAAATAGTCTAAAAATTCGGTATTTGGCTTAGCCCCGTTATACCTTCGGTGCCGAAAAACTAGACTAGTGAGCTGTTACGCACTCTTTAAATGGTGGCTGCTTCTAAGCCAACATACTAGTTGTTTAAGAATTTCGACTTCCTTCTCCACTTAGCCAAATTTAGGGACCTTATTTGTTAGTCTGGGCTCTTTCCCTCATGACCATGGAGCTTATCCCCCATAGTCTCACTGCTGGAATAGACACTTTGGCATTCAAAGTTTAATTTCATTCAGTACACAAAGATTGCGCCATCATGAATTCAGTGCTTTACCTCCAAAGCATCAAATAATCCAACGCTAGTCCTAAAACTATTTCGACGAGAACCAGCTATCACGGAATTCGATTGGAATTTCACCCCTATCCACAAGTCATCCGCTAACATTTCAACGGTAGTCGGTTCGGTCCTCCAATGGATATTACTCCACCTTCAACCTGCCCATGGATAGATCATCCCGTTTCGGGTCTATTGCCACATACTAAACGCACTATTCACACTCGCTTTCGCTACGGCTCCGCTTTTGATTGCTTAACCTTGCATGCAACAATAACTCGCCGGCTCATACTTCAAAACGCACGCCATTAGCCATAAATGGCCTATGACTCTTCGTAAGCTACAGGTTTCATGATCTATTTCACTCCCATCTCTGGGTTCTTTTCATCTTTCCTTCACAGTACTTGTTCACTATCGGTAAATGGTTAGTATTTAGGCTTACCCAATGGTCTGGGCAGATTCAGACAGGATTACACGTGTCCCGCCCTACTCAGGATACACTCAGCAATCAAAAGCATTTCGGATACGGGGGGATCGCCCTCTATGCCGTCTTTTTCCAAAGACTTCTCCTATACTTCTGATTCCATATAAATGTCCTACAACCCCGGTAAAACCGGTTTGGCCTGGTCCCCTTTCGCTCACCACTACTGAGGGAATCGAATTCTCTTTCTTTTCCTTTCGCTACTGAGATGTTTCACTTCACGAAGTTCACCCTTGCCGGTTATGAATTGGCCGACAAGTAACAAATCTTTCGAAATGTTGTATTTCTACATTCGGAAATCTAGGGATTAAAGCCCCTTATCGGCTACCCCTAGCTTATCGCAGATTGGCACGTCCTTCATAGCCTACCATTTCCAAGAAATCCACCTTTAGCTCTTAATAATTTACGTATGATTAACTATCTAAGTTAACTCGGTTATTATCTTTTCCTTTCAAAAAGCAAACTGAGAAAGTTCTAGCTTTCTCAAAACTGAAAATCATCCGCCTAGAAACTTTCAAATTTACATTAAACAATTTGAATTTATTCTAGTTACAACCTCTACTAAATAAAACCTAAAAAGGCCCTATCATCTCGTAATTTGAAGATTATCCACCCGCACGTTCTCGTACGGGTACCTTGTTACGACTTAACTCCAATCAGAATGTTCACTCTAGATACAAATAAATGTATTTTTAAATGCCCACTCCTCTCATAGTTTGACGGGCGGTGTGTACAAGACCTGGGAACGGATTCACCCCGATATAGCTGACACGGGATTACTAGTGATTCCAACTTCAAGGAGGCGAATTGCAGCCTCCTATCCGAACTGAGACGAAATTTGGTGATTAGCTTACCATCGCTGGTTTGCAACACATTGTGTTCGCCATTGTAGCACGTTTGCAGCCCAAGGCATAAGGGGCATGATGACTTGACGTGATCCCATCCTTCCTCTACATTACTGTGCAGTCTCTTTAGACAAGTAACTAAAGAGTGGGGTTGCGCTCGTTGCGGGACTTAACCAAACATCTCAAGACACGAGCTGACGACAGCCATGCACCACCTGTCACCTCGATAACCTCTACTATATTTCTATAGCTTTGCGAGGGATGTCAAACCTTGGTAAGGTTTTTCGTGTATTATCGAATTAAGCAACATGCTCCACCACTTGTTCAGGTCCCCGTCAATTCCTTTGAGTTTCATATTTGCATATGTACTACCCAGGCGGGGTATTTAACGCGTAAGCTACAACACTAAAGCTAAAGCCCTAATATCTAATACCCATCGTTTACGGTGTGGACTACTGGGGTATCTAATCCCATTTGCTCCCCACACTTTCAAGCCTAAGCGTCATTTATGGCCTAAGTTTCCGCCTTCGCCTCTGGTGTTCTTAAGCATATCTACACATTCCACCGCTCCATGCTTAATTCCGAAACTCCCTACCACAATCTAGACATGTAGTATTCGGTGCATACAACTATTGAGTAGCTGCATTTAACACAGAACTTACACATCCGCCTGCGCTTGCTTTACGCCCAATAAATCCGAATAATGCTTGCGACCTATGTATTACCGCAGCTGCTGGCACATAGTTTGCTGTCACTTATTCACGAAGTACTATCATAATTATCCCTCGTAAAAGAACTTTACAACCAAAAAGGCCTTCATCGTTCACATGGTATTGCTCCATCAGACTTTCGTCCATTGTGGAAGATTCCCTACTGCTGCTTCCCGTAGGAATATGGGCCGTATCTCAATCCCATTGTGGCTGTTCATCCTCTAAGACCAGCTATCTATCATTGCCTTGGTGGGCTTTTATCCCGCCAACTAGCTAATAGAGCATATCCCAATCCCTCAGCGCCCGAAGGCTTTAAAAGCTAAATCATGGATAAAGCTTCCTATGGGGTATTAATCACTTTTTCAAGTGGCTATCCCCCACAGAGGGGCATGTTAGATATGTATTACTCACCCGTTTGCCACTAACCTTGGCCGAAACCAAGGTCCGTTCGACTTGCATGTATTAGGCATACCATCAGCATTAATTCTGAGCTAGGATCAAACTCTCAGTAAATTAACAGATGACTCTCAGTTTTCAAAAAGCTAGCAAATCTAGAGAAACTACTCAAGATTCCTGCAGGGAATTATAACCACAAAGGATATGTAAATATAAAGAAATTTAACATAACATTAGTTAAGAATTGAAGGAAAGTGGTACTCAATTTAAATTACTCTTGCTTTTTCTAAAATATTGGGTCTTGCCTGAACAATCGTTGAATTTATCTTTAAGAAATTTATAAAGCTCTTTCCCTTCTTCGCTAGTTCAACTCGAATCATTTAGTTCCCTCATTTTTGGATTATTTGAATACAAGGGTAAGAATTTAAATTTACAATTAAATTTCTTCTGAAACCTGTCAAGAGATCTAAGAACTTCTTTTCCGTCAGAATAAGGAAGATCGACGACCCTATTTTTCTTTTGAAATCATCACTGAATGCTTATAGGAGTTCCTATGGTTGGAGGGAATATAGATGGAAAAGTTGAAATAACGAATACAGGGAAGGAAATAAATTTTAAAACAGTCTTTCCTTTAAAAAACACCAGCTAAACAGGAGTTCTCTAAAGTACTATTCTTCTTCAATTTTTTCAGTTTCAACTTCTACCTTAACTTCCTCAACCCCCTCATCCTCAATCTTCTCTTCTACTTTAATCTTCTTAATTATAACTGGATTCATATCTAGATTAAATATTCCTGCAGGAATAATAGGATTTTTCAAAAATTCCTCCGCACCTTCATAAGCCCTTTTATTCAATTCCAATCCTGATTGACCAGCTAAATTAGTTAACTTCTCATAACTGGCAACCCATTTCGAGAAGTCGGAATCTATGTTTAAATAAGTTTTACATATATTCTTCCTTATCTCATTTAACTCTCAAAGTCTATAAGCAATCTTCCATTTTTCATCAATATTAGCATCTGTTGACTTTTTCATAAGATGATCCCTCTCCTGCAAATAATCAAAAGATCGACTAATTATTAATCCAGCATCAGAAGCTGAAAGCTCATCGAATTGACGATTGGATTCAAATTTAAAATACTTCCTAACTAGAAGTTTGTAATAGTTCTTCACATAGGATTTTTCAGACTTCATAAATTGTTGTTTAATAATTTCATCTTGTTCTCCTATCTTCTCCAATAGGGAAGTTCAAGCATCATGGAGAGACTTAGTCAATCGAAGAAGATTTTTACTGTCATCGTGCCTAATTTGGACTCCCATAAGTCTTATGTACTTTTGAGTTAATTTAGCATCCGTATAAAGTTCAAATTTCTCCAAATTCCTGATCTTATTATTTCCGGAACTTCATTTTTTAAGAAAGGTATCTTGATCCAAAATAAACTGCTGTAAATTCTTCAACCCCTCATCAACACTCCAATTCCCTATATCATCTGGAATATCAGAACCATTCTCTTGCTCAACACTCCCCATCATGTTCTTTAGGAATAAAAGATTCTTTTGGGACTTCTTATAAGACTCATTAAATTCAGGATCTATTCTCTGAAGTTTCCAAATTAACTTATTTAAAGAATCCTTATTTTTAACAACCTTAGCCTGCCTAATTTCATCTTCAAATATGTCGTAGTTGTCGTCTATTAGGTAGATGTTTAAAACCTTTTCATATTGTTGAATTAAACTCCTTTTAAGAAGTCAATATTGGGATAATGCCGGAAAAAAGAACACAGGGTTACTCTCCTGAGCATTTTGATATTCTCCCATAACAATATCAAAGATCTCATTCTTCTCATCTATGAAACTCTTATAGTGACGACGAAATACAAAAAAAGGAGTTCTAGCTATTAGATAATTCCTTTTTACATTCCTTCAAAACCTCCTAAATTTACCTTCCTTCCCCAGGAAATAAATAACAACATCCTTAAGAAGATTTAACAAAAATGTAAGCCATATTTGCAGGGCAATCACGGTCATACTCATAGACTATAGACTAAGTATGTAAAACAAAGGAATTGTTATTTTAGTAGAAAAGGGATGAATTTTGGGTACAAAGTTCGTTTTAGAAATATCCGGAATTATACTTTTTTGTCCCATATATCATATGTATCAAAACAGAAAGCATAGGATATGCTTTGGAATATTTAAGTTGTCAAGTCAAAACGATAAGGTAGCTGAGAACTTTTAGTAGAAATGCAATGGAGATTTCATATCTCAAAATGGAGCGTCTCTAAAGAATAGATTTTTGGAATTAAGATAAGAAGGACATACACAAGAATCTAAAACAATTCTTCCTGAGGATTTAAAAAAATTAAAATTTAAGGATTTTCAACGTCATGAAATTACTTCAATATAGCCCTTTAGGAAGCTTGAAGGGATTGTCCTTTGCGACCGTTGTAGGGGGTTCTGTAGTATTAGCTGCTGCTCATAATTTTTCATGACAGGAATATATCTATCCTGCGACAGGAGATTTCTTTGTTCCCGAAAGCGTATACAAAACTAACTCTCACTTTTTCAATAATAGTTTCGAAAACAAGGCCTATTCTTCAGTTTTAAGAGAGCGTTCTAGATCTGTATTATTGAGTTTAGATGGCGAGAAAGGGATTGATGCAGTTAAGAGAATTAATGACTACACCTTGAAGATATCCGTTCCTTGTGGATCAGGAACCGCTTGAATTTTGGACTATGTAATTCCTGAAAATGGAGCATATCCAACTAAGTGATTCATAGCAACTAACCTTCACGTTATTAATGATCTACGTTTCACTTCCAATCCGTATAACCAAATTCTTCCTGTATCTCTAGATCAGACTAAACGTTTGCAGAAGCAATATAAGCACACGTATGAGAATGTAGATCCTTCTTCGGAAAAGGCGTGTGTTAGCGCTAAATATGGATTCTCTGCAATAAATCTCTTCAGAGAATCTACCCCAACTACCTCAGAATCAGACACTATCGTTTATTACACAACAATACAGGAAGCAAAATTGTTCTATGCGGCTATTAATTTCTTGGGATATAGATATTCTGAAAGAGGGAAAGCGTGATGGAATGATAATTACTATAAGGACTTTGCCGTCCTAGAGATTGACTTTAAAACTGAAGATCATGCAAAGAAGATTACTGATGACTTCTACAATAAGTACAAAAAGGATTCTAGTGTGAATCCTAAACATGCCCCTTTAAATATATTCGATAAGGAACTTTCTACTAAGTACAGTATTCAAGAGCTTGATAAGTCAAATACAAATTACTACATCTCTGGATATCCGGTAGTTTCACAAGGGGATTATACGCGGTTCACAAATCTGGATTCTTTCTCTCAAAGAGCATCTGTATTAGCTTATGCGCATGATTCCATATCGGTAAAGAACGTACATGGTGACCCTATTAGAGGAATGGTTAATGTTTATGAAATTGATAAGAGTCATAAGAATACTGCCACTATTTGACGTGGAAGGAAGCTTTATAACTGGGGATATAACTACTTAATTGAGAATGTGCATATGAAAGGAGGGGCTTCCGGTTCTTTGACTGTGGATAAAGAGGGGACTGTATTGGGGCTGTATAGGATGCATGACTCCTCTAGGAATTTGGGTTTTGTGGAACCCTTAAGAAGCAATGGCCTGTATGTAGATTCTAAGGTGATATTTCCTAAGTATGATTTAATTATGGGAGCCGAAGGACAAACTAACTCCTATAAACAACAATTAGATAAGTATTATCCTAATGCTAAGACTTTCCTAAAGGAAAATAATTGAAAGATTTAACTGCGAAATTCCTTCTTTAATCTCATGTATCTCTTTAGATCGTAGAAACCGTATTTATTCTCAGTTATCAATTTTTCTATAAATCTCTCAACTGCTATCATACTCCTTACATCATTTTCACAGTATAGGAACATAAACTCCTTATTCTTCTGCCAATTATTTTCATCCCTCCCTCTATTCTCATAGGCAAGAGCTCTGGAAAGAAGAAGAGCTTGAGCCATGGCCCCATTTTGACATCTAGCTAAATCAGAATATTTCTTAGTCTTAGTATCCCTAAGAATATCTTCAGGAATTAGATTAATTACTTTCTTGATGCTATGGAAACCCTTCAGATCTTTATGAATAATATAGGGATTATTTCCGTATGTAAATCAATTGGCTAAATCTATGGTTCTGTCAATTATTGAGATGACTTTCTCTCTATACTCATCATTATCTAATAGCTCCGCCATTTCCTTTAAACGAGTATTCTCAAAAGACTGATTGTAGACTATGTAAGCCACATCCGGTGCATCTATATAAATCTCATCTATTATTCTCTTGAAGTCGCTTAATTTAAGATCCAAAGGATCTATTATTAAATTGCATATGTGCTCTTTACCTTCCTCAATTCTGATGAGAGATAGTTGGAGTACTATTTGAGCAAAGGGCTTAGTATCAGGAAGATATGGGAACGGAACTGATAATGTCTCGAAGTCATAGTAAACTTTTACTCTCTTCTTTTTAAGCTCTTCGAATTTGGGAACTGCTTCCTCAAATACAAGATACTCTTGTCCTTCTTCAAAACCTAGATAGGAAAGCTTATCTACGTAATTTAGAAAGTAATTCCTCTTGTTATCATCATAACTAAGAAGTCGGGTGATTACTTTATGCAACGGAAGTAGCTTTCCACTGAAGTTAAATGTCTCTAGGCAATGCTTAAATATAACTCTGAATCATCCATTATCCGGAGAAACAGTAGTATTCCTGTTATCTAAAAAAGACCTAGCTATCTTTTTGAAATTAACTTCTCTATCTGGGCTTAATAAGAAGTCTTGCAGAACTCTCACTATAGCTTCTGGATAGATATTCTCAATGTCCCATTCTTCATTATTAAAAGACTCATATTCGTCCCTAGTTAAGAATGTTTGGTAAAGACTTCCTGGATATGGATGTTCTTCTAGACCAAAGAAGGTGTTTACATTCTTTAACTTAGGATCCACAGGACCCTCAGGATATATCTTCTTGGCCGTATAGGGAAGGGAATTAGAGATATTTACCATGAGATCTCCTAATGGAGATGGCTCTCCACTTAAGTGAGTAATGAATATTTGATCTATTTTCAAGAGAAGCTTATCTCTAAGAATATGCATGTAATAAGCCAAGGAACCCATCATCTCCTGCTTTAAGGCTATGGATCATGAATGCTCTATGAGATAAATATACTTTCCCATCTTGTATATCGCCGTAGGCTTCATTTGCAATAGGCCTACATTAATGGTAGGTTTATATATAAAGGCATCTCTTTCGCCCTTTAGGGCATTTAGCAAGAATGCAGTTGAATCTCCTTTGTGATGAGTATGGTCATGAAACTCTAGACTTCCTATCTTGAATTTATGAATATAAAAAGCCTTAAGTTTCCTGTCTAGTAGATCATTTAACTTTAGAAAGTTTTGTATATATAGACTCTCTTCAGAATCTACTTGCTTTAGAAGAGTTACCAAGTCTTTAAAGGTTAACTCTTCCGCCAACTCTTCTAAAGAAGCCTTTTCCAAGAAGTACTGCTCTATTTCAGAGTTATTTAGAAATCAAAGTGGATAGGGCTTCTTGAAGTAATTTAGAAAGTCATATTTTGTAATCCTCCTATCCATAAGATTACGCACTCTGGGTAGAGCATCCATTATTAGAGGATGTCACTCCTGTTTTAATCTTGCCTAAATCAGATTCTTTTCTAACGAAGTTAGATCCTAATAGACATTCAAAAGAGTTATCTGAATTGCTACAACAACACTGTCTAAAAGATGAAGACTGCCGGGAATACATAGTCTTTCATTTCTTCAATTTGGAAGACACTTCTAAAATATCATTCCCATGAGACCCTTTCTTAATTAACCCACCTTCTTCCACGGAAAAAGAGAACTTGCTTGGATAATTGGCAAAATACTGCTTATCTGGCTTTGCCTTATAGTCATAGTCAACAGATCCATAAACCATGGAACCATACATAGACTTATTATCCTGTTTGGATGTAATCTGGCTAAACTGCAAATCCTGCAACTTTATATATGCAGTAACTGGACTTCAATAATTACCAGTCCAAGCACTATCTAGATTCCTTAGCTCTTTAAAGAACTGCCTGTGCCCAGATTCTAAAGTCTCTTGGGTACAATTATTTTTTCCTCCACATCCATTTCCACACGATGAAGAGGAAGTTGCGACTTCTTGCTTGCCAGAAATAGATATTCCTTTGAGTACATTAAGCTTATGTTGATTTAAAAGAAACTCCTTGGCTATACTAGCCAATATAGAGTATTTCTTACTATCTGCATCAGAAACACGAAGATATCGGTAGCTTGCCCACTTATTATCTGTCTTTTTAAAGTAACTATATTTAGATAAATCCCCTAAATCCTCAATTCAAACTCGTATTCTCTCGGCTTGACCGGCTCCTTGACTATCTTCAAAATAGACTTCTACCCACCTTGCATGTTTTGAATTATCTCAATCTATAGTGGTAGAAGTGGTAAGTAATACTGCAGGAATTCCGGTTGCTGTTGCAAAAATAGGTATTTTTGTGTGAATACTCAATTCGTTTTATGACTAATCCTCCACCAACTCAAAGAATCTCTGTTTAAAAGTATTCCATCTCTTTAAACAGTTAATTCTGAAGGAATTTCAGAACATCTTCATTGTAAATACCTTACTTCTGAAATTAATCTTATGAAAATATCCTTTATTCCTGCCACAATATCAACCGCAGGGACAACGAATATCATTTCCCTCATTTATAGGACCTTCCATATTATGAAATCATATTACTAAAGTCATATAAATAGAGGAAGTTTGCGAAGATATGAAATACTGATTGCCTGTATCAGGAACCATTCTACTTAGTGGTACTACTGCACTTACACTAAGTTCTGAATATCCAAACTATACCAAATCTCTTGAAGTCTATTTTTATACCAAAAAACAAGAACGCATAAAAGTATGGATTGAGGATTTGGAGAATTTATCCAAAGTCCAATATTATGATTCCAATTCTAGTTCTTGAAAGAAGCTATTTCGAGAACAAGGAGATAAATATAAGAGGTATTCCTTCCTGTTTTCTATAGCAAGCTACTACATACAGATTCAACACTGGATAAATATAGTCAAACATTTAGAGTGATTAGGAAATAAGGGGAATAATTTCACTACTACAAATAGCCTTTGTTGCAACAAGCAAGGATCTTCTTGTAGTTCAGATGACATTAAAGACCAAAAGCGTTTTTCCCTTTATCTAACGAACTTATCTTCTTCAAGAGGAGATGTATATTTCTCTCCAGTACAAGTCCATATTAAGCTTTCAGATACCGAAGATTTTGAAAAGATTCTGGATGAAGAGGGGGAAAAGAGCTTGTCTGGTTCAATGGTGTACGGATTCGTAGACTATTACTACAAACCTTTAGATTCTGATTTGGGGAAAGACTTTTATAAAGACATTAATTCTCATGAGATAGATCATGAGAACAAGAAGTATTATTACGCTAACTATCCTCAACTATTTAAATTCAAACACGATAAAGTAAAGTTGGTTGAAGGAAGTGCAACCAATCTATTCAATATTCATAAGGAACTTAAAAATAAAAAGAATCTATTGAATAAATACAGAGTGGCAGCTTCCAGCAGCTCCTGCAATGATATATCCTGCATAATAAATAAAAACTTTGTACAAAAGTCAGAAAGCTTAGATTCAATACGAGACAGTGTAAAAAATTCCAGCAGTTGCAATTCTTCTCAATAAACATTAATTTTCATCATGGCGATTGGAAAGTTTCCTGTAATAGGTATCGTATCTTTGGGAACTGCAGGCATGGCTGGTGGAGGTTATTGAGTCCTTAATAATAGAGATAATAAGGCTGCAGTTAAAGAGGAAGATCTTAAGGGTAAGTACAAATTAGCCGTTCTAGTTACCGAGGAAGATTGGAATAAGAAGTTTGAACAGCTTAAGAAAGAAAACACTGCTCCTACCTATGAACCTTTGAAGGCTGCTTATGCAAAGAAGGATCAAGATGCAGAAGCTAAAACTTTGCATAGAAAAGCATGTGAGGACGTTTATCGACTCCCAAAGACTGTGACTGATAACTTAAGTGAGTTTGCTAAGTATTGTTTCTTCAATAACTTAGATAAAGCAGAAACCGGAAAAAGTCTGGTTACTGAAAAGAGCGAATTTCAAAATAAGTGAGATACCTTCAAAACAAAACAAGAAAGCGAATTGTCTCCTGAATTAGTTGATGCCTTAAAGAATAAAGGAAGCGTCAATACAGATAGCAATTGACAAGAGAAAATGGTAGCTGGCTGTAAAGCATTGTCAGAGAAGATATATGAAGGTGATAATAAGGACTTTAAGGATTTCTGTATTAAGCCTTAGTTAGTTTGAACGCATTAACTAAGGCCGCTGTTGCGACGGGTGGAGTGGCCGGAATCGGCGGAGGAGGTCTTTTAATCAGCCGATTGAGTCAAACTTCCACTATTTCCATCAAGAGTTTAGCCACACGTGAGATTTCTAAGACCTTACTTAAGAAGACAGAGGATACCGAAGCTTGAAAAGCAAATTGAGAAGCGTATAAAGGAAAGGATATTTGGGGACTTAATAAGGGATCGTCTTCTGATGTTCCAGAGGAGTTTAAAGACAAGTGTTTAAGCCTTTTAGGAGTGCAAGTAGAAGGTAAAGAATCTGAGATTTACTCGCAATTTCTATCATACTGTTCAAGAGATAAGACTATTGCAGACAGGTTATCTGATGAGGGAAGGGAGTTGGTTCCCGATACAGATAATGATTTTTGAAAAAATAAGTTTGATGCATACAAAGCACAAAACAATACTAAAACTATTCCAAATACAACCATATCTCATACTGAGTTAAATACCACTACTGATAGCTTAAACAAATTAAAGAATGGATGTAAGACAGCAATACAGAAGTCCGTTACTGATGAAAGTTATTCAAAGGTATTTCAAAACATAAAGGACTTTTGCACTAAGGAGAAGTAATGTCTTTACCAGCATTAAAAGTGGCGGCTTGTTTCATCGGTTTAGCTTCTTGTACTGGTTTGGGAATATTAATATCTAACTCTCCCTTCTTTCCAAAGGAAAAGAAGATTTCTACTCCTAAGGTTAGGGATTTACTTAGAGACAAGGGATATTCTGTTATGAAATCGGAAAGCTCCGGTTGAAATACTCTCCTTTCGGCATATAAGGAAGGAAAAAATAGTGATATTGTAAAATTTGGAAGTTCTAGCAATATATCAGAAGAAGATCTTAAAAGGGAATGCGCTTCCGCCTTAGAGGATATTCTAACTTCATCATATGAAAAAGCAAAAAGGTGATGTGTGGAACCGAAGAAAGTATCTGATAAATTAAAGGATGTGGGATTAACTCCTTTGAAAACTGAGGGAGTTAGTGGTCAAGATGATTCTGAAAATTGAAAGAAATTAGAGAAGGAGTATGTGAAAGAGGGATCTGAAAAGATAGAAGGATCAAATATTTCACAAACCACCAACGATACTAGTTGACAAGGTTTAAGAGATGCATGTAAGAAGTTATTTGAATCTAATCCTTGGGATGATAGCTATGATTCTTCATTAAAGCTATCTAAGAAGTGATGTG
This sequence comes from Mycoplasma haemocanis str. Illinois, assembly GCF_000238995.1. Taxonomy (GTDB): domain Bacteria; phylum Bacillota_I; class Bacilli_A; order Mycoplasmatales; family Mycoplasmoidaceae; genus Eperythrozoon_B; species Eperythrozoon_B haemocanis. The sequence continues at coordinate 463,241 of NC_016638.1, forward strand.
TATCTCAAGCTGTTCCTGCTAATAATTAATGAATAAGTTAATTCCTATAGCTACTGTAGGAGGTATTGGTGTTGTTGGAGGTGGAGGCTATTCTTTATGACATTTCAATAAAAAGATTACATTTGCAGACAAATATAAGAATTCCCTTTTAAAACTAGAAAAGTCAGATTCAATATTTACTGCAAAGTTTACTAGCCTGCAAAATAAGACTCCTAAACATCCCAAATTGTCTGAAGCGGCTCGTAGATTTTCTGAAACTGAGATAGCCAAGGATTTACATATAGAAGGATGTAAAGATATTTATTCATCTTCAGCTGATTCCAGTGAGTACTTTGATGACTTTAAACAATATTGTGCTAGAGCTATAAAAGATGTAATTTCCAATATAATATCTGCTGAAAAATCGGATTCTGGAAAGTGAAATCCGAAATTAACTCTTCTAAGAAGTCACAGCGAATCAAAAGATGGCAAGCTTGACGATAAGTTAGATACCCTTAAAAAGTCTCTACCAGTTGCATCTACAGGGACCGATAATTTTGATGATAATAAGAGAGAGATTTTGAAGCAATGATGTGATGAAATTAAAGAGTCTTTATTTATTCCTAATGAAGAAATTCTACTTAAGCAATTTAAACTTTACTGTTCCTAGCAATAACCTTAATTATTGCTGGTAAACTCACTGTCTACTTTGATCATCCTCTCTATATATTCATTGGCCACCATGTTGAGCGATATAAACCTTATCATTCTCCCGACAAGCTTTCTCTACCTTTGATTTATCTTCCTGTCTTTTTACCTCTTCCTTAAAATTAAGGTTTTCTAACTTAGCAGTGGGTGTACCACTAGTAGTTACGACAGAATAAATGGTACATGGGGGTTTTGGAAGAGATAGGGCTCTCTTGGAGTTTAAAGAAGTATTATTTTTACTACCTCTTAATCCACTAACAGCTAAGCCTATTCCTCCTAACCCTGTCCCAGCAGCCAGCAGCCAGCATGGAACTCGCTAAAATCATTTTTGCCATAATCTAATTTACCTCTACCTTAGAATCACTAATTAATTTCTCCATCTGGAAACAAAATTTCGGGCTAATACTTTACATAATCAATTCTTAACCATATTTAGAATCAATCAAAACTCTGTATTGTTAAAAAAATTAATTAGATGCATATAGATGCAAGAAGGTTCAAGATTGTGAATGAATAATGAAATTAACAGGAATTAAATTTCTGGCGGGAGGAGTAACTGCAGCTTCTGCAACGGGTTTAGGGGTAGGCATTTCTTCTATCGATCTGAAGGAGCGTCCAAAGACATTATCTAAAACTAAGGATGAGAGCAAAGTTGATTCTGAAGTCTCTAACAAACCCATAGAAGAAGTACAGCAAACTCCTTCTGCACCTTCAAGTACGCCACAACCTCCACAAAATGGAGGTTGTAAAGTTGTTAAGTTAGAAAAAGCTAGCAAACAGTTTGAAGAGAAAAATTGGGAGCAACTGAAGAATGAAATAACAAAAGTTGGAAATGAAACATTTTTAGATGATGTAGAGAAGGCTTGTAAAGGAAAAAAACTCTCATATCAAGGGAAGGTATACGTAACAGAGAATGGTGGAAAGTGAATTTACTCTTCTGGTGATCAAAAAGAGTGAAATAGATTTAATAAAAAATAGGTTGTTTTAATTCTTACTTCAAAGATAGAGAATTGTTGCTCTTAAAGCATCTATATCGAAACTTAGGATAGACATCGCTAAACGTACCCTCCTCGGAGAACTTCTTTTCTTTCGATTGTTTACATCATTCCTCCAAAATTTGTTGATCTGATTTGTCTCAAATCTCCTTTACGGATAGATCTTTAGTCCAAGTATCAGTGTTTTTTATTTTCCAGTACATTATTGTGTAATTATCTTCCAGTTTATTTTTCTCACCATTATGATTAATTAGCTCATTAATACTTTCAAATGGCATAGGTGAACACAGCAATTTCACATTAGAAAGTAAAGAATCACTAGGCTTCTCTTTCAAAGACTTCTTGCACCACTTTTCTAATGCTTCACCCCCCTCTCTCAATCCCTCTTTATCCTCGGGGGGAGTGAAGGAAATTAACCCCAAAACGGAAGGCATATGTTTCCTTCATACATAAGATACCTTATATTTATCCTTCTTATTTCCATCATTTAACCCTTCAATTAAAGCATTAATATTTCCATCTGACTGAATTATCTTTCCTTCAACGGTTTGCAGATTATCTACACACACCAAAGAAGCTGGATTAGCATACTGCTCGTAATCTTCCCTTGGAAGAATATCCCTACATCATTGTTGAATGCTTGGTATATCAGGACTCTTCTTTAATAATCCCTCAAGTAAATCCTTATTCTCTTCTAAAACAGCTTTTCAAGAGAACTCAGAATCTCAGGAAAGTAATTTAAAACCAGAACGAGTCAAATACTCTTCTACATTCTTAGGCCTTATATTACCAAATAAATACCAACCCCCAGTACCAGATACGCCCAGAGACAAAATCCCCAGTAGCTTTAATTTCAAAATAAGTAAAATAACCGCTACCTATTCTTCCTTTAAAATGTGACAACCAATCTAAACAGCCTTATGTTACTACTGTTCAACTGGAATACTTATCCTTATCCGATGAAAATAACCAATTCTTTGAGCCACCTCCATTTCAAATGTATGCTTTTCCAAACTCACTACAACTACTATCTATTTTTGATTTTTCACCATCCTTTAAATTTTGAGTTAAAAAGTTATCATCCACTAACTTAACCGTCTTACTCCGACTGTTCTGCACAGCGTAAACAGAGCATACCCTAGCCCCTGAAGATGTATTTACTTCTGCTGCTTTCGGAGTCTCCTCGGTGACTTTAGATGGTATCGAATCTTTTTTTGTTTTTGTAAGGGTACTCTGGCTATTTCTGGCTCCTCCAATAGCGGAAACTCCCAATCCCAGTCCTGCACCCACCGTTAATACGGAACTAGACAGCAATGCTTTTGACATATAATGCCCAATTATACTTGTTGAGTTATTTAAAAATTAAAAATAATCTATTGCTTGAAAATGTATTTTCATCAACTATCGTTTCAGACTTAGGTTAACCAAAACGATGAATAAAGTTAAGTTGCCTTAGCTGGGGTAGTTGCAGAATTTGATCCCTTAACTTCTGTGCAATAAGTATTCAAATATATAAATTCTTTATTCTTTTTACCTTTAAAAGGAAGTTTGTATTTAGGAACACATCAATCCTCCAATTCCTTGCCATTATCCAAATTAGACTTAACCTTATCTCGTATCTGTTTTAATTCTTCAGAAATATCAGAGTCCTTAGCTTTACTCAATCTCTCATTAGCATCCTTTCAACTTTTCCCTTTTTGGATTAACTTCTTAGATATTTGTTCTTCATTTATAAGAACACAATAATCTTCAAAGACTTTCTCTTTGCTTTGTTCAAAAGTCATAATAGAAACATCCTGACATCACTTATGCAACTCCTCTTTTGTCTTAACTTCAGGGAGTCCTGGAATGCTCTTTCCTTTATCCTGAGTTAACTTAGTAAAGCGAGTTTGTCATTTCCCATCACTAGCTTTTGCTGTAACTAATCTTCCATCAAACTTATCCCTAAAAGTATCTATTAATTCATCACTCTCATCTTGAACAGAAGAAAAATTTACTGCTTTACTTCCCAAATATACTGTGCCTGCAGTTCCTGCGGCACCAATAACACCTATAGTTGCTATCTTTAGAAAACTAGGAATCACCATTACCAACGTTTGGAGACGCTACATTTCCATCCGCCTTAGGTTTTGGTACCTTCACACAAAAGGAAGATACATCTAAATACTTAGAGTTCTTTGTATCCATAAATAGTTGGTCATAACTTACAAAACATCATTTCTCAAGAGCGTCAGAATCCGTTTTTCCCTTTATATCCTCTTGCAGCTTCTTCATTTCTTCGGACAATTTAGAAGTATCAAAATCTCGTAACTTCTCGTTAGCTAACTTCCATTCCTCTTTACCTTGACCGGAGATAGTATTTCTAACCTGATCTTTAATTGTCAAAGTACAAAAAGCTTCTACTCCTTGAGTAACTAAACTATCTTTCTCGTACGGCTGAATGACTGTAGATTCACATCATTGTTTAAGATCTTCCTCTTTCTTCTGTTTATCCTCCTTAATTTTTTGCAACTCCGGATCCAGATTAGATTCCTTCCAATCTCTAAGTTTCGTTAATCTTACTTTCCACTTACTATTCTTAACATCCGCTTTAACCAACCTAGCCTTATACTTATCCGAAATTGTCTCTATGATACTATTATCCTCATCTTGAACTCCAGAAAAATCAACGACTTTTCCACCTACATAAACTACTCCGACAGTGCCACCAACTCCCGCACAAGAAATAACGACTAATTTAGAAGGCCCTAATAGAGACATATCTACTTAGCTTGCGCACCAGGGGTAGAAGGAGTCGATTTTGGTTTCGGAACGACAGTACAAAACTTGGAAACATCTATCAGTAGTTGATCTTTCTTATCTTTAAAGGGTAAGTCATACTTAGAAGTACATCACTTCTTCAGGGCTTCAGATTCTGTTTCCAATTTCTTCTTAATAGCTTCCATTTCTTCAGATAGCCTATCCTTAGAGTTTTTAAGCCTTTCATTAACTTCATCCCAAGTACCTGATGCTTCCAATAATTTATGACTCCCCAATATCTGATCACGAATGTACAAAGTACAGTACTCTTGTACTCCCTTTACTTTGATATTATCCTCTGATTCAAAAGGATTAATAACAACATCATCACATCAAGCCTTTAATTCCTGTTCATTCTTCACATTCTTAAGATTCTCCTCCAATGAATCCTTCTTGGCCTTTTGAAGCTTACTAAATCTAGACTTTCATTTAAGATTGTCAGATCTAGAAGTAATAAGCCTACCTTCAAATTTATCCTTTATTGTTTCTATTATGGAATCATCTTCCACATCCACCCCGGAAAAATTAGCAATCTTACTTCCAATATAGATAGTTCCTGCAGTTCCACTCACCCCTGCCACAGGAACTACAATAAACTTAACTAATGCTGACATTATGATTGAACGCAATAAGTGGAAATCTCACTATAAAGCCCATCATTCAACCCCCTAAAGACATCATCTTGTTTTGAATGACAATACTTTTGAAGAGCACTTGCATCGGCAGATGATGCACTTAATTGGTCATGAATGGTTTGAAGAGAAGTAGGAAGACTAGATTTATCTTTTCCCTTTAAAGTGTTATTGGCATTAGTTCATGATGAAGATTGACTATCTGTAATGAACTTACTACCCACTTTCTCTTTAACGGTGTAGACACAATAGGTTTCAAATCACTTTATCTTAGTTGACTTTGAGTCAAATGGAGAAGAAGCTATTTCGGAACATCACTCTTTAATATCTTCCTCTTTTAAGGGCTTCTTATCCTTAACTGCTCTAAGAGAGGATTCCATATTGGAATCATTATCTTTCTCTAGTTTAGACTTACGAGTCCCCCACTTTCCAGAATCTTCAGGATTAGAAGTAAGCAAAGCATTCTTATATTTATCTCCAAAAGTCTCTTTCCGATTCTTAGGAGAACTTAATGATCGAATTCCCACATAAGCGACGCCTGTGGCCCCAACACCCCCTACCAAAATTAAAGATGTTAACTTTGCACTAAAAGCCATATACGCTATTACTTACCTGGGGAATTCGACGAAACAGGGCCGGAAGTTGTGGACTTAGGAGTTTGTGGAGTCTTAATCTTTTTACAAAACTTAGCTACTTCTAAATAAAGAGGATCTTTTACATCTTTAAATGGCTTTTCATATTGCTCCAAACATCAATCATTTAACTTCTTCTCCTTTTTAATTTGCTTCATTTCTTCTGACAAATTCTTATCGTCTAAAGACTCCAATTTCTTCTTAGCCTCACTCCAATCCTTTTCTTCTGTACCAGTTATTAAACTAGTAATTTGATCCTTAATTAGATATGTACAATACTTATCTATTCCCTTTATTAAAGCACTTCCCTCTTCATAGGGCTCAATATAGGAATCATTGCATCACTTTTCTAAATCGTCCTCAGAGGCTTTAGGATCCCCCTTGGTCTTAATCTTCTTAAGACCTTCATGTAAATCTTGAGAATCGTCTGACTGTAGCTTTGTAAATCTTTCTTTTCAACCTTTAAATTTCGATTTACTTATTAGCCTACTCTTAAATTTGTCTTTAACTGTATGAATAATCTCGTCACTATCTTCAGTAACTGAAGAGAAATCTATCGCCTTACCTCCGACATAAATAGTCCCAGCAGTGCCAGCAACTCCCGCTGTACCCACCAAAATAACTTTTAAATATGATAACGTCATTAAGGTCCTGTTCCCGAAGCGGTTTGTTCCGGAGAAGCAACAGTGGATGTTGGTCCTGTTGCTTCAGAAGTTTTTGCAGGTTTCTTAGCAATCTTTCTACAGAATTCGTGTACATCTTTGTACGTAGGATCATCTTTCCCTTTATAGAAAGACTCATACTTTCCAAGACATCAAGTGGATAAAGCCTTTTTATCGGTCTTTAACTTATCTTGAATTTCTTGCATTTCTTTAGAAAGAGACCGTTTTTCCTTCTTCTCTAAAACATCATTATTTTCGCTTCACTTATCCTCAGTTTTACCCTTAAGTAAGTTACTGATTTGATCTTGGATAAATAGGGTGCAAAACTGCTCTACATTTTTGGTAAATGTTTCATCTTCAATTGGCTTAATATAAGCATCTGTACATCAAGTCTTTAAATCATCCACTTTAGCATTCGTATCACCTTTAATTTTCTGTAAAGAAGCATGTAAATTATTGCTATTATCTGCTTTTAACCTTTGAAATCTCGCATCCCACTTCGCTTTATTATTCTGCGTATCTTTTAAAAGCCTATCCTTAAACTTATCAGCTATAACATCAACAATATCATCCTGCTCCCCTTCAACTCCAGAAAAGTCAGCTATTTTACTACCTAAATATACCGTTCCAGCAGTACCTCCAACCCCCATCGCCCCAACAGAAGCCAATTTCAAATACCCTAAAGACATTTAATTACGTACTTCCCGGTTGTGTAGATTGTGCTTCACTTGCAGATTTTTCTGCAGCAGGCTTTTTAGCGACCTTAACGGAAACACAAAATGTAGAAACATCCTTATAGAGTTGATCATTCTTATCTTTAAATGGCTTTTTATAACTTTCAAAACACCACTGCTTCAGATCTATAGAGTTTTCATCCTTAACTTTCTCCTTTAGCTTCTGCATTTCATTGGAAAGTGAACCCTGATATTCCATTAATCTCTTATTAATTGGCTTTCAAGTCTCCTCGTCGTTCTTATTGACAGCCCTACTAACTTGATCCTTAATAACATAAGTACAATAAGCCTCTACTCCCTTAACAAGCAAATCACTTCCTTCTCCGGAATTAGGCTTTATCTTAGCTGCTTCACATCAATCACGCAAATCCTCTTTTTTCTTCTTACTATCGTCTCTTATAGCTTTAAGATCCTTATCCAATTCTTCGCCTTTATGTTTCCGAAGCTCATCTAACCTAGTTTGTCAAACACTGTCTTTTCCTTTGGCAATTAATCGACTACTAAACTTATCTGAAACAGTCTGTATAATGCTGTCATCCTCCACATCCAAACCAGAAAATCCAGACAGCCATGAACTTCCCGCATAGACAACACTACAAGTTCCACCAACTCCGGCACAAGCTAAAACAGCCAACTTAAGAGGGGCAACTACAGACATAATTTCAAAACAAAGGTTAATACTTACAAAATAGATGTCTTGGAAAGATTTATGTTTACCGATTCTTTCTCATTGAAGTGTAAAGAGGGAATGGGAGACTAAACTTGGTTAGATGAGCATCATTTCTCCACCTTTTCCCTAGCTTTCACCTCCGATCCTAACGGCTCATACATCTTCTTATTTAATAAACCAGAACATCACTTTTTTAGGGCCTCAGTACCTTTTGCTTTATCGGTTGCTTCTTGTTTAAAAGTACTGTCTTCAATAGCTAATCCAAATTGAGTCTTGTTCTTATCATAAAACTCTCAAGCTTTTCCCCAAGCATCTGCGTTATCTCCTTTTAAGGGTAATAAAGCAGTCTTAGAGGTAGAAGAGATCTCCTCTAATAGAGTACGTGTATTTATCACGCATCATGTAGAGGCTAAATCTAACTTAGTCTCATCCACACTCTTTAAAATCGTTTCGCATCATTTAGAAAGTCCATCGGAATCAATTCCCGATATCTTATTCTCGGAGCTTGCTTTATAAACCTCAGTTCAACCACTTCATTCTTTATCCCCGCTAGAAAGAATCTTCTTATGCTTTTCTAGAGAAAACTGGATTCTAGATAATAGAGTGTTTGGCTTATTTAAAAGAGAGTGATAAGAATAATATCCTCCTACTCCTACAGCCCCAGTTCCTAATGAAGATATCACCACCAAAGAAGTCTTAGTCATACTAATTAAGGGAGATAAAGATTAAATATCTCCCGCTTGTGTGGTGCCGGATGCTGAAGTAGTAGAGCCGTTAGGCTTAGCAGGAGCAGGTTTTGGAGCTTTGCAAACCTTAACTACCTCCTTATAAAGAGCATTATCTTTACCTACAAAGGGTTCATCATATTTCTTAAAACACCATTCTTTAAGATCTAAAGAAGTATCAACCTTACTCTTTACCTTGTCTCAAACGGATTGTAAATCCTCAGATAAAGAATCTTTTGTGAGTTCGGAGAATACTTTATTAACCTCTTTTCAATCTGAAATATCCTTCTTAGATGTAGACATAGTTCCATTAGCTTGATCTTTAATTGTCAAAGTGCAGAAAGCTTCTACTCCTTGAGTAACTAAGCTATCTTTCTCGTATGGTTGAATGGCTGCGGATTCACATCAATTCTTAAGATCCTCTCCTTTCTTCCCGTTATCACTTTTAATTTTCTGCAACTCTTGATCAAGTGTAGATCCACTCCAACTCCTAAGTTTCTTTAATCTAACGTCTCACTTATTACTTTTAGCTTCCGCTTTAACTAACCTAGTCTTGTACTTATCTGAAATTGTCTCTATGATGCTATCATCCTCATCTTGAACTCCAGAAAAATCAACAACTTTTTCACCCACATAAACTACTCCTACAGTGCCACCAACTCCAGCTAAGGCAATGACAGCTAATTTAGAAGAACCCAATAAAGACATATCTACTTAGGTCCCGTAGGAGCTGGAGAAGGTGCCTTCTTAGGCTTTATCTCTTTGCAAAACTTTGACACCTCTAAATAAGTAGGATCTTTTGCATCTGTAAAAGGACTCTCGTATTTCCCCAAACATCAAGTATCTAATTTATTCTCTGTTTTTATTTTCTTCATCTCTTCTGAAAGTTGCTCATCTTTCATGGCCGCAAACTGTTCCTTAGCTTCCTTCCAATCCTGTTCCGTTTTACCAGTTATTAAACCATTAATTTGATCCTTAATTAAATACGTACAATACTTATCTATTCCCTTAACCAAAGCACTATTCTCTTCATAAGGCTCAATATAGGAGTCATTACATCATTTCTTTAAATCATCTCCTGTGGCTTGGGAATTCTTATCCTTAATTTTTTTAAGACCTTCATGTAAATCCTGAGAATTATCCCTTTTCAGCTTAGTAAGTCTCTCATTTCAACCGTCACTAAACTTGGGCTTACTTATTAACCTACTCTTAAATTTGTCTTTAACTGTGTGAATAATCTCGTCACTATCTTCAGTAACGGAAGAAAAATCTATTGCCTTACTGCCAACATAAATAGTTCCTGCTGTTCCAGCAACTCCGGCCGTTCCCACCAAGGCAACTTTTAAATATGCTAAAGCCATTAAACACCAATACCCTATGCAGCCACTTGAGCTGCATTAGGTTGAGCGGAAGTGGACGCAGCAGCCTGGAATTGAGACGGCGCGGTAGACTGCTTAGGAATTTTTTTACAGAACCCATGTACATCTTTGTACGTAGGATCCTCTTTGCCTTTATAGAAAGACTCATACTTTCCAAGACATCAAGTGGATAAGGCTGTTTCATCTTTCGTTAATTTATCTTGAATTCCTTGCATCTCCTTAGAAAGAAAGCTCTTTTCTTTCTTCTTTAAAAATTCATTATTATCAGTCCACTTATCCTTAGTTGCATCGCTAATTAAGTTATTAATTTGGTCTTTAATAAGCAAAGTACAGAATCTCTCCACGTTATTAGTAAAAGTCTCATCTTCCATAGGTTTAATATAGGAATCTGTACATCAAGCCTTTAAGTCGTCAGCTTTAGCTTGATTATTATCTTTAATTTTCTTTAAAGAAGAATGCAGATTTCCGCTACCATCCTGTTTTAATTTCTTAAATCTAGATTCTCACTTCTCTTTATTATTCTTAGAATCCTTTAAAAGCCTATCCTTAAACTTATCAGCTATAACATCAACAATATCATCCTGATCTCCTTCAACTCCAGAAAAATCAGCTATTTTACTACCTAAATATACCGTTCCAGCAGTACCTCCAACGCCCATCGCTCCAATAGAGGCTAATTTCAAATATCCTAAAGACATTTAATTTCAACTCACTACTTAAGCTGTTTTTGAACCTTCGGCAGGAACTGAAGTAGGAGATTTAGATGGATCTGGAGTTACGGAAGCCTTTGCAGCTGCTTTAACAGGAATACAAAATGACGAGACATCCTTGTAGAGTTGATCATTCTTATCTTTAAATGGCTTTTCATAACTTTCAAAACATCACTTCTGAAGCTCATCGGACTCTTCACGATTAACTTTCTTTTGCAATTCTTTCATTTCGTTGGAAAGTGAACCTTTGTGTTCCATCAATTTCTTATTAACTGGCTTTCAAGTATCTATATCTTTCTTATGGATAGCCTTATTAACTTGATCCTTAATCACATAAGTACAATAAGCCTCTACACCTTGAACCATCAAGGAATTCCCCTCTCCAGAATGAGGCTTTATCTTTGCTGCTTCACATCAATCTCGCAAATCCTTTTCCGTCTTTTCCTTAGTCTCTTTTATGGCTTTAAGATCCTTATCCAATTCTCCATTTGAATGCTTTCGTAACTTATCCAACCTAGCTTTTCAAACTCCATTTCTATCCTTAGAATTAGAAATTAACCTATTGCTAAATTTATCTGAAACGGTCTGTATAATACTGTCATCCTCCACATCCAAACCGGAAAAACCGGACAGTCATGAGCTTCCCACATAGACAACACTACAAGTTCCGCCAACTCCCACACAAGATATACCTAAAAACTTAAGGGGAGCTAATGCTGCCATTACTTAAGACAAAGCTTTTCCGCTTTCTTATATGTCGAATCGTCATTATTTACGTAAGGAATATTTTCTTGTTTAGAACATCATTTCATAAAATCCTCCGCCTTGCTTTGTGTTTTAGAAATGGTTTCGCTACCTGATCCCGTGGGGATTAATAAATCATCACCGCTTTCTTTATCATAAGTAGTCTTAGATTCCGCCCAATCAGATACTTGTCTAGATTCATTTCACTTCTTGCTTCCTGATGAGGAATTGAATTGAGTCTTCATAGAATTTCTAGAACACCATTCAAAATATGATTCCAATTCCTTAACATCAGTTCTTGAAGATGCTTCCAAACAATACCTTTTTAATGATTCTTTAGTTGGAACGGTTTTAGATACATAATCTTCTGATATCTCTGCCTTTCCAGTTCTTGAATCCTTATATTCCTTAGCCAATTGTTCTCATACCTTGTCATGTTGATCTCCAAAAGCATCCAAAAGAACTCTCCCCTTACTTCCATCAAATAACTCCCTAAGAGTTGATCTTGGAGCATCCTTTTTAAGAACGACATAAGTAGCTCCAGAAATCCCAACGACACCGACAGCTCCTGTGGTGCCCAACACTAACTTACTTTGCATATCTATCCCGATACGTTACATTATTAGTAAACAAAGTTCTACCCACTACTATCTTTCACATCCTTCCCTTGAACTACCGATAACTAAGAATTCTGAAACTTTAAATTTATTACTCTTAATATTTGTTACGAACTAAATCTTGCATATAACTCTCCTTCATCCATCATACAATTGACTTTAATGGTGTTTTTAATACGCCCACTTTCAAAGAAATAGGGTTTGGACAATTCAAACTCACATCAATTCTTTCAAATATCATATGATCTTTTAAGATTTTTATCATCCCAAGTAAGCCGAAATCTAGGGAATAATGTATTCTTGAAACGCCCCTCTGGTTTCCCAAGAATATAATGGAACTTATTAATATTTAAGGTCTGTTGACCCTTCTTTTCTAATCACAAAACATCAGACATAGATAAAGCACAGAACTGTTTGTATTTAGTCAAACTTACGAAAAACAGTTTCTTGCTTAAATTAAGATCGCACCAGATATTTAAAGCAATAGAACCTTCGTCATCTTCAATCCCATCATTCATTTGTCCATCTAGATTCATATCTATTAGGACATTTTTGTTCCTTAGAAAAGATCTCCTATACAGTTCTTCTTTATCCCGCGATTCTGAAATTAACCTATATCCTTCATCTTCTAAAGCTACTCCTATTGGTGGCGCGGTTCAATATGTAAAAGAAATAACAGTGGACAAGAAACCTAACACTCCAACGCCCCAAGCCAAATGGGAGGTATTAACCCCCAAAGCATAATTCAAGGGATTGAAATTAAAGCTCCCCTAAAAGTTTAATTATTTAAAGAATATTTCGCAAATCTAAATATGCATATCTTCATGAGATATCTTTCAAGAATAAACAACAATAGGCCATTAGAATCTTATTAATAGTTTGTTCTAATGTTGGGTGCAAAGTTAATTGTCGGCACATCTGGAGTCACATTCTCCTGTTGTTCTGCCTATCATTATGCATGCACTAGGACAGGAAATATAGGAGACGCTCTTACATCAGAGGGTTTTGAATTTATCTTTAAATTGTCAAATAAAGGAGGTAATGGAGGACAAAGAGCGACACGATTTCAAAAAGCATTTATAGATAATAGAGAATTCATATCCTCCACATGGAAATCTTTGAAGAATGGTTCTGTGGAGCTATTGAATTATGAGGATGATGACGAAGGAGAAGTTTCTCTCATGATGTGGTGTAGTGAAGCTATAAAGCAACCTGTTAGGGCTAAGAATAGTTATCTGTTTATATTTGCGGCCAGGTGGTGTACCTTGAATATGGAAGATAAGATTATCCTAGAAGGCCATACATTAGACAGTAGCAATAATTTAGAGGATTGAAAGAATAAATTAAAGAACATTGATGTTAGGGCAATAACTAATGAAACATCTGAGGATAAGAAGATAAAGAAAGTTATGGATTACTGTCACATAAAGAAGGACAGAGTTTACTACAACGATAAAAAGAATATATACAACAACTTAAAACAGTTTTGTCTGAAGAAGAATTAATAGGTACAAAAGGTTTCTAGATTGGTTTTGACACTAGTTCCCACTTGTCTAGGATGCTTTTGAAAATTTGTGGTGCAATAATTTCTTAAATTCTCAATCTGATCATGGGTGGGGTTGTCAAAACTTGAACCACCCAATATTCCTGCCATTTCTGAACCATTTATCTTTTGTAAATTATTCTTTATAGCTAAGCTATATCTTCAAGATGGCTCCCCAGATCTCAATGGAGTCTTCCCATTATTTATCATGTATGTTCTCATGTTGGTAGGCCTTATGGAGTAATACAAACCCCCTACTCCACCTATCACACAACTGACTAAAACTAAACTATATCTAAGAATCTCCATCGTAGCTAAAGAGGAAAGTAGAATAATAGGATATTCTATCCTGTAACCCAATGAGAAGAGATTTAAAAGGAATGAATTTTGTAACGGTAACGGGGAGCATCTGTATTAGCTTATTCTCATGACTTCCTGTTTTTAAAGAATACATATAGAGATCCCATTAGAGAAATGGTGGATTCTAACTAGAGCAGTTATTACTGAAGCTGGTTACACTACTCTTGATAGTGTGTAGTTGGCTCTCCTCCTTCACGAAATTAGAAGCCAATAAACAATCAAAGGAATTGTCTGTGTTGTTGCAACAGCACTGTTTAGAAATTACTTGATTTTTAGAATGCATAGTCTTTCAATTCTTTAATTTCTCAGACACCATCATAAGATCATTACCATTAGTTCCTTTTTTCAACTTCCCATCCTTGTCTATAGTTAAAGAGAACTTGCTGGGATAATTAGCAAAGTACTTATCATTCGAAGTGGCCTTATAGTCATAGTTAACCTTTCCATAAACTACAGATCCATACATCTCCTTATTCTCCTGCTGAGTATTGAGGGAGCTAAATTGTAAATCCTCCAGATTTATATAGGCAGTGACTGGGCTTAAATAATTCCCAGTTCAAGCACTTTCTAGATTCCGCAATTCTCGAAAGAAGCTTTTATGCCCGGATTCCATGGTGCCAGGATTGCAATTACTTCTTCCTGCACATCCATTAGGACATGAGGAAAGTGTGGTGTCATTGTTATTTGAGATGAAAATTCCCTTTAAAACATTGAGCTTATGTTGATTTAATAAGAATTCCCTGGCTATATTAGCCAATAAAGAATACTTCTTACTATCTGAATCAGAAGTTAATAGATATCTATAACTAGTTCACTTTCCATCTTTGAAATAACTATATTTGGATAGATTACTTAAATCCTCTATTCAAACTCTAATTCTCTCTTCTGGGCTACTTTTTTTATCTTGAAAATATACTTCTACCCATCTTGCATGATTCTTACTATCTCAGTCTATAGTGGTAGTGGTAAGAAATATAGCCGGCATTCCGACTACCGATGCAAAAATATGTAACTTTATTGGAATACTCAACTCAAACAATTAATCCTCTATTGAAATAATATTCTTAAGCCATATAAGCCAAGAAGAGTTAAAGGAACATGAAATACTTAATGCCAATATCAGGAATAGCGTTGCTTAGCAGTTCTATTGCGCTTACACTAAGTGCTGACTATCCTGATTATACAAAGGCTTTGGAAATTTACTTTTATAGCAAAGATAGCAAAGATAGCAACAAACAAGAGCGTATAAAGATATGAATTGAAGACTTAGGAAATCTATCTAAGGTTAAGTATTATGACTCTCAGTCTAATTCGTGAAAGAAGATAACTTGAGAAAGGGGAGATAAATACAAAAAGTATGCCTTCTTATCTTCCTTAGCCAGTTACTACATACAAGTTCAACACTGAATAAACATAATTAGACATCTAGAATGGCTTGGAAAGAATAGTCCTGCTTCTGTAACTAACTACTGTTGTAATCAAGGAACTAGTGGTGCAGGATGTTGTTCTACCTCCCCTTGTAACTCGCAAGATATCATCAAAAATCAAAAACGGTTCTCACTCTATTTAACAAATCTTACATCTTTTAAGGGCAACATATATTTCAACCCAATACAAGTGCACATAAAGTTAACTGACATCAGTAACTTTGACAACTTTCCTAGTGACGATTCTAGCGAGAAAGAATTAATTGGTTCTATGACCTATGGATTTGTTGACTATTACTATAAACCTTTGAATTCTGGTTTTGAAAATACCTTCTACAAATCTATTAATACAGATTATGAAAAGGAAGCAAATGATAATAAGAACTACTATTTTGCCAATTATCCGCAATCATTCAAATTCAAATATAACAAGGAGAAAATGGAAGAAGGATCTAGTACCAATCTATTAAATATTCATAAGGAGTTGAAGAATAAAAAGAATCTATTAAGGGGGTACACCAATTCTGGGGCATCGACAGGGACTTGCAACAACATATCCTGCATAATACAAAGAAACTATATTCAGAAAGAAGAACAGTTAAGCACCATACAAGAAAAAGTAAAAAACTCCCAATCTTGTAACTCTTCTAAATAAATATCAAAATTCGTCATGGCAATTGGAAAACTTCAAATATTCGGAATCGCCTCTCTGGGAACGGTAAGTGCAGTCGGTGGAGGTTATTGGGTTGTTACCCGAGATGATAAGACAACAGCTAAAAAGGATGATCTTAAAAGTAAGTACAAATTAGCTCTTCTTGCAGAACAAGCAGATTGAGATAAAAAGTTTGAAACTCTAAAAAGCGAAAGTACTGCTCCATCCTATACACCGTTAAAAGCGGCACACGACAAAAGAACTTCACAAACAGATCAAGCTAAAATTCTCCATAAACAGGCATGTGAAGAAGTTTACACGCTTCCCAAAGATCACACTAAATATCTAGAAGAGTTTGCCAAGTACTGTTTTTTTAACAATCTAGATAAGAAGGAAGGAAATAAGAATTTAATTACTACGGGAACGGATTTTAAAAACAAATACAATACGTTTTCTACCAAACAAGAAAAGGATTTATCTCCCGAATTAGTAGAAGCTCTTAAAGGTAAAGGAAGCTCTGATTCAGATTCTGGTTGACAAGGAAAGATGGTTTCCGGATGTAAGAAGCTGTCCGAACGAATATATGAAGGAGAGAATGAAGATTTTAAGAACTTCTGCTTAAAGTAGGTGGGTACTCTAATTAAGATTGCTTTAGGTACTGGAGGTGTTGTCGGCATTGGTGGGGGAGGTGTATTGGCTTACAAGATGATTCAATCTTCCGAAGTCTCCATAAAGGAATTATTCTCTAAAGAGAAAACTAAAGTTCTTCTGAAATTAGATGGAGATTCCGAAGCTTGGTCTGCCAATTGGAAGTCATATAAAACTAATGACCCATGAGGCTTAAAAAAAGGCAATGGAGATACAGTTCCCACTGAATTCAAGAATAAATGCACAAGTCTGTTAGAAGAGAAGGTAACGGATTCAAAAGCTAAGCTGTACTCAGAATTTCTATCCTATTGCTCCAGAGGAAAGACTATTACAGATAAATTATCTTCCGAAGGAAGAGTGTTAGTGAAAGATAATGAAGATAGCTCTTTCTGAACAGGTAAGTTTGATGAATATAAGTCTACAACTAATCAGAAGAAGCTCCCTAATATTGATATTGGAAGTTCCGAACAACATAGTCAATCTACTAGTCTGGACAAACTTAAGAATGGATGCAAAGTCGCAACTCAGAAATTAGTTACTGATTCCGAGTATTTGAATGCTTTTGAGAATATAAAGTACTTCTGTACTAAAGAATCTAATGGGTAAATTATTTCCCTTAGCTACAGTAGGAGGCTTAGGAGGAATGGGACTTGGGGGATATGGAATTTATAAGATGCGTGAAAAACCAGAAACCCTGAAGGGTTTATTAAAGGGTGTTCCTTTGGCAACCAATAGAGAATCGTACAAGACTACGTTTGAGTTTTCCAAGAAGTCAGATAAGGATTTAATGGCCATGCTTAAGAACAAAAAAGACTCTATTAGTGAGAGCTCCAATCATGAAGAAGTAGCCATTCTTATGGAAGAGTGATGTTTTGAAAATATAAATAAGAAAGTAGGTACCCCCAATCAAGATGAAATACTTGACAAGATTAAAAAGTGATGTATAGCTAAACCTGAAACAATAGAGGGCATGCTTGAGAAGCCTATCTTAAGGAATGGTTGAGAGGGTAAATATGATGGAATTAAAGATAAAGAAGGAGTTGTAAACGATATTAAAACCACCGAGTTTACTGAAAACGATAAATCTAACAAAGATAAAGGTGGACCGGCTTTAAAGAAATGATGTGAAGAAAAGTTGAGAAGTAAGACTTATGAAGTTGGAGCAACCGAATTATTTCAGAAAGTAAGTGATAGATGTGTTTCTAGTTAAGTTCTTTTAAGGACCACTAGGAGATGCCGATGAAGCAGCGACAATTTCAGTGCAATAAAGCTTTACGTATTCGAAATCCCTATCTCCTTTAAAAGGTAGATCATATTTAGCAACACATCAATCCTTTAACTCCGTTCCAGATGTGGCATTTGCCTTAACCTTATTCTTTATTTCTTTCAATTCAGGAGAAAGCTTTGAATCTTCAACTTTTCCAATTCTTTCATTAGCCTCCTTCCACTGCCCTCCCGACTGTATTAAGGATTCAGATATCTGTTCCTTATTCATAAGAACACAAAAAGACTCGAATACCGACTCTCTTTGTGCATCAAATTCTTCAGAAGAGGTATTTATGCATCATTGATGTAAATCATCCTGCTTCGTTAATTCCGGCAATCCCTTTTCACGCGGACTCTTAATCTTGGCTTGATTTAACTTATCAAGTCTAATCTTTCACTTATTATCAGAAGCATTCACAGTAACCAGTCTTCCTACAAACTTATCTCCGAAGGTATATATCGACTTCATCTTATCCCCTTTGGAATCGGAATAACTTAATGCTTTACTTCCAAAATATACTGCTCCACCAGTTCCTGCGGCTCCCAAAGTTGCTGCTGAAACTATCCTTAAAGTTCCGGAAGTAGTCATAAATCCTTACAAATAACTCTTAACGTTTAAATATCTCTCAACTTCTCGGTTGGGAAAAGTTTTTAAAAAAGCACTTTAAAACCCGATCAAATATATTCCCCAATTAAAAAACTAAACTGTTGAAGTTTATGTTGTCGAATCTGGACCAGTCTTACCTTGAGATTTTTGAGAAACCTTTACACAAAAAGTAGATACATCCAAGTATTTGACATCTTTTGCGTCAATAAAAGGATCTTCCATATTATTAAAACATCACTTTTCCAAAACATCTGAACTCTCATTCTTCTTAATCTCATCCTGAAGCTTCTTCATTTCATTAGACAGTTTATCTTCCTTAAAATCCCTTAACTTCCCATTAGCTAACTTCCATTCCTCTGTCCCTGTTTTAGAAATCAACTTTCCTTTCCCAACTTGATCCTTTATGGTTAAAGTACAAAAATCTTCTATTCCTTTCACAATGCGACTGTCCTTCTCTCACGGTTGAATGGCAGCTGAATCACATCACTGTTTAAGATCAGACTCCTTTTTACTGTTATCTGACTTAATCTTCTCTAACTCGGGATCTAAATCCTGCTTTAAGCTCTTTCTCAACTTCTCTAATCTGCTCTTTCATTTCTGATCATTAGAATTGGATTTAATTAATCTATTCTTGTACTTATCTGAAACTGTCTCTATGATACTATCCACGTCATCTGAAACACTAGAAAAATCTGCCACCTTACTCCCTACATACATCACACCAACCGTTCCAACCACTCCTGCAGAAGATACAAAAGCCAACTTAGTAAACACTAAAGAAGACATTAGTTAACAGATATTTAGATTTAACGAATCTATCACTTTCTCTATCAAAAACTTTTGGGAGTCTATTTCAAAATTAATAAAGAACTGATTTGTTATGAACACTTTAATTCCTAAAGCTGTAGCTTTGGTGGCTTCTCTTGGTGGCGCTATAGCTGTTTTGTTTGAAACTAAAAATTCAAGTAGTCCGATAGATCTACTATCTGCGGTTGATTCTTTAACTGCAAAACCAAAAAAGAGAGTTCCAAACAAGAGTGTTTGCAACATTTTTGAGGCAGAATACAATTCTATATATTCAGCAGGAAATACATACAGCCGTAAACTTCAAAAAATCGAGGAAAGATTTTGGACTAAGGATGAATTTTTAAAGGAAGTGGAGGAAAAGGGGTTGTGAAATAAGGATGACTTAAAAAGCAAGATAGAAACTGCTTGTTCACAGAATGGAAAAAAAGCATTTGTTGAGTGATATTACCAAGATCATTCGAAACCAAAAACATGGGTGTATAATGATAAAATAGACAATAACGTTGACTGGTTAAACGATTCATCAGTCGATATGCCGAAACACTGAGTTGAAGAATGAAGTGGAAAAAATTCTTAGAAGAGTTCTGGGTTACGTAGTTACCTTATAGCTATCTGTTACGGAGTAGTAATACTTCAGTATTTATTCTTTTAAGACATTCGAATCTGAACTCGGGATAGATTACATTAAACACTTTGTCTTAATTTCTGATCTCCGAATCAACAAACAACCTAAATCCCCCCTAATATTTTTGATTTCAAATTGAAGCTTATGCCGTACTCCTTTCTACGGTTTTTACTCCTAATAAACCTAAAGGAATCAAGGCTTTAATGGTGGGGGAAGACTTCTTTTTTAACTAGAAATAGGAAAGGACAATGATGAGATAATAGATATTGAATAGACTAAATTAGGAATCATTCTTAACCTAATGGTCTGTCGTAATTAAACATCTATAAATATAAGTTTTTAAATTCATTAAAGTGAGGGGGGTCTAGCTTTAACTGGAATTAGTAGTGTAATTTCCACTCTATCTCTCATCTATAGGGGTGCAGAAAATAAAACTAAAGCTCTTACGAATTAAAGTGATTTGTAGAGCTTTCTAAAACAACCCGGAAACATATAAAAATAGTCATTCGACCCTTAACCTTCGGCCCAGTCCATTACTACGAAAAAGACGAAAAACAGATGTAAATGTTCAACCTCTTATGTCAAGGGGGCGAATACTATTAGGGATTGGTGGTGCAGGAATTACTGCTCTTGCCGCCTTATTTGGAACTTCCCAAATTAAAGAACGTAATTATCAAACTAAGATGAGAAAGTTTAGAGAAACAGCTAAGAAGGTAAATGGATATATTTCGGATCTTAGTGCAAAACAGCTTTGAGATAAAAATACAAAAGTATACGATCCTGAACATGAGATTTGAGATAAGAGATTTAGTTATCTGAAATCTAAACAGTGAAGTGAAGCTGATTTAGAGTATTTGCCCGAAGACGCCAAGAAGAATCTTGCGGCTTTTAAGAATTTTTGTTTTGAAACACTGGAATCTAATGCGAATGATATTGTCGGGGAACATGGTCTTAGTGCAAGCAACATTCCCCCACAAAAAGCATACTGAACTTACTGTTTAGTAAGTGAATTGGAATTCCGACAATTAAATGGATAGTTTTAGATACTTGATTCCTACTGCTAGAACTTTAAAGATGGGCGGGTCTAACTGGAATAAGAAGAATAATAATTTCCACCTCTTTCTTAATATCTAAGGGTGCAAAAAACCTAAAGAGGGGATAAAACGAAGGCTCTTCAAATGAAAAACATGCCAATGTATTATGTAATAAATATGGAAGCAAAAATGTAAGAAAAACTTAAGGCCAATTGATGGATTTATCGGAACAAATTAAACATAAATCTTTGGGACGTTTGTTATTAGCAAAATTTAAAATTCATTTTGTCAGGTCGTAAATATTATCTTTCGAAGTTATATCCAATAATGTTTATATATACGTATCAAAAATACAAAAACTAGATCCATTCATCTTCAATTCGGAATAAATTAAATAAAAACCTTTAGGAATATATTAAGGATGGGCTCAGTATGAATACTTTGATTCCTAAAGTTGCAGCTGCAATAGTTTCTCTGGGTGGGGCTGTAGCTGTTTTATTAGAAACTAAAGGTTCAAATAATGAAGAAGATTTACTATCTCAAGTTACCTCTTTAACTGAAAAACCAAAAAAGAGGGTTCCTAATAGGAATAATTGCAATATTTATTTAGTAGATTATGACAATGAATACCGTGGACCACAAGGCACAGTAGGAACAGTAACACGTAAGGTTAAGAAATTTGAAGAACAGTTTTGAACTAAAGATGAATTCTTACAGGAAATAGAAAAAAAGAACTTGTGGGATAAGGAGGAGCTGAAACGTAAAGTAGAGAACGCATGTAATAGTGGTGGCAAAAACAAGGCGTTTGTTTGATGAGGTAAGTCGGATAATAATAAAGAAAACACATGGGTGTTTAATGACAGTATAAACCAGAAGGATTGATTAAGTGAAGGGGAGCAAGTTGATATACCAGCACATTGGCAGGAAGAGTGAAATAAACACTCTTAGAAAGAGGATTTTGGATACTAGCATTCCAAAGTTATATGTTATAAGGTTAGTGATTTTTCATCACCGGATCCTTTAAGACATCTAAATCTGAATTTTGGATAAACCTTGCTAAATACTTCTTTTTCATAAAAATTCTTATCCCGATTCTCCTCACACCATTTCTTCAAGTCATTCACATTTCTTGCACTATTTTCGCTATCCTCTTTTCAAGAATCTAATTCCTTAATAGATTCATATTTAGAACTCAAATCACTAGCATTATTCCCATTTGTTAACAACAAATCACTCTCCCCATTTTGAGTTATTAATTCGAGAATACTTGAGAAGCTCTTAGGCGTACAAAAAGTCCTAACATTAAAAATTAATGTCTCTTCTATCCCTCTCTTTAATGAATCCTCACATCACTTTTTAAAAGCAGCACTAGCAGTCGGAAGATCCTCAAGTTCTTTACCATTGTTTCCTATCTGCGGCTTATAACCTATTAGGTCATGAAAGCCATTAATGTGTTTTCGAAATACATAGGCCACCTTGTACTTATTATCATCTCCACTAGACATTAGCTTACTAATATCTCCATCTAATTGGATAATCCTAGCTTTAACTGTCTTTGGATTATCTACACATAATAGAGAAGCATTTTCCTTAAGATCCTCATAACTCTCAGTATCTATATGCTTCTTGCATCACTCTTTTAAACCTTCAATATTAGAAGTACCTATATCTAGTTTTTTAATTAGTTCCTGATTCTCTTCTAATACAGCCTTTCAGTAATTAGCCTCCGAATCTGAAATCAATCTCAATCCTTGCCATTCCAAATACTGTCGTAATGTCTTTGGTTTCAGATGATGAAACTTATATCAACCCCCTATTCCCGCAGTTCCCACCCCCAATAAAATTAAAGGCATAAAGGTTTTCATGGTGAAAAATGCTTAATAGATTTAGGTTTGAAAAGGGGTCATTTTTTAATTGAAGATAGAAAAAGTAAAAATTTAGCCATAAATATTAAATGGACTCCATTAAGAGTCTAGGGTAAAGACTAGAGTTCTTTCGGATAAACATCCGAATATAAAGAATTACACGGATCAAAACACAGGAAAGAAATAACAGATTCCAAAAAGGTCGCCAGTAAATGTGGGGATTCTGAGCATGAATATTCAGATAGATATGAATATAAGACTAAAGATTTCAAATTCATAATTATGTAAATGAAAAGGTTTGGAGAGCTTTCTAAAACAACTGAGAAACATATAAAAAAGTAATTCAACCTTTCACCTTAAGCCCAGTCCATTACTACGAAAAAGACGAAAAACAGATGTAAATATTCACCCTCTTATGTCAAGGGGGTGAATACTATTAGGGATTGGTGGAGCAGGAATTACTACTCTTGCCGCCTTATTTGGAACTTCCCAAATTAAAGAACGTAATTATCAAACTAAGATGAGAAAGTTTAGGGAAACAGCCAAGAAGGTAAATGGATATATTCAGCAGATAAGCAGTAAAGGACAATGGGCTAAAGACGAAAAGGTATATGATCCCGAACATGTAATTTGGGAAAAGAGGTGAAATTATCTTACATCTCAGGGGTGAAGCGACACAAACCTTAAAAATTTTCCTGAAGAGGCAAAGGATAATCTTGACGTTTTTAAGACTTTTTGCTTTGAGCAAATGGAATTGCATGCGAATGATTTACTAGGTGATTATGGAGTTAGTTCATCTTGAATTGGTTCACACAACGGATACTGGGAACATTGTCTTATAAATGATCTATCATTTAAACAATTAACAACTAAGTAGGTACGGTTATTTCCGATGATAGGATTTTGCCTACATTAATTGGGATAGAGGAGGTAATTGTCACCTCTTTCTTAATGAATGCAGAAGAAAAACTAAAGCTCTTACGGATGAAGAGCCTCCTATAAAAGATTACAAATATGCTAACGAAAGTCGATCTTAAAGTAAAGGCGATGGAACTTCATTCAATCCACAAACTAGAGAGTCGAATGTCAATAATGAAACAAGAAGTAGTGGAATAAGGAAGGGTTAAAGAAAGTACGGAATTTAAACGGCCTTATGTTTTATTAGAAACTACTAATGAGAATGAAAACACATGAGTTTATTCTATAGAAATAAACAATAGTAGGGATCTACTGAAAGAATTACAAGATCTTTATATTCTTACATAGATACTTGATTTCTTTCCGAATTAGGATCCTTAACACACCTAAAAATCACTTTAGGTAAGATCTCATCTAGGACACTTAAGGAATCATGAAAACTCTTATTTAAGTTATCTTCACATCATTCTTTCAAAGCTTCTTTTCCAAATTCTGAAATATCGTATTTATAAGAAGCTAAATCACTAATCTTTCTGTAACGAACATCTAACTCTGAATCATACTTTGACTCTGTAAGAAACTCTTTTCCATTTAAGTAAGCCCTAATGGTGGTGAAATTCTTAGGCTTACAGAACATTTGAAAATTTTTCAATAAATCGGGTTTCGGCTTTGCCTTAAAAGTGGAATTACATCACGTCCTATATTTACTTATGGCAGGCTCAAACTTTTCCCCCTTCTCGGGAGTATGACTAATTAGAGATAAGAAATCAAGATTGTGCTTTCTAAAAGCGTAAGAAGTTTTATATTTATCATCATCGGAAGAGTCTTGAAAGAATTGAGTTAAGCCGATTCCGTCTCTAACCAACTTAGCTTCAATAGTTCCCACATTATCCACACATAACTTAGAAGCTTTATCAATATAAGAAGAGAAATCTGATAAAGGAAGATGGGTGACGCATCAAGTCTTTAATTTTTCTAAATCACTTTCTGAATTTACTCCAATCGATTTAGCTAATTCACCATGCTCTTTAATAATTGACTTTCAAGCATTCTCTACGGAAGCTAACGTAAATCCTTGTCACTCTAAGTATTCCCTTAAATTCTTAGGCTGTAAAGAATTAAAACCATATCATCCCACTGCACACACTCCCCCACACGTGGGGAAAATCATCATGGAAATCAAACGCACAGCAATCTAAAGCTCCAGCGAAGTTGACTTTAAGCATCGAAATCTAAACTTTGGATAGATCTCACTAAACGTACCCTCCTCAGAAAATTTCTTCTCCTCATTATCTAGACACCATTTCATAAGAGAACTTGAATTCTCTCCAGATGTATTATCGTGCTTCCAAGAATCTCTCTGCCTTATTGCGTTTCACTTACTCTGTAAATCAGAAACATTACTGTGGTCAGTTAAAAGATTAGAGTGTTCTTTTTGCTTAGTTATTAATTCCTTAATAGTCTTAAATCCTTTAGGAGAGCAAAGCGTTTTTACATTAGAAATCAAGGAATCGTCTGGTTTAGATTCCAGTGACTTTAAACACCACTTCTTCAAAGCTTCTCCCCCTCCCACTATATTTTCCCTTTCCGGCTTACCTTCCTCCTTAGGTGGGGGAGTAAATCCTATTAACTGAGTGAATCCTTTTATATGCTTCCTAAAGATATAAGCTACCCTATATTCCTCATCATTTGAACTCTCTATCAAAGAGCTTATGCTTCCATCTAATTGAATTATCTTAGCTCTTACCGTTCGAGGATTATTAACACATATTTTGGAGGCATCATCCTTAAAAGTTTCATAATCTTTTTTGGATAAGTGTGAAGAACATCAATCCCGAATATCCTGCTCTTGTGGGGATTGTTTTTCTGTACGTCTCTTTACGATATCTCTATGCTCCTCCAAAATAGACTTCCATATATTTCCGTCTTTATTGGAAGCTAATTCAAATCCCTGCCACTCTAAGTACTGTTTAAGGTCTTTGGGTCTTAAACCCGAAAAGCCATACAAACCCCCTACTCCAATAGTCCCTAGTCCGGAAAGGACGAGAACAGGAAATAGCTTAGCCATACTACTTAATAAAGCGACTTAGTCTTATACCGTTGAAAGCCTATGCAAAATTATGGAATCTTTGTAATCATTATCTCCAGACATCTTCTGCACTAATTCCTTACACTTTCCAATCTTAGTTTGATGAAAGCAAAAGTTAAGAGCAATACATCGCTTCTTAGCCTCTCATACTTAGATCTTTTTCATCTTTTAATGTATCTAAATACGCACCTCGTTTCATCCACCCTTCCTAAATTTATCCTTAACGTGGACTTTAGGGAAAAAGTGAACATTTAACTGAGATATAACTCTTAGCGAACAAATCCAAAACAATACGAAAATTAAGTTCCTTATGCCAATACTCCAACTAGGAGAGATGTACATTATGAATCCATCTAATTTTGGTTACGTGACTTTTTTAGAGAATATCGCAGGATTGGTATTAGATGTAAAAATGAAACTCCAAAGAAGAAAAAGCCCCATACGGGTTATTAAATCGTTTCCGAAAAAAGGAACTGTTCTTCAAAAAACAAGGTTCTCTGGCTCCAGATTCAGAATCTAAAACTGAAAGTAGACCTACAACCGTCAACACAGTAGAAATCTTTAACCACAAATACCGCGTCTTCGCAACTGATAACAATCCAACTAAGACGGTATTGAAAGAAATGGAAAATTTAAAGACTATTTGGGGAATTTAATTCCTCACCAACAAATAAAAACATTTATAGGCAATGTTTGAAAGGCTTGCGAAGGTTACGAGATATAAAAGATTTGTTACAGCTGCAGGAAACGTCAGATATGTTTATTTTTGAAAATACAACAAGAACTGAATTTACTCATATTGGATTCAAACTAAATCAAAAAACTTTCAAGCGTCTCTTTCTAATTAATTAACCGAAAGAAATCATGAGTATTGGAATTACTAAATCAGTGGCTGCAGTAGCTTTTCTTGCTGGGACTGGGGCTGTTTTTTCTGAAACTAGGAGTTCAAGTAATTCCGGAGAACAACTGTCTTCAACTATTCAAGATACCTCTATCTTTGAGACATCCAAAAGTGAGGCGATAAGTCCCCTACAAGGAAAATGTAAGATTTGGGAAGTTATATTAGGTCAGGGGAGTTATAAGGTAACTAAGATAGTTCGAGAAATTACAGATAGAGATGAGTTGGTGAATGATTCCGATCCCGCTAATGCAACATTTAGGGCTGAAATACGGGATGCTTGTTTAGGAAAAAAGGACACTCGTGTAAGGGTAGAAGGTCACATATACATTTATATTTCTAGATTGAACGGAAGATGGGCGTATTCTAGTGTGGTTCAGCATTACAACTGACATGGGAATGGTGTATCGACCCAATAACTTTGACTTTACGTTATTAATCAATTCACACCATTCTTTATAGTTTCGTCGAACGGTTGAAGGATGGGTTCTATAAGCTAATTTCAGATGGATTGGAACTCTTAAGGCATCTAAATCTGAATTTCGGATAAACGTCGCTAAAAACTTTATTTTCAGAAAATTTCTTTTCCTGGTGGTCGGTGCACCATTTCTTTAAACTCTCCTTACCTATCCCCTCTACAGCTTCAGATTTTCAAGAATCTAATCCCTTAATAGATTCATATTTAGAACTCAAATCACCATCATTATCCCCGTTTGTTAACAATAAATTACTCTCCCCATTTTGAGTTATTAATTCGAGAATACTTGAGAAGCTCTTAGGTGTGCAAAAAGTCCTAACATTCAAAATTAATGTCTCTTCTATCTCTCTCTTTAATGAATCCTCACATCACTTTTTAAAAGCAGCACTAGCAGTCGGAAGATCCTCAAGTTCTTTACCATTGTTGCCCATTTTAGGTTTGTAACCTATTAGGTCATGAAAGCCATTAATGTGTTTTCGAAATACATAAGCAACCTTGTATTGATCATCTGAATTATCACCATTTATAAGTTTTCCAAGACCCCCATCTAATTGGATAATCCTAGCTTTAACTGTCTTTGGATTATCTACGCATAATAAAGAAGCACTCTCCTTAAGGTTCTCATAGTTCTCGGAATCAATATGATTCCGACATCACCCCTTTACCCCCTCAATATTAGAAGTATCTATACTCAACTTTTCAGCCAACCCCAAATTCTCCTCTAATACAGCCTTTCAATAATTAGCCTCCGAATCTGAAATCAATCTCAATCCTTGCCATTCCAAATACTGTCGTAATGTCTTTGGTTTCAGATGATGAAACTTATATCAACTCCCTATTCCCAAAGTGCCCGCACCCAATAAAACCAAAGGAGCAAGGGCTTTCATATTTTTAAAAATTTATAGATTCTGGGTTAAAGGAATTGTTTTTTACTAAATAAAAAGAATGACATAGGTAAGGAATCTATTACTGATGTAGGAACATGTCTTACGAAGTTTTAAAGATAGCAGCACTAGGGAGTTCTGCCGTAGCTATTGGGGGAGGCTTGGCGGCCGGTTCTTCCGCCTTTTCAGGAAATAAATCTGATGTAATCAAAGATTCATCTCTCACTTCTACAGAACCACCAAAGTCTTGCGTTATTTATGAGATGGAGGAACCTACGCCCAAAGGCAACATAGGTAATCGGAGATTTAAAAAAATTAAGAAGAAGTTTGTTGGAAGGGATGCATTCTTAGAAGAGCTTACAAAAAGAGGGGATGTATGAAATAAGAAGGAGTTGGAAGATAAAATTGGCGCAAAATGTGATCAAGGTAAAGATTCTTATATCTGATGGGGTAAGGGGGATTCAAGGTACGGCGAAACGTGGATATATGCTAAAGATATGAATGAAAAGGGAATCAATTGAATTGAGGATCCTGATGTAATTAAAAATTCTAAAGATATTCTTAACAAGTAGAGTTATCGCATTTCAAGGATTTTAAGTTCATCATTTTCCGTCTTAGGACATCTAAATCTAAACTTTGGATAGAGGATACTAGAGACAGCTTCGTTAGAAAATCTTTCATCCTTGTTTTATTACACCAATGTTTTAAGTATTCTTCAGAACCCGTGCTATTCTTGACATCCTACTTCCAAGAAGAAAAGTTTTTTATAGAATGATATTTATCTCCTAGGACGGAAGAATTATCGTGATCAATTAAAAGAAAACTTTCTTCTCCCCTAGACTTAATCAACTCGGAAATATCTTCAAATCCTTTGGGAGAAGAAAGTAATTTTACATTGGCGACTATCGTATCATCTGGAGTAGCATTTAAGACTTCCTACACCATACACTCAAATCCTTTCCAGCGTTTCCAAGATCCTCAGTTATAGGTTTCCTTTCTCTTATTGCGGAGGGACAAAACCTATAAGTTCTGTAATTCCCGATATGTGCTTCTTAAATATATAAGGGACCCTATATCTATCTTATTAACCCCTCTTTAATAAGACTATCTATATTTCCATCTAACTGGATAATCCTAGCCCTAACTGTTTTAGGATTATCTACACACAAAAGGGATACACCTACTTTTAAATTTTCAGACTCCAAATTAGCTTTACATTATCCCTTTATTCCCTCAATATTAGAAATATCTATACTTAAAGTTGCTGAAACCTTCTTATTCTCATACAAAACAGATTGTCAATGATTTCTCTCGGTATCTTTAATTAACTTAAGTCCTTGTCACTCTAGAGTGACTAAATCTATATCCACCTCCCAGTCCCAATAAAACTGATATAGAAGGGGCCTCATAACACAAGAACTTCCACAAATAAAGCAAAATAGAAGAAGAATTTAGTAACTAGCTGTCCGCTCATATGGATATTTCTGTTTTTAAATTAATAGCTCTAGGGGGAAGTGCAATCATTGGAGGAGGCACTATAGCGAGTCAAGCCTTCTTTGACGATGAAAAAGAACAAATTCAAACCCAAATTCAGGAATCAGTAGAAACCCCTAATGAGGGGGTTACATGTACCATTTATAAAGGTGAAAAAGAACCACACATTCGAAAGCTTAGAAAGATCACAGATAAATTAGGAAGTAAAGAAGATTTCTTTAAAGCAAGGGAACAAGATGAAAAAAGAATATGGAATTTCGATTCTCTAAAACGAGAAATAGAAACAGGTTGTCAACGATCTAGAACTCATAGGATTTATATTTGATACGGTCCAGTTTACGGTAAGCCTGATACTTGAATATTTGGTAGTGATATAAGCAACATTGACTGATTGAAGAAAAGTGATGTTGAAATTCCTGAAGAACTTAAATTAAAGGAATAGTAAAGGAAATTTCATACGTTTAAATTAAAACCTAGGGAAGACGAGGTACGATTTTCCTAAACAACAAAAAGAAGTTTGAAAATTGGTACCCGTCAGAAGTATGTCTTACGGATTATTTAAATTATCCGCTTTTATGGGTATTGCAGTTGCTAGTGGAGGCATCACGGTTAGCTCCCTCATATTCTCCGTATCTAAAGATGAATCAACCACTTACAAGACTTCCTCTTATAGATCTTCAAAAGAGAACTTAGAGCTTCCTAACTTTAATACTCAAGTGGAGAAAAGAAATGAGCCTTCTACAGTTGCTAAAAAGTGTGTGATTTTTGAAACTGATGAAGCTACAGGATCCGGAAGTACAAGAAATATAACTAAGATTCTTAAAAGATACGACAATCTAAATCAATTTTTAAAAGATATAACCGATAACAGGCACAATAAGTTTAAAAATGACGTGAGTGAGGCGTGTAGTAGGAAAAATTTAAATGATCACCAAGGGGATATAACTGTCTACGTTTACAAAAAAAGTGATGGGTTATGAAACTATACTCAATTTTTACAAAAGAAAGACTGATCTAAAGATCCTGAAATTAGAAAAAATTCCCCTGGAGTAAATCTAGATTAAGAGTCAATGTCTCATTTTTTAACAAAATTGGTGGTTATTGGTGCGGGAACTGCAGCAGCTGGAGGAGGAATTGTTGTAGGTACTTCCTCTAAAACTACAAGTAGCAAACAAGAAACGTTTGATTCTCTGACTAAAAAGACCATTGATACAAAGCCCGAAACATCTTCAACTTCTTCCCAAAAAGCATCTATTTGCAATGTCTATTTAGCCGAAAGCCCAACTCCTAAAAAAGCGGGAGAAAGTCGTAAATTTACAAAATTTACAGATAAGTTTTGAAGCAAAGATGGATTTTTAAAGGAAGTTGACAAAAGGAAATTATGAAATAAAGAAGAATTAAGAAGAGAGATAGCGGATGGTTGTTCAAAACACGGAAGAGTGTTTGTTTGATGGGGTGTGGGGAATCCAGCCTCCAAAGGAGAAACTTGGATATATTCCAAAGAAATGAATACCGAAAAGGATTGATTAAAAGAACTTAAAGTTGATCTTTCCCAACTTAAACAACAGGACTTGCCCTCTTAAGAATTAATTTCCTCGTATCCTACTGGGTAGAGTCAACACAGTAGGTAGAAATCTCCTTATACAAATCATCACCCTCTCCTCTAAAGACATCGTCTTGCTTTAAATGACAATGCTTTTGGAGAGCGTTGACATCTTGAGAAGTAGGTGATAACTTATCAAAGATAGCTTGCAGAGATCTAGAAAGCTTATCCTTACCTTTTCCAATCAAATTACTATTAGCCTTAGTCCACGAAGAAGAGTCGGTTCCTGAAATGAATGAACTTCCTATTTTTTCTTTAACTGTATAAACACAATAAGTCTCAAATCACTTTATCTTAGTTGAGAATTCCTCAAAGGGTGTTGAAGATACCTTAGAGCATCAATTCTTAATATCTTCCGACTTTAAAGCATTCTTAGACTTAACCTCTCTTAAAGAGGAATCCATCTCGGAACTACTATCCCCAGTTAACTTAGTCTTCCTAGCTTCCCACTTACTATCGTCCCCGGAAGAATTTGTAATTAAAGTTCCTTTATATTTATCTCCAAAAGTTATCTTCTTCTCTGAAGAGTGGAAGAACTTCATACCCACATAGACAGATCCAGCTGCACCTACTGTTCCTACCGAAAATAAAGAAACCAACTTTAAATTAACAGACATCTAGTTCTTTCCGGGAGATGAATTTTCTACCTTCTTACAAAACTTAAATACATCCAAATAAAGAGAATCGTTCTTATCCGTAAAGGGAGTCTCATATTTTTCCGTACATCAAGAATCCAGATTCTTATCTGATTGAACTTTCCGCATAACTTCGGAAATCTGATCATCTTGCATTCTATCCAATCTATCCTTGGCATCTTTTCAAACGGATTCTCCTGTTCCAGTTATTAAGTTACTAATTTGTTCTTTCAGAAGATAAGTACAATACTTCTCCGTGTCCTTAACTAAGGAACTATTTTCTACATAAGGCTCAATAGCAGAATCTTCGCACCACTTCTTCAAATCCTCTCCAGTACCTTTATCTTTAATATTATTAAGCTCTGCATTCAAATCCTGAGTCTGATCTAACTTTAACTTCTCCAATCTACTATTTCACTCCTTACTAAAGTTTTCTCTATTTATCAATCTGCCCTTTAGTTTGTCTTTAATTGTAAGAATAATCTCATCATTATCTACTTCACCTAATGAGAAGATAACAAACTTATTACCAACATAAACCATTCCTGCTGCTCCGGAAATTCCTGCGACAGCAATAAAAACGGCCTTTAAATATCCCAAAGACACTAAATATCTCCTGCCTGTTTAGAACTTGGTGATTGAGTATCTTGAGAAGTAGAGGCAGGTTTAGCTGCTGCCGGTTTAGGAGGAGTAGCACATACTTTAGATACTTCTTTATAGAGGGCATCATCCTTTCCTTTAAATGGCTCTTCATACTTATTGAAACACCAATCTTTCAATTTGCCGGAAGTTCCTACCTTGTCCTTAACCTCATCTCAAACAGCTTGCAATTCCTTAGAATAAGATTCTTTCTTGTTTTTTAAAAAGACCTCATCCACTGATTTCCAATCCTCCGGTTTTGTCTTTTGTTTACTCATAACCTTACTTGTCTGATCCTTTATGGTATAAGTACAATAATCTTCAACTCCCTGAACAATCAACTTAAACTCCTCCCCTTCTTTTGGTTTTATCTTAGACTCATCGCATCAAGCCTTCAAGTCTTCTTTTTTCTTCTCTAAAGAATCTCGAATAGCTTCAAGTCCCTTATCCAAAGTCTTGTTTTTATCTTTTCTTAGCTTATTAAGACGTTCCTGCCACACTGCATCACGACTACCACTAATCAGCCTAGTACTGAAATCATCGGCAATGGTCTTTATAATACTGTCATCATCTGCTTGCACTTGTGAGATATCAGATAAAAATGACCCTCCTGCATAGACTACACTACAAGTTCCTCCGACCCCGGCACAAGTCAATACAGCTAATTTAAAGGGTGCAAAAGCGGACATTACTTATAGTAAAAACGCCTAATACTCAGATGGAAAAAATATCTTTAAAATTTATAAACTATTTCTTAACTTCTTTAGTTTAGTAACTGCAAAATCTCTTACGTAGACTTAACAATAGAAAAAACCCCAGTCATCTATATTCAATAAAGAACGAAAGGAATCTGTTACTAAATTCTGCCTGGAAATCACAAATACACCATTCTTTATTAAATCTTCAGGAAATACAAACATAATGGAAGAATCTAATTGAGATTCCTTAATATAATTTTGACCCTTCCTTAAAATAGGACGATTAAACATCTCCATTAACTAGACGAAGAAAAACATCACTTTTCTGCCTTCTCTCTAGCTTTTAGCTCTAGAAGTTCATACATCTTCTTGCTTAATAAATCAGAACATCATTTCTTTAAAGCAGGCCCTCCCTTAGTCTTATCAGAATTAGAGGCCTTAAATGTAGTATCATCAATCTCTAACCCTGACGTACCCTTACTTTTATTATAGGATTCCCAAGCCCCCTCTCAAGCCGAAGTATTATCTCCATCTAAAGGCAATAAAGAAGCGCTAGAAGTCGACTTTATCTCTTCGGATAATGATCGTGTATTAATAACACATCACCTAGAAGCTAAATCCAACTTAGATTCATCAGATCCTTTTAGAGTTGTCTCACATCACTTAGAAAGATTACTATGTGTAACTTCCGGAATCTTATTCTTAGTGCTTACCTTGTATACTTCAGATCAACTACTCCACTCTACATCCCCAGCAGAAAGAATCTTTTGATGCTTCTGTAAAGAGGACTCAAGCTTAGATAACAAAGTACGTTCTCCTTTTATAGCTCTATAGGAATAATATCCTCCAACTCCTAAAACACCAGTTCCAGATACCACTACTGCAAAAATAATCTTACTCATCCTATTTACTTACCGTACAAAACTTATCTGCTCTCTTGTAATCATCATCTTGCTCATTAATAAAAGCCATGGAAGATACACGCCCACACCATTCCATCAAATCCTGTTCCTTTATGGAATTCTTCTGTATTGCAGTGCTTCCATCATTTTTATTAATTAAAAGATTTTCAGAATTATTGTTATTGTAAGTATTTTTATTAGCTTCTCAGTCCTTAGACTGACTAGAAGTAAGTCACTTCTTCGTGTTGGAAGAATTTATCTTTCCTTGTAAATTACTTCTAGAACATCATAGCTTATAAGAGTCTAGAAGAGACTTATCGGTGGAAGATCCATGATCCTTACAAAACTTAATAATCTCCTCTTTTGTAGGTTTACCTGATTTAGCTTTTATAGTGGTGATGTTGGATTCAGAATATTCAGTAACTAATACATCCCAAACCTTACTGTGCTTCTCATAATCTAATATAATTCTATTCTCCATTTTTGATACCAAAGACATTAAACTCTCCCCTTCTTTCCGCATATTAAGAAGATAGGTCCCTCCCGCTATTGATCCCACAACTCCCATGGAAGAAAGAGAAATTAAAATTGCTTTAGTAGACATTATTTATAGATAGTGCCATACTCCCTATCTCCCCCTCAATATTCATAAATAATATTTACAAGAATTATCTGCACATCACTTCTCTTAATCCTCCTTCCAAGCTTTAGTTTTCTCGTTTCCGTAAATAAGAATAATTTTCTTCCTTTAAAAATAGATTCTTGTCAGACAGTTCTGTTATCTACCACACATTACTTTCTCACAAAGCAGAAATATTGTATTCACATAATGAGAGTAGATCATCGTTTGAAGCTTTCTTATCATCCTCAAACCCCTCATATAAAATTTCACGCTTCTACCCTTTTGAAGATTTATCAGTAATTTAAATCTCCCGACTCTCTCTATTACCAATGACCTCTTCAAACGAAACAGAAATTTATCCTTAAAAGGACCTACTATAACAATTCGATATCGTCCCCAGAAATCATCAATTCTTCGAATCTATAAAAGACTTTAACCAATTAAGTTGCAGAGCCAGCAACAGCGCCGGAAGATCCTGGTTTAGAAGCCGCCGGCTTAGGAGGTTTGACGACTTTACACATCTTAGAAACTTCCTTATATAAAGAATCTTCCTTTCCTTTAAATGGCTCTTCGTACTTATTGAAACACCATTCTTTCAACTTTAAAGAACTACCTTCCTTTCCCTTAACCTCATCATAAACTTTTTGCAAATCCTCAGAAAGGGAGTTCTTTTGAGATTTCACGAAAGCTTCATTAACTAATTTTCAATCATCAACTCCTGTCTTATTCTTAGGGACCACTCCACTAACTTGCTCTTCAATAATATAAGTACAATATTTCTCTACACCCTCAACAATCAAGAGGTATTCCTGTTCTCCATGCGGCTTAATTTTAGATTCCTCACACCAAGTCTCTAAATCCTTCTCAGCCTTTGATTCATCAGAATTCTCCTTTATAGACTTTAACTTCTCATCTAATTGTCCAGAACTATGTTTCTTAAGCTTCTGAAGTCTCTTTTTCCAAATACCAGGTTTTTTATTATTTTTAGAAATAAGTCTAGTTCCAAACTTATCCGCAACAGTCTGTATAACGCTGTCATCATCCGCCTCCCCTTTGGAAACATCCGATACAAATGAACTTCCAACATAAACTGCTCCAAACGTCCCCCCAACCCCTGCAAAAGCCAATCCAGCAATTTTTAAAGGCGCTAATGCTGACATTGCTTATTAAACAGACACTTTACAATAGCTAGTAGCATTATTAGTTAATAACGTGCCATCTCCATCATATGGATAAGTAGATATAGAATCACACCACTTCTGGAGTTCAGCTTTACCATTAGTTTCATCTTTACTCTTAATGGCTTTAAGCTCCGAGGTTAAAGAATCCAAACCTGCCTGTGAAAGAGAAGTTCACTTCTCCGCAATTTTGCCATCGGAACTCGCCAATCAAGTTCCTCCCAACTTATCTTTTATGTTTCTAGAGCATACATTCTTAAAGTCATCATAAACCTCATCACCTTGACTTAAGAATTCTGAATCATAAATCTCTTGACATCCTTGCTTCAATAAACCCCTAATATCATCATCAATACTCTTACTCTTGTGATCCCTTAAAGCCTGCGAAATCTTTGAGTTTTTAGCCTTCCCCAGCTTTTTTAAAGATTCTCATTTCACACCTCATAAGGAATCATCTTTATTGTCAGATGTGCTCATCAATGCATGCCTAAACTTATCCTTAAATAACGTCTTTACCGTATCCGATGATGATCCATAAATAAGATATGCTCCACCCGCAACAGTAACAACAACTCCAGCCAAAGAAGTTGGAATAATTACACCTATATTTGCCATGACAAACCTCGTTTACAACTTATACAAAACGATCTAAAAATCTAAAAACATATTTGCAAATGTGGACTTCCTTTCAAAAAATCTGTTCCGAGATTCGTCTCCACCTTTTGAGTAGTCTTCTTGCCAGAGATTAAAACAAATACATAAAAAGTCATTCGAAGAGCTTTCTAGAACGATCGATAAACATAGAAAGATAGTCATTCTCATTCCTTTAATGAAGCTAGTCCATTATTACGAAAAAGACGAAAAACAGATGTAAGTATTCACCCTCGCATGTCGAGGGGGAAAATACTATTAGGATTCGGTGGGGCAGGAGTGACTACTCTTGCTGCCTTATTTGGAAATTCCAAAATTAAAGAGCATAATTATCGGATCAAGATGGAGAAGTTTAGAAAGACAGCTAAAAGAGTGAATGGATATCTTAATGATCTTGTTAATCGGCGTGAATGAGATAAAGACACAAAGATATATGATCCTGAACACGAGATTTGAGACAGGAAATTCCAATCCTATATGAATCAATGACATGACAATAAATTCCAATATGTCCCTCCAAAAGTCAAAAATAATCTTGAATCTTTTAAGAATTTTTGTTTTGAACAAATGGAATCAAATGCAGAAAAAGATCTCAAAGATATTAATGCAAGCAATATTCCGCCAGAGAAAGGGTATTTAGAATACTGCTTAGTCAGTGATGTTGAACTTAAACAACTAATCCCGGAATCGCAATCAGTTTAATAGATTCTTAGCAAGTTTTAAAAACGGTGATTTCCACTTCTAAATCACTTAAGGTGGGCGGTCCCATATTAACTGGGATAGGTGGCGTAATCGCCACCTCTTCCTTAGTGTCTAGAAGTGCCGAAGAAAAGACAGAAGAGAGAATAAAAACTAAAGCTCTTAAGGATGAGGATCCGGCCATAAAAGAATATAAAGATGCCAACGAGAGTAATCAACAAGGAGACTCTCAAGGTGATGGGGAATCATCCAGTTCCCAAAAATCGGATAGTAAAGGTACAGGGGAGGGAAGTGAAGAAGAAACTGGTAATGGAGAAAATGAGGGTTCAAAAGGATCTGAAACAAGTGATTCATCGACGGAATCCAATACGGAAGGCGAAAAGGATGGTGATTCCTCTGTTGACAGTACAACTTCAACAACAGAAGATGGTGGAGATGTTAGTTCTGATACAAGTAATGAAATGTCTTCAAGTAGTGGAGTAACATCAGATGGAGCTTCCGATGCTGAGAATAGTCATGCATCAGGCACTAAATATGGGGTTAAAGATATGCGTATGACTAAACAAGAATTAGAAAAAACTATGCACATGAAGAGCGGTTTGGAGAGCTATCTAGAACAGTTAAAAAACATATCAATATAGTCATTTTTACTCTTCCAATAAACTAGTACATTATTGCGAAAAAGACGAAAAAGACGAAAAACAGATGTAAATGTTCATTCCCACGTGTCAAGAGGAAGAATACTATTAGGAATTAGTGGAGCAGGAGCGACTGCTCTTGCTGCCTTATTTGGAAATTCCAAAATTAAAGAGCATAATTATCGGATCAAGATGGAGAAGTTTAGAAAGACAGCTAAGAAGGTGAATGAAGCTCTTCTTAAAGAATATTTATGGGGAAATACAAAAGTATATGATCCTGAACATGCGATTTGGGAGAAAAAATTTCTCGCTTATGAAGAGCGCAAATGGACGGATGAAAATTTTGAACATACCCCTAAAGAAGCCATGAATAATCTTGAATCCTTTAGGAATTTTTGTTTTGAAAAAATGGAACAAAATCTACAAGAATTGACCGGAGAACATGGTGTTAATCCAAGCAGTATTCCAGCAGTCACTGGCTACTGAGATTATTGTTTAGTAAGTGACAATGAATTCAAACAACTAACTGAGAAGTAGTTGGTTTTGGATACTGTGATTTCCGTCTCCAAATTACTGATTGCGGGAAAGGAGTAATAAGAAAGCTCTGTCTAATACAATTTTTAATTTATGCACCTCCAGAAATACAATCTCGTCAAATACCAATTCATAGGAAAGTTCATCGGAACAAAAAATTATCTATGATGAAAATACTTCAAACAGTAAAGAGAGATTGATGGATTTATTGGAACAAATTAAACATTGATCTTTAAAAAATGTTTGCTACTAAAAGTTTAAAACTCATTTCTCTGCAGGGCTTCAATATTATCTTTTATTCTTATAAATAAGACTCATTTAACATGCTTGTAGAAGTTAGAACAATAAAGTTTTTTATGAAACGGGAAAGAATTGACGTATGAGGATAAGACTAATTAAAAGGAGACGATATTAAGATTATTCTAGAATTTTAAACGATAATAGTTTATTAACTATAAGAGTATAGTAAATAGAAGAGGTCTTGGAAGACTGAATTACCTAATTCCAAAACATTTTCTCTTATCTAAGACTCAGGAACGCTAATATCCATATTTTTATAAAATAACCTAGAAATTTTAGTCCTAATAGGCTTTTTGTTATATTTGACGGGGTCTCATGGTTGCTCCAAAATTATTAATAGGAATTGGCACGGCTGGAAGCGTGGCTGGGGGTGGAATGCTTGCCTATCAACTGGGTGCATTTAGAGGAAAAGAGACTTTAACTACAGTTAGACAACGTCTTAAAGAAAAGGGTTATGAATTAATTAGTGAGAATTTTGAAGATCAATGAAAGACAAGCTTTAATGCATTTAAAACCAATTCTTCTTTCATGTCAGAATTAAATAAGTATTCCGAGCATGGAACTACTTTAACAGATTCAGATGATGGCGAGAAAGGAAAAGTGGCTTTAAAGAGGATGTGTGGTTCCTATTTAGATGGAAATAATGACTTTGAAAATGCCTCAAAATGATGTGTTTTAAGAGTTCAGGATAAAACCCCACCAAAAGGTTGACTTCCTTTAACTGACGGAAGTAGTGATGCGGGAGATAATAAAACTAAATGAGA
This sequence comes from Mycoplasma haemocanis str. Illinois, assembly GCF_000238995.1. GTDB lineage: Bacteria > Bacillota_I > Bacilli_A > Mycoplasmatales > Mycoplasmoidaceae > Eperythrozoon_B > Eperythrozoon_B haemocanis. Next base: position 502,685 of record NC_016638.1, read on the forward strand.
GAACGCGTTTGACAAACACAAAACTTCTTTGTCTAGTAACAAAATCAAAGGAATAACTGAATCTACCCAAAAGGGAGAAGGTTATGAATTACTAAAACAATGATGTTCTGAAAGCCTAATTCTTCCTTTTAACAAAGATATAGATTCTATATTTACTAATGCGTCTACTTGATGTTCCAACGCCTAATATAAACAAGAAAATAACCGAAATTTCTTCGTATAGTAATTTACTATCTGTTTAATTCTTGTTTCTCTAAAAAATACTTAAAATCCGACTATAGAAGTTAATGGCTACTGCACAGTTCACCTCTTTTTTTGATCCAAATCATCATACACCCACTGATGATTACGTTTAGCAAGATAAACCTTATTAAACTTATCGCAAGCTCCCTTTACCTTCTCTTTCAACTCCTCGGTAGTTATTACTTCATTCTCAAATTTTTTATCTTCTAATTTAGCGGTTCCCGATTCATGATTAGACGTTACAACAGAATAAACATCACATCTTTTTGGAAGCGACAAGGTCTTTTGGAGTTTGGTCACAACATTCTTTCGGACACTCCTGGCTTCACTAACCACCAAACCCACTCCTCCTAACCCTATTCCAGACACTAACATAGAGCCACCCAAAATTGTTTTTGCCATAATTCTAAATTTGACTCTTTCTTTGTCTAAATTACAAACCTTGGAACTATTACTTAATCTTCACTCATCAAAATCAAAATTTAGGATTCATACTTTACATAATCAATTCTTAACTATATTTGGAATCAATCAAAACTCTGTATTGTTAAAAAATAATTAATTAGATGCATATAGATGCAAGAAAGTTCAAGTTTGTGAATCAATAATGAAATTAGCGGGAATTAAATTTCTGGCGGGAGGAGTAACTGCAGCTTCTGCAACTGGTTTGGGAATAGGCATTTCTTCTATCGATCTGAAGGAGCGTCCAAAGACATTATCTAAAACTAAGGATGAGAGCAAAGTTGATTCTGAAGTCTCCAAATCCACAAAAGAAGTAGAAGAAGTAGAAGAAGTATCTCAAGCTTCTACACCTTCAAGTGAGGTACAGCCTTCACAAAATGGAGGTTGTAAAGTTGTTAAATTAGACATGGATAAAAAACTTTTTGAAGAGAAAGATTGGAGCGAACTGAAGGTGGGAATATCAGGAAATGAAAAGTTTGTGCAGGATGTCGAAAAGGCTTGTGAGGGTACTGATAATAGCAAGCCCCGATATCAAGGAAAAGTTTATGTTACAGAAACAGGAGGAAAATGAAATTACTCTGCTTCTTATCAAAAAAATTGAAACGAATTTAAATTGAAATAGGTTGTTTTATTCTTGTTACACATTAAATATTTACCGTGATTATTTAGCCATCGAAAATGTTGGGTTGAAGCACCTATATCGAAATTTGGGATAGACGTCGCTAAACGTTTCTTCCTGGGAAAACTTCTTACTTTTTGATCGTTCACACCATTTTTGCAATTGTTGCGATCCTGATGATCCTAAACTCAGTACGGTTGGATCTTTAGTCCAAGTATCAGTGCCTTTTATTTTTTCGTACATTGTTTCGTAATTACTTGCCAACTTATTGGTTTCATTATTATGTTTAATTAAATCTTCAATACTTTCAAATGGCATAGGCGAACACAGCAATTTCACATTAGAAAGTAAAGAATCACTAGGCTTCTCTTTCAAAGACTTCTTACACCACTTTTCTAATGCTTCACCCCCCTCTTTCAATCCCTCTCCTTTCTCGGGGGGAGTGAAGGAAATTAACTTCAAAACGGAAGACATATGTTTCCTTCATACATAAGATACCTTATATTTATCCCCCTTATTTCCATTATTTAGCCCTTCAATTAAAGCATTAATATTTCCATCTGACTGAATTATCTTTCCTTCAATGGTTTGCAGATTATCTACACATACCAAAGAAGCTGGATTAGCATACTGCTCGTAATCTTCCCTTGGAAGAATATCCCTACATCATTGTTGAATGCTTTGTATATCGGGACTTTTCTTTAATAATCCCTGAAGTAAATCCCTATTCTCTTCTAAAACAGCTTTTCAAGAGAACTCAGAATCTCAGGAAAGTAATTTAAAACCAGAGCGAGTCAAATACTCTTCTACATTCTTAGGCCTTATATTACCAAATAAATACCAACCCCCGGTACCAGATACGCCCAGAGACAAAACCCCCAGTAGCTTTAATTTCACAAAACAAGAAAGCTAACACCAATCGAACCAAAAATACTTTAGATAATTAATTTTCTACTTTTCACGAACCAGTTTGATCTGAAGGTCTATATCCCCAACCCTTAGAGCCTAGATTAGCTAGGTATGCTTTCTTAGTTTTCGTACAACTTTCCTCTATTTCTTTCTTTTCAGAAACATCCTTAACCTTTTCGTCTAAAAAACTCTTATCCACCTTCTTGACCGTTCTTGATCGATCGCTTTGTACAGCATAAAGAAGACACTGTTCTTCCTGGACAGAAGTAGAAGAACCTCCCTCTTGTTTAACTTCATCCGAAGATCTATAAATTCACTTATCTTTCGATTTATAAACATATGCTTGACCGGATTTAGAACAAGCTTCCTGAACTTGTTGCTTTACAGACTCATCCATTATTTCCTTACTTAAAAAATCCTCCCCCTCTAACTTAGACGTATCTTTTTCGGAGCCAGAACCGTGAACAGAATAAATATTACATTTCACCGTTGCTATTTGTGAAGGATTAGGAGTAATAACGTTAGTGTTTTCTTTAACTTCATCAAGTATCGAATCTTTTTCTGACTTTTCAGGGATTATCTGAATACTTCTGGCCCCTCCAATGGCCGAAACCCCTAATCCTAACCCCGTGCCCACCGTTAATACGGAGCCAGATAGCAATATTTTGGACATATTGGTTCCGTCTTATACTAGTCGAGTTATTTAAAGATACAAGTTTCGAAAATTCGAAAAAATTTATTACCGGATTCTTTTAATCAGAAATACAAAGAGTCTATTAACTAGATAATAAAACTTTGAATAATAGATTTTCCAAAAGAAGTTAAGTTGGTAATTAGAGTTATAAGACTTTAAAAATCCAATAAGAATTGCTACTTTCACACCTTTCCATATTAGATATGGTCATTTAAAACCTAATGACCTTAAAAGTTACAATATGACTGGAAAAATAAATTTGTAGTTTGAGAAAGATTCCCGATTCAGAAGAATTGAAACATTATTTAAATGCTTAATATGAATCCAAAAATTTTGGCATTAATGAGCTTAGGAACTTCTGGAATAGTAGGTGGTGGAGTTTATTTGTATACATCTAATTTAAGCAAGAAGACTTATTTAACATTTGATCTTCTTAAAAAGGAAAAGACTCGTTTCGCTCTACGAAAGGACTCCGATTCTTCTTTTGATAGTAAATGAAAAGCCGCCTGAGAGAGATATAGAAAAGCGCATGAAGTCTCTAATGGAAAATATCAAGATAAAGATTCTTGGGGGATCGCTAACTGAAGTGAGAAAAAGGATCAAGGAGAAGTTTTTCATGAATTTAAAGATATGTGTGAAAGAAAATACCAATCATACATTGCAAGTAAAGATGATGTTGAGTATCTAAATATTAAGAAATGATGTACGGCCTCTAAGACGATAAAAGAGTTAATAGAAGGAGAGAAGACGCGATCAATACTTCCGGAAAGTGGGGAAGAAGCAAGTTGGAAGGATGCATGAGGAAGATACAAAGAACACCACAAGGAAGCAAGCGGAAATACTTACAAATCTTCAAATGAATGGGGAATTCCAGAATGAAATGCCAATAGTTTAGGAAATGATGCTACGGCAAACTTTAAGTCTAAGTGTAAAGAACAATATTCTAAAGATGTTGATTTTGAAAAGGAACTATCGGATCCCTTAATAAATCAAGTAATAAATTGATGTACTAAACCCGTATAAGGTCTTTAACGTTCTAACAAATCTGAAATAAAGTTCAACTCACCGGAAATCATTTCTTCAATAAATTCACAGATAGCTGTAGAAATAGTTTTTCCCAGTACCATATCAGAAGCAAAATCTGCTGCCCAGGTAGCTAATGCCACCCAACCTCCACCAATTGGAAGTCCCGCAATATCCATAACATTCTTAACTACAACAATTAATCTTCTAAACTTCTCAATATCATGAGAGACATGATCAATGGTATTAATTGCCGCAGTAAATCCAGTACAAAACCCCCAAGTACCAAAGTGAGCTAATGCAGTAAGAACTCCACCCCCGTTACAGAACCTATAAACATCACTGTTATAAACAGCATCCATAGTCCTTCTAAACTCCTCTTTCTTGTTCTCGGCCATATAAAGTAAATATTCCAAGTCCCTAACAACATCATCCTGTACCTTCTGCTTGAAACATTGAGTTGATGCCACTGCTAAAACGGAATTAGCTACAAAATCGCTTCTAACCAATCGTCTAAGTCTTTCTCGACTGTCCGGCGATATGTCTGAGAAAGTGCTCATGAATTTCATGAAGCCTTCAGAATCATGCCTATCTGTAAATAAACCCATTAAAGAATCAACAAAGCCACGCCTAATCTGTCTTTGATTGCGTGCTGCTTCCAACAAGCAACCCTTAATATCATTAACTAAATTTTTTTCTTGGGAATCGGACAATCCAAGATTCTCGCGAAGAGTTTCTTTAAAGTTCTCCAAAATGGTCTGCTGAGACTTGAAAACTCTTTCATTCTCCTGTCTGAACTTATCCACGTGAAGAATCAACATGGACTTCCATTTCCGAGCCTTTCCATGATCAAACTCGTTAGCAACACGAGTTGATTTTCAAGAGATATTACTTAAGTAAGTGTTATAAGCGTTAGACCGTTCTTTAATTTTCTCATTCGCTCTAGAAAATAAAACGTCTACCTTTCTTCTTGCTTCCTCTTCATTCTTCGCCTTTCAAGCAGCCGAGTTCTTTTTAATAATTTGAGCGATCTTTTCTTCTACCTCCAGTAACTCAGCAAAATCATTACCAGCTCGACTACCAAACTGAGCAAAAACCTCAATTAAAGGTTTGTCGTGCTTTCCAACTAAATCCCGAAAGATAATCCTACCCCGATCGCTTATCTGTCTATAGGTTCTAGCCCTATTCGCGTCTCTTATATAATCCAGTAACCAAAACTCATCTAAAACTCCTAACCTTGAAGCTTCACTTAACTTAGTTGTACGAATTCACCCCCTCCAACGCGGAATAGACTCATCCAGCTCAGCAATTAATTCTTCAGATATTTTGGATAATTCCATCCAAGAACTAATATCTTTGTCCAATATATTAAGTGAATTATCGAAGAGAGAAAAATAATTTAATTCTTGATAACTCTACAAGGATCGATGAGTATAAGAATCTCTCAACATAAATACTAATATCATCGTTTTAAATGTTCGGCATAAAAAAGATAGACAAACAAAATTCCAAAGCCCATCGTAAAAGAGGAATAGTATTCCATCTACGGTCATGAATCTCTAAGAATAAACGTCAACCCTTTTTAGATCATTAATCCAAGTGGAATACTGAAGAATTGGAGCGTCATTACTTGGAGTTGGAGGGGCTACTGCAGGAGGGTATTTAGCTTATCCCCACATATTTAAAGAAAACAAGAGAACTATTCTTAATGAATTGCAATCCAGAGATAAATTACCAATAGATAGAAATGATAGTCAATGAACTTTAAAGAGAGATATCTACAACAAAGGTTCCCATAACTTTAAGATCACACTTAAAGGAATTGAAAGGACAAATATTACTGTTGAAGAGTTAAAAGAATGGTGTTCTAATAGTCTTAAAGAGACTTACTCTAAAGAAAAGAGTTCAATTCTTTCCAAAGTAGAAAAGTGGTGCCTAAAACCAAATATCAGGGAAGCCTTGTCTAAGGAATCTAAAGGTTTGATTCCCTTTGATGGGGATACAGCGAATACTCAATGAAGCACTAAGTTGAACTCCGGTAATGGAAAAATTAAGAGTGAATTAATAGACAAGTGAGGACTAACTCCCACTACTTCCAATGGCAATACAGTGAGTGCAGAAACCCTTAGAGAAGGATGTAAACAAAAAATAGAAGGAGAGTATATTTCTGAAACTGATGAAAATTACACTCTGTCAAAGTCGTGGTGTTTGTCAAATTAATTCATGACTTTTACCACTAAACTAGAAGAAGTTTAGATATTGGGAAGGTTAGATGTATTCCCTTATATAGAAACTCACCATCTAAATTGACCAGTAAATATTTAATAGCATTAGCTGGTTCTACAGGAGCTGGGGTTGCAGGATTAGTTGGTTATGGTTTGCATAATGATTGATTTTCATCCACCGAGAAGTCCTCTTTTAAATCTCGAATTAACAAAGGGGAAAGGGTCATTCTTAATGACACACATTCCAATGTATGAGAACAGATATTAGCAGAATATAAGGATAAGTCCAAAGCCATAAACTTAATTAAAGGGATAGGACAAGATAATACAACTATTGAGTCCCTAAAAGAATGGTGTTCTAAGATGCATGATTCCACAGACAAGAGTGAATTTAATAGTTATGTTTCTTGGTGTACCAGAAAAAATCTAATCACTCAGTTGAAAGAGGAATCTAAGAGTTGAAATAACTCCTTAGATGACTCTGGTTGAACAAAAGTGAAAACTGATTATGGAAAAAATGATCAAACAGATGTGCAAATCCCGGATGTATCCGAAAATCAAAAAATAGCTAAAGAGAAAATTACAGAATCACAGATAAAAAATTACTGCAATACCATCTCTTCCATGCCATTCATAAAAACAGAAGATTTAGATTACAAGAGAGCCAATAAATGGTGCATTAACTCATAATGTCTATCTCAACAATAACTAAGCTAAGTATAGGAACGGTTGTTGCCGGAGGAACTGGTGTGGCAGGATGACAAATTGTTTCTCATATAAATTCTAGAAAGACAATAGCCTTCTATTTATCCAATAAAGGTAGGATGGTGGCTAATTCGGAAAGCAGCTGACAGAAATTACTTTCTTTCTACAAGTCTGAAAAGAGTGATGCTATTTCTAGCTTGAGCAAGGTCAACATCAGCCACAAAGATATAAAGGATTGATGTCTTAAAGAAACATCCAAGGCTTTTGATGGAGCAGAAAAGAATCATCTTTTGCTAGTAGAATCATGATGTTCAGAGCCTAAAACATTAGAAGAACAAATAGCTTTAAAGGGAAGGAGAAAACTATCTACTGATACTTCTCAATCCCCCAATAGTGATCAAACCACTTGGTCCTCTCATAAAGAGGCATACAAACAAGAAGGAGATACCTACAAGATTCAGCAAAGCAGTGACAACAACAATTGAACTGATGTGGCCAAAGGAAATGCTACTGAGGATTTAATGAAGAAGTGATGTAAAGCTCAAGAGTCTCAACACTTCAAACATGAAGAAGATATTTTGTTTCAAACTTATAGCAAGTGATGCATTACAGATGCAGAAGGAACTCGTTAAGTTCTAAATATTAAAAGCCCCGTACACACATCATGAATGGTAGTTTAGCACTTAAGGGAGCTTTGGGAATCGGAGGTATTGGAACAATTGCTACCGGGGGATACTTAATAAATAAGAATTACGGTTCTGGACAGAAAACCTTGCGTACTCTTCTAAAGGATGTGTCTCTAATTAATGACAAAAATTCCCACCATTGAAAGGCTATCTTTGAAGAGCATAAGAGAGATCAAGATTTTATAAACGAGCTCAAATTGAAGAAAAGCGATTTATCTTCTAACAGCAAGAACGACGAAGCTGCTCCCATTATAAGTGCTTGGTGTAAAGAGAAGCTAAACCTTCCCACTTCAGTGCAAAAGAGGGAACAAATACTAGATCAAATAAAGAAGTGATGTGTAACTCAACCTAACACTATTCGAGAGAAATTAGATTCCCTAGGAAAGTCGGTAATTTCAGATTGGAAAGCGAAGTATGACACTATTAAGAATAATGATCTCTATCAAGAAATAAAAACTCTTGCAGATACGTTCAATAACGAAAGCGACAAAGAGAAGGGAGGCCCAGCACTTAATAAATGGTGTAGCGATAATCTTGCAAAGAATACTTGAGAAGATGGAGCGTCTGGGATATTTGAAAAAGCTAAGATCAGATGTGTCGGTAATTAGTCATGGGGAAATCATTGATACTTGGATCTTCTGTTGTGGCAGGGCTTGGAGCGAGCGGAACAACTCTTGCATACATACATTTTCACAAGACCAAGGTTGAAACTATGAGAGAGAAATATCGTTTAGCCATTTTGGACCCCAAAAAAACTGAACATTCAGATTTATGGAATAAGAAATTTACAAAGCTTAAAGGATTATCTGCTGCTCCCAAATATCAACCATTGGCTGAAGTTTATTCCATAAAAGAGAATGAAAATGATGCAAAATTAAAACATAAGCAGGCATGCCAAAAGGCATATGACTCTCCCTCTAAAGACATCGATCATTTAGAAGAATTTAAGAAATTATGCTTCATAAATAATGGAGACAAATTGGATAAAGGAAAAACATTGATAAATCAAAAAACAGATTTCGGAACCGTTTATAGTGCATTTGCTGCCAGATCTAAAGATACTTTAAGTTCTGGTTTTGCGTCCGCTTGAGAGCAAAAGGGAAGTAGCAGTACCGATCCTTGACAACAGTTAATGCTTTCAGAATGCAATAAGGTAGCTGAAGATATCTTTACAGGGGATAACTCCGATTTCAAACAGTTCTGTTCTAAATAGATAAGGCCTATAGTACCACACTTCGAACTAAATCAATATGTCTAAATTGATGTTTTCCGCAATAGGAGTGGGTGGAATAAGTGTCGCAAGCGTTGGAGGATATATGATTATTAAAAGGAAAGCCGAATCCACCGCAAAGACCTTCAGAAATGCATATTCTTTGGCCATACTAGAAGACAAGGATTCACTATGAAATTCAAAATTTGAAGCTCTTAAGAGTGATAGCCAAACAACCCCTTCACACCCGAAACTAATAGAGGCAAAAGCTAAATTTGCAGTTCAAACTTCTAATGAAAATGCTAAGCAGCTACAAAAGGAAGGATGTGGGGAGATATATGATTCCAAACTTGAAGGAACTACTTATTTACAGGACTTTCAAAAATATTGTTCCAAAACCATAAAGAACGGAATCTCTGACAATTGAATTACGCAGCCTAAGACTGATTCAAGTAAATGAGACCCTAAGTTAACTGCACTCAAAACTCACAATATTTCCCAGTATGGAGAGCTGGATACAGCTCTTAAAAATTTAAAGAGTCAATTATTGGCAAGTACCGGTAACGATCTAGATGAAAATAAGAGAGGAATCTTGAAAGAATGATGTGACGGGGTTCAAGGAGAGATTTTTATGGGAGACAAAGATGCTAAATTTATGCATGCCAAACTTTATTGTACCGGATCCCAATAAAAATGGATCTTTACAAAGCATTAGCTGTAGTGGGTGGAACATCTACTGCTATTGGTGGTGGAATATTGATATCTCATAGTTCACTTTTTAAAGAAAATACAAATTCAGTTACATCTAAGAAAAAAGAGACTTTTAGAGATAAATACAAGGAGGCAATACTCTCCAAAGAGAGTGAGCTATGAAATTCAAAATTTACAGTTTTGAAAGGGAATGGAGAACCAACTCATCCCACATTAAAGAACTCTAAGGGAAATATTAAAAGTAATGAAAGTAAAGCCAAGGACTTACATAAGCAAGGGTGTGCGGAAATATACGATTCTGAATGAGAGAATTCTCTCTACCTAAAAGATTTTCAAATCTATTGTGCAAAAACCATGAAAGATGGAATATCTAAAGGAGAGACTTGAAATGAGCAAGCACATACCGAAAGCAATCCATGAAATGCGAAATTAACCAGTCTTCACAGCCATGGTGTAACTCTTAGCGAAAGCCTTAAGAAAATTAAAGAACAAATATCTAAGGGTTCCGATTTAGCTCCTAATTGAAGCGAAAGTAAAAGAAAAGCATTGAAGGATTGATGTGATGCAATCCAATTGGAGATATTTTTAGGGGAGAATGAATCTCAATTTAAGAATGCAAAACTTTACTGTGTGGGGGGATAAATTTAACAGACAATGAATAAGATAGCTCTTCCTTTGGTGGGAATAAGTGGACTAGGAGCTTCTAGCGTAGGAGGATACCTTCTGTTTAGAAATAAGTGAAATGAAACTCCTTATGTAAAGAAAGAGAACACTTTTAGGAATAGATATTCACAGGCAACTCTGGAAGAGGAGAGTGAGTTATGAGAATCCAAATTTAACTCCTTCCAAAACGGAGCGACTCCTACTCATCCCACTTTAATAAAAGCGAAAAATCAAGTAACTACCAAAGCACAAAATGCCAAGGATTTACATAAATTAGGATGTAAAGAAATATACGAATCTGAAATACATAATTCCCCCTATTTTCAAGACTTCAAATCTTACTGTTCAAGAACTATTAAAGATGGTATGGGAAGTACCAAAAATTGAATTTCGGCTGGAAAAGAAGATGGATCTAAATGAAATCCCAAATTAACCAACTTAAAAACTCACAAAACAGAGGATCATCATACTCTAGATAGTACTCTTGAGAATTTAAAGAATTCCTTAACGGGAACTGATGCTAATTGAGATAACGAAAAACGTGAGGCTTTGAAGAACTGGTGTGATGGAATTCAAAAGGAAATATTCATGGGTGATAAAAGTCCTGAATTCATACATGCCGGTTTGTATTGCGTTTAATAATTAAAATACTAAACCCATGTCTAAAACAATAATTCTGGGAAGCATAGCTGGAATTACTGGGACTGGAACATGTGGGTATGCTGCTTACAAAATGATGCAACCCTCCAATGTTAGAGAATCCCTTATAAGAAATGGATTTAAGTTAACTTTAGAATTAGGAAAACCGGAAAGAGAGAAGGCTTGAAATAAAGTACTTGAGACATACAAAGTAGAAGCTTCTGAAAAGACCAAAATTGAAAATAAAGCCACAACTGAAATAACTGCGAAGGACATAGAGGATTGATGTCTTAAAGCTATGGACATTAAAACCAAAGATAAAAATTATGAATCTATCTATTCCAAAGCAGCTCTATGGTGTGTAATCTACACTTCTATATCGGAGCAATTGAAGTTCGAAAATAAAACACTATCCACCGATACAACAAGTTTGTCAAGTAAATACGACAGTATGCCACAAGATCTAAAAACCGCCATCTCAGGAAAAGAGGGGGAGAAAGTCAAGAATTGGTGCGAAAAAACTTCCAAGCGATTCTTTCTAGGTCCCGAAGATACCAACTACAAGAACTTAGTTAATTATTGCTTGGCAAATACGTAATATGGAAGCTTGAAAACTGGGAGCTTCATTATTTGGGGTAGGAGGAGCAATTGGGGGAGGATACCTAGTTTATCCATATGCCTCCCCGGAAGACAAAAGAACTATCTTGGATGAATTAAAGTCCAAAGATAAATCTCCTATAACGGACAATGAGAGTCAGTGGACTTTAAAGAAGACTCTTTATGATAAGAGTCCTAATAACTACAAGATCTCCGTTCAGGGAATTGAGAAATCTTCTATTACAGTATCAGAATTGAAGGAATGGTGTTCCAATAATATGAAAGAGACTTATTCCCCCAATAAAAACGACATTCTTTCTAAGGTAGAAAAATGGTGTTTGAAGCCCGATATAAAAGAAGCCTTATCTAAAGAGACTGGAGGATTGATTCCTTTTGATGAAAAGCCTAACAATTCCGCTTGAAGTTCAAAAATAAGCTCCCAGAATGGATCAATACAAGAGGATTTAATTAATAAGTGAAAGTTAAACCACACTACCGGCAGCCCCAATACAGTTAGTCCCGAAGTGTTAAGTGCGGCCTGCAAAGAAAAAATAAAGGGGGAGTATATCTCGGATGCAGATGAGAATTACACTCTATCTAAGAAGTGGTGTTTGAAGTAGTTCTTAAACGTGGCAATTAAGTATTTAATAACTGGATTAGCAGCAAGTGGTGGGGTTGCTAGTGCCGTCGGACTTTATATTATGCACAATAATAAGCGGTCAACTGAAAAGAAAGTCGTTTCCTTTGCGGAGTATCTGAAAGAAAAAGGTAAGACTATTTTGGATACCCAAAATGCCACACACACTAAGGAATGGGAGGAAAAGAAAACTTCCTATAATACAGCCCAAGACGGAGAATTAATTACTAAGATTCAGGGATCACAAGAAACCACCATTCAAAAGGGTACCACAATAACGGTCGAGGATCTTAAAGGATGATGTGGAAAGAAAGCTTCCTCCACATTCTCGTCTGAAGATGATTCGGAATATAAAAAGTTCTTTAAGTGATGTATAAAGGAAAATGAGTAAGCTTCTAATATCCGTTATTGGTGTAGGTGGGGCCGGGAGTGCTGGGATGTTTGTGTATGGAATTCATAATAATTGATTCTCTAACAATCCTAAAGTCTCTTTTAGCTCCAGAGTAAACAAAAAGGAAAGAGTTGTCCTGAACGAAACTCATTCCAATGTATGAAAGCAATTACTAACTGAATATAAGAATAAAACACATGCTAAGAATTTAATTAAGGGAATAGGGCAAGATAATCCTACCGAGCAGGAAATAAAAAATTGATGTTCTAAAAATCATGAGTCTACTTCAGATGATTCAGAAAAATTTAATAGCTATATTTCCTGATGTACTCGAGAAAATCTAATTACCAAATTGAAAGGTAAGTCAAAAAATTGAAATCATTCTACTGAAAAAGCAGGATGAGCTACTTCCAAGAATTCTTACAACTCCAATGAAAGTGAAGATGTGCGTATTCCTGCTGATTCTGGAACGGGAACAGTAGCAAAAGAGTCCGTTACCGAAGAGCAATTAATGAAATACTGCAATCAAGCATCTTCTATGCCTTTTATAAGCGACTCGGACCCCGATTTTAAAAGATCTGAAAAGTGATGCACTAGCCAATAATGTCTCTGCCATTTGCGGCTAAAGCTGGTTTGGGAATGGCTGCTGCTGGCGGTACCGGAGTTGTTGGATGGCAAATTGCTTCCTACATGAATATAAAGGAAACTGTATCTTCTCGTTTAGCCAAAAAGGGAAGAAAGATGACTACTTCCGAAGAGGGTTGGAAGAAGCTTCTTACATTTTACAAAGCAGAAAAGGATAATGCCATCTCTGGATTAGACAAAGACAAAATTAGTCATACAGATATAGAAAAATGGTGTGCCAAAAAAGCATCGAAATTGGCTTATGAAGTATCTGATTCAGACTTATTACTTACAGAGTCATGATGTTCAGAGCCTAAAACCGTATTAGAACACATCACCACCATGGGAAAGAGGAAACTATCTACCGAATCATCAACCAATGGGGATCAAAGTACTTGAACTGCAAATGTAAGTTCATACAAAAGCGGGAAGGGAGATAACTACAAAATTCAACAAAATGGAAACAGTACTTGAACTGATGTGGAGAAAAATAATGTTACGGAAGATTTAATGAAGAAGTGATGTACAGACCGTGAGACTAAGCATTTTAAACATGAAAAGGATACCCTATTTGATACCTACATCCAATGGTGTGTAACGAGTTCTTCCGGGGTATAATAAAACAGGTTTTATATTTAAACTAAATAATTGGATAATTACGTAAAGATAGGTGTAGGTTGTGTGGCGGTAAATGTTACTGCCGGAATAGGTCTTGCTATTTATCAGGATCATAAAAATCGTCAGGAAAAGGAGGAAAGAAGGAAGCAACACGAGGCAGAAAGTAAAAGCAGTACGGCAGCCAAGACATCTTATATTACCAATTTAAATAGAAGAAATTGAATGACCTCCAGCATTACCAATCTTTCATTCTCCTTTTAGGAGCTTACTCTCAAGGATGATTATGAAATTAAATAATGAATAAACTTCTTTTGTCAGCAGCTGGAATAGGAGGAGTTGGAGCTGCCGGCTTAGGTGGGTATATATTCTCTAGAGGGAAGTCAACCCCAACAGAAAGAACTTTTAGAACTCATTATTTCGCAGCAATATTGCAAGACAATGATTCCATTTGAGATTCAAAATTTAAATCTCTAAAGGACAATGGGCAGCCTACTCACCCGAAATTAGCTGCAGCTAAGACTAAATTTTCCTCCAACGCAGCTGACGAAGAAGCTAAGCTTCTTCAAAAAGAGGCATGTCGGGAGATATATGATTCCAAACTAAAAGAATCTAATTACTTATCAGACTTTAAGAAATACTGTTCTAAAACAATTAAGGATGGAGTAACCGGAACTTGAATTGCCGAGGAAAGTACCGATACCAATAAATGAAATCCCCAATTAACTAAATTGAAAGATCATAACGCTTCCATAAATAAAGAATTAGATTCAACCCTTCGAACTCTAAAAGAACAATTAGCTTCCGGGTCGGATACCCAATGAGATGTCAACAAGAGAAATACCTTAAAGCAATGATGTGACTCCATCCAGGGGTGAATATTTAGAGGAAATTCGGATTCCAAATTTATACAAGCACAACTATATTGCGTTGGCACATAATAATTCATGTCTTTTTATAAGGTGGCAGTCTTGTCTGGCGGTGTTGCTGCCACAGTAAGTGGAGGGGTATTAGTATCCAAAAGCTCATTATTTAAAAATTCTCCTACCCCTCAGACAGTCAAAGATAGGTTACAAAACTCTGGTTATTCACTAGATTTAGACGTCAGTAAGTGAAATACCATACATGAAGAATATAAGAAGGCTAACTCCACAACAGATATTAAATTTCCATCGAACATTAAGGATGTTGAGACTTTAAAAAGGGAATGCTCTAATTATTTAAAGAGTGGGGATGACAATTCTAAATATGAAATCGCCAAGAGATGATGTGTAGAACCTAAAAAAATATCTGATTTTCTTACTGCATCAGGACTTCATCCTCTTAAGACGGAAGGGGAAGATGATAAATCTAAATGAGAAAAATTGGAAGGAGAATATGGGAAGAATACGGCCTCAAAAATTCATAATTGAACATTCAGCAAAGAAAAAGATGCAAATACATGAAAAGAGCTTCAAACCAAGTGCAAAACTCTTTTGGAATTAAATCCTTGGAGTGGTGATTATGAAATGGCCATGAAAGTCACTAAGATTTGATGTTCGGAAGAGGGGGTTCCTAAGTAGTGAATAAATTAATTCTTTCCACAATTGGAATTGGCGGGGTTGGTGCTACGGGTTTTGGCGGATATATGCTTATTAAAGGAGGTAAAGAATCGTCAGTTATCCAAAAGCAGGAGACTTTTAAAACTAAATATTCGCGTGCAATATTAAGTGACTCAGATGATTTATGAAATACAAAATTTGATGCTCTTAAAGGGACCGGACAACCTTCTTATCAAAAATTAAAAGATGCCAAAACTCAATCCGGTGTAAGCGGATCAGAAACAAAAGCAAAGGGGTTACATAAGAAAGGCTGTCAAGAAATATACGACTCAGAAATAAAGAATTCTCCGTATCTCGCAGATTTTCAAACCTATTGCTCCAAAACAATAAAGGATGCAACCAAAGCCAATAACTGAATTAATGCAGAAGCCAACAACGCAAATGGGGATTGAGATCCACAATTAACTAAATTAAAAGGTCATGATGAATCTCAAAAGGGAAATTTAGATAACAAGTTGAAAACTTTAATGGATAAATTAAAGCAGTCTGGTCATTCAATTGCTGAAGCAGATAGAAAAGCTTTAAAAGAGTGGTGTGATGCCTCCCAGAACGAAATATTTATGGGTGAAACAGATTACAGATTCTCCCATTCTCAACTGTATTGCGTAAAGGAAGCATCGCAGTAGGGGAGGATAATGGGTAAATTGCTGATTTCGACATTAGGTCTAGGGGGAGTTAGTGCTACAGTAGCAGGCGGTTTTGGAGCATATTCTCTTTTTAAGGAGAACCCGCGAACTCCTTTTCAACAGAGAATAGATACCAAAAAAAGAGTAATATTAGAGGCCTTAACGGCTGCTCATGATGGTGTTTGGGCAGAAATAGTAAAGGAATATAAAGGAGACGTTGAGGGAATCCCAAAAGACGGAAATATCAAGGAGAAATTAAAGTCATATTGCCAACGAAATAAAGACTCCACATCTGATAAAGAGTTTGAGCAGTACAAGGCGTACTGTACTCGAGAGAATCTAATTACCAAGCTTTCTACCAATTCAAAGTCTTGAAATGCTTCTAAAGATGTCAAACATTGAAAAACATCCAAAGATACTTACTCAAGCGATGGAAGTGGAGATTTGCTCATTCCCAAAACCGGAGGAACTGTAGCTAAGGGAGAAGTAACCGAGAAGAACATCATGGATCATTGCGAAACGATATCCACTAAGCCTTTTATTAATAATCAAGATGCGGATTACAAGAGAGGGGAAAAGTGATGTCTAGTTGCTAATGGCTAATCCCGCTTTAATTAAACTCTCCGTAGTCACTTTATCTGCCGGAGGGGTTAGCGTAGTAGGGTGACAGATTTTTAATCATTTAAATAAAGAAGAGGACAAAACAGAAGTCTATTTAACTAAACAAAAAAGAGAACGAGCTTCTTCCGCCGAGGAATGGGGAAAGATAAAAGACTTCTATTCTACTGCAGGTCAGTCGGGGTTGATTCCCAGCATTCTCCCACAGAATGTACAAGCCAATGATATAAAGAATTGATGCGATAGAGAATTAAATAAGCCTCTTAAGGAACAAACTACAGAGAATCTAAGATTAATAGAAACATGATGTTCTAAACCTCGTACTTTAACTGCACAAATAACTGCCTTAAATAGAGTACCGTTAAACGTAGATACCGAAATAAATAGCAATCCCGATAAGAATACTTGGGAGAATTACGCCAATAGCTACAAGACATCTGGAGATAAGTTCAAAATTCAAAAAAAGAATAACAACAACTGAGTGGACTTTACTGCTAGCGAAGCAACTGCTGACATCATGAAGGAGTGATGTAAAGATAATGGAAGCAAACAGTACAAACATTCGGAAGATTCCCTATTTGAGACATATCACAAGTGATGCTCTAAATAAGGCATGAATAAGTTAGCTTTTATAGGCGTAGGAATAGCAGGAGGGGGAGGTATTAGTGTTGGAGGATATGCCGCATATACCATGATGCAACCTTCCAACGTGAAGGAAGCACTCATTAAGAATGGATTCAAGTTAACTTTAGATCTAAATGAACAGGAAAGATCAAAAGCTTGAACTAAAGTGTTAGATACTTACAAAATTGAAGCTACTAGTGATACCAAAATCGGCAGTAAGGAGATATCGGCCATCACAGCACAAGACATAGAAAGTTGATGTAAAGAGGCTTTAGAAATGGGAACTAAAAACCAAAATTATGAGTCTACCTATTCCAAGACCTCCAAATGATGCGTTGTCTATACAACAATATCAGAGAAGCTAACTTCTGAAAATAAGAAACTTTCATCAGATACAAACTCTTTGAAAACTAAATATGAGAGTATGCCAGAAACCCTAAAGACATCCATCACAAGCGACAACGGTCAAGCTGGACAAAAAACCAAGGAATGATGTGAAAACAATGTCAAGAGATCCTTTTTGGGAGTTCAAGATATCCATTATCAGAACCTTGCTCAATATTGCTTATCAGCTTAATTAATGTCTTACTTAAAGGTTGGGGCGATCACATTGGGAACTGTAGGAGCCACAAGTGGAGGATATTTCGCTTATCCATACTTGTTTCCAGAGAGAACCCTTTTGGATGAGCTTAAATCCAAGAACAAACTAGTAATAGATAAGAATCAGAGTCAATGAACTCTAAAGAAGGAGCTTTATAACAAGAATAACAATAACCATAAGATAGCCATTGACGGTAAAGAAAAAATAAGCATTACTGAGGATGAATTAAAGCAATGGTGCTCCGATAACCTAAAGTCACCTTATTCCTCAGAAAAGGACTCTATCCTGGGTAAGGTTGAGAAATGATGTTTAAGACCTAATATAAAGGAAGCTTTATCAAAGGAAGAAAAAGAAATCATTCCCTTTGAAGGAACCACAATCGATTCTGCTTGAGAAACTAAGTTAACTACACATTCAACCAATGTGAAGGGAGAATTAATAGACAAATGGAAATTACCTGCTTCTTCAGAGGGAGCAGATAAAGTTAACAAAGAATCATTAAGAGATGTTTGCCGTCAAAAAATAGAAGGTGAGTATATTTCTGAGAGTGATGAAAATTACACCCTATCTAAGAAGTGATGTTTGAAGCCTTAGTAGAGAATGGCAAGTAAATTTCTAATACCTAGTGTGGTATTGGCAAGTGGTGGAATTGGTGCGGCCGGAGTGGGAGGTTATATGGCTTGAACTAAAGGAAAAGAAACCTTCAGAAACAAATATTCAAAAGCAATTCTTGCAGATAGTGACAGCTTGTGAGATACTAAATTTGCTTCTTTCAAGAAAGATGGGAAACCAAAACATCCCACTTTGATCAGCGCAAAATCCAAAGATTCTTCTTCCGGAGATAATACAGCTAAGGAACTATATAAACAGGGATGTCAAGAGATATATGATTCTGATTGAAATAATTCTTCCTACTTCGATGACTTCAAATCTTACTGCGCTAAAACAGTAAAAGAAGGAATTGAAAATTCCAAAAAATGAATAAGTGAAGAAACCACTAACAAGGGTAAGTGGGATACTAAATTAACTAACTTAAAAACTCATAACCCATCTCAAAATAAAACTCTTGATCAAAAGTTAGAGGCACTGAAAACCCAATTATCCAACATTGCGGAAAGTAGCTTTCAAGAAGGTCACAGAAAGTTACTTAAAGAGTGGTGTGAGTCTTCTCAAGGAGAGATATTTATGGGAAATGATGATTTCAAAACCATTCATTCCTCCCTTTATTGTGTAGAGTCCTAATTTACTCAAGTTTTAACTCCAACCATAAAAGAACGAAAATGTACCATATCTAATCGACAAGAGAAATTATGACAAATGCGTTACTGGCAAAAGTAGGGATTGCCTTTCTTGCCTTAAGTGGTGCGGGAGCTCTTGGATGAAAAATAGTTTTCGATCAATCAAAAGAGAAAACGATAAATTCATACCTTCTTAGTCGCGGAAGAGATCTTCCTATTAGCGATCAAGATTGGGAAAATATAAAAGACTTCTACTCCAAAGATGAAAGCGAGAATCCAATTACGGGAATTCCAAAAAGCGGTATTACTAAGGAAAAGATCAAGGCTTGATGCGAACAAGAGGCTACAAAACCCCTAAAAGAGCATTCCAAGGATAAATTACATTCAATAGAGACATGATGTTCTAAAGCCAGAACATTATCTGAACAAATAACCACGTTAGGAAAAAAGAAACTGGATACTGATACAACCAAAGATAGCAATCCCGATAAGACTAAGTGAGAGGAAAATGAGAAGAGTTACAAGGTAACTGGGCATGGATTCAAAATTAAGAAAAAGAATAATGGTGGCACCAATAACTGAGTGGATCTTCCTGAAACTGAGGGCACTTCTGAACTAATGAAAACTTGATGTAAAGAACACTCAGAGAAACACTTTAAATACCAAGAAGAAGCTCTATTCCAGACATGGCAAAAATGATGCAGTAAAGATGCATAAATTAATTCTGGCATCGACAGGAACTGTGGCCGCAAGTGGATTGGGTATTGGAAGTTATGTTTTATTTTTTAAAAATTCGGAAACTATAAGTAACAAATACAAGTCAGCCCTTTTGAATGATTCTTCTGACCTATGAGACAAGAAATGAGAGAAACTTAAGTCTTCAAACTCAGAAGTCTTTCACGAAACTCTAAAGAGAGCCAAGGAAAAAGCAAGCAGCGACGAAGCTACATCCAAGAGTCTTCATAAACAAGGCTGTAAGGAAATATATTCCTCCCCTTTGAAGAACTCCCAATATCTTAAAGATCTTAAGCATTACTGCTCCAAGAATATCTCGGATGTAGTTACCGGAGGAAACTGAATAAATGAGGATTATACAAGTAGCACTAAATGAGATTCTTCATTAACAGCCCTTAAGAGCAACAAACAATCCAAATTACCCAAGTTTTTAGAGGAATTAGTTTCTCAAATAACTGCCAAAGATGCCACATTTCACCAACAAGATAGACAACTATTAAAGAATTGGTGTGACATGGCGAAAGATTCAATTGCGACTGATGATTTAAAAGATGTAATCTCCAATGCTCAGCTGTATTGTTTATCCAAGAACTAAGGGCTCCTAGATATAAATTTTTAAAGTAAAAGACTTGAGAATTTACTATCTCTAGCAACAAAATACAAAAACGTTAGAAACCAAAAATAAGGAATAGACTCTTTTAACAACGTATGAGAATGTGCCAAAAGCTTTAAATATATCCATTATCAGAACCTTACTAGATATTGCATAGCAGCTTAATTTCATGTCTTACTTAAAGATTGGAGCGATCACATTGGGAACTGTAGGAGCCACAAGTGGAGGATATTTTGCGTATCCATACTTGTTTCCAGAGAGAACCCTTTTGGATGAGCTTAAATCCAAGAACAAACTAGTAATAGATGAGAATCAGAGTCAATGAACTCTAAAGAAGGAACTTTATAACAAAGATAGCCACAACTCCAAGATATCTATTGGAAGAATAGAAAAGACAAGCATTACTGAGGATGAATTAAAGCAGTGGTGCTCCGATAACCTAAAGTCACCTTATTCCCCGGAAAAGGACTCTATCCTGGGTAAGGTCGAGAAATGATGTTTAAAGCCTAATATAAAGGAAGCCTTATCAAGAGAAACAAAGGCAATAATTCCTTTTGAAGGAAACGAAATAGATTCCAATTGAAAAACTAAGTTAACTACATATTCCAACAAGATTCAGGAGGAATTAATAGGTAAATGAAAATTACCCACTTCTGCAAATGAAACCAACAAAGTTAGCGAGGAGTCCTTAAGGGATGCTTGTAAATTAAAAGTAGAGGGAGAATATATTTCAGAAAATGATGAAGATTACACTCTGTCAAAGAAGTGGTGTTTGAAACCCTAATAGACAATGACTAGTAAATTTTTAATACCAAGTGTAGTATTAGCAGGTAGTGCAGTTGGAGCAGGAGGATATTTATTATTTTCAAATCAAGGCAAGGAGCATGTTAAGACCAATCGGCCAGAAACTTTCAGAAGTAGATATTCGAAATCCATTCTTTCTGAAGGTGACAATTTATGAGATACTAAATTTGAAGCCCTAAAAAACAACGAAACACCAGCTAATCAGAAATTACTAGATGCAAAATTAAAGCACACTTCTGATACTAATGCAGCTAAGAAATTGCATAAACAGGGATGTCGCGAGATATATGACTCTCCAATAAAAGAATCTATCCATCTAAAGGACTTCAAGACTTATTGCGCCAAAACCATTAAAGATGGAATTACCAAGCCGGAGACTTGAATTTCACAAGAAGACACTAAAAATACAGGAAAGTGAGATCCAAAGCTTACCGCTTTAAAAGACCATACAGACCAGAAATCAGGTTCGTTAGATGAATCCCTTGCAACTTTAAAAAATAAATTATCATCCGGTTCTACAAGATCTTGAAATGAAAGCGAAAGAAATGAACTTAAGAACTGATGTAAAACTGTTGAGGGAGAAGTATTTGAAGGGGAAGAGAATATTAAATTTGCTAATGCGAAGTTGTACTGTACAAGTAACCAATAGATATCAAAGATAGAATCACTCCACAATTCAGAAACATTCTTTCTAATGAGTTGGTGATACTTGAGCTTTGTAGATGAAAAGTAATTTTTAATCAACCAAAAGCGAAAACCATAAATTCGCACCTTCTTAACTGGGAAAGGGAAGATTCCCGAAGACTAGGTAACCTCGGATTTAATGAAAACTTGATATAAGGAGCATCTAGATAAGCTCTTTAAATGTCAAAAATGATTCAGTAAAGATGAATAAATTAATTCTGGCATCAACAGGAACTGTTGCCGCAAGTGGATTGGGTATTGGGAGTTATGTTTTATTTTTTAAAAATTCGGAAACTATAAGTAACAAATACAAGTCAGCTCTCTTGGGTGACTCTTCCAACCTATGAGACAAGAAATGAGAGAAGCTTAAGTCTTCAAACTCAGAGATCTTTCACGAAACTTTAAAGAGGGCCAAGGAAAAAGCGACAAGCGACCCAACCGTATCCAAGAGTCTTCATAAACAAGGATGTAAGGAAATATATTCTTCCCCGTTGAAGAATTCCAAATATCTTAAAGATCTTAAAAATTACTGTTCCAAAAATGTCTCTGACGTAGTTACTGAAGGAAATTGGATAAATGAAGACTATAACAGTAGTACCAAATGAGATACTTCATTAAAAGCTCTTAAGAATAATAAACAATCCAAATTACCTAAGTATTTGGAGGATTTAGTTGGTAACTTACCTAATACAGGCGACACGTTCCAAGCACAAGATAGACAATTATTAAAGCATTGATGTGATATGGCGCAGAATGAAATTGTAACTGATGACTTGCAAAGCTTAATTTCCAATGCCAAACTTTACTGTCTATCCAATAGCTAAAGATACCTAAAATATGAATTTACTGAAGTTAGTAGTTGGAGCTGCAGGAATAGCTGGGGTAGGCGCCTTAGGAACTTACTATTCTGGAGTCTTTTCGTCCAAGAAGAATGACATTAGGGGGAAATTAATAAAGAGTAAATGAACTATACTGGAAGACTTCAAAGATGAACATAAGAGTCATTGAAGTACTGCATTAAGTAAATACAAGGAAAAGCATACAGGAAATACCAATTTAACTGAATCACAGTTGAAGGATATATGTAAGAATCTATTGAATTCTGAAGATGATAAGAACTACGAAGAAGCTCGCAGATATTGTGTAGTTCCTAGAAAAATTTCAGAGAGATTATCAGATTTAAATCTTCAACTATTAGACATTACTAATGGCAATTCCCCTAGCAATAAAAATCAAACTCAATGAACTTCTCTAGCCACAAAATATAAGACATCAGGAACTGGAAATATTCAATTGGACGACTTAGCAGCTAGTTCTATAAATGATGCAAATACTAATTGAACAAATCTTAGAGATAAATGTAAAGCAGTTTCCGAAAAGGATCATTGATCAGAAAAATATGATGAACTGGTAGATAATTCCAAGACTTGATGTACTCTGCAAGGGTTTGATACGATTCCTAAGTAAAGTAACTTGACTTAGGTAGTGGGTGAAAATCTTTAAATAATCAAGTATCTCTTAATATTGAAGATTCTTCCATAACTAAATGTCTAAATTAGTATTTTCATCCCTAGCTGGGCTTGGTGGTGCTGTCGGAATAGGTGGCGGGATATATCTACTAAATAAGAATTCTGAGAGCCTAAATACTGAAAAAAGAAAGACCGTTAAATCCAAATTACAATCTGAGAAATTTACACCCTTAAATTCCGGAGATAGTCACTGGAATAAACTGAAGGAAGAATACAATAAAGTCAAAGGAGAGGCTTCTAAGGTGTTCAAAACTAGTGATTCTCCTATTGATGAAAATCAACTAAAAGAGTTGTGTAGAGTAGCTCTGGAAAAAGACGAGGATGATGAGTCTTATTCAAAGGCCAAAAGATGATGCGTTGTTCCTGTTGATATTTCAACCCATTTAAAGAATTGAAATCTAACGGCTTTGCCAACTGGAGATAGTGGTACTAATGGTCAGAACGAATGAACTACCTTATCCTCCACATATAATTCTTCAAGTCACAAAATAGCCGGGGTGCAAACTTTAAACTCCCCCGAGTGACAGACTCTAAAAAATGAATGTAAAAAACTCGGGGATAAGAAGAACTATGAGGATGACTTTGATGCTTCCTTTTCATCTTCAAAGATTTGATGTGTAAAGAAATAAGATGAATTCTTTAAAGCTAGGACTGTCTTTATTAGGTGGTACGGGAATAGTAAGTACAGCAGTTGCCGGAGCCTATCATTATGGATACTTTTCCTCTAAAACCAATACCATAAAAGATAGACTGATCAACGAGAAATATCAGCTACTGAAGGAAGGGGATTCAAGTCACTGGACAGAATCTCTTAAAAAATACAAAGAAAAGCACCCTAGCGAATCTTCCTACGACGAACCTAAAATTAAGAAATTATGTCAAGATCTTGTGGGGAGAGTGAATTTTAGTAAAGAGGACTATAACAAAGCCAAAAAGTATTGTGTAGTTCCCCAAACAATCTCCGAAAGGCTTAAAGCTTTAGAGTTTACTTTATTAGACACTAACGGCTCTAATTCAACAACAAAATGAAAATCCTTATCTGACGAATATAAAAATACGGGGGAGAATGATAAGAAATTAAGTGATTTAAATAAGTCTGAAGTTGGAAATGGCGATTCAAATGGAGATAAGCTTAAAAGCAAATGCAAAGATGTATCTTCCAAAACTCATTGGGAAGATAACTACGATTCCCTTTTAGAAAATACAAAACGTTGGTGTACTGAGGAAGGCTTTAAACAACTTCCACAATCCACTTCACAACAGTAATGTCCAAATTAGCGTTAGTCTCTGTTGTGGGAGTAGGGGCTGTCGGAACCGGGGGAATCGGAGTATATCACTTTTACTTTAAAGACATTAGGTCAAACGATAAGAATCTAAGATCTCTATTAGTTGCAAAGAAATTTAAGATACTCACCAATGAACAAGAAGATCAGACACATTGAGAGACACTAAAAGCTGAATACGATAAGGTTAAAAGCAATCCCGACAAATCTTTCAAAGTTACTGATAAAGCAATAACAGTAGATGACTTAAAAGCCTTTTGTAAAGATCATTTAAATAGCAAAAGAGAGGACTTATATTCAAAAGTAAAGAAATGGTGTGTAGTCCCTGTAACTATTGTTAATCATTTAAAAAATCTAAATTTAACTCCTTTGTCTACAGAAACAAGTGGAGAACCAGATAAAGCAAAATGGGAAGCTTTAGCTGATAATTACAACAAATCTGAAGATAAGATATCTGGTCTTTCAATTTCCAACAAGGGTGAGTGAACTAAGCTTAGGGAAAAGTGTAAGGAATTAGGCGCAAAGAAAAATTATGAGGATGAATTTGATGCAAATTTGAAGTCTTCAATACGATGATGTGCTCTCCCTAATACTTCTGAATAATGTCTAAACTATTCTTTTCCATTGCCGGTTTAGGTGGTGTTACGGGTCTTGGTGGGGGAGCATACTTATTGCATTTAAATTCCCGATCCGTAACAGAAAAAAAGACAATCAAAGATAGATTACAAAAAGCAGGCTTTCAAATTTTGAATGACAGTGAAAGCCAACACTGGAAAACTTTAAAAGATGCATACAACGCAGCAAAGGGGGAGGAATCTAAGGTATTTGCAAAGAGCAACTCCGATATCGATGAGGGCAAATTAAGGGAGTTATGTAATTCAGTTTTGGAAAAGGGTGAAGAAGATGCATCATATTCCAAAGCCAAAAGATGGTGTGTAGTCCCTACTACAGTATCAGATTACTTAGGTAAATTAGGACGAAGAGCCTTATCAACTGCTACTTCTGGGGAAGTTGATAAGACGCAATGAGAAGATTTGGCATCTAAATATGAAAATTCCCAAGATAAGATAGCCAGCCTCAGCTCTTTAGGATCCGATAAGAAGTGGGAATCCTTGAGGAAAGAGTGTGGAACTTTGGGAGCAAAAAAGAACTACGAAGATAATTTTGATTCCAACCTAGCATCTTCACAAACCTGATGTTCTGTTTCCGTTAGCTAATGTCTAGCGCAGTGATGAAGGTGGCATTAGGATTGTCGGGAGCTTCTGTTGCCTCTGCTGGTGGAATTTATTTATCTGGAATTTTCACTTCTAGGAAGGAACAAAAATTTTCTATAAAGGACCTAGTAGCCAAAAATAAGTCTATAGTTCCAATAGCTTTGGGTGAAGATGAAAGATGGGAAAAGGTGTGAACCTCATACAAAACTAAAAATCAAGGAAAAACAGTGGACTCTTGAAATTTAGAAGGATGAGATCACACTAATACATCAACTAAATTACCTTCTCTATCTGCCAAATGTTCTGTTGAATCGAACAAAATGGTAGACGGACCTAACGATAAAAGATACCAAGACTTTGTTTCTTGATGCACTCGAAAAGCCGAGTTTAAAGATAAATTAATAGACATGGGTTACGAAGCTCTTGAAGATTCTGATCCTAAATGACAAGAACGTTTCAACTCTTATAAGGAAAACAATAATCAGAATAAGATTCCAGGATTAGAAATTCCAACCTCTGAGAGTTATGTTGCCAAAACTAACAAGTTACAAACGGAATGTAAATCTGCTCTTACTGCTGAAATAGATGAAGTTAAGTACAAAAATTCTTTTGATAGTATAAGAACTTGATGTGCCAAAAAGAAAGGAGAAGCTAATTAATGTCTAAGACTTTAATAACTGCTTTAGCAGGATTAGGTACTGCCAGTGCGATTGGAGGAGGTATTTATTTTGCCAATAGAAATACCTCTACTCCAACCATAAAAGAAACTCTTAAATCTAGATTAGTAAAGGAAAAATATACTCTTCTAAGTGTAGACAATTCCAGCCATAAAGACCATTGAAACAAGTCTTTAGAAAAGTACAAAGCTAGTCACAACAATCAAACTTCCTATACCGAAGAAAATTTAAAGGATATGTGTAATGGTCTTTTGGGAAAGGAAGATATTAAAGAAGAAGATTACAAGATTGCCCGAAAATATTGCGTAGTTCCTAGAAAAATCTCTGAGAGATTAGAAGATCTTGGAATTGCAGCACTAAAAACAACGGGAACAGAAAATGGAGTAGATGAAAAATGGAAGAAATTAGCTGGAGAATACAAAAAAACGGGCTCCGGAAACCAACAATTGAACGGACTAGACAACTCAACCGTTAAAGATACTGGAGAGGAATTGAAAAAGAAATGTGGAGAGGTCTTCAATAAGGAGCATTGAGAAGAGAACTATGATTCCCTATTGGATAATACAAAACGTTGATATACGGAAGTGGGATTTAAACAGATTTCTGCTGCGTAATGTCTAAATTAGTAATTGCATCCATTTCTGGAATTGGAGGGGCCGCAGGTATTGGAGGTGGAATTTATCTTTTGAATAATAATTTCAAAAATTCATCCAACAAAGAAGAAGTGAAGACCATCCAATATAAATTGAGGCAGGAGAAATTTACAATACTAGATTTTGGGGCATCTGAATGAGGAGAAATTAAAACCAAGTATAACTCCCTAAAAAGTGATGGATCTAAGGTGTTTAATGCTTCTAGTAGTGAGGTAGATGAAAGCACAATCAAAGACTTATGCAAGGAGCATTTGAATAAATCAGAATTCGATGATTCGCTGTATTCCAAAGTAAAAAGATGATGTGTTACTCCAGTTGAAATCTCCAACCAATTAAGTAATTGAGGATTTTCTCCTTTATCTACGGACAGCGCTAACGATAATAATAAGTCAGAGTTAACCTCTTTAGCTGAAAAGTATGAAGCTTCCAATAATAAAATAAAAGGGGTAAATGCCTTGGAAAGTGACAAGTGGAGGAGTCTACAAAGTAAGTGTAAAGATATTATGGGCAAGAAGAATTACGATGATGATTTTGATTCCTTCTTTGAATCTTCTAAGACTTGATGTACCACAGAAGGATTTAATAGCCTTTCTAAAGAAAATAAATAATGTCTAAGATTGCTGTTGCGTCAGTAGTCGGATTAGGTGCAGCTGGGGCAGGAGGTTTTGGAATATATCACCTTTACTCTCCAAAAGAAAAAAATGCTGTGAAATCCATTCGGGACAAATTGATATCGGAAGGATTTAGACTTTTAGATAAGTCAGAACAATCACATTGAACTAAATTAAAAGATGAGTACAATAAGGTTAGAACGGATGTAAATAAAGCATTTACAACCACTAATACAGACATAAAGGAAGATGATCTTAAGGCTTTATGTGAAACATCCTTAAAAAAGGGGAAAGAGGATCTTGATTATCAGAAGGCCAAAAAGTGATGTGTAGTGCCCGTTTCTGTAACTCAACATCTAACTAATTTAGGTTTTACAACACTTGCTACAGATGGCAATAATAGTAAATCCGCTTGAGAAGGACTAGTTAATGAATACGAAGATTCTAGGAATGCAAGTCACAAGATATCTGGATTAGATACATTATCTGAAACCAAATGGGAAAAGATAAGAGATAAATGTAAGGAAATTATGTCCAAGCAAAGTTACGACGATAGTTTTGATGCTAATTTGGAATCTTCTAAGAGGTGGTGCGTAGCTAAATAATGTCTAAAGCAATTGTAGCTTCTCTTGCGGGGATAGGGAGTGTTGGCGGAGGACTGGGAGCCTATAAACTATATTCCTCTTTCAGTAAAGAAAAAGTAATTCCTAATCAGACTATATTCGACAAATTAAAAGGGGAAAAGTTCTCCCCACTAGGAACTGGTGCGGATGATGAGCAACATTGAACGAAGATAAAAGGAGAGTATGAGAAAGCAAAGAACGATTTAAGTAAGGTTTTCTCTTCCAACGTAGACGAATTAAAAGATAAATGTAAAGAGGCTTTGGCAAAGCCAGAATCGGATTCCGATTATCAAAAAGCCAAGAGATGATGTGTTACTCCTGTGACTATTAAGGATTATTTAACTCAGTTCAATGTAAAAGCTCTAGATATTACGGGAAATACTAACGAATCTGAGTGAACTTCAAAAGTTGGAGAGTATGAGAAATCAGAAAATGAAAGTGCAAGAATATCCGATTTAAAGACATTAACTGAGTCCAAGAAATGAGAGCAATTAAGAAATAAGTGTGGAACTATAGTTGGCAAACATAGCTATGAAGAATCTTTTTCTGAATTACTAGATCAGTCTAAACCGTGGTGCTTTGTGGCTTCTTAACGCACCATTTAGCCACTTTTTCATAACTCTTTCCACCCTCAAAAAACTCATACATCTTCTTACTTAAATAAGTCTCACATCACTCCTTCAAAGCCGGACCTCCCTTAGCTTTCTCAGTAATATTCTTAGATACAAAAGTACTATCCACTATCCCTTGTTCTCCCTTCCCTGTATTGTAAGAATCTCATGCATCCTCTCATTTAGTTCCACTATCTTCATCTAAAAGTCCCATAGATCCTGCTTTCAATTCCTCCCTCGCAGATCTAGTATTCACCACACACCACTTAGAAACTAATTCCATCTTAGATTCATCATTACCAGACAAACTCTCCTCACACCATTTAGGCAGTTCATCCTTACTTATTCCCAATATAGGAGGAGTTTTTTCAGCCCCATAGAACTCCTTTCAAGAATTCCAAATCTTATCCCTCTCGGAAACAAGAATCTTCTTATGGAGAGCATTCTTCAACTTCTCCCGAATCTTAGAAAGTAAGGACTCCTTATTCTTAAAAAAATACCTATACCCAACTACTCCACCCGTTGCTATAGCTCCCACAGCAGAAACTACTGCTAACGCTGACTTAGAAACCAATGATACTATTGCTTAGTGCATCAAGCCATATACTTCTCATGAGTACTATCCTCACCCCCATATTCATACATAAGCTTACTTTCTTGAGAAGTACATCACTCTTTCAAAGCCTTTCCTCCCGTACTTTTATCCGTCCCTTCTGCTCCTGTAAATTTAGATTCAGTAATTTTCAATTGTTTAGCTTCCTTATTATCTTTGTAATGATCTCAAGCCGTTTGTCATTCCCCCTCTTGTGATGTAGTAACTTCTGAAAGAAGAGTCTTTCCCGCACCCTTTGCAAAATCTTTGATGCTTCTGGTATCAACTAAACATCACTTATTAGCAAAGTCAATTTCCTTTTTCAACTTAGAAGAAACTTTAGACTTTAAAGTATCTTCACATCATGTAGGAAGAGTGTTCTCCGTAACCCCCTCTAACTTTTCTCCCTTGAAATTCTTATATAAATTCTTGAACTTAATTCAATACTCACTATCTCTGCTCTCTACTAACCGTAAATAGTCTTTTCCGGATATAGAAGACTTAATCCTATTGGCAACACTCTCCTCCGTTGGTCATGAAAGATAAACAGAAACGCCTGTAACTCCTGCTGCTACAGGAACCCCTACAGCAAAATACTTAACCATTACTTAGTACATAA
Organism: Mycoplasma haemocanis str. Illinois; assembly: GCF_000238995.1. Lineage (GTDB taxonomy): Bacteria > Bacillota_I > Bacilli_A > Mycoplasmatales > Mycoplasmoidaceae > Eperythrozoon_B > Eperythrozoon_B haemocanis. The sequence continues at coordinate 532,894 of NC_016638.1, forward strand.
AGATTCCGCCCTCTTGTAACCTACATCCTCTGCATTCAAAAATGGAATTTCCGTTTGTGGAGCACATCAATTCATAATCTTTTCTCAAGTTACTTCACTTTTACCAATAGTTCCTGAGGAAGCATCAGACTTAGGAATTTGAAGATTTCCAGTATTATCATTGGGATAGTTGGTAGCCTTATCCTTCCAATCAGCCTGCTCTTTGGAATCTATCCAAGTCTTATTAGATACCTTATCATTAAATTGAGTTCTTAAAGTATTCCTAGAGCACCATTCAACATAGCTTTCAAACTTACCTTCCTCAGTTGACTTGGAATTACTCTTGCAATAATCTTTAATCTTGTCTTTATCTATATCGGACAGACCCAAAGCCCCAACTGAGTCTTTATAAGTTTCCTTATATTCCTTAGCTAACTGTCCCCAAACGGAATCATGCTTATCCCCAACACTATCTAGAAGAACTCTTCCAGAAACTCCCCTCTTAAATCTCTCTTTCAAGCTTGCTTTTATCTCTTGATTACTAGACAACTTCCAATAGGATACTCCGGCAACGCCGACCACTCCAACAGAAGAACCTAAAACAAGAATGTATTTGCTCATACGAAAAATAGATCTTTAATATATTTTGTATCCTCATATATAGAAAATCTTTAGAATCTTCAACTTCTGACAAATGGACTTAAAGGTTGTAGGACTAGTGGGCTCTGTGGGAGCGGCTGGAATAGGTGGAGGGGTGTATTGATCACTTAAAGACTCTTTAAAGCCTATCTCGTCCCTTCTTTCGACAGAAAAAGGTCTGTTGCCTATTACTCAAAATTCCGACGAGAAATGAAAAGATGCATGAAAGAGTTATAGGGATTCTCAAAAAGAGGAGGGAAGCCAAAACTACAAATCTCAAGATAAATGAAATATCAAAGATTGATCAACAAAGAAGGGCCAAGATGATGCTCCCGAAGAATTTAAAGCCGCCTGCCAACAGAAATTCAAATTAGAGGTTTCTGGAAAAGATAGTCAGGAATATAAAGATGTAGAAGCATGATGTACCAGACCTAAAAAAATTAGTGAACTACTAACCTCCGAAGGACAACGAGTCCTATTAAATAACAGCGGTGACGAGAAGGAATGGAAAGAGTCTTGAACGGAATATCGGAAAGCACATCAAAAACAACCAACGGGAAGTTCCGTAACCTATGAAACAAACGATGAATTGGGGGTATCTAATTGATCAACTTCCAGTAAGAATGATTCAGTTCCAAACGAATATAAGACTGCATGTCAAACAAAGTCTAATGAATACGTGAACATTAAACAAGTAACGGAAGATAGTACTTTTAAAAAAGTAGAGAAGTGATGTACCAAGCCTAAGTCTTAAAAATGAATCCGGCAATTAAAATAGTTCTTTCCATCGGAACTATAGGGGGAGTTGCTACTGCTGGAGGATATTCTTATCATCTTTCCCAGCTATCCACTATTTCAAGTCTTATTGAAGCTGATGAAGAAGTAACTCAGTTAACTAGTAAGTCATCCGAAGAGGATTGAAAGGATGCTTGGAAGAGTTACAAGGAGACAAATAACATTTGAAAATTATCAGATTACAGTTCCGAGAACTCTCCACAATCCTTTAAGGACGAATGTGAAAAGAGAGGTAAACAGAAAGTAAAAGGGAGCAACAATGCTGAGTTTCAAAACTTCAAGAAGTTATGTTCTCGAAATTTTACAGTTTCAGAGTGATTAAAGAAATCAGGACTTTCCTTATTAGAACAAGGTTCTGAATCTACCAAATGAGATGCTGCGTGAACCAAATACAAAGCAGAGCCTAAAAATAAAAAAGATGACTCTAACCCTGCAGATACTGATGTTTGGGGAATAAGCGATTGATCCTCTAAGAAGTCTGAGAATACTGCCAGCGATGGCTTTAAAACAAAGTGTGCAGCACAATCAAAAGTGAAAATCAAAAATAAAGAAGAAGAGTTATACAAACAAGTATCCAGTTGATGCGTGTAATGGAAGCTTCTAAGGTTGTTTTAGGAATGTTAGGAGCCACTGGGGTAACTGGTGGAGGGACATTTGTCGCTTACAAAATGGGAGTATTTTCTGAAACAGAAAAACCAATGAATGTAGAACAGAGATTGAAGAAAGAAGAGTACGAACTTATTAATTCTGATGAAAAACGAAAAGAGATATTTAAAGCCCTAAAGAGTAAATCTGAATTTCTAAATGAATTGAATAAATATAGAGAAGGTAACGATAATCTATCCAACGACAATGATGGAACTAAAGGAGGTCCAGCTTTAAAGAAGATGTGTGACGCTCTTCTAAGAAGCGAGGAAGAAAAGGACTTTAAAAAAGCCTCCGAGTGGTGTGTCCTAAGACTTCAAGATAGAGTACTAAGTAACAAATCTTGGATACCGTTGTCTGGAGAACATACCACTGATTGAAAAGCATCCTTTAAATCGAATCAAAGTGCAATGGCTTCTTATGGTGTTGAAGGAATTGAAACCAGCACTCAAGAAGATGCTGGTCATCCAAAAGTAAAAGAATGGTGTTCTAAGAATACTTTTCTTCCTATTAATAAATCTAACAAAACTATACTGGAAAAAGCATCCAGTTGATGTACTAAAGGATCTTAAACGAGCCTAATTACTTACTTTGCTTCCTTCGTGCACCACTTTAAAACCTTCTTATAAAGAACATCGTCCACAGAAGAAAACTCCGTAGATAAATTCTTTCGACATCACTTTCTCATCTTTCCCATATCCACATTACTAGATTTCGCAATAGTGGTTGAAGGATTGGCATTATCTAAATCCGAAATTAATTCTTTTTGAGTAGCACTACCGTAAGCCGACTGTCTCTTCTTTCATTCCGCTTCATCCTTATTAGTTCCTTCTGCTTCAGTACTTAAAACTGTCTTTCCTAGAGAAGTTAAAAACTCAGATATCAACTGTTTTTTTAACGCTTTGGGCTTAACTTCTCTAGTCACATAAATATACCCTCCAACTCCAGCCCCACTAGCTACTGTAGCTCCCGCTACAAAATAAGATAATGTAAGTTTGTTCATAGTTTGACATTCCTTTTAATCATTAAGATAAATTTGAACTCATAAATCTTTAAAATATCCCTTTCCTAAAGTATGAATCCAAAGCTTTTGGGCCTAACTGGTGCACTTGGAACTGTTGCCGCTGGAGGAAGTATATATTTAACCGTACAAGCATCTAAACATCCAATCTCCCATCTTCTTGTATCGGAAAAGGGAATACTTTTAATTAAGGATCGTAATGATTCCAAGTGAAATGAAGCTTGGAAGCGATATAAGGATGCTCATAACAATAAGTGAGGAATTAAAGATTGAAATACCAAGAAATCTCTGCAAGAGGCTCCCAATGAATTCAAAGAAGAATGCGAAAAGAGGGCTGCCAGGAAGATATCAGGAACGGAACAACAGGAATATCAAGATGTAAAGAATTGATGTACTAGACCTAAAAAAGTTAGTGAACTCTTAAATTCAGAAGGGAAGAAAGTCCTATTACGTCAGAATGGAGATGATCAAGAATGAAATGACTCATGAACTAAATATAAAGAACATCACGAGAATAAACCTGTAACAGGCGGTAAAGCCACCTACAAGAGCGATAATGACTTAGGAGTAAGTGATTTATCAAGAAAGGCAGGTCAAAGTGGAGTTCCTACAGAATACAAAACGGCATGTCAAACCAAATCTGAGCTTCACATAGATGAATCAAAGATAATGGAAGATCCTAATTTTCAAAAAGTGAAAAAATGGTGTACAAGGGACAGAACTTAAACTTAGCTACTTAATTTCTTACTAATCATGAACAAATTACTTTTACCTTTAGCTGGGCTTGGGGGCGTAGGAACTGTCGGACTGGGTAGCTATATATTCCTTAAAAGGAAGGAGGAGAACAATATCACCAAACAAGCATCCACCTTTAGAGATAAATATTCTCAAGCTATTTTGACTAACGAAAGCAGCTTATGAGCATCTAAATTTACTCTCCTTAAAGACGGTGAACAACCAACCCATCCACAGCTGAAAGAAGCTAAAACTAAATTTACTACTAAAGCAGACGATGAAGAAGCTAAGTCTATGCACAAAGAGGGATGTAAAGATATATACGATTCCCAATTAGAAGAATCCACTTACTTCCAAGATTTCAAAAAGTATTGTGCCAAAACTATAGAAAACGGAATTACTGAGTCCTGAATTACAGCGAATAAGAGTGAGTCTTCAAAGTGAGATCCTAAATTAAACAAACTTAAAGATCATAACGAGACAAATCAAGGGGAGTTGGACGATGCCCTTAAGACCTTAAAAGGAAAATTAACTCCTAATTCTCAATCTACTTGAGATGAAAATAAAAGAGAAGAGTTAAAACAATGATGTGATGGTTTGAGGGGAGAAATTTTTACGGGGGATACGGAAACTAAATTTACGCATGCGAAACTTTACTGCGCAGGAACTTAGTAATTCAAGAATATCAATCGTTTAATTTCTTCTTAAAGATAAAAAAATACACGTTACTTTATATTCAGATCTTTATTAAAGGAAAGTAATATCTTTCTTATGTCTTTACTTGTCTCAGGAATAGCAAAGTTTATTTTGGGAGGTGCAGTTGTATCTCTTGGAGCTGCAGGAGTATTAAATGGATTGTCATTTGGCGAAATAAGAGAAGAATCATTAAAAACGGTTTCTTCAAAGAGCATCAAAGAGCAAAATCTTAACTTAGATAAAGGTGGTTCTGACGTTGAACAGTTAACCGAAAATACGCAGTCTCGATCAGAGGAACCGAAAACTACAATTTCTGAATCCCAGGAAACTGTTACTTCTCCAGTTACGACAGAATCTGCTCCAACAGAATGTAGATTACACAAGCTAATAAAAGAAGATACAGGCCAATTTGAAGAAACAACAAAAAATTGGTTGGAAAGCGAGATCCAGAGGACCAAGAGAGGTAGCTTTGAAACGATAAAGACAGCATGTGAAAGTAATGGAAATAAAGATATCTTTGCTTCCAACAGAGATGGTTGACGGTATGTTGCGAGAGATCAGACTAGATTAGATAGTAAATTTAAGAATTATCTATCAAGTAAGAAAAAATAGGTTTTTGCCGTCGATATTTTGAGTTCGAAAAATATATGGCTTTAAACTTGAGCGGTTGCCTGTATTCAAGGTGGTTACTTTGAATTCTTTAGGTCTTCTAAGTTATGATTTTTTCATCAGGATCCTTTTGAGGAGGTGTTTTTCTAGTTGGAGCGAGTGTAGGAATAGGTAGTTTTTTACTACCGGAACAAATATTTGAAAGCCTTGAATTAACTTCGGCAAAAACACGTTCGGAAGAAGCATCTTCCAATTCAGAAATAAGTAAAGAGCCACAACCTACCTCCACTCCTGGTACAGAAAAGAACACACAAGATACAAACTCTGGGAAAGGTTCTCAATCTGTTCCTACAGCTTCACAACAAACAACTTCCGAAAAGACTGGATGCGTAATTCATAAGTTAATGAGTTCCACTAGTAAACCTTGAAAATTTGAAAAGGTTGGAAATGGAGATAAATTCTTAAAAGAAAAAGAAAAGACAGATGCTTATAAAAGAATTAAAGCAGCTTGTGACGGAGCTAAAGGAAACGATATTCTCATAAGAAATAAAAAACAATCTCTATGATCATGATGGCTGGAATGGGATTACGATGTCAAAGATCAAAGTGAAGTTGAATTTAAAACATATCTTTCCGGGCTTTCTGCGTCAAATAATAGAACTTCAACTTAATTCCACCATCCTTTAAAAAGATGAAAGTAATTCTATGTTTGGAATTTATTAGGAGAAGATAACATCACTATTATGTCTGTGTTTGCATCGGGAATAGCGAAATTAATTTTGGGAAGTACTGCAGTATCTCTGGGTGCTGCGGGAGCGCTAGTTAAATTGTCATTTGGAGAAATAAAAGAAGAATCATTAAAAACGACATCCATAAAGAGCAATGAAAAACAAGTTCCTAATATAGAGACAGAAAAATCTGATGCCCAACAATCAACGGAAGTCTCTGAAAGTGCAAAATCTCCAACAGAAACGTCTGTTGTCGAACCAATACCTGTTCCAAAGCCAGAATGTAGATTGCATAAATTAAAGAGTGAGTTCGAAGGTTCTTTTGAACCAACAACGAAAGAAAAGTTGCAAAGTGAGCTCTTATCCAAAAGCCAAAACTTTCAAGAGATAATGAAAGCATGCGAATTGGAAAGTAATAAAAATAAGGATGTCTTTGTGTCCAACAAAGGCGGTAAAGGTTGACTTTATTATCCCGATGATCAAACGAAATTAAAGGGTAAATTTGACAAATATCTAGGGACAGAAGCTTCTAGAAAAAAGTAGATTTCTATTTATATGACTTTCAACGGAAGAATCTGACTACTGAAGAAGTTATTTTGAACTCTTTAACTTTTCAAAATTATGGTGTTTTCATCAGGATCCTTTTGAGGAGGGATTTTTCTGGTTGGAGCGAGTGTAGGAGTAGGTAGTCTTTTAATACCGGAACAAATATTTGAAGTTCTTGAATTAACTTCGGCGAAAACAAAATCAGCAGGAGAATCAAAAGAGCAGGCAAGCCCTGAATCAATAAAAGAGGATCCAAAATTAGAATCTATTTCAACATCTAGCTCTTCCGAAGGGAAATCAGATGTTAAAGAATCTAGCGGTGAAGTTAAGAATTCCGATACTTCTACAACTTTACCAAAAGTAGTTTCAGAAAAGACTGGATGCGTAATTCATCAATTAATTAGTAGTAGACCTTGACAATTTAAAAAATTTGGAAGTGGAGAATCATTTTTAAAGGGAAGACAAGAGACTGCTGCCTATAACAGAATAAAAGAAGCTTGTGCTAAAGCCAAAGGGGGAGATATCCTTATAACCAATAAATATCAATCTTGGTGATCATTGCGGCCTGAATGAGATTACATTGCGAAAGACCAAGACATAACTGAATTTAAAGAATACCTTTCCCGAGATAGAAATTAACAGAAGCCTGCGCTTGCGAACGCCAATAACTAATTCTCCGATTAAAGCAAAAAGTACTATCCCTAACTAAATAACTTCCAGAATATACAATTACGAGTTCTTTAGATATCAGATAAGTTAGATTTGTTTAAATGATAGTTGTTCCATTTTTGTAATACAAAAGAAGATAGTATTAGACTGCATTCAAAATAAATCATTAATCTCACCTCCCTATCAAAATCGATGTTTTGAACAATTCCCTAGTCAGTATCAGACATAAATTTTGACTTACTTCAAGATAGGGTGCTCGTCTCTAAAATCCAAACATCCTTATATTTGAAGATAAAAATCACTATATATTTGAAATTTATTAAGAGGAATAAACATCATTTTTATGTCTATTCTTGCATCGGGAATAACAAAAATCATTTTGGGGGGTGCAGCCATGTCTCTGGGTGCTGCTGGAGCATTAAAGGGATTATTAGTTGGAGAGAGTAAAGAAGAATCATTAAAAACCACATCATTAAGGAGTGATGAACATCGGGATCTTCATGGGAAAGAGGGATCTGACATAAAACAATCGAAAACTGAGGAGGGAACGGTAGTTAAATCCTCATCAGCGGAAGGAACTACTCCCGCAGAAAAAAAGAAATGTAGATTACATAAATTAATGGGTGAGGTAGAGGGTAGATTTCAAGCAACAACTGAAAGCGAGTTGGATAGCGAGATTAAGAAGGAGAATAAGGGAGATTTCCAAGCTATAAAGAATGCGTGTGAAGATGCAAAAAATCACGATAGGGATATTTTTGTCTCTAACAAACAAAGAAAAGGCTGGAATTATTACTCCGAAGATCAAACGAGATTAAAGAGTAAATTTGACAAATATCTAGGGGGAATAAAAAGACCGACACAATAGTCTTTTTGAATCTTCCTTAAATGTTGTCGAGACATTTTTTAATTTAAGAAATACATGATTTATGACCTTAAAAACTAGCTACATTCAAGGTTGTCGTTTTTAATTCCTTAATCTTTCGAAATTATGGTATTTTCGTCGGGGTCTTTCTGGGGAGGTGTTCTTCTGGTGGGAGCAAGTATTGGAATAGGTAGTGTTCTGCTACCTGAGCAAATATTTGAAAGCCTTGAATTAACTTCGGCAAAAACACGATCAGCAGAAGAATCTAATCACAAGTCAGAGGAAGCCAAATCAGAATCTGTTCAAAGCACTAGTGCTTCTGCAGGACATTCGGAGGAAAGTTCTTCAAAAACTGCCGAAACAAGTCAAGCTTCTCCAGAAACTAGCTCTAATACAAGTACTCCCGCAGTTACCCAGAAGAGTGGATGTACAATCCATAAATTAATAAGTTCTGTCGGTAAGTCTTGACAATTTGAAAAAGTTGAAGATAAAGATTCTTTCTTAAAGGGAAGAACTGACTCCTATAAAAGAATAAAAGAAGTTTGTGACAAATCCGAAGGAAAAAATATTCTTGTAAAAAAGAAGAATCAATCTTGATGACCGTGGAGACAAATGGAATGAGATTACGATGGTAAAGATCAAGATGGAGCCGAATTTAAGAAATATCTTGATGAAGTAAAGAAGTAGTTACTTTCTCCTGCTAAACAAAGTCACAATATTGGTTGAATGCTAAATAGTTCCTCCAATTGTCGATTAATTAACTGACCGTACAAAAGTAAAAAACCTCTAAAAATAGATCTGCTCAAATTCCTGAAGCCATCTTTTTACTATTCTCTTTGCATTTCTGTTTGAAGGACTCTGGAGGAGAATCAGAATATGGTTCAGAGATATTCCAGTAATTAGACTTTGGTCCATACTCTTTAAATCTCTTCCAAGGACCATTCCAAGAATCAGAAGAATCATCACTCAAGAGAACGTTATTAGTGTGACGTCTAATCAACTGATCTATTCTTGTAGGAAAAGAAATTCGATATAAGCCTACAACCCCCCCTAGGGTAGAGGAAACTAACACAGTTCCAACAATTCCTTTTAATAAAAGATTGGTGGTTTTAGGATTCATATAAATTTTCGAAGAGATACAAAATAAGTTTAACTTATGACTGTTTTCAATATTTGTCAGCTCTTATGTCTTTATATAAAGCATTAGGTCTTGCAGGAGGAACAGCTACTGCAATTGGAGGGGGAGTTTTGATATCTAAAACCTCTCTATTTCAAAATACTCCTAATCATGCCACCACCAAACGAAAAGAGACTTTTAGACAGAAATATAAGTTTGCTCTTTTTAATGAAGGAGATAACTTGTGAGATACTAGATTCTCAACATTCTCCTCCGGAAAACAACCCACTCACCCCACGCTCGTGGAAGCCAAATCTAAATCTTCTGCCCAGGCAAGTGATGCTAAAGCTCTACATAAGCGAGGATGTAGGGAAATATACGATTCTGAAATAGAAGGTGTTTCTTATCTGGAAGACTTTAAGGCTTACTGCTCAAAAACTGTGAAAGATGGAATTACAGGAACATGAATTGACCAAGCTAATACACAGGGGGATAAATGGAATCCAAAACTAACCTCCCTAAAAGATCACGATAACTCTAAAAATGGAATGCTCGATGACAAGTTACTAGCTTTAAAAAATAAATTAACCACCGCTTCCACTTCTAATCCCACTTGAGACGATGAAAAACGTAAGGATTTAAAAGAATGATGTGAAATGGCTAAGTCATCAATATTCATGGGAGAAGAAGATAGTAAATCTAAGCATTCCAAGCTGTACTGCACAGAAGGTAACTAGAGAATTTAAGTTTTTAAATCATGAGTAAATTAACACTCCCTTTAATAGGATTGGGTGGAGCAAGTACTGCAGCGGTTGGAGGATATATGTTCTTTATTCGGGGAGAAAAATCAACAGTTGAAAAAACCTTCAGGAGTACTTACTCCCAGGCCATCTTAAAAGAAAACGACAATTTGTGAAGTACAAAGCTTGCAGCTTTAAGGAGCGAAGGAAATCCCATTCATAAGACACTAATAGACGCAAAAGCAAAAGTCACTACATCAGAACAACAGGCCAAATCATTACTAGTAGAAGGTTGTAGAAAGATTTATGATTCCAAATTATCCGATTCTCTTTATGAAAAGGATTTCAAAACCTATTGTTCCAAAACCATAAAAGATGTAATTCAGGGAACTTGAATTTCAGAAGCCCACGATGGAAGTGGGAGTCATACTAAGTGAAATCAGAAGTTAACTAGCTTAAAGGAACATGCTGAGGCAACAAAGGGAGTTTTAAGCAAAGGGCTCCAAACATTAAAAGGACAGCTATCTAGCGAAGCTTCATCTACCAATTGAGATGATGCAAAAAGAAAAGTATTGAAAGATTGATGCGACGCCTCCAAAAAAGAAATATTTATGGGAGAAACAGATTCTAGAGTTCTAAATTCCAAATCATATTGTTTAGAGAGTTAAGATCAGATCTAACTTTTTAAATAATGAGTAAAGTATTATTTTCCTTATTGGGGACGAGTGTTACAGCGGTAGTAGGATATATACTTTTTAAAAACAACTCTACTTCTAATCCAGAAAAGACCTTCAAAAACCAATATCCTGAAGCTATTCTAAAGGCAGAAAGTAATTTGTGAAATTCAAAATTTAAAAGCCTTAAGGATGGAGGACAACCTACACATGCAACATTAGCTTTAGCAAAAAGTAAAATAGGAAATGATGAAACAGAAGCCAAGACTCTCCACAGAAGAGGCTGTGAAGAAATATATAACTCTAAGTTTAAGGAAACTGCCTATTTGAATGACTTTCAGTTATATTGCTCCAAGAATTTAAAAGATGTAATAACTACTCCCAAAACTTGAATTACGGATGATAACACGAAAGGAAATAAATGAGATTCTAAGTTGACCTCTTTAAGCACACATGACACTCAACAGGGAGAGCTGGATGAGTCTTTAAGTGCTTTAAAGACAACATTATCTCAGCTCTCTCAAAAAACGTGAACTAATGAACATAGAAAAAATTTGAAAGACTGGTGTGATGCGGCCCAAACGTCAATATTTTCAGGAGATAAAGAGCTTAAATTTATTCATGCAGGTCTTTATTGCATGGAGGGTTAAATAATATGAATAAAATTGCGGTTATCTCCTTGTCTGGGTTGGGGGTGGCGGGAGCTGGAGGATGAGGTATTTATACCTTTACAAAAGAAAAGCCATCCACACCCTTCTCTCAGAGAATAGACCTAGGTAGAAGGGTAATCTTAGAAACTTCCGGTACTTCCCATGATTCCACATGGGCGGAAGTGGTTAAAGAATATGAAAATAAAGGAGATATTAAGGAAATACCTAAAGGTTCAAATGTTCAAGAGAAATTAAAGCAATATTGTCAAAATAACAAGTCCTCCACCTCTAACAATCTCGAAGAATTCAGGAAGTACCAAGATTATTGCACCCGGGAGAATCTCATGACAAAGCTTTCCAAGTCTTGAAATACCTCTAAGGATGAGAATAAATGAACATCTGCCGAAACCAATTACAAGGGATCTGCAAATACCGAAGGAGATTTATTAATTCCTAAAGATAGTGGAAACATAGCTAAAGCAAGCATAACAAAGAAAGACATCATGAATCATTGTGAGGCAATATCTTCCAAGCCATTTATAAATGAAACGGATGCCGATTATAAAAGGGGAGAGAAGTGATGTACTATAACTAATAATGATTAATCCCGCCCTTGCAAAATCAGGAATAGTCGCCTTATCTGCCGGGTGTGTTGGGGCTGGGGGCTATTGTATCTATAGATTTCATAACTCTCATGAGAATAGAACGGAATTAACTACTTCCGTATCGGAACTTTTTAAAAAGTCAAGAAACAAAGTTCTATTAACGAGTTCCTCAACTGTCGAAGAATGAAATAGTGCCTGAATAAGATATAGAGATGCAAATAAAACACAAGTTTCTGATGTATGAAATATCTCTGGATTTTCTAGTAAGACTACCGAAAGCAATGCATTTCAGGAATTTAAAAATACTTGTGAAAGTAAGTACTCATTAAGAGTTAAGGGAACTGAAGACATCAATTACAAGAGAATTCAAGATTGATGTACTAGACCTAAGAAAATTAAAGAGCTATTGATGGATGAAAAAGAGGTAGAGTTTATTCCTGAAAATGGGGCCGATTCAGATTGAAAGGCTTCTTGAAATACTTATAGAGAAGCGCATAAAGAATCCAATGGAACAAGTTACAAAGCAACAGATACCTGAACTTTAACTAACTGAAGCAACGATAAAGGAAACGACACTCTGTCTACCAACTTCAAATCTAAATGTTTAGAACAAGCGAAAAAGGATATTGTTAACGGAAAAGAAGATGAACTTTACACGCAAGTAAAGTCTTGATGTACTAGAAAAAAGTTAACGAACTAGAAGAACTAAATGAATCCATATAAAGTATTGGCAGGAATTGGTGGATTTGGAGCCACAGTAGGGGGAGGAGTATTACTCGCCCGTAGTTCCATATTTAAAGATAAAACAACAATAAGAGACAGACTTCAGAGATCCGGCTACTCTTTGAATGTTAGTGAAGAAAACTGAAATACGATTCTCCAAGAACATAACAAATCCGAACACGCAGCAAACACCAAGTTTTCATCCGAAAGTATAGATGTATCTACTTTAAAAGAAAAATGCTCTAGATACTTAGGTGAGGAAGATGATAATTTCAAATATGACATTGCCAAGAAATGATGTACAGAGCCTAGGAAAGTATCTGATTTTTTGTCTGCCTCGGGACTTACTTCACTAGCTACTGGAGATGAAAGTGCCAAAGATAAGTGAGTTAAATTAGAAGAGGAGTACCGAAAGAGTCAAAAGGAAAAACTTGTTGATCTAAATTTAAAGACGCCGAAAGATGATAACTCTTGAAAAGAACTTAGGGACAAATGCGGTAAGTTGCTAAACTTGAAGCCATGGGAAAATCATTATGAAACGGCCATGAAAAGTACTCAATTATGATGCATTAACAATGCTGTTCCTGTTTAGCAATGCGTAGATCAGCTTTATATCTATTAGGAATAGGAGGGATCGGATTATCTGGTGGGGTAGGATATTTAGTGCTTAGGGGAAAAGGAACTCCCCAAGCTTTAACTAAACAAGCGAGAAATTTTCAGAATTCTAATGAAGAATGAGAGGAGTTGCCACGACAAATATGACCGGAAGGTACTTATGGTAATCTGTATTGAGGGATAATTTTGGATGCTACAAGCACTCCAGATCATATATGAGGCTATAGATTTTCAGATCTAAAAAAGGCCAATCCAAATAAGCCCGAGAATGAACCCAAAGATGTAAGCCACCCAAAACTAGTAGAAGCTATTTCTGCTGCCGACGAACAAAAGGCAAAAGCTTTACATAAGGAGGCTTGTGAAGAGATATTTAAAACAAATCTTAAATCCAATGGAGATGCAAAAGAATGAGGTGGAGATATGGAAAAATATTGTTCCCACAAAATAAAGGACAAGTTTGGAAATAAGGCCTATCAAAGTCATGATAAAAGTTGGTTTGACAAAAGAATTAAAGATCTTTCCGACAGGAATTTTGATGTTGGAAATTTTTGAATGATTCCTAGCAATGGTAGAGATGCATTTAGTGGTGCATGATCAGATGTTAAGAGCAACAGAGCCATTGAAGAACAGCGTGTTGAGCCTATAAATCAATACTGTACTAACGCATGAGAAGAAGCTTACATAGGTACAGGAGAGGGTATTTTTAAATTTGAATTGATAAAGGCTTTTTGTTCTGATGATGAAATCAGATCTTAATTAAGACTTAATAAAACACTAAATCTCACTGTATCCAAATAGGTCGTAAATAAGATTCCTTCATTAATCATCATGAATGTTCTTTTAAAAGCAGCTACTTTAACTGGAGGTATAGGAGGAATTACAGCGGGAGGATATTTGACTTACTCTCATGTATTTCCAAAAAATAGAAAAACTATCCTAGATGCACTTAGATCTAAAAACAAATCTCCAATAGAAGGAAATGAACACCAATGAACTCTCAAGAAAGATCTTTATTTGAAGAATCCTAATAATTTCAAAATAGTCTTTAAAGGATCTGAAAAGTCTAGCATTACTGAAGAAGAATTAAAGGAGTGATGCTCCGGCATTCTTAAAGATACTTATTCGGAAGAAAAAGCTTCTGACCTGTTGAAGGCAGAGAAATGATGTTCCAAACCCAATATAAAGGAAGCTTTATCTAAAGAAAGTCAGGAATTAATTCCTCTTTCTGGAGAATCTATTGATGCCTCTTGAAATAATAAAATCTCCACACATTCCAACGATGTTCAAAAAGAACTAATAGATGGATGAAAATTACCTGCCGAAAGCGGAGGAACAAACAAAGTTAGTTCTGCAGCCTTGCGTGATTCCTGTCGACAGAAAATAGAAAAGGAATATATCTCCAGCAGTGATACAGATTACACTTTGTCTAAAAAATGATGTTTAAAGTCATAATAAGGCTGTGTTTTAAATGGCTAGTAAATACTTAATAGCAGGATTGTCTGTAGTTGGAGGAAGTGGGGCAGCAGCTGTAGGAGTTTATTCCATCAGATCCATCAATAAACCAGATTCAAAAGAGAATAATAAAACCATTTCTTTTGTTGAGTACTTAAAAGGCAAAAATAAAACAATTCTATCCACCTCCGACAATACTCACAATTCCGACTGAACTACTAAGCAAACCTCATATGGGCAGGCTACAGAAACAGATTTAATTACAAAGATAGAAAATTCACAAGAAACCCGGATACCTAAGAGTCCAACTATAAAAGTCGAAGATCTAAAGAATTGGTGCAAAAGAAAATCATCTTCCCTCTTTTCAAATGAGGAAGATGTCGAATACAAGAAATTCTTGAAATGGTGTGTAAAGGAAAATGGGTAAAGCTTTAACGGCACTAGTCGGGATAACTGGAGCTAGTGTCGCGGGTGTTGGAGGTTATATGATTTCTACCAGGAGTGGGAATGTTAAAACAAAAGACACTTTTAGAACCAAGTATTCCAAGGCCATCTTGAAAGATAATGATGACTTGTGAAATACTAAATTTGACCTTTTTAAAGGTACTCATCAACCCACCAACAGGAAACTAGTTGATGCCAAATCTAAACATACTTCCAACGCCAGTGAAGCTAAGGACCTACACAAACAAGGATGTAAGGAGATATATGATTCCCCTTGGCAAAACTCTTCCCACTTAAAAGACTTTCAAACTTATTGTGCCAGAAATGTGAAGGATATGTTTACTAAGCCTAATTCTTGAATTGAAGAAGATGCCAAGACATCTGGAAAATGAGACCAGAAGCTAACTAATTTGAAAAGTCATGAAGAAGATAAAAAAGGAGCACTAGATGCAGGTCTTAGGGCCGTTAAAGATAAACTTTCAGGAAATGATTCTTGAGATGAAACTAAGAGGAATTCTTTAAAAAGTTGGTGTAATGAAATTGGTAAAGAAATCTTCATGGGAGAGGAAGACATAAAGTTCAGTAATGTCACACTTTATTGCGTAAGCCAATAGTGGTTATTGTTTATGGGGAGAACGGCAATATTAGCGGCAGCAGGAATAGGAACTGTTAGCGTAGGAGGATTGGGAGCTTACCACCTTCTAAAGGATAAGCCTTCCACACCCTTCTCAGGAAGAATAAATACCAATAAGAGAATCATTTTGGAAACCTCTAATGATTCTCATGGAGCTGTATGGAAAGCGATAGAGGAAGAATATAAAAAGAACGGTAATATTAAAGGAATATCCCGAGATGGAGAAATTCAAAAGAACCTAAAGGAATACTGTCGAACTAACAAAAACTCTACTTCTAATAATGAATCAGAGTTTGAACAGTATAAACATTACTGTACCAGAGAAAATCTTATGACCAAACTATCCCAAGACAAAAAATCTTGAAATAACCATAAGGACGTAGAGAAATGAAAATCCTCGGAGAATACCTATAAAGCTCTTGGAAGTAACGGGGGCGATTTACTCATACCAAAATCTCCAAGTGGAAATATAAATCCCAATGAAGTGAAAGTCAATGAGATTATTTCCCATTGTGAGGAAATATCGTTGAAACCCTTTATAAATGATCAAGATGTCGATTACAAACGAGGAGATAAGTGATGTACTCTAACTAATGAATAGCGCTTTTTTAACTAAAGTAGGGATAGCTACTTTATCTGCAGGAGGAACGGGCGTTGTTGGTTGACAAATTTCCAATCATTTAAGTAATCGTGAAATCAAGACAGAATCATACCTATCTCAGCAAAAAAGAGAGCGAGCCTCCTCTAATGAAGATTGGGCAAAGATAAAAGGCTTCTATACTTCCGCCTCACAAGACGAACTAATTCCCAATATTCCCCAGACTGGCGTTAAAGAAGAAGATATCAGCAATTGATGTAACAAGGAATTAGATAAACCTCTTAAGAATCAAGAAAAAAAGAACTTGACCCTAATAGAGACCTGATGCTCCAAACCTAAAACCTTAACAGAACAAATAACTTCTATAAATAAGACGGTACTAGATACGGATACTGATCACAGTTCTAATCCACACAAGGAAAAGTGGGAGTCATATAAAACTTCCTACTCACAAACTAACAATAATTTCAAGGTGCAGAAGAAGGACAGCAATAATTGAGTAAATTTTGAAAACAATCAGATTACCGTAGAGATCTTGAAAGCATGATGCAAGGAAAATAAAGACAAACAATACAAACATTCTGAAAACGTTCTATTCCAGACATATCAAAAATGATGTTCTCAATAGTTTATGAATAAATTTGCCATTGCCGGAGTAGGAATGGGAACGGCTACCGCAGTTGGTGGAGGGATATTAGTATCTCAAAGCTCATTATTTAAAAATTCCATTACCCCAAAAATCACCATCCAAGACAGACTTAAGAAGGTGGGATATTCTATTGATTTTGACAACAGTAAATGAAACAAGATACATGAAGAATATGGAAAGAAAACGGACATCGAGGCAAAGTTTAAATTCTCGGCTGAAACTATAGATGTTGAGACTTTGAAAGCGAAATGCTCTAATTATCTGCAATCGGAAGATGATGATTCCAAATACGAAATAGCCAAAAGATGATGTGTAGAGCCTAAGAAAATATCTGAATTTCTTACCGGATTAAAACTAGATGCAGTCAACACCACAGATGAAAGTGCAAAAGCTAATTGGGAGAAGTTAGAAGAGGCATACAGAGGAGGTCAAAAGGAGAAGATTCCCAACTTCACCTTGCCGGAATCTAAGAGCACAGATACTTGAAAAAAACTACAAGAACAATGCAAGAAGTTGTTGGATCTAAGTCCTTGAGATAATGACTATGAATCATCCATGAAGAGCACGAAATTATGGTGTGTATCTAATGCTATTCCCCAATAGTCATAAATAAGGAGAGAAGTAAAAAAATAGAAGATCAAAATCATCCCCAGTTTAGGAATTATTTAAATTGAAAAAGTAGAATGGTTTTATGCCTTCGGCTTTCATTTCAGGAATATCAAAGATTTTTTTAGGTAGCTCTGCTTTAGCCCTTGGGGCTGCGGGGATTGCAAATGGTTTTATATTTGGGGAAAATAAACAACCAACAACAAACATAAGAACAGTTTCTGCTGCCAGCCCGGAAGAAGAGGTATTACATAAAAATAATTCAGTCGAAAATACACCAGCCGAAGAACAGAAAACGGAAGACGCTAAAAGCCCGGAAGTATCTGTTCCCAAGGTAAAGGTGCAAGAGACTCAGACCAAGCCAGAATGTAAACTTTATAAGTTATGAAGTGAATATTATGGCACATTTAAAAAGTCCAGCAAAGAGGAGCTAAAAGGAGAGGTTTCAGATCATGAATATAAAAAAATTGAAGATGCGTGTGAAAAAGCAAACGGTAAAGAAATTTTTGTGTCCAATAAAAATAGTAGTGGTTGGAAATATTATGACTCTGACCAGAACCGTAACGGTCTAAAAGATAAGTTCACGAAATATTTACAAGGGACTCGAGCTAGGTAACTTTTCACTTTACAAAAGAATCTTAGATTATTTTCAAATGTATGGCTTGAGGCTTGAAAAATAACTATAAGGGATTTGGTTATTTTGAAATTTTCTAAAAAGTGTTGGGAGGATTTACAAAGCTCCTATTTGGAGGTTCTTTGCTAGCAGGAACTTGTGTCAGTTTAGGAATTTCAGCATTAACACCTAAACAACTTAAAAATACGGCACTAATAACCGAAGGAGAGTCTGGATACACAGAATTTAATTTAACAAATTCATCTGAAACAGAGACCGGAGTCTCACAACCTCAAACTCCAGAAACACAAAGTCAGACATCTGTTTCCTCCGGGGGAGAAAGTTCAACAACCGCAACCACTTCTACTACATCCGAAGCGTCAAGACAGCCAGAACAAGAAAAAAGTTGCACCATTCACCAATTAGAAAGTTCTTCAGGAAGAACCTGAAACATATCCAAGATTGGAACTTGGGAAGAGTTCTCAAAAAGAAAAGCTAAGAGTGGAGAGCATATAAATTCACAAGTAATTAAGAAGAAATGTGATGCATCTAAAGGGAAAGATATCTTAGTAGTTAATTTACCATGACAATGACTATGGAGAAGGTGAGATTATTCAGATAAGGAGCAAAATCATCAGCAATTTAAGGATTATTTAGAGAAGCAAAAGAAGCACTAAGAAAGGGAATATCAAAGATTGGTATAACTAAGAATTAAATAAGGACCTTAGGAAACTCGATTCACCAATGCCCATAAAAAGTAGGAGTTATGTAAATCTTCTGACTAACAGATTGGTAATAACTTCAACAGACAAACATATCAGAGATGATTATCTCAATAATTCATGAATAAATTGATGCTTGCTGGAGTTGGAACTGTTACCGCAGTTGGTGGGGGGATATTAATATTTCAAAATATTCCCAATCCAAAAACTACCATAAAGGACAGGCTTAAGAAAGTCGGATACTCTATTGATTTTGACGAAAGTAAATGGAGCACTATACATGGGGAGTACTCGAAGACATCAACCAATGCGAAGTTTAAATTCTCAACTGAAACTATAGATGTTGGGACTTTAAAAACAAAATGCTCTAATTACCTACAATCGGAAGATGATGATTCAAAATACGAAATAGCCAAAAGATGATGTGTAGAGCCCAAGAAGATATCTGAATTTCTTGCCGAATTAAAACTAACTGCCATCAACACTACAAATGATAGCGAAAAAGCCAGTTGAGAGAAATTAGAAGAGGAGTACAGAAAGGGTCAAAAGGAGAAGATTCCAAACTTTACATTAAAGGAGCCTAAGAGTGCGGATACTTGAAAAGAGCTCAAAGAGCAATGCAAGAAGTTGTTGGATCTAAGTCCTTGAGATAATGACTATGAATCATCCATGAAGAGCACACAATTATGGTGTGTATCTAATGTCGTCCCTTCATAGCCATGAATAAATTTATTCTTCCGACAATGGGGATTGGTGGCGTAAGTGCCATGGCTGCTGGAGGATATATGTTATTTAGTGACAAAGAATCTTCACAAACTTGAACTAAACAAGAAGAAACGGTGGAGGCGTCTAAAAAACAAACAACTTCACAATCAAGAACATATCCGGAGAATACTTATGGTCATCTGCATAAACAAGTGATTTTAAATACTGAAAGCTCCTCGGATCGTATATGGGAATATAGACTTGAGGATCTAAAAAAGGCAGATCTAAATATACCGGGGTACAGGCCAAGAGGTGTTTACCATCCTAAATTAAGAGAAATTGTTTCAAAATATTCTTCCGATACACAAAAGGCTAAAGCTTTACATAAGGAAGCTTGTCAAGAGATATTTAACACGAAACATAGATCTGGAGTAGCTTCAGGAGATTGGGATGAGGATGTTCGAAAATATTGCTCCCACAAAGTAAAGGATAAGTTTGGAAACCAAACCTATGAAAATCACAGCAAAGAGTCATTAACCCAAAGAATTAAAGAGCTCTCAGACAAGAATTTTAAAGTGGTGAATTTGGATGATAAAGACACATTTGAAAGAGACTTTAATAGCGAAGGAGGAAGTGTAAGTTCAGGAATTAAAGGAGCTTGATTGAGTATGAATAAAAAAACCGACATTTCACAAAGTGTTGTGGATTCTCTAAATCGAGAATGTGCGGATTTTATGGAACTAGCTTACGGAGATGCAAACTCAAAAAGTGGCGTTTTTCAATTACTAGAAGCTTTTTGCTTTAAATCTGGAGTCAATTCTTAATGAAACAGTAGATTTCGCTTATGAATTCCAGTTTTAAAGTTGCTGCTTTAGTGGGGGGTCTTGGAAGTGCTACAGGAGCTGGAGTTCTGATACACAAATTCAGCCAAGATCAAAGGACAACCGTGCGGGACCTCTTATCCAAGTCCAAAACCAAGATTCTTTTGGACTTGGGTGGGGAGGTGGAAGAATGAAAGAAAGTGTGAAACGCTTACAAAACCAATGATCCTTGAAATATAGGAAACAAACAATCTCAGGAAGCTCCCAAAGACCTTAAAGACAAGTGTAGTTCCCTGTTGAATGAGAAGGTGTATGGAGAATCCGATGACAATTATTCTAAATTTGTTCTTTATTGTACGAGAGATAAGGCAATAAAAGATGTTCTAAAAGATCAAGGATTCTCCCTAGCTAATCAAAGCAATAATGACACTTTCTGGCAAGGAAAGTTTGACAAATATAAGGCGACATCTAGCGATAAGAAGATACCTAATATAAATATTGAAAGTAGTGAGAATCATTCTACAAATGACAGCTTGAACAAGCTTAAGAAAGGATGTGCAGATGCCTTTAATAAGCCTGTAACAGAAGCAAATTATATGAATGTATTAAACAATATAAAGGAGTGATGCTCTGCAGAATTTAAAGAATAATGAGTAAATTAATACTTCCTGTTATCGGTGGAGTGGGGGTTGTAGGCTTCGGTGCCTACATGATGACTCCTAGAGGTACAGAAATAACTTTCAAGAACAAATATAAGAATGCCATTCTCGGCACTACAGATAATGCAGCTCTATGAAATTCTAAATTTACTTTACTCAACGGGAAGACAGTAAGACATCCAAAATTACGCCTTGCAGTCATTAAATATTCTTCCGATTCAGAATATGCCAAGACTCTACATAAAGAAGGTTGTAAAGAAATATATAACGCTCCTGTAAAGCATAGTGAGTATCGTAAAGACTTTAAAGATTACTGTTCTAAGAATTTGAAAGATGAAATAGGTAATAAGTGAATTACTGAAGAGAATAACGGGAGTAAGTGAACTGCAAAATTAACTAGCCTTAAAAGTCATGATTCAAATAATGGAGAATTAGATGGGACTTTAAAGAGGATAAAGACATCCATAAGTGGAGATAACAATAATACCTTTGATGATACCAAAAGAGGAGATTTAAAGGCTTGGTGTACCTCTGCTGGAGCCGAGATATTCGAATCCCCTGAATCTGATCTATTTAAATTAGTGAAGCTTTACTGTTCCGAAGCGTAATGAGCTCTACATTGCTAAAATTTGGGCTTCCTTTAGTAGGTGTTGTCGGGTCTGCAAGTATTGGATATGGAATATATTCCCATACTTCCAAACAAGACAAAACTCTTAGGAATTTGGTTACGAATACATCTTTAATAAGCGATTCCTCGTCTAAGAATTGAGAGACTATATTTGAAGAGCTTAAGAATAGCGATGAGGATTTAATAAGAGCTCTTAATACTATAGATCCCAAAATATCTAAAACCTCTAGGAATGTAGAAGCTGCTCCCATTCTGAGTAGATGGTGTGAAAATACCCTTAACTTAAAAGAAGGAGTAGCTAATCAGTCAGATCTCTTAGAGAAAATCAAAAAGTGATGTATTGTCCAACCAATGACAATATCCGACAAGTTAAAAAATAAGAACTTAAATGTAATTTCTTCCGGTTGAGATGGTCAATATGAGAAGTTAAAGGACAGTATCTTTGACGAAATTAAAGAAAAGGGGGAGAGTTTTACAAACAAGGACGATAAGGAAAAAGGAGGGAAAGCATTGCAATCATGATGTACAGAAAGCATAGGTAAGGGAACTCATGAAGAGGATGCATCAAAGTTATTTGAAAAGGTGAAGACTAGATGTACTGGATCTTAATTAAAGTGTCTCATGAATTTAATGAAGCTTGGCGCAGGAATAGCAGGAGTTTCTGGAGCATCGGGAATTGGAATTCTGGGCGCTTATTATTCTGGCGTTTTTTCCACTAATAAGAACACAATTCAAGAGAAACTAAAACGAAATAAATGGACCATCTTAGAAGACTCTAAGAGCGAACACAAGAGCCATTGAAGCACTTCTTTAACTAAATATAAATCCAAACATTCAGGGAACGAAAATCTGACTGAGACCCAACTAAAGAAGATCTGTAGTGATTTACTAAAAAAGGAAGATGATGATAGCTACGAGGAAGCTAGAAAATATTGTGTAGTGCCTAATAAAGTATCAGAAAGACTTGAGAAGTTGGGCTTCACATTATTAGATATCTCTACCTCCGGATCCTCTAGTAATCCTAACCAAACACAATGAACTTCTCTTGCTACCAAGTACAAAACTAAGGGAGTCGAATCTAAGGAGTTAGATACCCTTAAAGCCAATACTATTAATGACAATGGCGCAAACTGACACAGCCTTAAAGATAAATGTAAAGAGGTGTCCGAAAAGGATCATTGATCCGATAAATATGAATCTCTTGTGAATAACTCCAAAACATGATGTACTATGCAGGGATTTGAAGGTATCTCATCCCTTTAATAAGTTCCAATGTCTAAATTAGTAATTTCATCTCTTGTGGGTATTGGTGAAGCCGCAGGAATAGGTGGTGGAATTTACCTACTAAATTCAAAATCCCTGCAATCAAAAAAGGGAACTATTGGCCACAAACTACAAAGCGAGAAATTTACTCTTCTGAATTTCAAGGGAGATGATGCCCATTGAAAACAACTAAAAGAGGAGTACAATAAAGCAAAGAGCAACACCTCTAAGGCATTTGCCTCCCATAATTCCGATATAGATGAAAATCAGCTTAAAGAACTGTGTAAAGACGCTTTAGGTAAGGATGAGGGAGACTTATCCTATTCCAAAGCCAAAAGATGATGTGTAGTTCCAGTTAGTGTTTCTGAGCATTTAAAAAATTGGAATATGTCGGCACTACCTACAGATACCGGAAATAACAATAAACAGGATAAATGAACTTCTTTAGCTAATTCCTACGAATCTTCCAATAACAAAATAAATAGCGTTACTACTCTAAGTAATGAGAAATGACAAACTTTGAGATCTGAGTGTAAAAAACTGGAAGTTAAAAAGAATTACGATGATGACTTTGATGCAGCGTTTGAATCTTCCAAAACTTGATGTGTAGAGAAATAGAATGAATTCAACAAAATTAGGTTTTGCTCTTTTAGGTGGCACAGGAGTTGCTGGAACAACAGCGGTTGGAGTCTATCGCTTTAAAGTATTTTCATCTAAATCCTCTACCATAGGAGACCTATTAGAAAAGGAAAAATATCAATTACTAAAGGAGAAAGATTCCGACCATCAGAAACACTGAAAGGAATCCTCAGATAAATACAAGGAGAAGTACACCGATAAATCTTCCTACAATGAAGACAAGATGAAAGAGTTATGCAGGGATCTTTTAGGTAAGGAAGAAACTCATAAGAGCGAATATGATCAAGCTAAGAAGTATTGTGTAGTTCCTAGAAAAATTTCGGAGAGACTAAAAGATTTAGGCCTAACCCAATTAAGTACTACAGGATCAGAGTCTGGTGTAACCGATAAGTGAAAGAAATTATCAACAGAGTACAAAACTAAAGGGGAAGGTGATAAGAAGCTAAGTGATCTAGACAAATCCACCATTAACGATGATACCTCTACGGGGGACAGTTTGAAAAACAAATGTAAAACGGTATTTGATAAAGGCCACTGGGAGACAGATTATGACTCTCTTTTAGAAAACGCAAAGCGTTGATGTACCGATGAAGGATTTAACCAACTGCCTACTTCAGGAAATCAATAATGAATAAATTAATAGTTGTATCTACAGCGGGTATTGGAGCGGCTGGGACTGGAGGGTTTGGGATTTATAACTTTTATCTCAAGAATTCAAAGGATGGGAGTCTAAAGGCCAAATTGATATCAGAGAAATTTACATTACTTACCAATAAACAAGAAGATAGTAAACATTGAGAGGAATTAAAAAACAAGTACAACGCAATCAAAGGAAGTGCGGATAAGGCATTTGAAGTAAGCGATAAGGAATTAACTGTAGATGATTTAAAGGCTCTTTGTCGAGACTATCTAAATAGAGGTCAAGAGAACTTATATTCAAAGGTAAAGAGATGGTGCGTAGTTCCAGTAACCGTAAGTGATCACTTGAAAACTCTAAAGCTAAATCTTTTATCTACCGAAAATAATGGGACCACTGATAAAGATAAATGGGAATCTTTAGCTAGCGGATACAAAAGTTCAAACGACAAAATAGTGGGGCTTGAAGTGGCGGATAAGAATGCCTGAACTACTTTAAGAGATAAGTGTAAGGATTTAATAACCAAAAAGAATTACGAAGATGAATTTGATATCAATCTCAAATCTGCGGCAAGGTGATGTACTCAGAAAAGTGATAAAGAGTAATGTCTAAATTTGTTCTTTATTCAATGGCAGGAGTGGGTGGAGCCGCGGGAATCGGAGGAGGTATCTACTTACTTCATGAAAATTCCAAGGCTTCGAAACCAGAAAAAAGAACTATTAAATCAAAGTTAATAAAAGCAGGATTTAAAGTCCTTGACACTAGCGACAGCCAACATTGAACAACTTTAAAGAACGAATACAACAAGGTAAAACAAGAATCTACTAAGGCGTTTGAAACACATACCCAAGATATAAACGAAGAAAAGCTTAAGTCTCTTTGCCAATCCTATTTGGAAAAAGATGAGGAGGATTTATCCTATGGGAAGGTTAAAAGGTGATGTATGGTTCCGGTTACAGTATCTAATCATTTAGAGAGCATAGGACGGAAAGCGTTATCAACGGCCAATTCCGGAGATACCGATAAATCACATTGGGAAACTTTAGCCACCAAGTACGACAATTCTTCCGATAAGATAGCGAGTTTAGATAATTTGGGATCAGGACAGAAATGAGAAGCTTTAAGAAATAAGTGTAAGGATCTTGGAGATAAGAAAAACTACGAAGATGAATTTGATGCCAATCTTTCTGCTTCTGTAACTTGATGTTCCATTTCTGCTTAAGCAATGCCTATCTCTGTTGCAAAGATCTCCTTGGGGGTGGTGGGAGTTTCTACGGCATCTGTTGGAGGAATTTACCTATCTGGAGTTTTTAATACTACAAATAAGTTATCCATTAAGGATCTGATAACCAAAAACAAGCTCATAGTTCCCATAAAGTCTGGGGAGAATAATAGATGGAATAAGATCTGAGAGAAATATAAAACACACAATAACGGGAAAGAAAAGGACTCATGAAATCTACAAGGATGAAATCACACTAATACAACTACTAGACTTTCCTCTTTAGAAAACAAGTGTTCTTCAGAGATATCTGAAACCATCAGTGGCGAAGAAGATCCGAAATATAAAGATTTTGTATCTTGATGTACAAGAAAAGCAGAATTCAAAGACCAACTATCGGATATGGGTTACGAACCTTTATCTGAAGGGGATTCTTTATGAACCTCTAATTTTGATTCCTACAAGGCGGCCGAGAATCAAACAAAGATTCATGGAGTAGATATTCAAACATCTGACACCCACACATCTAATTTGGATAAATTTAAAACAGGATGCGCAACTGCCCTATCTAAAGAAATTGACGATGAAAATTACTCCAAGACTTTTGAGGGAATAAAAAGATGATGTACCAAGAAAAAGAATAACTAATGTCTAGAGTCTTTTTTTCATCAATAGCGGGATTAAGTGCTGCCGGGATAGGGGGCGGAATTTATCTCGCCAACAAAGGAACAGAAGTCAAAAAAGAGACTATTCGAGATAAGCTCATAAAGGATAGATACACGCTATTAGATGGAAGCAAGTCTGAACACCAATCTCATTGAGCTAAGTCTTTAGAAAAATACAAAGAAGAATATAAGAATCAGACCACATATACGGAGGGGGAATTAAAAACCCGATGTATAGAGTTGTTCAACAAAGAAGAATTGAATTATGCCGATTACAAAGTAGCAAAGAAATACTGCGTGGTTCCTAGAAAGATCTCAGAAAGATTAAAGGATATTGAATTCAAATCTTTGGATACTTCAGGAACACAACAGGAAGTGACTGAGAAATGAAAAAAATTATCAGAGGAGTATAAGAAGAAAGGAAAAGGAGACAATCAGTTGGATACTTTAGCGGCTTCTAGTGTGAATGATGCAGATGGAACTTCTTTAAAAAACAGTTGCAAAACAGTTTTAGAGAAGGAGCATTGGGATGACAAATACGATTCGCTATTAGAAAACGCAAAGAGTTGATGTACTGAAGAAGGATTTAAAAATCTACCGACCTAAGTAAATGTCTAAATTGGTCATTGTATCTGTGACAGGTCTCGGAGGAGCTGCGGGAATCGGTGGTGGATTTTATCTATTAAATAGAAATTCAAAGGACAAGATCGCTTCTAAACTAGAAAAAGAAACCATTCAATCTCGTTTACAAAAGGCGAAATTTAAAATATTAGAAACTGGCTCCTCCCAATGAAACGAAATAAAAACCCAATATAACTCCAAAAAGAATGATGCTTCTAAAGTATTCTCAACTTCCAATAACGAAGTGCAAGAGAATGCTTTAAAAGAACTTTGCAGAGAGAATTTAAATAAGTCTGAATTTGATGATGATCTCTATTCCAAAGTAAAAAGGTGGTGTGTGGTTCCCACAACCATTTCTTCCCATCTAAAGTCATGGGGAGTTACACCTTTATCCACCGATGAATCTAAAGAGGAGCAAAAGGATAAATGGGAAGAGTTAGCAAATAAATATGATTCTTCCTCTAACAAAATAAAGGATCTTAACTCCTTAAATAGCGAGAAGTGAAAATCCCTAAGAACCAAATGCAAATCTATGGGAGAGAAGAAAAATTACGAGGACGATTTTGATTCTTTCTTTGAATCATCCAAAGTTTGATGCTCATCAAACGATTCTAAAACTTCTCCTCAGTAATGGTATCCAAAATTGCTATTGCATCCGTGGCAGGAATAGGAACTGTGGGAATGATAGGGTTCGGAGTATATTACTTTTTCTCAAGGGCAGAAGATAAAAGCCTAAAAGCCAAATTAGTATCCGACAAACATACACCTTTAGAGTCGAGAAATAAAGATCATGAAGCTCATTGGAAATCCTCCTTAGAGAAGTACAAAATTAAACATACCGATAAGCAACAGTGGAATGAATCTCAGCTTAAGAGTTTGTGTAATGGACTTTTTAAAAAGGAAGATATAGAGACTGATAACTATAACGAAGCAAAGAAATATTGTGTAGTTCCTAGAAATATTTCTGAGAGACTTAGAGATCTGGGTTTTAAGGAATTAGATACTAGACATAGTAAAGATATTCCTGAATGAACTAAGCTATCCGAAGAATACATGAAGGGTGGAACTAATTTTAAAAAATTAAAAGATCTGGAAACTACCCAAGTTACGAGTGATAATGGAGCCACCCTGAGAACTAAGTGTGGTGAAATTCTAAAGAAGGAACATTGGGATGATGATTATGAAACCCTACTAGATAGCTCCAAGGTTTGGTGTACAGAGCACGGCTTTAAATCTATTTCTGTTTAATAATGTCCAAGATTGCTATTGCATCCTTGGCGGGATTAGGAGCTGCAGGAGCTAGTGGATTTGGAATTTATAACTTCTACTTTAAGAGCTCTAAAAATAGGATTATCTCCATCAGGGATAGACTGGTTTCCGAAGGATTCAAGCTTCTAACTTCGTCTGATAAGAGTCATTGGACAGAATTAAAAGGGGCATACAATAATAAGAAATCTGACAATGATAAGGTATTTAAAAAATCCAGAGAGGACATAGATGAAGAGACGTTAAAAACCCTATGTGCAGAGGTTTTGGAGAAGGAAGAAAATGATTTATCTTATTCCAAAGCTAAAAAATGGTGTGTGGTTCCTGTCTCTGTAACAGAACACCTATCTAATCTGAAATTAAATCTATTAAGTACAACTGGTGATGGCAATAAATCGGAGTGAGAGAAGGTAGTGACGGAATATGAAAAGGATGTAAATCCAGGAAAGAGAATATCTGATCTTTCTACATTAAGTGATCAAAAGTGAGAAAAAATCAGAGATAAGTGCAAAGATCTTTCTTCCAAAAAGAGTTACGAAGATGATTTTGATACCAGCTTAGAATCCTCTAAAAGGTGATGCGTTGCTAACTTTATAGGGAAAGTAGCTTAATGGAAGTATTCTCAAAGATAGTCTTAGGAGCTGGAACAGCTGCAGGAATTTCTGGTGTTGGTTATTTAAGTTTCTCTCATTTAAATAAAGAGAAAACTACTTCCATAAAGGAACTAATACTGAAAGATCCATCCATCGCTTTAATAAATTCAAATGAAGAGGCTAGATGATCTAAGATATGGACAGAATACGCTAAGCAAAATGCCAATAAAGCAAAGGATTCATGAAGCTTGGAAGGATGGGATCACACAAAAACACAAACTAGACTTCCTTCTTTATCAGCCAAATGTTCTTCAGAGCTATTAAGGGAAGTAAAAAGTACAGAAGATAAAGAATATAAAGACTTTGTTACTTGGTGCACTAGAGAGGCCGAATTTCAAGATAAGCTTGCTAGAGAGGGATACAGACCTATATCTGAAAAAGATCAAGAATCAACTTGAACCAATAACTTCAATGAATATAAGAAAGCCGACAATAAGTTAAAAATACACGATCTTACAATAGGGGAACAAGAACAACAATCTGATAAATTAAAGGAAGGATGTAAAACTGCTTTAGCTAAACCTATAAGTGATTCAAATTATGCAGCTACATTTGAAGGAATTAAGAGATGATGTGCAGTTAAATAATGTCTAGAGCAATAGTAGCTTCTTTGGTGGGAATAGGGGGTATCGGTGGAGGATTGGGAGCTTATAAGCTATATTCCTCTTCTAAAGAAAAGACCATTTCTACTAGTACAATAGCAGACAGGCTAAGAGCCGAAAAATTCTCTCCATTAGGGACTAATTCTACCGATGAAGCTAATTGAACAAAAATAAAAGAAGCATATGAGAAAGTAAAATCAGATCAAACTAAAGTCTTTTCGGAATCTGGAGAATTAAAAGATTTATGTCGAACTGCTTTAGCTAAGCTAGAAACAGATTCCGATTATCTAAAAGCGAAAAAATGATGCGTAGTTCCAATCTCCCTTTCTTCTCATTTAGATAAACTAGGATTCAAGTCATTGTCTTCACAAGATAATGATCAAAATCCAGATAAGACTAAGTGAGAGAATATTGTGACAGAGCATAAGAAGAGTGAGAATCAAGATAAACGTATCTCCGACTTAGGTGATTTAAATACCGATGGGTGAAAGACTATTATGAAGAAATGTAAAGAAATTGGAGAGAAGCAAAATTACGATGATGAATTTACAAATAATTTTGAAAAATATAAAAAGTGATGTTCTGAAAAGAAAGCTAATTAGCTGGACGACTTAACACACCATTTAGCCACCTTCTCATAACTCTTTCCACCTTCAAAAAATTCATACATCTTCTTACTTAAATAAGTCTCACACCACGTCTTAAGAGCGGGACCTCCCTGTTGTTTTTGAGTAGCATTAACTTTCTTAAAAGTTTCATCCTCTATCTCTCCACCAGCCTTTCCTTGATTGTAAGTCTCCCACGCTTTCTCTCAACCTCCTTCTTCTCAAATCTCTTTAGAATTAGCTTTCAATTCCTCCCTTACAGACCTCACATTAACTACACATCATTTAAAAACCAAATCAAACTTCGACTCATCCCTACCAGCAAGACTATCCTCACACCATTGAGGCAACTGTTCTTTACTAATTCCCGGTATAGGAGTCTCAACCCCATAAAACTCCTTCCAAGAATTCCAGATGGAATCTATTTTGGAATTGAGAATCTTCTTATGTGAAGAATTCTTTAATTTCTCCTCCAACTTAGAGAGAAGGGAACTCTTAGATAAATACTTATGTCCTAAAACTCCCCCAACAGCAACCGTACCAGCTCCTAGGACGGAAAGAGATGCTAAAGCGACTTTAGAGGGCATTCCTAACAGAACTATTTAACACACAAAGACTCAGCTCTCTTGTAATCCTCACTTTGTCCATTTATAAAAGGAATATCTACCTTAGAAAAACACCAATCTCTTATCTGCTGTCAAGTTACCTTATCCTTCTGTAAAACTCCCCCCGATTCTTGCGGAATTTGAAGATTTCCATTATTATCTTGTGGGTAGTTATTCTTCTTATCAGACCAATCTTTCTCTTCCTTTGAGTCTATTCAAGACTTATTATCAACTTTGTCATTAAACTGAGTTCTTAAAGTATTTCTAGAACATCATTCAACATACGAACTGAACCTATTCTCTTCTTTAACTTGAGATTCTCTTCTGCAATAAGCCTTAAATTTCTCTTTATCTAAACCATCCTTGGAAAGACCTTCCAAATCCACCTTATCCTTGTAAAACTTCTTATATTCTTCAACTAATTCTCCCCAAACCGAATCATGCCTATCACTTGAAACATCTAAAAGGATCTTTCCTTTTATCTCTTTCCTAAACTTCTCTTCAAGGGTAATTCCGGAATTTGTAGATTTCAAATAAACAACACCAGCAGTTGTAGCGCAACCTACTGCTCCTACGGACCCTAAGGCCAAAACATACTTACTCATACCTTACGCTCCCAATTAAACTAACCTAAGATTATTAATATATTTTGCATCTCACATCATGGAAAATATTTAGAATGTTCCATCCTATATGAACATAAAGCTTTTAGGTCTCGCAGGCTCATTAGGAACTGCAGTTGTAGGAGGGGGAGTATATTTAACTATTCGAGACTCTTCTAAACCAATTTCAATAACTCACCTTCTAACATCCGAAAGGGGATTATTACTTCTTTCTGAATCTAATGATGTCAAATGACAAGATGCCTGAAAGAATTACCGAGATTCTCACAAAGAAAATGGAAGTAATAACTATAGGGAGAAAGATACATGAAATATAAAGAATTGATCCACCAAGAAAGGGGAAGATAGCGTTCCTGAAGAATTCAAAGAGGAATGTAAGAAAAGAGCCAAATTAGAGACTTACGGAAAGAACAATAAGGAATATCAAAACGTTAAATCCTGATGTACCAGACCTAAAAAGGTGAGTGAATTGCTAAGTTCTGAAGGAAAGAAAGCTCTGTTAAAGGGTAATGGGGATGAAGGGGAATGAGGAAAGTCTTGAGAAAAGTACAGGGCACACCATCAGAAGCAACCCTCCAGCGGAGCAATAAATTACCAAGACCAAGATGAACTAGGAGTTTCTTCTTGGACAACTAAACGTTCAGAAACTAACGTTCCTAACGAATATAAAACAGCTTGTCAGACTAAATCAGAAGCATATATAGAAGTCGAAAAAGTTACTGAAGATGACACTTTCAAAAAAGGTAGAGAAGTGATGCACTAGACCAATCACCTAATAATGAACCCAGTATCTAAAATAGCTATTTCTGTTTTAGCTGTAGGAGGAGCTACAGCGGCTGGAGGATATTCTTGACATCTATCCCAACTTTCAACCATATCTAGCCTTATAGAAGTGGATGAAGAAGTAATCCAATTAACTAATAGTTCATCTGTTGGAGATTGAAATGCAGCATGAAAAACCTATAAGGAGAGCAATAACGCTTGAAAGATACCAGATTACAATTCCGTTGACGCTCCCCAATCCTTCAAAGATGTATGTTTAAATAAAAGTCAAGAGAAGACAAAAGGAGTTCACAGTTCGGAGTTTCAAAATTTCAAGAAATGATGTTCTCGAAATTTAACTGTTGCCGAATGGTTAAAAAAATCTAACATCTCACTATTGAACTCTTCGGATACATCCGACAAATGAGATGCAGCTTGGAAAAGATATAAAGATGAACCTAAGAATAAAACTCAAGATGGTCAGAAAGCTGCTGACAAGGATATTTGAGAGATAAAGGATTGAACTTCAAATAAAGATCAAAATAAAGCAAGTGAGGGATTCAAAGAAAAATGTTCAGAAAAAGCTAGTTTAAAAATCAAGAATAAAAATGATGATCTATATCAACAAGTATCAAGTTGGTGTGTTTAATGGAAATTTCTAAAGTTGCACTAGGATTACTGGGAACTGCCGGTGTATCTGGGGGAGGAATTTTTACAGCTTACAAGATGGGAGTTTTTTATGACTCCAAAAAGCCTTTAAGCGTAGAACAAAGATTGAAAAATGAGGAATATGAACTTGTTCATTCAAACGAAACACGTAAGGAAATCTTTAAGGATCTAAAAGGTGATACTTCGTTTATAGAAGAGCTGAATAAATACAAGGGAACTGAAGAAACCCTATCCCAAAATAGTAACGACGACGAGGGGAGTATAGTCTTAGAGAAGATGTGCTCTTCTTTGTTAAAAAGCCCGGAGAATAAGGATTTTGAACTTGCTTCTAAATGATGTGTTTTAAGAGTTAAAGATAGGGCTTTATCAAATAAATCGTGGATACCTTCTGGAGAGGAAAGTTCTTGAAAGCAATCTTTCAATACACATAAAGATGCAATGGCAACTTATGGAGTGTCTGGAATCTCCAGCAGCACCCAAGAAAATGAGGGTTATGCTAAAGTAAAAGAGTGATGTTCCTCAAATACCAACCTTCCAATTAATAAATCCAGAAAGACCATATTAAATAAAGCCCTTGATTGATGTACTAAAGCCACTTCCTCCCCGGGTGCAGCAGGTTAGGCTACACACATAGCTTCTGCTCTTTTATAATCCTCATTCGCTTCCTTTATAAAAGGAGTATTCACCTTAGTAAAGCACCAATCCATTATATTTTTCGACGTTACTTGATTTTTAGCAATAGTTGTTGATCCCGTTTGAGGCAGCTGAAGTTTGTCATTATTATTTTCGGGATAACTATTCTTCTTAGAATCCCAATCGCTTTCAACAGTAGAAGTAATCCAAGTCTTTCCTGAGCCCTTAGCATTAAATTGAGTCTGTAAAGTATTCCTAGAACATCACTCAACATAAGATTTAAACTTAGATTCTTCTTTTAGATCAGAATTCTCCTTACAACGTAACTTCAACTTTGTCTTATCTATATCGGACTTAGAAATTCCTTCAATATCCTGTCTATTAGGATGATCAGCTTTATACTCCTCAACTAATGCATCCCAAACATCATCATGTTTAGTTCCATCCACATCCAAAAGTATCCTTCCTTTAACTTCCCTATTAAATCTATCTTTAAGACTCACATTTGTACCCAGAGTAGATCTTCAATAAACGAAACCAGCAGCCCCTGCACTTCCCACCACTCCCACAGAAGATCCGAAAACAAAAAGAGACTTACCCATATTACTGAGCTTCTTTAGTACATCACTTTAAAGCCTTTTTATATACAGCATCCTCAGCAGAGGAAAAATCGGAATCCAAATACTTCTTACACCACTTCTTCATCTTTTCAACATCCACAGAACTAGATTTAGCAATGGAAGTCTCCTGACCCGACTCACCTATATCCGCAATTAATTCAGTATCAAGAGCATTAGCATATGCCTCTTTCCTTTTATTTCACTCTGCAGAATGCGTATTAGAACTTCCAGCATCTGTACTTAAAATCGTCTTTTTAGCCTCCTTTAAAACTTCAGATATTGATCTTTTCTTTTGCTCCTTAGGGGAAGTATCTCCCCGAGTAAAGTAAATATATCCTCCAACTCCAGCACTCCCTACAGCTGCAGTTCCAGTAGCCAAATAGACTAACGAAAGTTTTCCCATAGTTATTAATCTAGCTATTCATTAGTAAGCAAGATCAGAATATTTTTTCCTATAAAGATACAAAATCCATATTTTTAAGTGGAATGTTACTTTTGAAAAATAATAAAGGGTTAAAAGGCTGTAATTGTCAATCATGAGCAAATTAGTTCTTCCTTTGGTGGGCATAGGTGGTGTTGGAGTAGCTGGTTTAGGTGGGTATTCTCTTTTGAAAAAATCTTGAGAGACACCTAAGGAACAAACATTTAAGGATAAGTATTCACATGCCATTCTTGCAAGTGGAGATGACCTATGAGCAACCAAGTTCAAAGACCTCAAAGATGGAAGTAATCCTACACACTCAAGATTATTGGAGGCTCAAACTAAATTCAAATCTAATGATTCAGATGAAAACGCCAAACTATTGCAGAAAGAGGGTTGTGAAGACATATACAACTCCAAGCTAGAAGGCTCTAACTACCTGCAAGACTTCCGAAAATATTGTGCTAAATTAGTTAGTAACGCAGTGAAGGGAACTTGAATTGTTGATGATACTGCCAATTCTGGAAAGTGAGATACCAAGTTGAACTCCCTTAAGACCCACAATGGGTCATTGGATACGTCACTCGAAACTTTAAAAGGTAAATTAAACGCAAATTCCGGAGCTAATGTGGATGCCAATAAGAGGGGAGAGCTTAAGAACTGATGCGATGGCATTAAAGGGGAGATTTTTATGGGAGATAAAGATATCAAATTTACACAAGCCCAACTTTACTGCGTTGAAAACCCAGGAACCTAGTTTAATAGCTAGAAACAATCGTGTCTCTTTATAAGTCATTAGCTTTAGTTGGGGGAACAGCGACAGCAGTTGGTGGAGGAGTTTTAATATCAAAAAGCCCACTATTCCAAAACTCCCAATCTCAACAAAGGGAGACATTCAAGCATAGGTATTCCAAGGCCACTTTGGGAGAAAACGACCCATTATGAGAAACTAAATTTTCAAATTTTTCTGGAAATGTACAACCCACACATGAAAAGCTAAAGGAAGCTAAAACCAAACATACTTCTAATCCCAATGAAGCTAAATCCTTACATAAAAGAGGATGCAAGGAAATATATGACTCAGAATGAGAAGGATCCCGTTTTCTAAATGACTTTAAATCCTACTGCTCTAAGACAATGGGAGATGCGATGAAAGATATTGGGACGTGAATCGATCAGGAAAGCTCAGCAGACGGAAAATGAAATACTAAATTAACTAGTTTAAGCAGTCACGATGAAAAGCAAAATGGGATTTTAGAAGGAGCTCTTAAGAACCTGAAAACTAGCTTAACTCCCTCTTCTGGTTCTAATTGGGATGCAGATAAGAGAACTTCCTTGAATAACTGATGTAAAGAAGTCAAAGCATCAATATTCGCAGGAGAAGAAGATATGCCATTTAAACACGCAAAGCTATACTGCATAGATCCGAAATCAGCATCTTCTACCCCCTCTAAATAATGGGTAAATTATTACTTCCTTTGGCTGGAATTGGTGGAATAAGTGCTGCAGCTGTTGGGGGATATATAGTTTTCGGAAGAGACAATAAAGCCATATCTACTATGAAAGAAGCAACATTTAAAAGTAAATACTCCCAAGCTATCCTTCCCAATGAAAGTAATTTATGAGCATCAAAACTGGAAGCTCTTAAAGGTGATGGAAATCCTATACATAAAAAATTAGAGGAAGCAAAGAAGAAGGCTCAAACCGAAACAGGAGGAACTTCACAACCACAGGCAAAGCAATTGCTAATGGATGGTTGTAAAGCAATATATGACTCTCAATTAAAGGATTCTCCTTACGAGAAGGATTTCAAATCTTACTGCTCCAAGACAATAAAAGATGGAATAACAGGAACTTTACTTGCGGGAGGACATACAGGAAGTGGCACAAAATGAGATCAAGGATTAACTAATTTAAAAGACAAAAGCAACGAAAAACTGGATTCTGCACTTAGAGACTTAAAGGGTAAATTAACTAGTGGTTCTAGAACCACTTTTGACGATTCCCAAAGGCAGTCCCTGAAGAATTGATGTGAAGCATCCCAAAAGGAAATATTCATGGGAGAAACAGATTCCCGATTCATAAATTCAAAGTTGTATTGTGTAGAGTCTGCTACAGTTTCATCTTAGATAGCTCGATAAATTAGATGAATAAATTACTATTTTCCGCTTTGGGTCTAGGGGGAATTAGTGCGGCATCAGCTGTAGGATATATTCTTATTCGTGAAAAGGACAAACCTATCTCTAAACAAGAAGAGACTTTCAAAACCAAATATGCAAAAGCCATACTTAAAGATTCCGATAACTTATGGGATTCTAAATTTGGAAATCTAAAGTCGG
Organism: Mycoplasma haemocanis str. Illinois; assembly: GCF_000238995.1. GTDB lineage: Bacteria > Bacillota_I > Bacilli_A > Mycoplasmatales > Mycoplasmoidaceae > Eperythrozoon_B > Eperythrozoon_B haemocanis. The sequence continues at coordinate 569,318 of NC_016638.1, forward strand.
GAGATCAGCCAAGCCATCCGACATTAGCACAAGCCAAAACCCAATCTTCCTCTAATCAAGAAACAGCTAAATCTCTTCATAAACAGGGTTGTCAAGAAATATACAATTCCAAAATAGAAGGAACTACCTACTTAAACGACTTTCAAACATACTGTGCCAAAAACTTTAAAGACGCCACAGCTTCTTCCAAACAGTGAATTTCTGACGAACATAGTCAAAAAGAAAAGTGAGATCCCAAATTAACTTCTTTGAATACTAGAGAAACGAATCAAAAAGGGAAATTAGATGTTGGTTTAAGTACTCTAAAAGAAACTCTATCTAAAGTTTCTAACAGCACTTGAGAAGATAGTCATAGGCAAAGTTTGAAACAGTGATGTGATGAATCCCAGAAATCAATATTTAACGGGGAAGAAGATGAGAAGTTTATTCAAGCAGGCCTTTATTGCACCTAGTCTTATATATTTCACCAGTAACTATATTTATTAAAGCTACAAAATCTCATGAGTAAACTGGCCGGTATATCTTTAATAGGAGTTGGTGCGACGGGAGCTGTAGGATTGGGAGCCTATCTCATTAAAAGTAAATCTTCTCCCTCCTTTTCCCAAAAAATAGATACTAATAAGAGGGTAATTCTAGACGCCAAAGGTGATTTTCACAACACTGTATGAACTCAAATAGTTGAAGAATATAAGCAGAAAGGAAATATCGCAGGAATTCCAAAGGATTCAAAAGTTCAGGAGAATTTAAAAAAATATTGCTTAGAAAATAAAGATGCCACTTTCAGTAGTACCGAAAAGTTTGAACAGTATTTAAATTACTGTACCAGAGAAAATCTTATGACCAAACTTCCTACAACCCAAAGGGCTTGAAATACTTCCAAAGAGGAGTCTAAATGAGCTACTGCAGAAACAAGCTACAAGGCTCTTACCGATAGTAGTGATGACAAGGGTTTACTAATTCCTAAAGATAATGGCAATATTGAAAAAGGACAAATAACCAAACAAGATATCATGAAACACTGTGAATCAATATCATCCAAACCTTTTATAAACACAACAGATGCGGATTACAAACGTGGAGAAAAATGATGTCTTATAACCAATGGCTAACCCATTTTTATTAAAGTCTGGAGTAGTAGCTTTGTCAGCTGGAGGTATTAGTGTAGTTGGTTGACAAATTAATAATTACTTAAATAGAGGGGATAAAACATATTCATACCTATTGAAGCAAAGAAGAGAGAAAAGCTCTTCTACGGATGATTGAAAGAAGATCAAGGACTTTTATTCTTCTTCTGAAACATCAGAATTAATCCCAAATATCCCTAAAGAAAACGTAAAGGAAGAGGATATTAAGGGGTGATGCAGTAAAGAGCTAGAAAAGCCTCTTAAGGAACAAACTAAAGATAATTTAAAGTTAATAGAAACTTGATGCTCCAAACCTAGAACTCTCAAAGAACAAATAGCAACTTTAAATAAAACAATTCTGGATGTAAATACTGGAGACAGCAACAATCCACACAAGAGCAAATGAGATTCCAATAAAGAGGCTTATAAAAAGGAAGGAAATAAGTTCAAGATTAAGAAAAAGGAGAATTCCAATAATACCTGGGTTGATTTTGAAGCTAACTCCGTAACTGTTGAAATGATGAAAGAGTGATGCAAAGATCAATCAGATAAACAATACAAACATCCTGAAGATTCAACCTTCAATACTTTTCAGAATTGATGTTCTCAATAAATCATGAGTAAAGCAATGTTGATTGGATTGGGAGCTGCAGGAACGGGAATTGGCGGTATATGTGTGTATCAGTGAAGTGGATCTGATGAAAGCACCAAAGAAATAACAATTTCAATATCAGACCTATTCAAATCGTCCCAGAATAAAGTCCTATTAACCAAAACTTCAGACGCTGGAGATTGAAATAAGGCGTGAATTAAATATAGAGATGCCAATAAAGATAGAGAGGAAGATGAATGGAATATTGTCGGTTTTTCCGGGAAGAAAACAGAAGACAGTGCATTTCAAGAGTTCAAGAATGCATGTGAAAGTAAGTACTTAATAAAAGTTAAAGAAGTTGGAGACAGTAATTATCGAAGAGTTGCAGATTGATGTACCAGGCCCAAAAAAATTTCAGAATTGCTGGAAAGTGAAAATGGAAGGGAATTAATTCCGAGCGATAATGCAAATGACGACTGAACAGCATCCTGAAAGAAATATAGAGAAGCTCATAAAGAGGGTTCTACCAGCAGTTATAAAAGTTCAGATACTTGATCAATAGGATCGTGAAATACAGATAAGAATAGCGAAAGTCTATCAACTAACTTTAAGGCTAAATGTTTAGAGAATGCGAAGAAAGACGTAGTTACGGGGAAAGAAGATAAGCTCTATGGGGAGGTAAAAGATTGATGTACTAGAACCAAGAAGATATCGGGATAGACTTCCTTAATTATGAATTACAAGATATTAGTAATTGCTGCGGGAGGAACTACAGCCGCAGCAGGTGGAGGAGTATTTTTGACACGTAGTCTTTCTTCAAATAGAAGACCTGACACTCCCAAAGTCACAATAAGATCTAGACTCCAAGAAGTAGGTTATTCCCTTGATGTGAACGATAGTGAATGAAATGCTATATTTCAAGAACACAACAAGGGCACATATGCAGCAAACACCAAGTTTTCAGCCACAGATGTACAATCTTTAAAGACCAAATGTCTTGAGTACTTAAATGAGGAAGATAGTGATTCTAAATATGAACTATCCAAGAAGTGATGTGTAAAGCCCACTAAAATATCCGAATTCTTGAAAGCTTTAGGCTTGACTTCCCTTAAAACGGAGGACGGAGATAGCAATACAGACAAAGTTAAATGGGAGAAGTTAGTTGGTGAATACGGAAAGAATGGAAAAGAGAAGATTCCTGGATTTGAATTAAAGAATCCATCCGGCAACGATACTTGGAAGGAACTAAAGGATAAGTGCAAAGAAATGCTAGAATTCCAGCCTTGGAATAGTGGTTATGAGATGGCCATGAAGAGCACTAAAGTGTGATGTTCATCTAATTCCTAATAATGAGTAAGCTATTACTTCCCGCATTGGGCATTGGTGGATTGAGCGCTGTTGGATTCGGAGGATATTCTCTCCTTAAAGGGAGAGATAACCTATCACAAAAAGAGGAAACCTTCAAATCTATATATGCAAAGGCTCTTTTAGAAAAAGGGAACAGTTTATGAGATTCCAAATTTAATTCCCTAAAAACGGGTGAAGAGCCTGCTCATCCCATTTTAAAAAACGCAAAAACTAAAGCTACTGCATCTACCGGAAGTAATGAACAGGAGGCTAAAGAGTTACACCAACAGGGATGCCAAGAAATATACGATTCCAATCTAAAAAATACTTCCTACTTCAACGACTTTAAGACCTACTGTGCCAAGAATTTAAAAGATGAAATGGGAAGCTCCAAAAAATGGATATCTGAAGGAGAGAGTGATACCGGTAAGTGGAATAATAAATTGAAAAGCTTATCAACCCACGATGAAGCGAAGAATCAAATTTTAGATAGCTATCTTGCCTCCCTAAAAGGGACACTAACGGGGCAAGATAGTTCATGGGGGGATGAAAAAAGAAAGTCTCTTAAAGACTGATGCGATGACTCCCAAAAGGAAATATTTACAGGTAAAGAAGATTCTAGGTTTGTGCAAGCTGACCTTTACTGTATTGATAAATAGATGGGCACTACCTTATTAAAAATCGGGGTTCCCGTTATGGGAATAGCTGGATCCTCAACCATTGGATATGGAGTATATTCTCACATATCCAATAACTCTAATAGAGAAAAGACTCTTAGAGATCTTCTAACCAAGACAAATTTAATATCTGATTCACAATCTAAGAGTTGGGAAGCTATTTTTGAAGATCTAAAGGCAGAAGATACAGAACTTATACATGCTCTAAGTTCAATAAACTCCTCAATATCTAAATCATCAACAAACGTACAGGCAGCCCCCGTTTTAAACCAATGATGCAATACCGCCCTTAATAAAAAGTCAGGAGTACCGGATCAAGAAAAACTCCTGTCCCAAATTAAAAAATGATGTGTGATACAGCCTTTAACTGTGTCCGAGAAATTAAAAAATATAGGGCTTAATATGATCTCGGGAAGCTGGAACGATAAGTATGACTCACTAAAAGACAGTATCTTCTCTGAGATAAAAAGCAAAGTGAATGACTTTACTGAAAAGACCGATAAGACGAAAGGAGGTCAAGCCCTTCAAAAGTGATGTGAAGAAAAAGTTGGAATGGGAACTCATGAAGAGGGCGCTTCTCAAATATTTAAGAATGTAAAAGATAGATGCACCTCTGCCCAATAGTATGGGTTTGATGAAGGTGGGGGCAGGTATTGCCGGAGTAGCTGGATCGACTGGAGTGGGGGTTCTGGGAGCCTACTATTTCGGTGTGTTTTCCACCAACAAAAACGACATTAGATCTAAATTAATTGAGAGTAATTGGGTAATTCTTGAAGACTCTAACAAAGAACACGAGAGTCACTGAAGTACTGCTTTAAAAAAATATAAAGAGAAGCATTCTGACAAGAATCAATTAACCGAATCGCAATTAAAGGGAATATGTAAAGATTTATTAAATTCGGAAGATGATAAGAACTACGAGGAGGCTAGAAAATATTGTGTTGTTCCTAGAACTATTTCTGAACGGCTGTCAGATCTAAAGTTTCAATTATTGAATACCACTGCGGGAACCAGTAATAATGCGGATCAACAGAAGTGAACTTCCGTAGTAAATAAATACAAAACTGAAGGGATTGAAACTAAAGAATTGGATGGTTTGAAAACCAGCTCCCTTAATAACGACGGTACTAATTGATCTACTTTAAAAGACAAGTGTAAAACCGTTTCAGAAAAAGATCATTGATCAGAAAAATACGACTTGTTGGTAGAAGGTTCAAAGACTTGATGTACTTTGCAGGGTTTCAATAATTTATCTAATGTCTAGAGTAGCACTACTTTCCGTAGTGGGAGTTGGAGGAGTAGCCGGAACTGCTTTGGGGGCTTATCATTTTAAAATCTTTTCCTCCTCCGTACCCACCATAGCCGACAGATTACAAAAAGAGAAATATAAACTACTTAAAGATGATGATCCCCATTGAACTAAATCACTAGAAGAATACAAGAAGAAACACTCGGGAAAGGATTCATATACAGTCCAAGAATTAAAGAATTTATGTAAGGTTTTTTTGAAGAAGAAAGAGGTAGAAGATAATAGCTATAGTGAGGCTAAAAGATATTGTGTATCTCTTAAAAAAGTATCAGAACGACTTGGTGATTTAGGTTTCACATTGCTTGATATTAACACTACCAATTCTGACAACAATCCCAATAAAGACCAGTGAACTTCTTTAGCTAAGAAATACAAAACCGAAGGAGTCTCAGCAAAAGAGTTGGATGGTTTAACCGCCAGCACTGTCGGAGATAATGGGGCTCAGTGATCTAAATTGCAAGAGAAGTGTAAGACTGTATTTGAAAAAACACATTGAGATGAGAAATATGAATCTTTAGTTAAGAATGCTGAAGCTTGATGTACTCTTCAGGGATTTAACGGAATTTCTAAATAGAAATGTCCAAGCTATTAGCATTATCCGCTACTGGAGCGGGAACTATAGGCATTGGAGGTTTTGGTGCCTATAGTTTTAAAACATCTTCTAACAACATAAGATACATCAAAGATAGACTGGAAGAATCTCAATACACCCTACTTAGCCTGAACGAGAACAAACACAAGTCCTACTGAAATAAATCTCTGCAAGAATATAAAAAGAAGCATCCTTTTGATTCTCCCCTTCATGTGGAGGATCTAAAAGCCATCTGTAAACAAGCTTTCCTAGGAGAATACCAAGATGATGATAGCTATGCCAAAGCCAGAAGGTATTGCGTGGTTCCTCGAAAGATCTCCGAGAGAATAAAAGACCTAGGTCTTAATCTTCTAGATATGAAGGGAAAATTAGATGAAAGAGAGTGACAATGACTTTCTTTTGAATACAGCTACATTGGAGAAGGAAATAGGAAGCTAGGAACATTAGATAAGAATTCCACCAAAGACTATAGAAACAATTGGACTCTCCTAAGAAATGAATGTCAAAAGGAACTAATGAAAGATCATTGAACTCCAAATTATTATTTCATATTAAAGAGCGTACAAAGGTGATGTGTAGCTCTCCCAAATTAAATGTCTAAATTAGTAGTTTCATCTTTGGTTGGGATTGGAGGAGCTGCAGGAATTGGGGGAGGAATTTATTGAATGTATGGAAATTCAAAAGCTCCCAGTAAAACAGAAATCAAAACTATTCAATCTAGATTGGAGAAAGCTGGATTTGACATTCTTGACACTAATGGAAGTTCTCATTGAAGTGATCTAAAAACTCAATATAACAACGCCAAGCAAACGGCCTACAAGATATTTGGTACTGGAAATAGGGATATAACGGAAGATGAGTTGAAGTCTCTTTGCAAAGACGCTTTAAAAAAGGGAGAAGATGATTCCTCTTATGAGAAAGCTAAAAGGTGATGTGTAGTTCCAGTTTCTATAGCCGCACATATAAGTAAATTAGGATTTACACCTATTTCGACTGAAAAGTCAGGAAATACACAGCAGGAAAAGTGGACAGAACTGGCTTCTAAATACGGAACAGGTGAAAATAAAATAAAAGATGTAAATACTCTATCTGGAAGCAACACATGAGAAACGCTTAGAGATAAGTGTAAGGAAATTGGGGATAAGAAGAACTATGACGATGATTTTGATTCCCATTTACTATCCTCTCAAAGTTGATGCTCTACTAAGAATCAATAGGGGTTATGTCTAAAGTTACTGTAGCAACTATAGCGGGTTTAGGTAGTGTAGGTATTGGGGGAGGTATCTATCTTGCGAGTGGAAAGAGCAATTTCAAAACGGTAAAAGAGACCATCCAATCCAGGCTATTGAAAGATAAGTACACACCTTTAAATTCTGATGAATCTAATCATTCATCTTACTGAGCAACATCTTTAGAGAAATACAATGCAGCTAGGAGTGGACAAACGGCCTACACCCAAGATCAATTAAAAGGGATGTGTAAAGATATTTTTAATAAGGAAGAGAATAGTGATGATTACAACGTTGCAAGGAAATATTGCGTAATTCCCCAAAAGATCTCTGAAAGGCTTTCTGCACTTTCATTTAAAGCTATTGATACTACTGGATCAGATTCAGGTACTACCGAGAAATGAAAAAAACTATCTAAGGAATACAAAAGCACGGATTCCGCGGACAAACAATTAGATAATTTAGCTAGCTCTGGAGTTAATGAACAAGACGGTACAGCTCTTAAAGGCAAATGCAAAGATGTTCTTGCTAAAGAACACTGAGATCAAAACTACGATTCTCTTCTAGAGAGATCCAAGATTTGGTGTACAGAAGAAGGCCTTTCAAAGCTACCTAACAGAGGTTAAATAAAATACACTCGGTTATTTTGTCAAAATTAACATATGTTTCTGTAGCTGGAGTTTTAGGAGTAAGCGGTTTTGCAATACACCATCTCTATTCAAAAGAATCAACGCAAGAAATACAGACCAAAGCCGAAACTACTATTGAAGTCAAAAATATAAGGACGAAATTAACTTCTCAAGGATTTACAACACTTACCGATGCTTCAGAAAACAGTCACCATTGAACTGAAATAAAAACTGCGTATGACAAGATCAAATCACAACCAAATAAGTCTCTTAAAACAACCAGTACAGAAGTAACTGTAAAAGATCTTCAAGAGCTTTGTAAAGATGGTTTGGATAAAGAACGTGATGATCTATATGAAAAGTTAAGAAGTTGGTGCGTAGTTCCTACAACAATCTCTAGTCATTTAAAAAATCTAAAGCTAACTCCACTATCTACAGAGGGTGAGTCTGATAAGGGTGATTGGGAAGCACTATATACAAAATATATTAGTCAAGGATCTCAAGTAGGAGTTCCTGAGTTAAGCTCTACCGATATTACAGATTGAAGTAAACTGCAGCAAAAGTGTAAAGATATTTCTAGCAAAAAGAATTACGAGGATGGTTTTGACTTTTATCTGCATTTCTCTATCGGGTGATGTGTTAAGAAGAATGATCAATCTTAGCTAGAAATACGCATTCTGGGTTTGTAGAATCCATACTAAAAATATCCTTTCTAGGAGGGGAAATCGGTATGAAGCGTTTTCAAAATGTCTAAAGCTTTTGTTGCTTCGTTAGCTGGAATTGGAACTGCTGCTACTGGAGGAGGTGCCTATCTTTTAAGTCAACATTTCTCTATTTTCGAAGAAAAGAATACCGTTTTACTTAAGCTTAAAAACGATCGATATACCCCTTTAACTAGTGATACAAGCCATCAGACCCATTGAAATTCCTCTTTAGAAAAATACAAATCTTCTCACAACGATAAAAGTTCCTACACCGAAAAAGAATTAAAGGGTCTTTGTGCAAATCTTTTTGAGAAAAAAGATAGCGAGGAAGGAGCCTATAATGAAGCTAGAAAATACTGTGTAGTTCCCAACACCATCTCCCAAAGGCTAACAACTTTAGGTTACCAATCATTAAAAACTGGAGATTCTGAGGATACAGATAAATGAAAGAAGTTATCTTCCGAGTACAAGAAAAAGGGTGCGAATTTTAAGAAACTGAATGACTTAGAGCATAGCTCCATAAATGATGAAGGAAGTACAGGAAAAATTCTTAGAGAAAAGTGCAGAGATGTACTTGCTAAAGATCATTGGACCGAAAGCTATGATGCTCTATTAGATAGCACTTTAGATTGATGTACAGAAGAAGGAGTTAGCAAGTTAGGGAGTTAACTGAACTTCCATTAGTAATGGAGTTTGGTAAAGATATTTTTTAAGCATGTCTAAATTTCTTATTCCCACCATAGCTGGATTAGGTGTCGCAGGAGTAGGGGGAGGAATTTACCTAGCCCACAAAAATTTTGAAAATCCCGTCTCAGAAAAAAAGACTGTTAGAACTAAATTACAGAAAGCCAAATTTAAGATACCATCTAAAGAAGATAATCAACATTGAACTTCAATAAAAACCGCATATAACAATGTCAGAACTCACGCAGATAAAGTATTTTCTACAAGTTCATCGGAAGTAGGGGAGGAGGATTTAAAAAGGCTATGTGAGGAAGCTTTGGAGAAAGATGAAAATGATACTTCCTATGACAAGGCCAAAAGGTGATGCGTTGTTACAACCACCATTTCTAGTTATCTAAAAGAATGGGGAATGAATGCACTACCAACTTCCGATTCTAACAATGAGAAACAAAGTGAATGAACTAAATTATCAGGAGAATATGCATCCTCTAATAGTAAGATAGCGGGGGTAGACTCTCTAAGTTCAGAAGCCTGAAAAAACTTACGTTCTGAATGCAAGAAACTTGGAGATAAAAAGAATTATGACGATGATTTTGATACCTCCTTTGAATCATCAAAGATTTGATGTATAGATAAATAATCCATGAGTGCTTCCAAATTCGGATTGGCATCTTTAGCTGGGGCGGGAAGTATTGGGGGAGGATTTGGGATATACAAACTATATACTGAAAACAGAAAATCCAATCTCACAAGAACTATAGCGGATAAATTGAGGAGTGAGAAATTCTCTCTACTTGGAAGAAGCACAGAAGATGCTAAGCATTGGCAAGATATAAAGGGAGAATACGAGAAGAAGAAAAATTCCTCTGAAGCCTTCTCATCTTCCGCCCAATTGGAAGATATATGTTTAGAAGTCTTAACTAAACCGGAAACCGATTCTGACTATCAGAAGGCCAAAAGGTGATGCGTTACTCCCGTAACCATTTCCGAGCATTTAAATAAATTCAATTTAAAGGCCTTAAACACCTCAGATACAACGGACCAGGCTGCGTGAACTAATAAAGTTACGGAATATGAAAAACAAGAAAACGCAAATAAAAGGATATCTGATTTAGCCACTTTGAATGAGAGCAGCAAGTGGGAACAGATAAGAAATAAATGTAAAACAATAACTAGCAAGAAGAGTTATGAGGATTCTTTCTCTGAGCTTTTAGATAAATCTAAGTTATGGTGTTTTACACCTTTATCTAATCAACATTAATATGAAAACTTTACTTACAGCTTTAGTGGGTGGAGGAGCCGTTGCTTCGGCTGGGGTTGGATATTTTACTTATCAAAAATTCTTTTCCGAAAACATATCCTCTCGTTTACGAAGCGAGAAGTTTATTCCGTTGAACGATTCTAAGGAACATGATGCATATTGAGAAACATTAAAAACTCAGTACAATTCTCAAAAGGCCAACAAAGGAAAAATATTTACGGACGGAAGTAAGGATATTGAAACACGTGAACTGAAGTTAGAGTGTAAGAAAGCATTAGCTGGAAATATAAAAGATGATGCCCTATATTCCAAAGTCAAGAGGTGGTGTGTAGTGCCTGTTTCCCTTTCCGAGCATTTAAATAAATTAAACTTTCACTCTTTTTCAACCGAAGATAAAACTGATAATGCTGATAAGTCAAAATGAGAATCCAAAGTTACTGAGTATGAGAAAGAAGGTAATCGTGAGAAACGTATTTCTGGACTGGATACTTTAAGCACTGATAAATGGAAAACCATTATGAATAAGTGCAAGGAAATTGGTGGTAAAAAAAATTATGAAGATGAATTTGAAACTAATTTTGAAAAATACAAGGAATGGTGTTCAACAGAGAAAAAAACTAACTAAGCCGGTCTGGAGGGTGCTGGCTCTACCACCTTTGAACAATAGGTTTTAGCATCTCGAAAATCTTGATTTTCCTCTCCCAAATAAGGCTTTCCGTAAACTCCTGAGCATCAATTTTTTAAAGCATCAGTATCTGAAGTTCCTTGCTTAGATAACTTATCTCTTACATCTTTCATATGACTTGATAAAACTGTATCGGAACTAACATTTTTCAAACGCTCATTAGCCTTCTCCCAAGCCTCATTGCTTTTTATATAACCCGATGGTAACTTATCTTCATTATGGAAAGTGCAATAACTCCTTACGTTCTCTAAATACAAACTACTCACTTCAGAATAAACCTTAGTGGAAGCTATAGAACATCAATTCTTAACTTGAGCTTCAGTTATTCCACTCTTTAAAGATTTCAATTCTTCTACCAAAGAACTATCACTAGCCTGCGAAAGCTTATTCTTCCTAGCAGCTCACTTCTCTGAAGACTCCGTATTAAGAAGGAAAGAAGATAATTCCTCTCCTATAGTTACCTTTCTTTGCTCCTCTTTAGCATTAAATAAATATTCATAACCCACATAGGAAACAGTTCCGGCTCCCAACGCCCCAACAATAGCTACTCCAACTTTAGATACCATGTATATTTAACAATAGGAAATACAAATACCCTAAAACTTACAATTGAAGGAATTTCTATATGTAATTTAAATTTTCTTTTCAACTAACATGGCAGTTTCTTGACTATCTAAAGCCGTTATTGGAGGATCTATGTTTGCGGGAACATCAGTTGGTGCAGGGAGTGCATTATTAATGCCTTCTAAAGCGGAACGAACTAAGTCAACATATAAGAAGAGATGCAGAATTCACAAATTGATAAGTTCCAATGATGGTACATTTGAAAGAATTGATCCAGAAGAACTGGAGCAAGAGATTTTAGGTTTAAGACAAGGAAATTTCTTCAAACAAATTCAAGAGATTTGTGAAAAGGTAGGAGATAAGGACATTTTTATTCGCAACCCAAACGGAGAGGGTTGAAAATACATTGATGAACAAAATAATTCAGATCTAAATAGTAAATTTGAAAAATACTTAAAAGGAAGATCTTCCTCCAACACTTAACTTATAAAAAAGGGGGGGATAATTTGAAATCGTAAACTATCAGATGTTTAAAAAATAAGGGAAATTTAACAGGGCAGGCGTATTGAGGCATTTAAAGAGAACTTAAAATGGCTTTTATTCCTAAATTATTTATCTTAGGTGTTGTGGCGGGGGGAGTAAGTATAGGGTTTGGAATTGAATCATTAGCCTTTTCTAACTCCAGCACCAAACTAACAAGTAAATCTAGAATTAATTCCATAAATCAGGGTTGTAGATTGCATAAGTTAATGGCTATTAATAAAGGCCAAAGTGAAGGTAGATTTGAACTTACTACTAAAGATGAAATAAGAGAGAAAGAGAAACCGGAAGAAGTGGACTTTGATTCTATTGAAAGGGCTTGCTTAAGTAATGCTGGGAAAGATATTTTTATCTCCAAAAAGAAAGGGAAATGGGGTTACTATGAACAAGACCAAAGTGATGAAGAACACAAGAATAAATTCGAACGATATTTAGGTAAAACTTCTTCAACCGCTTAACGATGTCCTCTTTTACAAAATTAATATTTGGTAGTTTTGGATTGGGAATTACTGGATATGGTTTAAGCGTTGAAAAAACATCTTCTCATGTGTTTAGAAATGAAGATTCTTTCACTACTATTACAGTTAAAAAAGAGTGTCGAATTCATAAACTTATTACTTCTGAAGGACCCGGTAAATTTGAAAGAGTAGAGAAAGAGGAGTTAGAAAGGGAAATTAAGAAAGCAGGTAAGGGAGACTGAGCAAGTATTGAAAATGCTTGCCTAGCAAATATTGGAAAAGATATTTTTGTTTCTAATCCGAGGGGACAGGGGTGAAAACATATTCCAAACGGTCCATGAACATATAGCGAGCCATATAAATTTCAACAGTATTTAAACAGATTACAATCTAATTAAGAATTCTCGTGGTACCTGTTTATAAATGACTTGTAGGAGTTGGTGTATTGGGCGGAACAAGTGTAGGATTTGGTATTGAAAATTTAACCTCCTCTGAATTCCGTGATTCCAAATTATCTACTAAAAGTCTTTTCAAGAAAAAACACATCACAATTAATAAAGAATGTCGATTACATGAATTAATAGCCATTAGTAATGGTAACTTTAAACCTGTTGCAAAAGAAGAAATAAAAAGAAGGATAGTAGAAGATAAGAAGGGTGATTTTTCACCTGTTGAAAAAGCTTGTTTAAAAAATGCTGGAAAGGATGTTTTTGTTTCCAGATGGCATAATAGATGGGGTTATCATGACGAACATCAAAATAGTAAAGAACACAAAGATAAGTTTCAAGCATATCTAAAGAAATCAGATTCAAAACAGTAATTTCATAGAATTTCCGTAATTAGGAATGGGAAAGGAGTTTTATCTTTTTCCTAGACATTAAGGAACTCTAAAATTTACAAGCGAAAGGTTGTAATGTATAGTCTTCTCCTCACTTTCAATTAACATGACCGCTTTTTGACTATCAAAGGCCGTTCTTGGGGGATCTATATTTATGGGAACATCAGTAGGTGCAGGTGTTGCATTATTAACACCCTCAGGATCTACATCAGCAAAATCAATATATAAGAAGGGGTGTAGAATTCACAAGTTAATCAGTTCTGCTAATGGTACATTTGAAAAAATTGATCATGAAGAATTAGAGCAGGAGATTTTAAGTTTAAGACAAGGAAATTTCTTCCAAAAGATTAAAGAGGTTTGTGAGAGAGATAAAGATGTTCTTATTCATAATCCAGACAGTAAAGGTTGGCAGCCTTATGATAAAAATGATGGTGACAGTTCTCAAGTAAAAAACAAATTTAAAGATTACTTAAAGAAGTAGTTTCTGAAGAGAAGAATTAACTCCTTTCGTATTTAATAAATAGTCAAAAGAGACTTGACTATAAGCGTAAATTTAAGATTCCGATAGGGTTTGATCTTTCCGCATGGCATTTGCTCCGAAATTTATTATTGCGGGAATTGCATTGGGAGGAACAGGTGTAGGATTTGGTATTGAAAATTTAACCTCCTCCAGATCCAATAATAAAGGGAGATCCGCTAAAACAAAGTCAGTTGCTGTTAACAATCGGTGTAGATTGCACAAATTAATAGCAATTGGTTCTGGTAAATTTGAGCTTACCACCAAAGAAGAAATAATAGAGCAAGCAAAAAGTAAGGGGGAAGAGGTTAATTCTGAATCTATTGAAAGAGCTTGTTTAGAAAATGCAGGTAAAGATATTTTTATCTCTAATAAATCCAAAAAATGAGACTATCACCAAAGCGATCAAAGTAGCGGTGAACATCAAAATAAATTTAAACAATATCTAGAGGCATTGAACTCAAGATAGTCGTATTCTACCCGCGATCTCCTAATAGGAGTCTTATCGTTACTGAGTACAAAGAGCTAAAGCCCTAGTGTACGTATCATCACTATCCTTTACATAAGGTATATTGACTTGAGAACCACACCAATCCATTATGTTCTTTGTTTGAATATCATTCTTGGCAATAGTTCCGCTGGCTCCAGATTTAGGAACTTGCTCATTAGTCTTAGAATCAACAGCGTAACCTGTCTTCTTGGATTCTCAATCACTTTCCTGAGTTGAATCTATTCATTTCTTTCCCGTTACCTTATCGTTGAATTGTGTTCTTAAAGTATTTCTGGAACACAACTCCAAGTAGGAATTAAATCTATCAATTTCGGTTTCAGAAGCCTCCTTCTTACAATGAAGCTTAAGTTGCTCTTTATTTAAACTCGTTCTAGAAAGCTCCCCCAAACTAGGCTTTCCCGAATCTCTCTTATATTCCGCCACTAACTCCTCTCACACAGCATCATGTGTAGTTCCTACAAAATCCAAAAGAACTTTCCCCACAATCTCATTTTCAAACTTCTCTCTAAGACTAATTTTGGGCCTTTGAGTGCCGGAAGACTTTAAATAAACCAAGCCAGCTACTCCCGCACATCCTGCCGCAGACGACCCCAAAATTAAAAATGCTTTACTCATACAAACTAATTCTTAACTTAATCATTTTGAATCTAAAAATATAGAAAATTTCTCATCCCTAAAATGCACGTAAAAACTTTAATCCTCTTTGGTTCTTTGGGAGCTACAGCAACTGGAGGGGGAATATATTTGGCAATTAAAGATTCTCCCAAACCAATCTCCGAGCTTCTTTCATCTGAAGCAGGATTACTTCCAATTACAAATGATTTAGATGAAAAATGAAATGCAGCATGAAAGAATTATCGTGATTCTCATAAAGAATCTGGAAGCATGACATATAAAAACCGTGATAGATGAAATATAAACGGATGGGAGACCAAGAAGTCTGAAGATGTCGCTCCAAAAGAATTTAAAGAGGCATGCAAAAGTCAATCCCAGTCGAAAGTCTACAGCAAAAATGATCAGAAGTATAAGGACGTAAAGTCCTGATGCACAAGACCTAAAAAAATTCGTGAATTGCTAAATTGAGAAGGAAAAAGAATTCTATTAGATGCAACAGGAGATGGAGAAATGTGAGGAAAGTCATGAGGGGAATATAGGAAACATCATGAGAAAAGTCGTCAAGCTTCCTCGATAACCTATGAGGATTCTGATGTATTATCTGTTGCACAATGACAGAATAAGAGAAGTCAAGAACAAGTGCCTCAAGAATACAAAGATGCATGCAAGACAAAATCTGAAGAATACATAAATATGGATCAAGTTACAAACGATCCAGTATTTTCAAAAGTAAAAAGATGATGTACTAAACCTAAATAACGATGAATCCAGTAACAAAGATTGTCGCTACGGTTCTTTCCATTGGAGGAGTTTCTACTGCAGGAGGTTATGCTTGACATCTTTCTCAGTTATCAACTCTTTCTAGCCTTATTAAATCGGATGAAGAAGTAACTCAATTAACTAAAGATTCTTCTGAAGGAGACTGAAATGAAGCTTGAACGTCCTATAAAACTAGCAATAATGTTTGAAAGTTATCAAATTACGATTCCAATAGTGCTCCCCAATCTTTCAAAGATGCTTGTTTAAATAAAGGTAATGAAAAAGTAAAAGGGATTGAAAATTCTGAATTTCAGAACTTCAAGAAATGATGCTCTCGTAACTACACAGTGGCGGAGTGATTAAATAAATCAGGACTTTCTCTTCTAAATAATCAATCTGGAGATCAAAAGTGAAATGACGCTTGAAAGAAATACAAGAGTGATCCTAAGAATAAAAACGGATCAAATCCTGCGGACAATGATGTGTGGAAAATAAATGATTGAGCGAATAATAAAAGCAAAGACACTGCAAGCGAAGGATTTAAAACCATGTGTTCCACAAAGGCTAATTCCAAGATAAAGAATAAAAAAGATGAGCTATATGGACAGATGTCCAATTGGTGTGTGTAATGGATCCTTCTAAACTTGTTCTTGGAACCTTGGGGACGGCAAGTGTATCTGGCATTGGGGCTTATGCTGCCTATAGAATGGGAGCATTTTCAAAACCCTCTCCAATTCTTAATGTAAAGCAAAGATTAAAGAATGAAGAATATGAATTGATCAATACAGATGCAAAATACAAAGAGATATTTAAGGATCTGAAAGGAAGGGATGGATTTATTAATGAATTAAGTAAATACAAGGAATTAAATGATGATTTATCGGGAGATTCTGATGGCTCTAAAGGAGGGCCGTCTTTAAAGAGAATGTGTTCCTCCCTTCTAAACAGCAAAGAAGAGTCGGATTTTAAAAAGGCCTCTGAATGATGTGTTTTAAGAATGAAAGATAAGGAAATATCTGGAAGGTCTTGAATAGGAAGCGCAAATAACGATTCTGATTGACAAACATCCTTTAACTCCAACAAAACAGCAATGGTTGAATATGGAGTGGCAGGAATTCAAGCCAACACGGAAGTTTCTTCTGGGCATCCTAAAGTAAAAGAATGATGTTCTCAGAATACCTCCCTTCCTATTAATAAACTACGAAAAACTATATTCGATAAAGCCTCAACTTGATGTACTAAAACTACTTAGTACACAAAGCCTCAGCACGTTTGTAATCTGCATCACTTCCATTTACGAATGGAGAGTTGCTCTTAGAAGAACATCAATCCATTATTTTTTGCTCCGTAACATTTGTCTTTTTAATAGTTCCTGATCCATTAGCATCCGGAACTTGCAATGATGCATTAGAATCTTCCGCATAGCCACTCTTCTTGCTTGTCCAATCCCCCACTACTGTAGAATCATTTCAAGTCTTTCCGGTGACCGCATCATTAAATTGAGTCTTTAGAGTATTTCTAGAACATCAACCCACATAAGAATCAAATCTAGCTTCCTCAGTTAAATTAGCCTCTTCCTTACAACGAGACTTAAGTCCATCCTTATTTAAATCCTCTTTAGAAAGTCCTTTAATAAATGGAATCTTTACATTCTCCGCCTTATATTCCTTCACCAACTCTTCCCACACAGAATCATGTGTAGTTCCTGAAGCATCTAGAAGCACTCTCCCTTTGACTTCATTATTGAATCGATCCTTAAGGCTTGTTCTTCCTGAAGTGACTGATTTCCAATAAGCTAAGCCAGCAACTCCCGCACAACCTGCTGCCCCAACTGAAGACCCTAACAATAAAAGAGACTTACTCATACTATTGTGCTTCCTTAGTACATCACTTTAAAACCTTCTTATAAGTGGAGTCTGTAGTCGCAGTAAATTCAGAAGAAGAATGCTTTTGACATCACTTCTTCATCTTTTCAATATCAACGGATGCAGATTTATTAAGAGTAGAACTTCCACTAGAGGCCTCTACATCAGTTATCAGCTCCTCATTTGAAGCTGTCTCATAAGCTTTTTGTCTCTTCTTTCATTCTGCATCATCAGAATTAGAACTTCCAGCGACAGTACTTAAAACCGTCTTCCCAGATTCAGTCAAAACATCCGATATTGATTTTTTCTTTTGCTCCTTCACAGAGGTACCTCTAGTTGCATAGATATAACCACCAATACCAGCTCCACTCGCAACGGTAGCTCCAGTGATCGCGTAAACTAAGGAAGATTTTGTCATAACGATTCGAAGATTCTAATCATTCAGATAAATATGACATGAAAATCTTTAAAATGCTTCTTTTCTTAAAAATATGAATGCAAAAGTTTTAGGGCTTTCCGGAGTCTTAGGTTCTACAGCAGTTGGTGGAGGAATATATTTATCCATGAGAGGAACTCAAGAATCCATCTCCAACCTTCTTTCATCAGAAAAAGCCATACTCCCCATTAAGGAAAGCAGTGATCCGAAATGAAATGAGGTGTGAAAAAAATACAAAGAATTTAATGGCGGAATCAACAAATGGGGGCTTAAGGACTGGGATAAGCAACAGAAAGAAACAAATGCTCCTGAGGAATTTAAAAATGCGTGTGAAAGTCGTTCCTTGATGAAGGTTTCAAACAAGGAACAGCAAGAATACAAAGATGTGAAGGAATGGTGTACTAGACCTAAGAAAGTGAGCGAACTATTAAATAGCGAAGGAAAACGAGTTTTGTTGAATCAAAGTGAGGATTCTGCCGAATGAAAGAACTTGTGAACCCAATATAAAAAGCATCATGAGAATACCCCAAAAACAGGAGACTCTACTACTTACAAAACTTCTGATGAATTAGGTGTTAATAATTGATCTTCTAAGACAAGCCAAGAGGAGGCTCCCGAGGAATTTAAAAATGCATGTAAAACTAAGTCTGAAAGTTACATAGATGAAACAAAGATAACTGAAGATCAAACTTTCAAAAGGGTGATGTTATGGTGTACTAAAGCAAAAACCAAATAAATGAATCCAGCCATCAAAATTACGATCTCCATTTTTACCATCGGAGGAGTATCTGCTGCAGGAGGATATGCTTGACACATCTCCCAACTATCTACACTATCCAGTCTTATTGAATCTGACGAAGAAGTAACGCAACTTACAAAAGATTCATCTTCAGAGGATTGAAAAGTAGCTTGGACAGACTATAAAGCTAGTGGTAATATCTGAAAATTGTCAGATACTTCATCCAATGAAGCTCCTGAAGAATTTAAAAATGCATGTTTAAAGAAAGGACAAGAGAAAATAAAAGGAACTAATAATTCTGAATTTCAGAACTTCAAGCGGTGGTGTTCTCGTAACTACACCGTTTCGGAATGATTAAATAAATCAGGACTTTCTCTTTTAAATGAGAAATCTAGCTCAGATAAATGAAATGCATCTTGAGAGAAGTACAGAAGTGAACTTAAAAAGTCCAACAATAATACAATTCCAGAGACAGACAGTATTTGGAAAGTAACAGACTGGTCTAGCAATAAAGATAAAAATGTAGCCAGTTCTGACTTCAAAAGCAAGTGTTCTGAAAAAGCTAAGCTGAAAATAAAAAATAAGAAGGATTTAACTTACACACAAGTGGCTTCTTGATGCACATAATTAAATCCCTATGGAAATAAGTGGCTTACTTAAAGTGTCTCTAGCCGTAGCTGGAGCTACTGGAGTTGCTGGGGGAGGTGTATTTTTACATAAGTTAATAAACAAAGATACCATATCCAAACATATAGATTCCAATATCCTCTTAACCTCTACCCAACAAGATAAGTGAACTCATAGATTGAGTCTTATTAATAAAGCTGTAGATACAGATTTATCAAAGGAACTACTCGCAATAAAGAAAAGTAAAAATCCTCTAACTGTAGATGACCTAAAGTCATGATGTAAAGATAGTTTGGAATCTGAATTTGTGGGCACTAAAGACAAGAAATTTATGAATATAAGACTCTATTGCGGACTAAATGTGGGGGATAAGATACAAGGAACAAAAGTATCTTCCAGTACAGGAGGGGAAAATGAAAAGCTTAAAACTAATTTTGGAAAGTTAAAAAACAAAACGAATTCCAAATTGGTTTCCTCATTATTTTCCATAAAGGATACAGAAAATACCGGTAGTCCATGGAAAGGAAGTACATCCTTAAGAGATTGATGTCTTTCAGCATTTGATATGCCATTTGAAACAGGATTAACTTATGACAATGCTAAGGACTACTGTGTAATTACTGCTTAATTTATGAATACCATAGTTAAGGGAGCTATAGTGATAATTGGAGCGGCAGGATCTGTTGGAGGAGGCTACTTAATATCCCAAAATATAAGCAAAACAGATACCATTGCTAATCACCTAAAAGCTGAATACTTATTAACAAAAGAGCAGACTGACAAATGAAATCACAGAGTTGGCCTCCTTAAGAAGGCTCAAGATGGAGATCTTGACGAAAGCCTACTTCCACTTAAGAAAGACGGCTTAACCAATAAGGAGTTGCAAGATTGATGTTTTGCCAATTTAAAGGAGAGGTTTGAAGGTACAAAGAGTAGTAAGTTTCTAAATGTAAGACTTTATTGTGGATTGAATATGGGTGACAAGATTAGTGGAAATAAAGTATCTTCTAGCACTACTGATTCGGAAACTAAGTTGGCAACTAACTTCAGTAAATTGAATGGCAAGACTGAGCAAGAATTGGGAAGTGAATTGCTAGGTATAGGGAAGAAGACTAATCAATCAAGTGGGTGGGAAGGAAATAAGGCTTTAAAAGAATGATGTCTTAAAACATTTGATTTAGCTTTTGAAGAAATCTCAATAGACTATACAAATGCTAAAACCTACTGTGTATTAGCTAGCTAAGCAGTTATCTTTAATATCTGCTTTCAAATGCTTATTCAAATAAGAATAAGGTTCAGATAATTCAAATTCACACCGACTCTTTCAAATCTCATAATTTTCTGCCTTCTCTGTTCAAGTCAACCCAAACTTAGGAAACAATATATTACTGAAAAGTCGATTTTTTGACTCCTTATCTTTGAAGGTGTTTAATGAAATAAGACCCTCATCCTTTTTATCCAATCACAAAACATCACTCATAGATAAAGCACAGAACCTCTTATATCCATCCCAATTCACCAATAAACGCTTACTTCTTAAATTAGCATCACATCAAATTTGTAGAGCAACCGACCCCTCATCCTCCACAGTATTCTCATTTATAAAATCATCCAAAGCCATAGAAATAAGAGAGTTCTTATGTCTCCTAAATGATCTCTTATAGAGATCTATCCTTTCATCTAGTTTAGAAATTAATTGGAATTCTTGATCTTCTAATGAGTCCTTTACAGTTGGAGAAACTAAATAAACGGAGGAAGAAATAAAGACTAGGGACCCTATAATTCCCAAACCCCAAGCCAACTTAGAGGTTTTACCCTCCAAATTTATATGCAAGGATTTAAGTTATAAAACCCAACTAAAGTTTAATAATTTTGAAGAACCTAAACACAACGCTTTTTAACTTTATCTAAATGCTCCGTATAATTACCAGTAAGCTCATGTATTTTCTTATCCACTTCCTTAGAACACCAGTCACTTAGAGACGTTCCTCCTTTCCCGCCAGATTCAGTTATATTATCGCTACTCAGAGAAGTATCAGTACTCTTAATACTTGTATATCTTCCATTTCAAGCTTCAGTGGAAGAGATTAATCCAAGCCCACTACTACTTAAAGCTTCCCTAAGATTTTTAAACGGAGTAGTACATCTAGATTTGGCAGCATCTCTTGGAGAATTGGCAGGCTTCTGCAACTCTACTTCACACCATTTCTTAACTTTCTTATATCCATCGCTTTCTGTCCCCTTAGTGGTCTCTATAGCATCTGTAAAAGACTTATCTTGAGCTAGCATCTTGTGAACATTCTTAAGATCATCATCAGATAAATCCGTCTCTAATTCATCCATTAATAATTGTTCTTCTAAATTCCTAGGAGTGGGTTTAATACATCACAGCTCCGCTTTAGAAAGCAAATCAGAATAATTCTCGTGCTTAATAGGAGTATTTAAAACGTGCCTACACTTCTCTTGTAATTTAGATCCCGCCTCTCTTCTATCAGTGGTTTTAACTATCCCTAAGAAGGAAAAGAAAGCATCATTATTTTTGTTACCCATAGAAATGACTTTCCAAGGACCAATGGAATTAACATTGGCCAGGGTTAAGCCTTTTCTTACCAGAACATCCCTTATATTTTGTGGTTGAGAGCTTTTATAAGCGAAAAAACCTCCAGCGGAAACTCCCCCAACAGCAGAAATTCCTACAATTCCTTTGACTAAAGTGGAATTCATTATTTTTTAACAAAACACCTACTCTTAATCTTCTCCAAATCAGATAACAAAGTATGTATTTGAACATTTGATAAATTCTTAGCCTCACATCAAGACTTCAACTTATTTCCATTACCATCAGATCCAGATGATATGTCGGATGTTAAAGTGCTGTCCGTACTTAAAGAAGAAAAGTGAGAATCCCAACCATTAGAATCAACTGTCTTAAATCCTTGTTTATCCATAAAATCACTAAGTTTGGAATCAGGCTTAACACACCACAACTTAGCATTATTTGCATCCTTATCAAGCGGAGATTTCTTAATTGCCTCTGTACACCAATCTTTCACCTTTTGAAATCCAGAAGCAACATCAGAGCTAGTGGTTAAGTTATCGTCAGACTTCTTAATAGCATCTATAAAAGTCTGACTCGATCAACTTAATGCAAAGGTATTCTTGTAATCATCATCTGAAGACGAAGGCTCAATATCATCCAAAAGAAGACTAATCTCTACAGTTGTCTTTTGGGGAACTAAACATCACTTCTTTGCTTCTGATAAAGACTTAGCATATTTATCGGAAGAAGCACTTATTCCCAATAATGCATCACATTTTTCCTTCAAAAGAGGAGCGGCCTGCTCTTTATTGCTGGAATTTATAAAGGAAGAGAAGCCATCCTTTCCACTATTAGCTAAATAAATAGCCTTATATACTCCTAAGGTCTTACTATCAGCGACAGATAAACCATCCCAAATTAACTTAGACTTAACATCAGTAGGTTGCTGGGCACGAAAAGCCAAATATCCACCAGCGCCGAGAGCTCCTACACCCCCTAACCCTATTAATGATCCTTTAGCTAAAGAAAATCCCATTACTTCCTAACAAAACATCTGCTTTCTATCTTTCCTAAATCAGAACTTAAAGTATGTATCTGAGCTGAATCCACCTTCTTCTTATCACATCAACTCTTTAGCTTGCTACCATCGTCATTTCCAGACTCGCTTTTAATATCATTATCTAAAGCAGAATCGCCATTCTTAGATTTCAAACTTGTCGCCTTGCTTCCTCATTCGCCATCCAAGAGAAATCTGAATCCTTTCTTCTCCATGAAGGATTTGAAATTAGATTCTGGTTTGGAGCACCAAGAAACTGCATTCCTTAGATTATCTCCCTCAGGAGTTTTTGATTTCATAGCATTACACCAACTTTGAACATTACCCTTAGCTGTCTCAAGTTCTGTTTTATCTGTAAAGCCGCTGACAACTGTTTTTACAGCCTCTACAAATCCAGAAGTACCCTTATTTAACGCAAATAAATTCTTAAAGTCATCATCACCAGAAGCAAATTCTCTATCTTCAAATTCAAACTGCATCTCTATAGTTGTTAAATCAGGCTTTAAACACCACTTCTGAGCCATCTTATAAGACTCTTCAAAATTCTTATCGCTGGCAGATATACCAAACAATTCAGAGCACTTCTGTTTCAATTGAGTTGCTGCAGTCGCCTTATCTGACGCGGCTACAAAATCCGAAAATCCAGAGACATCCTTCTTAGCTAAGTAAATAGCTCCCCATACCCCTTTCCTATTTACATCAGCAATAGTTAATCCTTCTCAAATAAGTCTACTCTTAATATCTGTTGGTTTAGTAGCATGTTTTCAAGCAAAAAATCCTCCTGTGGCAGTTGTTCCAGTGGCCACAACTGCTACCAATCCTTTTAAAAATGGCGATTTCATATTAGAAGTTTAAGAAAATATAAAACTCCTAAATTATCATTAAGGCCTTTTTATTAACATGACCACCTCACTCAAAACAGCTATTGGTCTAGTAGGAGCTATGTCTACAGCGGGAGGAGTCGTTCTTACTTATAAATTAGTAAATAAATCAAATACCATTTCTCATCACATAAAGCCTGAATATCTACTAACTGATTCTCATTCCAGCCAATGAACTCACAGATTAGATTTGCTAAATAAAGCACAAGAGACAAATCTATCTGAAGACTTGATTGACCTTAAGAAGAGAAAATCTTCTTTAACTATAGATGACTTAAAGAGATGATGTAAGTCAAGTCTAAAATCCGAATTTAATGGTAAAGAAGATAAGAAGTTCTCAAATACTCTACTTTATTGTGGTCTAAACATGGGGGATAGAATTCAAGGGAACAAGGTATCTTCTACAACAGAAAAAGGTAACACCAGCTTGAAATCTCAGTTTGAGAAACTAAAAAGTAAGAAAAATACGGAATTAGTGCCTGCATTATTCTCAATTAAAGATAAAAATAATTCGGACAGTTCTTGGGAGGGGAATGAAGCTCTTAAAGAATGATGTACTAAAGCTTTGGATATGCCCTTGGAAGAAGGATTAACCCATGATAATGCTAAAGAATATTGTGTTCTAGATTCTTAGTAAGGATTCTAAAAGCAGAATCTTTGAATTGCGTCCTTCTTGTATTTATTTTTATAAGAATAAGGTTCCGATAACTTCCACTCACATCAATTCTTTCAAGTCCTATAATTTCTCATCCAATCAATAGAATCCCAAGATAACTTAAAATACGGGAATAACTGGTATTGGAAGGTTTCTAAATTGCTAGGAAATTTATCAAGATTAATCAAATTCTCACTTTTCTTATTCAATCACAAAACATCCCCCATAGATAGAGTGCAGAGCCTATGGTATCCATCTAAATTTATAAAATGTCGTTTACGTCTTAAATTGGAATCACACCAAATACTCAAAGCCACAGCTCCCTCTTCATCTTCAGTTTTCTTATCCGTAAAATTATGCAAGCCCATATGTATAAAAATCCCTTTATTCCTTCGAAACGACCTAATGTAAAGATCCTTCTTTTCTTTTAATCTAGAAATTAATTGAAATTCTTGTTGCTTTATAGAATCCTCTACAGTTAGAGAAATTCAATAAACGGAAGCAGAAATAAAGAGTAGGGTCCCTAAAATTCCCAAACCCCAAGCTAACTTAGAGGTTTTACCCTCCAAATTTAAATTCAAAGAGCTGAGTTAAAAAACCCAGTTAAAGTTTATTGAAAATAGAAAGTCTAAACACAACGCTTTTTAACTTTATTCAAGTGATCGTTGTAATTCCCAGATAGAGAATGTATCTCCTTACCTATTTCAGTATTGCATCAATTACTTAAAGCAGTACCTCCAGCTTCATCGGTGGAAGTATCGGGACTACCTGAGGGAGAAATATCATTACTTAAAGCTGTATCGACAGTTCCCGACTTAAGACTCTTATATTTGTTAGTTCATCCCCCTGAAGAAGAAATTAAGTTCAGTTTGGAGTTCTTCAAAACTTCTCCGATATTCTTGGCAGGAGTGGTACATCTAATCTTGGCTTTCTCTAGGGATGAGTTAGCAGGTTTCTTAAATTCTTCTGTACACCATGCCTTAACCTTCTTACCGTTCTCAGTTTCGTTCCCTTTAGTAGCCTCTATATCCGATTTAAAGGTATTATCTTGTTCAAGCATCTTGTAAACGTTCTTAAATTCATTCTCAGATAAATCAGTTTCAAACTCATCAATCAATAACTTCTCCTCTAAATTCTTAGGGGTTGGTTGAAGGCATCAAAGCTTTGCCTTAGACAATAAATTCTCATACTTTTCATCCTTAACTGAAGTGCCTAATAAACTTTCACACTTCTCCTTAAGCTTGACTCCGGCTATTTTTCTATCAGAGGATTTCTCTATTCCCAAGAAAGTAAAGAAAGCATCATTATCCTTATTGGACATGGCAATAACCTTTCAAGAACCAACAGAACTGAAATTTACAATAGTAAGTCCTTTACCTATCAAAACATCTCTAACTGTTTTCGGTTGAAAGCTCTTGTAAGCAAAGAATCCACCTGTTGAAACTCCTCCAACGGCAGCAACCCCAAGAAGACCTTTAAGTAATGGAGAGCCCATTATTTTCTAACGAAGCACCTAACCTTCGCTTTTTCTAGATTCTCACTTAAAGAATGTATTTGATCAGTTCCTAGTTTCTTACCATCACACCATTCTTTCAATTTAGTAGCTCCGTTATCCCCAGACACTCCGATATCACTTTCAAAATTAGAGTCCTTATTTTGAGACTTTAAAGAATTAAATTTATCACTTCAACCATTATCGGAAACGGGCTTAAAGCCATGAGCATCCATGAAGGAATTTAGAGTGGATGATGGTTTAGTACATCATTCCTTCGCATGTTTCAAATCATCCCCTTTCGGTGCCCTTCCCTTAATATCCTCGCATCAAGCCTTAACGTTATCCTTAGCAGTATCTAAAGCAGTACCTTTCTCGAAAGAACTTACTTTACTCTTTACTGCTGAAATAAAAGCCCCCGTTTCCTTATTTAAGGAAAATAGATTTTTAAAATCATCATCACCAGAAGCAAACTCCCTATCCTCGAAATCAAATTGCATTTCTATAGTTGTTAACTCAGGATTCAAGCATCACTTTTGGGCTTCCTTATAGGAGTTTTCATAATTCTTATCTTCCGCAGACACAGAAAGCAATTCGGAGCATTTCTGCTTCAATCTAGGACCTACTTCCGTTTTATTATTTCCGGCTACAAAGGAAGAGAATCCACTCTCATTATGCTTCGCTAAATAAATAGCTTTTCAAACTCCATTCTTCTTTACATCGGCAACTGTATATCCTTCTCAAATCAATCTACTCTTAACATCAGTGGGCTTATTAACATGACGTCAAGCAAAAAAACCTCCTGTAGCAACCGTTCCAGCAGCTACCGCTCCCGCCAAACCTTTAAAAGCTAAAGTTCCCATAAGAGTATGAATCAATAATTTATCCCCCTCTACAATGGAAATATTTTTTCCTTAAAAGGATAGAAATCTCTTAATTTCAGCAACATTTCTTATAGTTTCAAAGAACAATGAATGCAATAGCAAAAATATCTGCAGCTTTAGCAGGATCAACTGGAGTTGCAGTAGGTGGAGTTTTTGTACATAAATTGGTGCATAAAGATGTCAAAACAAACACCATTTCTAAGAACATCAAATTTGAATATTTATTAACTAAAGATCAAACGGAAAAATGAAATCACCGCGTTAACCTGCTGAAATCAGCAGGAGAGAACAGTTTATCTAGCGATCTTCTTTCCAGAAAAAAGGAGAAATCTAACTTCTCTTCCGAGGATCTAAAAAAATGGTGTTCCGAAAGCTTAGAATCAGAATTCATGGGAGTGGAAGATAAGAAATTCCAAAACGTGAAACTCTACTGTGGAATAAATATTGGGGACAGAATTAATGGCACTAAGGTTAGCAGCAACACGCAAGATGGAAATGAAGGATTAAAGACTAAATTTAGCAGTTTAAAAGGGAAAGAACAAGGACAGTTGGTGAAGGAGTTATTTTCCATAAAAGACACTGCCAACGCAGAAAGTACATGATCAGGAAATAAAGCTCTGAAAGAGTGATGTCTTAAGGCTTTAGATACTGCTTTTGAAGAGGGACTTATTTACGATAATGCTAAAGATTACTGTGTGATAACTGGTTAGCTATGAATTTGGTTTTGAAAGGAACTATGGCATTGGTTGGGGCTTCTGGATTAGCAGGTGGAGGTATTTTATTATCTAAGAGCTGAAATCGATCTTCAAAAAGCAGTACTATTTCTCAACATATTAAAGAAGAGTACCTGCTAACTTCCGATTCAAAAGACTCAGACAAATGAAATCAAAGGATCTCTCTCTTGAAGAAATCCAACGAATCTAAATTAATAGAATCACTTATTTCCCTGAAAAAGAAGGATACTTCTCTCACCGCTAACGATCTTCAAGAGTGGTGTTCTCAAAGTTTGAAAGAAGAATTTAAAGGTGTAGATGATAATAAGTTTCAAAGTGTGCGTCTTTATTGTGGACTTAATATAGGAGATAAGATTTCCGGTACCAAAGTAAATAGCAGCTTACAGAATTCAGATGCTAAGTTGAAAACAAATTTTGATAAGTTAAAAGGAAAGAAACTGGAGGAATTAGGGGAGAAGTTATTTTCAATTATCAACAAATCAAACACTCAAGAACCTTGAGATGGGAATGCAGCTTTAAAAAATTGATGCGTAGAAACTCTAGAATCAGCGTTTGAGGAAGGGCTTAAATATAGTAATGCCCAACTTTACTGCGTTACTACTTAGTACAGTACTTCTTAACCTTATCGTAAGTGCTGGGATAAGCATCTGCGTGTAATTTCTGAGTAAATTTAGATTCACATCAAGTCTTTAACTTAGTTCCTCCTTCAGAATCTTGTGATGGTGCTGGAGAAGCACTTATCTCTGTTAAGAAAGCCTGATCGTTCTTATGCTTAACATATCCCTGTTGTCATCCATCACTCCCAATCGCTGTAAGCCCATCTTTTGCCAACTTCTCTTTAATATCTAAAGGACCTTTAAGACATCATTCCTTAGCTTTTCTTAAATCTGAATCAGTGGGGGTTTTCTTAATAACCTTATTACATCAATCTCTCACCTTTGGAAAGCCAGAAGAAACATCTGAGGAAGTCTTTAAACCACTATCTCCATTCTTTATGGTGTCTATAAACTCTTGACTAGATTTATTTAAGGCAAAGGTATTTTTATAATCGTCATCCACAGAAGAAAACTCCGCGTCCTCTAAGAGTAAACTTATCTCAATTGTCTTCTTTTCCGGAACTAAACATCACCTTTTAGCCTCTTCTAAAGACTTCTCATATTCCTCGGAAGAAACACTTACATTTAATAACTTATTGCACTTTGACTTTAGAAGTGGGGCTGCTTCTTCTTTAGTGGAGGCAGTAATAAATGAAGAGAAGTCTTTCTGGGTATTATTAGCTAAATAAAGAGCTTTATATACCCCTAAAGATTGAGATTCCGCAACAGATAACCCATCTCAAACTA
Organism: Mycoplasma haemocanis str. Illinois; assembly: GCF_000238995.1. Classification (GTDB taxonomy): domain Bacteria; phylum Bacillota_I; class Bacilli_A; order Mycoplasmatales; family Mycoplasmoidaceae; genus Eperythrozoon_B; species Eperythrozoon_B haemocanis. The sequence goes on from NC_016638.1 coordinate 598,205, forward strand.
ATCTAGATCTAACATCTGTGGGTTGTTGAGAACGTCACGCAAAATATCCTCCAGCCCCTAAAGCACCAACTCCCCCTAATCCAAATAAAGATCCTTTAGCTAAAGACACAACTACTTACTTACAAAACACCTAATTTTTGCTTTCTCAAAATCGGAGCTCAAAGAATGTATCTGAGACTCTCCGAGCTTTTTCTGCGTACACCATTCTTTTAATTTAGTTCCACCATCACTATCAGAAGTACTGATATCGCTTAAGGAAGACGAATTCTCAGACTTCAAAGAATTAAATTTAGAACTTCAACCATTTTCAGAAACAGGCTTAAATCCTTGCTTATCCATGAAGGAATTAAGATTCGCATCAGGCTTAGTACATCATGCTTTTGCATTGTTTAAATTTTGTCCTTCTGGAGCTTTCCCTTTCATATCATTACACCAAGATTCAATATTACTCTTAGCAGTACTATCAGCCACATTATTGGAGAAACTGGATTCCTTAGTCTTTACTGCATCAACAAAGGCTTGTGTTCCCTTATGGAGAGTAAATAAATTTTTAAAATCATCCTCAGAAGAAGCAAACGACCTATCCTCAAAGTCAAATTGCATCTCTATTGTTGTTAACTTAGGATTTAAGCATCACTTTTGGGCGTCTTTATAGGAAGCTTCATAGTTCTCATCTCCTGAAGGAACAGAAAGCAATTCGGAACATTTCTTTTTCAACTTGGGAGCCACATCATCCTTGCTACTTCCAGATACAAAGGAAGAGAATCCATTCTCTTTATGTTTGGCCAAATAGATAGCTCTCCAAACTCCGTCCTTCTTTACATCTGCCACTGTATATCCTTCCCAAATCAATCTACTCTTTACATCAGTTGGCTTATTAACATGCTGCCAAACAAAGAACCCACCTATCGCAACTGTTCCGGAAGCTGCCACTCCCGCCAAACCTTTAAAAGCTAAAGACCCCATAATTGGTATAAATCAATAATTTATCTACTTCTATAGTGGATATATTTTCTGTACCTAGATAGCTAGAAATCTATAAGTTCATCTTTAATTTCCTATAACTTTAGAGAATTATGAATGCAATAGGAAAAGTTGTAGCCTCTTTGGCTGGAATGGGGGGAATTGCTGGAGGCGGAATATTAACTTATAAATTAGTGGGTACAAAACCAAATACTATTGCCCACCATATTAAATCTGAATATCTATTAACAAGTACTCATGAAAGTCAATGAACCCATAGAGTTGAATTACTTAAAAAGGCAAATGAAGATAGTATCGTATCTGAATTACTTTCCCTAAAGAAACTGGGGACATCTCTTAAAGTTCAGGATTTGAAAGATTGGTGTTCTAGTACATTGAAGAAAGAATTCAGAGGGGGTTCCGATATGAGTTTTTTAAATGTAAAGCTTTATTGCGGAATAAATATAGGAGACAAGATTGTTGGAACTAAAGTAGCATCTGGTACAGATACAGGAAGTTCACAATTGAAAACTAATGTGGAGAGTTTAAAAGGAAAGACGGACGAGGAATTAGGGAAGGAGTTATCTGAAATAAAAAAGAAAACTAACGAGAATACATCGTGAGAGGGAAATAAAGCTCTGAAAGAGTGATGCTTAAAAACCTTGGATTTAGCTTTTGAAGAAGGGAAAATCTATGATCAAGCTACAAGTTATTGCGTTCTTAAGTAATTCTTCTAGTTACTAGTACAATACTTCTTAACCTTATTATAGGTATCAGAATAACTATTATCATGAAGCTTCATCTTTAACTTCTCAGTACATCAAGTTTGTAATTTAGTTCCTCCAGTAGAATCCTCTATAGATGGAGGAGAAGTAGCCTCTATAGCCTTCAAGAAATCTTGATCTCCCTTATGTCTTGTAAATCCTTGGGTCCACTGTCCCTCTTTTAGAGAAACTAATCCCTCCTTAGATAACTGCTCTTTAATATCTAAAGGCCCTTTAAGACACCAAGCTCTAGCATTCTTTAGATCCTCTTCTTTAGGAGCTTTTGTAATAATAGATGTACATCAAGCCTTTAACTTAGGTAATCCAACATCTACACTAGAGGAGGTTGACAAACTACTATCTCCACTTTTTATTGCATCTATGAAAGACTGATTGGATTTATTAGAGGCAAAAATATTCTTGTAATCATCATCCGAGGATGAAAAATTAGCATCCTCAAGGAGAAGACTAATTTCAATGGTGGTCTTCTCTGGAAGCAAACACCACTTCTTAGCCTCTTCCAAAGACTTCTCATACTCCTTTGAAGAAGTATTCACGCTAAATAGCTTATTACATTTCGCTTTTAAAAGTGGTGCCGCATCTTCCTTGGTGGAAGAAGTAACGAATGAAGTAAATCCTGTCTTGGTGTGATTAGCTAAGTAAAGAGCTTTATATACCCCTAAGGATTGAGATTCAACAATAGATAAACCATCTCAAACTAATCTAGATTTAACATCAGTAGGTTGTTGAGATCGAAAGACTAAATATCCTCCCACTCCAAGAACGCCCGCTCCCCCTATTCCTATTAATGATCCTTTAACTAAAGACACAACTACTTACTTACAAAACACCTACTCTTCAACTTTCCTAAATCATCACCCAAAGAATGTATCTTTGCAGTGTTTAAATTCTTACCATTGCATCATTGCTTTAACTTATCAGCTCCTCCATTATCTTGAGTAGTTCCAATATCAGTATCCAAGGAGGAATCTTTCCCTTCAGACTTTAAAGAGGAAAATTTAGCAGCTCAACCACCTTCGGGGACGGTCTTAAAACCTTGTTTATCCATAAATCCACTTAGAGTTGCATCTGGCCTAGTACATCAAGCTTTAGCTCTCTTTAAGTCATCTCCATGAGGAGCTTTCACCTTCAAAGACTCACACCAAGTCTTAACCTTTCCGTGAGCAGTATCTAAAGGAGTAGTATTGCTAAAGTCAGATGCAGAAGTCTTTATGGAATTTACAAAATCCTCAGACCCCTTATTAAGGGTAAATAAATTCTTAAAGTCATCATCTCCGGAAGCAAACTCCCTATCTTCAAAATCAAACTGCATTTCTATGGTTGTTAATTCTGGTCTTAAGCATCACTTCTTAGCTTTTTCGTAAGAGTCTTCATATTTAGAATCACTAGCAGACACACTTAACAAAGAAGAACACTCCCTTTTTATACTGGGTCCCGCTTCTGACTTACTACTTCCAGAAGCAAAAGAAGAGAAGCCTTCTAAATTATGTCTAGCCAAATAAATAGCTCTCCAAACGCCATCTTTACTCACATCTGCAACTGTATAACCTTCTCAAATTAGACGACTTTTAACATCAACCGGTTTATTTACATTTTGAAGAACAAAAAATCCTCCAGCAGCAACAGTACCTGTCGCAGCCACTCCCGCCAGACCTTTAAAAAATAAAGACTTCATTGATAGAAAAAAATTTCACTAATCTTTTAACTTCAAAAGGACAATATATTTTCCTTTTAGGAGGTTAGAAAATCCAAAACTTAACATCTACTTTTTATAGTCTAAAGTTGTGAATGTAGCTTTAAAAGCCTCTATGGCTCTGGTTGGAACTGCGGGAGTAACTGGAGGAGGTGTATTTATTCACAGGCTGATAAATAGAAATACCATATCTAAGAATATAAATCCCAGCCACTTACTTAAATCCAATGAGGCGGACAAATGATCTCATAGAGTCCAATTGATAAAAGCTGCTTCTGAAAGCGATCTATCTAAGGATCTTCTTTCTGAGAAAAACAGGAAATCAGATTTCTCTGTGGATGACTTAAAAAAGTGATGTTTAGAAAGCTTAGAGTCGGATTTCCTAGGAAAGGAGGATAAAAGATTTCAAAATGTAGTTCTTTACTGTGGGATAAATATGGGAGATAAGATTACTGGAACTAAAGTAACCTCCAGCACAGAAGTTAGCGATGCTAAGTTGGGAGAGAATTTTGCAAAGTTGAAGGATAAGACTAAAGAACAACTAGTGAATGAGTTGTTCTCTATCAAAGATAAAGAAAATACTAGCTCAAAATGAGATGGAGGAGCTGCACTGAAGGAATGATGTATTAAAGCTCTAAATATGCCCTTTAAAGAAAGTCTAACCTACAACAATACTAAAGATTACTGCACTATTGTTAAACCATAGTTGTGAATATAGTAAGTAAGGGGGCAGTTGCTTTAGTTGGAGCAACAGGATTAGCTGGAGGAGGAATTTTTATATCTAGGAATATAAACTGAAAGACAGAAGCAAATACTATTGCTAAGCACATTAAATCTGAATATCTGTTAAATACTTCACACAATCAGCAATGAACTCACAGAGTAGAACTTATTAAAAAGTCCAATGACGCAAATTTGAAGAGTCAATTGCTTACCGTTGAAGATCTTCAAAACTGATGTACTAATAATCTGAAAGAAGAATTCAAAGGAGAACAAGATAGTCATTTTCTAAATGTAAAGCTCTATTGTGGTCTTAATATTGGAGACAAAATTGAGGGAAGTAAAGTTACCTCCACTCTGAGCAAGGAGGATAGCAAATTAAAGGCTAATGTAGATAAGTTAGCTCAGAAAAAGAAGGAAGAGTTAGGGGAGGAGTTATCTGCAATAAAAGATAAAAATAACACCACCCCTAACTGGGAAGGAAGTGAAGCTTTAAAAGGATGATGTTTAAAGACTTTTGACTTGGCTTTTGAGGTAGGCTCTAATTATGAAAATGCAAAGCTATACTGCGTAACTAACTAATTACTAACACAGTACTTCTTAACTTTATTATAGGTCTCTGGATAATTATTATTCTCATAAAGCTTTCCTTCCAAATTCTTAGTACATCAAGTCTTCAATTTTTCTCCCCCTTGAATATCCTCTAACTGAGGTTGAGAATTTTCTCCTATATCAGTAAAAAAGCTAGATTCTGCTTTGTGCTTCTTAAAGCCGCGCTGTCATCCACCATCGCCCATCATCTTTAAACCATCCTTTGCCAACTTCTCTTTAATACTTACAGGACCTTTAAGACATCAAGACTTGGAATTTTTAAGATCCAAGGGATTCACGGGTTTTTTAAGAGTTTCCTCGCATCAAGACTTTACTTTAGAAAAATCAGCATTCGCATCCAGAGTGGAACCTGAAGCTCCATTTTTAATTGCGTTTACAAAACTCTGATCACCCTTGCTTAAAGCCAAAATACTCTTGTAATCTTCATCAGAAGATGAGAATTCGGCATCCTCAAGATGAAGATTAATTTCAATTGTCTCACTTTCGGGAATTAAACATCACTTCTTAGCCTCTTCCAAAGACTTCTGATATTCCTTTGAAGAAGCACTTATGCCCAGTAATTCATTACATCGTGCCTTCAAAAGTGGGGCAGCTGCATCCTTATCCTTGGCATTAGAAATGAACGACGAAAAACCATCTTTAGAATGGTTTGCTAAATAGAGAGCCTTATAAACTCCCAAAGACTTTGATTCCGCAACAGACAGTCCATCCCAAACCAATTTAGACCTAACATCTGTAGGTTGTTGAGAACGAAAGGCTAAATATCCCCCGGCTCCAAGAGCCCCCACACCTCCAATTCCTATTAATAATCCTTTAGCTAAAGACATTCCCACTATTTAAAACCTACAGAACCTTTAAGACACAAAGCCTTAGAATTTTTAAGATCTGCATCATTCACAGGTTTTTTAAAAGTTTCCTCGCATCAAGACTTTACTTTAGAAAAATCACCGTTTGCGGCTATATTGGAATTGAATTCTCCATTTGTAATCACACTTTCAAAAAGTGGATTATTCTTATGTGAATCCCAAATACTCTTGTAATCCTCCTCCGAGGACAACTCATACTCATCTAAATAAAGTCTCGTTTCAATCGTCTTAGGAACTGGCACCACACATCACTTCTTAACTAATTCTTTGTAATTATCCTTAACCAGTTGTTTACACTTATCTCTTATAGAAACAGAAGCAGTATTTATATCTTCCGATCCAGTTAACGAAAAGACAGATTTAAAATTAACATCCTCTTTGTGTGTTAAAAATATCGCCTTCCATACTCCGTTCTTATTGAAATCAGCAATCGTCATCCTTTCATTTGTTGAGAGTAAGGGTTGGACAACAAAATAAGCACCCCCACAACTACCTATCACACCTGTAGTTGCTAAAAGTTTGACAGTTTTATTCATCTATTAAACGCAAGAATCTAAATATATTGTCTTGTTATGCTCAGTGTTTTTTATCGATTTTTTAATGGGTAATATAAGATTGCGATCACATTCCTCTTAAAGAGTGATGAAGTAGTGGAAATTAATGATTGACATAAGAGCATTTAAGAATGTTTATATTCGTGTTTCCAATGCCAGAAATCCGGAACTAGTAAATCTTCTGCAAATTCATGTGTGGCCAGTTGTACATGATTTAAAGATGCTATCTAAACCAACCTTCCAATTATGCTGCGATTGTGATATGTGTTCAGATTACATATGATTAACTAAGCGTTCCTTCTCATATGAAGACTCATGTAAGGAATCTTATAAAGCCCTTCTTCACCATCTACATGTTCACTTTAATGAGAAGAAATTAGGAATAACAAAAGGATTCGTATACAGCGTGGTTAAGGCAGCGTATAAGAAATTTAAAGTTGTATTTCATAATTACGAAGAGCTAGCTCAAGAAAAGGGATTGCTCTATTCTCTAGGAAGAGAAGAAGATAAAAGCAAGGATTTAAAACAACTGGAATGAATCACAAGTATGGTTATTAAAGTTTCGGATCGTATGAAACAAGAAGGAAAGTAACCGTGTAGTCAGAATGAATAGATTGCAGAATCTTCAATAATCAAAAAATATAAAAAATATCATTAGATGAGACTAAAGTAATAGGTCCTACTTTATAGATACCCTAAACAGAAGTGATTTTTATACAAAGGAGTTTCTAAGTAGATAGTCTTCTTAGTATGGTTATATCTGCAGCTAAATTGCTGAAGGTTGGGGGCCCTATATTAACTGGAATAGGAGGAGTTATAGCTACTTCTTCTTTGGTTTCTAAAAGTGCAGAGGAAAAACCAGAAGAAAGACTTAAGACTTAAGACTGCAGCTTTAAAAGATGATGAACCTTCTATAAAAGAGTGGAAGGATCGTAACGAAAGCGATCAAGAGGGTCAAGGTGAAGGGAGTGGAGAATCCGGTTCAAAATCTGAAGGACAACAACCACCATCTAACGATGAGGGATCAAGCTCTGCTCAAGGAGGAGATTCAAATGGTGAAAGCACGGTTGAAAGTGGTGGAGATTCTGAAGGACAAGAGGCATCGGAAGATGGTGGTTCAGGAGAAAAAACTGATGATAAAGGAGATAGTGAGGAAGGAAGTGGTGCTGATACAGCGGATAGTTCTTCAAGTGAGGGAGTTACAGAAAATGGATCTGCTGATGCAACTTACAATCATGCTTCCGGTACAGCTTACGGAACTAGAAATGAAGCTATGACACGACAAGAATTTGAAAGGACCGTTAAGATGAAGGATGATTTGACGAGTTTAAGAGATCAACTATCAGAACTATTCAAAACTTAAGCTTTTAAATTAATACTGTGCCCTTAATAACCGCTAAATTATTGAAAATTGGAGGACCGATATTGACTGGAATTGGAGGAGTGATAGCCACTTCCTCTTTGGTTTCTAAGAATGCTGAAGAGAAACTAGAAGAGAGATTTAAGACTAAGGCCCTTTCTGATGAAGATCCAAAGATAAAGGAGTGAAAAGATAGGAACGAAAGTGAACAAGAAGGGTCGGGAGATGGAAGTTCTGATGGGGGCGAAAAAAGTACAGAAGAGGGGCAAAAACACAGCCAAGGGGAGGGGGAATCACAATCTTCTGATGTATCACAAGAAGGAGGTAGTGAAGAAGCAGGAGGGGAAGGAGACAGTAAAACAAGCGAAGATGGGGATTCAAAAGCAAAGGGCGATGAACAGGGAGGAGATAATAGTGGAGATCAGGAAGATACATCTGCGGAAAGTAAAGGAGATAATGGTGGTGTCACTGAAAATGGATCTACTACTGCAGAATATAATCATGCCTCTGGTACCGCTTACGGAACACGTGATGCAGCTATGACACATCGGGAAGTGGAAAATGCAAGGCATCTAAAGGGTGAATTAGAAACTCGATTAAATGAATTGCTACGACTAACATCAGGTAGTTAAACTTTCTTTTCCCGTGATTTATCACGACAATATCCATTCTTTAAATTAAAGACTAGACTGGATTTTTTAAGAAATACACAGATCTTTAGATATGTCTATATCCACTGCTAAGTTACTAAAGGTAGGTGGTCCAGCATTAACTGGAATAGGGGGAGTGATCGCTACTTCTTCTTTAGTTTCTAAGAGTGCTGAAGAAAAACCGGAGGAGAAAATAAAGACCAGAGCTTTATCAGATGAAGATCCGACAATAAAAGAATGAAAAGATAGAAACGAAAGTGAAGAAAATCAAGGTGAAGGGGATGGAAATCCTTCTAGCGGACAAAATACTTCAGGAAGTCAAGAGGGAGAAGAAGGTAGTGAAAAAAGTTCATCGTCTGATAACTCAGATGGAAAAACAGGTGAAAAAACTGATGGAGAACAGAGCCAGAGCGAAAAATCTGACGCAGGAGATTCTTCTACAGATGGAGGTGATGATTCGTCAAGTGATCAGGAATCCTCTTCAGAAGGTTCTGGAGCAGAACAAATATCTTCGGGGGATGGTATTACTGATAGTGGATCAGAGGATGCCAATCACAACAACGCATTAGGTAACGCTTATGGAAATATAGATAGAGCTATGACTGCTCACGAAGTTGAAAAAACCATACAGCTTAGAAATAGTTTGGAAGGATTGTTAGGAGATCTTAAGGGGTTAAATTTAGGAGATTAATCTCTTCTCCCTAATTTATCTATTTCTAAAAAATCCTAAACATTGTAGTTAGGTTTACTAACAAAAAACAGGTCCCAAATCATTGGGTTCCTAGACTAAATACAAAGATCTACTTATGCCCATACTCTCCGCCAAACTTCTGAAGGTAGGTGGGCCTGTGTTAACTGGAATTGGAGGAGTGATAGCCACTTCCTCTTTGGTTTCTAAGAATGCTGAAGAGAAACTAGAAGAGAGATTTAAGACTAAGGCCCTTTCTGATGAAGATCCAAAGATAAAGGAGTGAAAAGATAGGAACGAAAGTGAACAACAAGGAGAAGGTAGTGGTGGAGAGCAAGGTTCCCAATCTGAAGGAACGCAAGACACACAAAATACTGAACCATCAACTTCTGGAAGTGGGGAAGCCGCGAATGCTGAGGGACAACAGGAAAGTACAGATACTGCTGGGGGTGAAAAAAGTTCAAGTTCAGAATCAACTAAAGAAGGGGGTGAGGAGGGTTTATCTGATGATTCAGGAACGGGAGATACCTCTACGGAGGAAGATTCTGGTGCGAATGGAGTTTCCGATGGATCATCAGATGCCGAAAACACCCATGTATTAGGTAACAAATATGGAAGTAGAGATATAGGTATGACTCAACAAGATTTAGCAAAAACCAAACAAGTTAGAGAGGACTTAGAAAATTTAAAAAATAGACTATTAGGGCTCTTTCCTTCCTAGTTAAAACAACGGCTCTTAATTTTTTTAAGATCGGAGATAGCGTTTATCTCCTTAACTTTTTCTAAATCACACCACTCTTTTAATTTAGGTCCTCCCTGGGTTCCATCGGAAGATGAAGATAATGCAGTTCCTTTCTTAATTTCATCGAATAAAGAAGAATCGGTGGATTTAATAGAATCAAACTTACTTCCTCATGAACCATCCTTTACCAGATAATATCCCTGCTTTTCAAAGAAAGCCTCTATATTAGTGGGAGTCTGTAAACAATATCTCTCATAATCGAGGACATCCTGAGATTCTGGAAACTTAACTTTAAGAGCTTCACAAAACTTCTTAACTACGTCTTTAGCTATATCTGTCGAGGTGGAAGAATCAAAAGAAGTTCCTGCCTGGCTTGACTTTTTTACTTTCTCAATAAAAGATGGGTCCTCCTTGTTCAAAACAAAAGAATCCTTTCAATCTCTATCTACAGAAGAAGGTTCCTTATCTGAAAATAGTATCTTAGTTTCAATAGTCTTAAATTGTGGAACTGTACAATAACTCCTAGCTTTAGATAAAAAATCTTCATAGTTCTCATCTCCTGAAGCGACATTTAGAATTTGCTTACAAGAAAACATAACCTTAGATCCAGCCTCCTTGTCACTATCACTTTCTAATATTCCTGCAAAACGTATAAACTCGGCATTCCCTTTATGAGTTAGGAATATGGCTCTCCAAGCTCTAACAGAGTCTCCAACTAACTTTAATCCTTCAGATTTCAGTTTAGCTTTCACATCCTTGGGGCGACTCAAATATCAAGTTGTAATGGCAATAGTTCCGGTAGCTCCAGCCGTCCCCAATCCAGCTAAAGCTTTAATAGTTAACCCCTTCACAATTCTCCACTTCTAATACCAATACTTAGCTTTTAGGAATAAATTAAAAGTCATGTTCCATTCGTTTTACATTAAGAATCCTTTTAATGTCAATACTCACTTCTAAACTACTTAAAATTGGCGGCCCCACCTTAACGGGAATAGGAGGTGTCATCGCTACTTCATCTCTCATCTCTAAAAGTGCTAAGGAAAAGCGGGACGAGAAAATAAAGACTAAAGCTCTTTCTGATGAAGATCCAACAATAAAAGAATGGAAGGACAGAAATGAAAGTGATCAAGAAGGCAATGGTGATGGAAGTCCTACTAGCGGCTCAGAATCTTCCGACACCGAACAAAAACAGGGAGAGGGAGCAGCATCACAAACGTCTAGCACCTCAACGGAAAGTGAAGGAACAACAACAGACCAAGATGAATCGTCATCAGAACCAGCTGAGGGTCAGAGTGAAGCATCACAAGGCGCTGAATCAAAAGAGAATGAAGACCAACAAAGTGAGCATCAAAGCTCTAGTGATGAGCAAGATGTCTCAAATAATAATGGTGTCACTGAAAGTGGATCTACTACCGCAGAAAATAATCATGCCTCTGGTACTGCCTACGGAAATATGGATAGAGCTATGACACAACAGGAATTAACTCAAGTCCAATTAACTATGGACAGTCTAAAAGATCTAAAAAATCAATTATCCCAAATACCAGGGATTGACTTTAGTTAAAGAATTAGACATGCCCATATCTACTTTCAAATGATTAAAGATTGTTGGGCCAGTATTAACAGGTATTGGTGGAATAATTGCCACCTCATCGCTTATCTCTAAGAGTGCAGAGGAAAAACCAGAAGAGAAGTTAAAGACTAAAGCTCTTACGGATGAAGATCCAACAATAAAAGAATGAAAAGATAGGAACGAAAGTGAAGGAAATCAGGGAGAGGGGGATGGAAATCCTTCCAGCGACTCAGATACTTCAAATGGAGGAAATCAAAATGAAACACAACCGAAAAATGGGAAAGAATCAACATCTGAAGGTCAAGGTAAAAATGAGGGAACAGAAACTTCTACAAGTGATGAAGAATCTGGAGCAGAAAGTTCTTCCAAAGAGGGAGGTGATGCATCTATATCAGATACAGGAGAGGGTTCCGAAGGAGTTTCTGAAGAAGAATCTTCCGGTAATGGTGTTACCGATATTGGATCAAAGGAGGCTGATTACAACCACGCATTAGGTAACGCTTATGGAAATATAGATAGAGCTATGACTGCTCACGAAGTTGAAAAAACCAAACAACTTAAAAGTAACTTAGAGGGATTATTAGGAGATCTTAGAGGACTAGTACTAAATTAATTTTCCCTGCTTATCTGTTGCGAAAAACAGACCAACAGTTCCGATATTCAATTTCACATAAGACTCCTTAAAAGGCAGAGGAGAATTTCAGAATAAATAAGTTATTATCCACTTCGTAGAATAGGGGATCCTAAACATAATTTTTGGATAAGAGGTTTGGTTTGCTAGTCATCATCCTTAGAGAACACGCAAATATCTGCTTATGCCTATACTCTACGCTAAGCTTCTGAAGGTAGGTGGCCCTATATTAACTGGAATTGGGGGAGTGATAGCCACTTCCTCTTTGGTTTCTAAAAATGCTGAAGAGAAACTAGAAGATCGATTTAAGACCAAGGCCCTTTCTGATGAAGATCCAACAATAAAGGAGTGAAAGGATAGAAATGAAAGTGATCAAGAAGGGGATGGTGAGGGAAGTCCTGATGGTGGAAAACAGACTGAAGGTGGGGAATCAACACAAAAGCAAGCAGAGGGGGGGTCAGAATCGTCTGATGCACAAGGACCAAGTGAAGGTGATGACTCAAACTCAGATACAGATAAAAGCAACGAGGGTAGTGTAAAAGAGGAGGGCGGAAATGAACAAGGAAAAGATGGTGAAAGTAATGGCGATGAAGCTGGGAAAAATGAAGAAGTTGGTGGTGGTGTCACTGAAAATGGATCTACTAATGCAGAACATAATCATGCCTCTGGTACCGCTTACGGAACACGTGATGCGGCTATGACTCAACGGGAAGTGGAAAATGCAAGACATCTAACGGACGAATTAAAAACTCGATTAAATGAATTGCTGCAACTAACGTCAAATAGTTAAATCTCTTTCCCCATTATTTATCGTGGCAGTATCCATTCTTTGAATTAAAAGCTAGGCTTGATTTTTTAAGAAATACACAGATCTTTAGACTTATATTATGTCTATATCTACCACCAAATTGCTAAAGGTAGGTGGTCCAGCATTAACTGGGATAGGAGGAGTTATCGCCACTTCTTCTTTGGTTTCTAAGAGTGCGGAAGAAAAACCAGAAGAAAGATTTAAGACTGCCGCTTTAAAAGATGATGAACCTTCTATAAAAGAGTGAAAGGATCGTAACGAAAGCGATCAAGAGGGTAACGGCGAAGGAAGTGGAGAACCCGGTTCAACATCTGAAGAACAACCGTCATCATCTAAAGGCGATCAAGCCAGTTCTGACAACGGAAAAGAAGGGGTAGAAACAAGTGATAAAAATGGAGATGATCAGGATTCTGCATCAACGTCACCGGATGATAAAGGAGAAGGAGAAAATAGTGACGATGAATCTACATCGGAGGAAGGAACCGAGAGTGAAATTAGCTCAACAGATGATTCTTCAGGGACGGGAGTTACAGAAAATGGATCTGCTGATGCAACTTACAATCATGCTTCCGGTACAGCTTATGGAACTAGAAATGAAGCTATGACACGACAAGAATTTGAAAGGACCGTTAAGATGAAGGATGATTTGACGAATTTAAGAGATCAACTATCATCACTATTCAACACTTAAACTTTTAAATTAATACTGTGCCCTTAATAACCTCTAAATTATTGAAAGTTGGAGGACCGATATTGACTGGAATTGGGGGTGTAATAGCTACTTCGTCTCTAATCTCTAAAAGTGCTGAAGAGAAACCGGAAGAGAAGTTAAAGACTAAAGCTCTTGCGGATGAAGATCCAAAAATAAAGGAGTGAAAAGATAGGGACGAAAGTGACGGAAATCAAGGTGAAGGGGGTGCAAATTCTTCAGAAGAATCAGCTATTTCCACAAATCAGAGCGACCAGGAAGGTTCAACATCTAATAATCCAAGTTCACAGGGGGCGACGGAGTCTTCTGATGATGATGATGATGAAAAAGGTGAAGAAGACAATTCTTCTAAAGAGGGAGATAATACTTCTTCAACAACAGGGGACGGCAAAACTGAAGAAGATAGTGAAGGAGAACAAAAACCTGAAGGGAGCGGTGTTACTGATTCTGGATCAGAGGATGCCAATCACAACAACGCATTAGGTAACGCTTATGGAAATATAGATAGAGCTATGACTGCTCACGAAGTTGAAAAAACCAAACAACTTAAAAGTAACTTAGAGGGATTATTAGGAGATCTTAAAGGACTAGTTTGAGATTAATTCCCTTCCCTACCTATTTGTTACGATGTTTAATTTCAATCTTTCACATAAGACTTCTTAAAAGGCAGAGGAAAATTTCAGAATAAATAAGTTATTATCCACTTCGTAGAATAGGGGATCCTAAACATAATTTTTGGATAAGAGGTTTGGTTTGCTAGTCATCATCCTTAGAGAACACGCAAATATCTGCTTATGCCTATACTCTACGCTAAGCTTCTGAAGGTAGGTGGCCCTATATTAACTGGAATTGGGGGAGTGATAGCCACTTCCTCTTTGGTTTCTAAAAATGCTGAAGAGAAACTAGAAGATCGATTTAAGACTAAGGCCCTTTCGGATGAAGATCCAAAAATAAAGGAGTGAAAGGATAGAAATGAAAGTGATCAAGAAGGGGATGGTGAGGGAAGTCCTAATAACGGGACAGAGGGTGAAGGACAAATGCAGAACGCAAGTAATTCGGAATCAGAATCAACTGGCGAACAAACAGATAGTAAGGGTTCTGAAGATTCAAAGAGCGCGGGAGAAGAAGGTGAAAAGTCTACCGATGAAGGGGAGAAATTATCTGAAGGAGCAAGTGAAGATACTGCTGGAACAGGAGATAATGAAGGAACAGAAAGTGAATCATCCAGTGATGGTGTCACCGACAATGGAACAAATACTGCAGAAAATAATCACGTCGCAGGTACCGCTTGAGGAACGCGTGATTCAGCCATGACTCAACAAGAAGTTAATAATGCGAAACATCTAAAGGGAGAATTAGAAACTCAATTAAGTGAATTGCTAAGACTAGCAGGAGTTGTTTAAATTCATCTTTCTCATGATTTGTCATTACAATATAAATTATTTAAATTAAAAACTTGACTTCCTAATATACAGATCTTTTGGTATGTCTATAACAGCCGCTAAATTATTAAAGATAGGTGGTCCGACATTAACAGGGATAGGAGGGGTTATAGCTACTTCTTCTTTGGTTTCTAAAAGTGCTGATGAGAAATCAGAAGAGAAGTTAAAGACTAAAGCGTTATCTGATTCAGATCCAACAATAAAAGAATGAAAGGATCGTGATGAAAGTAATTCTGATGGTCAACAAGAAGGGGGTGGAGGTGAAAATACAGGATCTGAAACAGAAGGATCTTCACAACCATCGGGAGCTGGGGATAGTGAATCTTCGGAAAGTTCACAATCGGAGAGTGGAGAGGGAGGTCCTGATTCTGGCAGCCCCCCTTCGGATGATACTGTCTCAGAAGGTGAAGCAGCAGAGAGTTCAGGCGGGGATGAAGAAGAATCTGGTTCGAAAGAAAACGGGGAAGGAGCGCAGGGTTTAGAAAATGGAACCACTGATGCTCAGCACGTGCATGCTCATGGAAATGCCTATGGAACGCATGATAAAGCTATGACTAAACAGGATGTCGAGAATGTAAGAACCACAAGAGATTCTCTGCAATCTGCATTAGAACAATTAACTTCTATGTTCTCCAAATAGAGTCGTTAGAAAAATTAAAACTGACAGAATAAAATACCTTCCGATTCCTTATATAATTTGAAACGGATTTATTGTTTTTATTAAACGCAATAAAGTGTTGTGGAATAGTTCTAACAACTGCTATTGTTGGAAACAACTTAATTAATAAGCTTGGTTCTAAAAAGAAGATTCTAGTTTCTGGAAAGTCAAAAAGACCTAACGTATATACAAAAAGATTAGACAAATCATCATTAGTAAAATTGGATGATAACTATTTCTCAAAAAAGGAAAACAAGTGCACTATCCACAGGATTGATTCTCCAACCAAAAATAAAGCCTCCATTATAGAAAGTTTTGAATTTAATTCTCTAGTTAAGAAAATTAAAGATAAGAAGTTCTTAAAAGTCATTCATGATGTGTGCAACAAGGGAAGTAAAAATGTCTATATCTATCGAAAATCACATCGTTGGATATATGAAGAGCAGACACAAAGACATTTATTATTAAATCACAACTCTAAGATGGCTTATCGGATAAGATAACACATCTAATCTTGGATAGACCTCAAAAACTCCTTCATTAGAAAATTCCTTATCTTTCTGTTCATTACATCAATTTTTTAATCCCTCTTCAGAATACTTATTTATGACATTGGGATCCTTTATTTCATAGTACTTTTTTCACAATTGAGAGTCATATATAGATTCGGTAATCATCTTCTCCCCATTAATCTTTAATGGTCTTGAATTTCTTAGAAGAACAAAATATCAGTAGGTTTCTGAAGTAAAGAACTCTCGCATAAATCTTTCAACTTCCCATAAGTCTCTTCTAAATTCTCTTTAGGAGTACCTCCTTCTTGATTTGGGGGAGTCGTTGAATACCCTATTAACTCTTTAAAACCATCAATATGCTTCCTAAATAAGAATGAAACTTTGTATTGTTTCTTCGGAATCTGCATTCTGTATTAATCAATCCAAGCTCCCAGATTTCTGAATTATTTTTCCCTTAATAGTGAAGATTATCTACGCACACCAAAGAAGCGTATTTTGAATGCTTTTCATAATCCTCCTTTGGTACATCACTGCTTAATCTTTTCTATATCAGATCCAACCCCCCAACCACTCTCTATTTTCTTCTAAAACAGCATTCCAAAACTTATTATCCTCCCATCTAATCAACTTAAGTCCAGATCACTCTAAGTATTCCTTAATATTCTTGGGCCTTAAATTACCAAAGCAATACCAACTACCCAAACCTACTCCACTAAAGCCCAATAAGAAGAAGTTTTCAATGGGAAGTTCTCTAATTTTTAAGTCTCATCATAAATTTATTTACATTCCACAATGAAGTAGATGTTCTTATAATTAAAGTTATCAGAGAAACTAAAAAGGCCTTTCCTTAGTAGTTTTTGAAACTTAGGTTCCTTATACCCGCTGCGTTGAGTGGCTTGGTGGTAATAGGGGCTCTTATACATTCCAATTTTTCCGAACCTTTATTAGAACTAGAAGAATTATCTTTTAATTTAGAAAGAGAAGAAACGGGTTGTATAGTCTATACCGTAAAAAGAGATATCTACTCCGGGGGTGCGTATGGAGTAAAGGAGATCTTAGACGCTAAAGGTAGAAATTTATTCTTAGCATCTATCGATCCGTCACAGAAAAACTTTATAAAGGATGTAAATGATGCTTGTGCAGGGGAAAATAATAAGGAGAGCGTTAAATCGGGAAATATCTCTAAAGTTTACGTCTATAAACGTGAAAACGGGGATTGAATATATTCCAAAGATTTACAGCATAACTGAACTGGAATAAAAGGTATGGTTAATCGATCTGGAAGAAGATAGTCCTATTTATCTTTCAAACACCTAAATCTAAATTTTGGATAAATATTGCTAAATATTCCCTCATCAGAAAACTCCTTCTTCTCCATAGCTTCACATCAGTCTTTTAAATCATCTACCCTCATACTAAAACTAGATCGATCAGGATCCTTCGTTCATGAAGCCTTGTCTTTTATTTCTTCATACTTTGCATTTAACTCTGACGAATTATTACCGTCAGTAAGAAGTAAATTTTTTTCATTTTGATTCTCTATTAACTCCTTAACGGTGTGAAATTTAGTGGGAGAGCAAAGGAGCTTAACATTATCCACCAAAACATCCTCAGGCTTAGATGCAAGGGACTTTTTGCATCATGCCTCCAAAGCCTTTCCGGCATCTTTTATATTCTCCTTAATTTCTTGTCCCAATTCTTGTTTTGGAGGAATAAATCCTATTAAAGCAAGAACGCCATCTATGTGTTTCTTAAATATATAAGATATCCTGTATTCCTTATCTTTAGATTCCTGTGAATCATTAATAAGAGAATCTATATTACCATCCTGTTGAATTATCTTAGCCCTTACTGTCTGAGGATTATTAACGCATATCTTAGAAGCATCATCTTTAAAGGATTCATAATCGGTAGAAGGTAAGTGAGAAGAGCATCAAGACTCTATATCTTCCTCTTTAGGATCCAGTTTCTTGGTTCTGGATACTATTATTGATTTATGCTCATCCAAAATAGCCTTTCAAATATAACCTCCTTTTTTCGAAGCCAATTCAAAACCTTGTCATTCTAAATATTGTTGCAAGTCTTTTGGTCTAAGTACAGAAAAACTATACCATCCTCCAAAGCCGACAGCACTTAAAGCTGATATGGCAAAAATAGGCAATAGCTTAGCCATGCCTATTGATTAGGTAAAGAATTAAAAGCCTCTTCAGTACATCACATCTTAGATTTCTTTAAATAAGAATCAAAACTCTCTTCCCAATGAGACTTCTCTATAATGGTCTTACAATTATCCCTAAGGGTACTTCAATTATTAGAAGTAGAGTCTGTAAGATTTAAGGACTCTATTTGCTTATCCCCTTTCCCGTTAGTAACATAAGAAGTTGCTAATTTAGTTCACTTATCTTGGTGGGTGGTATCCTTGGTATTCAAAACCTTAAATCCTAATTTAGATAATCTCTCAGATACTCCCTGTGGAACCACACAATATAATTTGGCCTTTTTATAATCTAAATCAGAAGTCTTATCTTTGGAAATAAGATTCTTACAAATCGACTTTAATTGTGCTTCATCTATATTGGCAGTATTGGACTCTTTCTTCTCGTTGTACTTACTAAAAGAAGTTTTTCATTGATCAGTGTGTGAATTATTTAATAACTCGTAATTCTCGCTGATTAACCTAGTTCCTACAGTTTCCTTTTGAGAATTAGAGAAAACTCCATAATGATATAGACCATAGGTACCTAGTCCAGTTGTGCCAGTTCCTACAGCTAAAAAAGCCAATTTTGACAGTGTCACCTACCTATTTAACCAATTTATCTGCCTCTTGTCTAGTACATCAAGATTTAAGGTTACTGAATAAGGTGTCAAAATCAGCCTCCACAGTCTCCTTCTTAGAAATCTCTCCACACTTGGTTCTTAAATCCTTTCATTTATCGGAACTAGAAAAGGTCAAATTGGAAATGGAATTTCTTCCTGATTTTTCATAAGCCACTTGCAACTTCTCCCAATGCTCCTTATCTTCATCTCCACTACCATTCACATTCAATAAAGTAAATGAGCTAGCAATCAAGTGGGATTCTAAAGTCTTAGCTACAGTACATCACCTTCTAGCTTTAGAATAACTCTGAGAAGTAGAACTATCTTCCGATAAAGCCTTACTACATGAGGCCTTTAAATCCTCTAAAGTAACTTCAACATTAGCAGCAGTAAACCGCGCTTCTGAATCGCTCTTCTTACTATTGTACTTAGCCAGCATAGCTGATCATTCTGAATCAGAAGAGATAAGGTTAAAATGCTCTTCCTTCAACTTATCAGCCACACTAACCTTCTTATTTGTAGAGATATTCTTAACCAAAGCAACAGTTCCTGCTATTCCTCCTACAGAGGCTACGGATACCGCCCCTACCTTCAATAAATTCATTACTTCTTATCAGAACACCATGTAGATAGCTTGTCTAAATAGTAGTCATAATCAACATCCCATCTATCCTTGTCCAAATGCTTCTTACATTCATCTCTCAATTTCTTCCATGTATCCGCTCCAGACTGAGTATCCACTTTAAAATCCTTAATGGCATTATTCCCTCCGTTCCTATATCTTTCCTCTAATGAAGTTCATTTACTCTTATCTCCTGAATTATCATCATCACCCTCTGTCTTTAGGAGATTAAATTTCAAGTCCCCCAACCTTTCTCGAATACTCCTAGGGACAGTACATCAAAGCTTTACCTTTGAATACAAGTCATCATTTATTTCCTTATCGATATACGATTCACAACTTCTCTTAAGATCCTCTAAAGATATTGTGTCCGTACCTATATTAAACCGTTTATTTGGGGTATTCTTCGCTTCATTGTACTTTGTCAAGACTTTGTTTCAATTGGTAGAATCGTCAGCTGACAATAGAGCGTAACCTTCCTTTTTTAACTTATCCCTTATGGTAGCAGAAAGCTTAGAGTTTGAATATGCAAAATAAATACCTCCCCCAGCTGCACTAACAGTACCTAATGCCCCCAGAAGATACAGACTATTAGAAGACATTAAGCTCCTACCCCTCCGACAGTTCCTGCTTTAGTACAAAAAGTATCGAAGTTAGATATAGATCCCTCAAATATATCTGAAGCTATCCCTTTACACTTCTCAAACATCTTAGTTTTTCAATTATTCGCATTGGCATCATTCCCTCTAGCATCAAATATCTCCCTAAATCCCTTGTACAGATTTTCTCTAGAAGATGAATTGAAAGTATTCCAATGGCTCGAAAGATCCGTATCAGCACCTACTAAAGTCTTTCCACCCGGAATTTTATCCCCATTATTGAAAGAACAAAAGCTCCTGAAATCATGAAAGTCATCTTCGCCGTCTATTGATTTTGAATAAATCTCCTCACATCCCCTCTTTAGAGAGGCCTTTGCTTCATTTTCCTTACCTCCATTCTTCTCCGCTTTAGCCCTAACTAAATGGGAGTTTTTTGGATTAGAAGAAGATGTAGCCAAAAAATTCAACTTAGTGGTTCAAATACCATCATCTGAATTAGTATCTAAAAGAGCCTTACCGTACTTTTCCCTAAAAGCTACCTTAGCCGCTTCTGGAGTCTTATTCCAATAATGAATCCCGACAACTCCAAGACCAACACCCCCAGCTCCCAGAGTGCCTAGAGAAAGAAATAAAGTTTTACTCATGTGAAGAACATCAAACCGTCGCCTTCTTTAAAAAGTAGTCATACTCGGCATCTCATTTATCCTTAGCGATATATCCTTTGCATGCAGCTTGTAACTTTTTCCAAGCCTCAGCTTCTTCTGGGGTAGGAATGGTAAAGTCCTTTATCTTTTGATTCTCAGTTGCATCTTTGTATTTATCTTTCAAAAGATTTCACTTACTCTTATCATCCTCCCCATCTGTCTTAAGAGTACTAATCCCTAAATCCTCTAATCTCTGTTGTACATTCCTAGGAACGATACATCACAACTTAACCTTTTCATAAAGGGAATTATCACTAGAAGTCAAAGCACTCTCACACTTCTCCTTTAAGGCTTGATCAGTTACAGTACCAGAAAGATCTGAGAACTTCTTGTCGGAAGTAGTTTTTTCATTGTTATATTTTTCAACAACGGAAGATCAATTGCCATTTGAAGAATCCATAATTAAGTGCTTTTCTCCTCTTAATTTGCTTCTAAGAGTTGTTTCTGAAGTCTTAAAGAAAGTATTGTTGATTAAATAGGCTCCAGCCCCAGAAACACCTATAACCCCCAATCCTCCCAGCACATATAGATAATTCATTTTGTAGTTTACTTAGTACAAAACTCTTTAAAGTTGGGAATCTCGCCCTCAAAGATTTCCAAAGCTAACCTCTTACACTCAGATAACATGGCTTCTTGTCACTTAGTGTCTGGAGAGGTTCCCGATGGTTTAGCTATTTCCTTAAATCCTTTCTGAAGTTGATCAGAAGTCTTCCCATTAAAAGTGTCTTTCTTATTAGTAAAATCCCCATTCTCAGTAACTACCGATTTTGAAGCATCAATCTTATCTCCATTATTAAAAGAACAAAAATTCTTAAAGTCTTCAAAGAATCCACTGTCTAAGGCTTTATTGTGAATATCTAGGCAACCTTTCTTTAAAGATTCCTTTGCATCAGCATCCTTGTTATCCTTCTTGTGCTTTTTAGCATTCAATAAATCCAAATGTCTAGGATTTGTAGAATCCACGCTTAAAGCTGTCAACTTCTTATCCAAAGTAGCATCATTACTTAGAAAGCCATTAATGGCCAAAGAATACTTAGACTTGAAACTCTCCTTAGGAGCTTCAGAAAATTTCCTTAATCCTAAATAACCTGCTCCAGAAACTCCTGCCAACCCAACGAATCCCAGTCCTGCTTTTAAAAGAAGAGACATTAGTTAGATTTACAAAAACGCTCTTGGTTTTTAAATTCAAGAGAATCAGTACCCATAAATGGTTCTTTCTTTATTCCATCACACCAATTTTTAATAGTCTCTCTATGGCTCTGATTAAAGGAAGTTCCACCAGATAAAGTGGTCTTCAATTGGAAAAGAGCATCCACCAATCCTTCTTGATGAGACTTTAAGGAGTTTAGTGGGGTATCTCACTTGTTATTGGATGAATCAGCAGTGTTTTCACTATTTCAATTCTGAGTAGAACTAGCCTCAGAATTAGTCTTAGAGCAGTAGTTTTTAAAGTCGTCCTTATACTCTGAGTTTTCAACAGGAGACTCATAGATCTCCTTACATCCTTCTCTCATTAACCTCTTAGCCTCCAATTCATTAGGAGAAGTTTGCTTAGTTGCCTCATCATAAGCCTTAACTAATTTAGTATGCTTCTTACCTGCATTGGTTTTTAAAGCGGTATATTTACTATCTCAAAAGGAATCATGTTTAGATGTATCTAAAAGAGCATACTTATATTTATCCGAGAAAGTTACTACCTTAGACTCTCACGGTTTAAGAATGAATAAAGCTCCTGTACCTACTCCTGCAACACCCACTCCACCCAAAGACAAAATTAAAACTTTACTCATATCTACTTTGCAGAGTAATCTCCATTTATTAAGAATATCATCATTTTTTCGAAATACATTCCTAAGGTAAGCCATCAATATGACTATGCCCTACCCCAAACTACTAAAAGTTGGTGGTCCTGTATTAACTGGTATTGGTGGAGTAGTTTCTACTTCATCTCTCATTTCTAAAAATGCCAACGAAAATCCAGAAGAGAAATTAAAGACCAAAGTCTTGAGTGATGAAGATCCACTGATAGATGAGTGGAAAGATCGTAACGAAGGTGAAGGGGACGGTTCTGGAGATGGAAGTGGCGGAGCTGGAGATAGTAAAGGTGATGGTACAGAACAAGGAACTGGCGTTCCAGGGGTATCCGCCTCTTCCGATAGTGGAACGGATGGGAAAGGGAGTAATACATCTGACTCATCCGACAGTAGTGATTCTGAAGATGGTGAAGCAGGGGAAAAGGGAACGGAAGCATCAGGAGGTGGGGATGGTCAGGAGGAACCAAGTCAAGAAGGAATTCAAGCTGGAGTTTCTCATGAAGGAGCGAAAGATGCAGAGCATGTAAATGCTGAAGGTACAGCTTATGGAAATATAGATAGGGCTATGACTAAAGAAGAAAGGGAGCAGATGGTAAAAATGAAAGGAACTTTGGAAGATATATTCAAACAGCTATCGGAACTTTAATTACTAGAGACCAAGAATAGTTTTTTAACCTTTATATTTCGGAATAGAGTCCATCACATTATCAAACTAATTTTCAACATCTTCCTAATCATGGCAATTTCATCTACTAAGTTAATAAAAGTAGGAGGGCCCGTATTAACTGGAATAGGGGGAGTTATTGCTACTTCCTCTTTAGTTTCTAAGAATTCAGAAAATGTAAATGTTGAAGGTACCGCTTATGGAAGCACAGACAGAGCTATGACCTTCCAGGAATTAGAAAGAACTAAGACAACTTTAAATAGCTTAAAGGATTTACAGAGCGAATTAAAGCAACTGATAGCCTAATTAAAACAGCGATCTCTTGTCTTTTGATGAGAAGCATATAATTCCTTTACTACCTCTTTATCACATCAATCTTTCAGTTGAGGTCCTCCTTTATCAGCTGGTGAAGAGGCATTTAGGGTCTCTGTGCCTTTGATATCGTTAAACAGAGAAGTATCTTTAGCTTTAATGGAATCAAATTTACTTCCTCAACCAGAATCATCTACAAATCTACTGCCAAGATTTTTGTAGAAAATCTTTGTATTAGGGGAGTTTGTAGACAATACTTCTCATAATCAGCGATCCCCGCCGAATTAGGAGGTTGGACTTTAAGATCATTACAAAACTTCTTAACCTTCTCTTTAGCGTCATCAGATGAGGAATCTTTAGTAATGGTAGCATCTAAATTTGCTTTCTTTACCTTCTCTATGAAAGCACCATCTTCTTTGTGAGCAGTAAATAAATTCTTTCAATCCCGCTCTTCAGAAGCTATCTCTCTATCTGAAAATAAGACTTTAGTCTCTATAGTTTTAAAGTTGGGAGTTGTACAATACCTTCTAGCTTTATTTAAAGATGAAGTGTAATCCTTGGAATCAACAGATACCTTCATAACTTTTTCACATGCAGACATAACTTTAGACGCCGCCTCTTTATCTGAATTTCCACTCCCTACTCCAGAAAAACTCATAAATTCATTATCTCCACTATGAGTTAAAAATACTGATCTTCAAGCCCTATGGGAAGAACCAACAAGAGTTAATCCCTCCGAGATTAATTTAGATCTAACATTCTTGGGCCTGCTAACATACCAAGCCCCACCACCCACAGCACCAAAAACTCCCGCTGCTCCCAATCCAACTACTACTTTAGTATTTAGTGCATTCATATAACCTTATAAAATTCACATAAATTATGAAAGATAGGTACTTTCCTATCCAATTGAAATAGCGGAGTGTAAACATCTGAATCTAAATTTGGGATAGTCTTCAAATACTTCATCATCAGAAAAACTTTTACTCTCCATTTTCTGGCATCATTCTTTTAAAGATTGTTCATTTTGTGAATTTTCAATATCCTTGTCTTTCTTAAAAGAATCTAAATCCTTAATTTGACTATACTTCTGACTCAATTCAGAACTCTTATTTAAATCAGTAAGTAAACTTTCCTTATTTAAGGTTATTAATTCTTTGACAGTAGTAAACTTCTTGGGTGAACAAAAAATCTCCACATTAGATATCAAATCATCGGTAGGCTTCTTGAGCAAAGAGTTCTCGCATCAAGACTTTAACTTTTCATAAGCAACCGTCAAATCTTCCTTTGGCGTTCCTCCTTCCTTCTCTGGGGCAGGAGTGGAATATCCTATCAAATCTTTGAAACCTTCAATGTGCTTCCTGAACAAGAATGAAATTTTATATTTCTTCTCCGCGTCAGAAGCGTCAGCAATTAATGAAGCTAGACTTCCTGATTTCTGAATAATGCTTCCTTTTACCGTTCTAGGATTATCAACACACAATTTGGAAGCACTATCTTTGAGATCATCAAAATTAATTCAATCATACCTAGAATAACATCAATCTCTTATCTTGTCAAAAGAAGAAACACTTCCTTTCAGTTCTGGAATCTTCTCTATTAGATCCTTATTTTCTTCCAATATAGATTTCCAAGTATTGTCATGAGAATATCTGGCTAATTTAAATCCTTGTCATTCTAGATATTGCCGTAAATTCTTGGGATGTAAAGTGGAAAATCCATATCATCCTCCCGTTCCAATAACCCCCAATCCTAAAGGGACAATAATATGAAGAGTTCTTATTGCCATTATTAGGAGTCAGCTAAAAGAGACCCTTCAGTACAACGAGCCTTTACCTTTTTTAAGATATCTTCAAACACATCCATCGTCTCGCTAAATTTCCTTTTAAGGCTATTTTCACACCAATTCTTTAAGTCACTTTCATCTCCTATATTGTCTGTAATGTCTTGTTTATAAGATGCAAAATCCCTTATACTCAATCACTTCAGTTTCAGTTTTGAATCGTCATTAGTTAAATACTTCAATTTAAAAGTATCTAAATACTCCTTAACGGTAGAAAAACTCTTTGGTTTGCAAAATAATTTGAAGTTCTCTAATAAAGAGGGTGTTGGTTTTGCTTTCAAAGTGGACTTACACCACTCCTTGTATTTACTTACAGCCGGCTCAAAATCCTCCCCCTTCTCCGGGACATGGCCAATTAAGAATAGAAAATCAGCATTATGTTTTCTAAATACATAGGAGGTCTTATATTGATCATCCTGTGTTGAGTCTTGAAAGAATGTATTAACTGGAATGCCATCTCTAACAAGCTTGGCCTCCACCGTCCCAACATTATCTACACATAATTTTGTTGCTTTATCTATATAAGCAGAAAATTCTGATAATGACAGGTGCATTTCACATCAAACCTTTAGATTTTGTAAATCACTCTCTGAACTTACTCCAATCGACTTAGCTAATGCGCCATGTTCTTTAATAACTGACTTTCAAGCACCATCCGCAGAAGCCAATTCAAACCCCTGTCACTCTAAGTATTGTTTTAAGTTCTTGGGCTGTAAAGAGTTAAAGCCATACCATCCTACTGCACAAACTCCACCGCATGCGGGGAAAATTATCATGGAAAGTAACTTCATAGAAAACTAAGACTTTAAGCATCTAAATCTAAATTTAGGATAGACATCGCTAAATGTACCCTCATCATAAAAGTTCTTATTCATATAAGTCGTACATCATTCTTTCAAATCAAAATAATTGGATTGATTGGAAGTCTCTTTTGCATCTGCCAACCAAGACGACTTTTCATTTATAGAATTGTGTTTCTTAATTAACTCTGCTTGATTATTACTATCAGTAAGCAGCGATCCTGTCTCACTCTGCTTCTCTATTAATTCCTTTATGGTATTAAATCCTTTAGACGAGCAAAGTGACTTCACATTAGCCACTAAGAAATCATCGGGTTTAGAATCCAAAGACTTCTTGCATCACTTTTCCAAAGCCCTTCCTCCACCTTCTATTCCTTCACCTTTTTCCGGAGGAGTAAAGCTTATTAGTCCTAGGAAGCCAGTAATGTGCTTCCTGAAAATATAAGCTACTTTATAATTCTTATTCTTATCTCCTTCGGAACCCTCAATCAGGGACTTTATATCTCCATCTTGTTGAATGATCTTAGCCCTTACTGTTTCGGGATTATTAACACATATCTTAGAAGCATCATCTTTGAAGGATTCATAATCTGTTGCATATAGGTGTTGAATACACCAATCCTTAATATCACTCTCTGTAGGGTTTGTTTTTTTAGTACGTCGCGTTACAATTTCTTTATGCTCAGCAAGAATAGATTTTCAAACGAGCCCAGAAGCGTGAAAAGCTGATTCAAAACCTTGTCACTCTAAATACTGTTTAAGATTTTTAGGTCTTAAACCAGAAAATCCATACCATCCACCGGCTCCGATAATACTCAATCCCGAAACAGCTAGAATTGGAAATAACTTTGCCATATTAAAACCTAACAACTTAGATTCCAAATTTGGAAATCTAGATTTTTGTAGTAATAAAGAAAGATAGGATTCTTTTGATTGCTTGACTTTCCTTAAGGGAGTCTATTGCTTCTTGAAGCAGAACTCCTGATAACCCTTCACTTCTCCTACGAATATAGAAGAAGAAAGTTTTTGACACTCAGCAAGAACTAGTTGTTTTCAATCCGTGGGCTCAGTCGTAGAACTTTTTTTAGACTCATGTATCTTCCGAAATTCTCCACTCAAATGATCATCTGTTTTTCCTTTAAAAGTATCTCACTTATTGTCTAAATCCGCAATTTCAGTTATCACTTTACCCCCACTAATTTGATCTAAATAGAGCTTGGAACAGAAGTTTTTAAAATCGTTGAAATCATCTTTACTCTCCGGCGACTTCGAATAAATATCTCTACAACCTGATTTTAAAAAGGCTTTAGCAGCATCTACATTACCAGCTTTTTTCTCATTTTTAGCCTTAATTAAATTCTCATTCTTGGGTATAGAAGACTGAGTCTCTAGAGTAGATAATTTTGAATTTCAAATGACATCATCCGAATTGAAATTTATTAGAGCTTTATCATACTTAGTGCTGAGTGTAACTTTAGGTGTTTCAGTACCTTTATTTAAGTAATATACCCCAACTAAACCAATACCCACACCACCTACTCCCGCGATCCCCAAGCCTCCTAAGGATAACATCAAAGATTTACTAACCATCTATACAATAAGACCTGATTCCGCCTGTAGATGGATCATCATCTCCTAAGAAAATTTCAGATTTTTGTTCATCACATCACCTCTTTAATTCTTCCCTTTGTGCCTTATCTGGAGATGCTTTAACCTTTCCGGCTAATTCCTTTAAATTCCTAAGAGTCTCACGATCCATCTTACCTTTAAGAGTTGTCAACTTATTATTCCACTTAGAAGGAGATACAGAATCATCTGTTCCCTCTGAAATTCAACCACTTCCAATCACATCTTCATTGTTCTTGGAGCAATACTTCTTAAAATCATCTAAGTATTTGTCATCCTTTACAGATGATTCATAAATCTCATGACACCCTTTCTTATGGCGAGATTTCCTGAAAGATTCATCACCATCACTTCCCGCTGCTTTCTGCAATACTTTATGAGTAGGATTAGCATTTGAAATCAATTTAAACTTTTTGTCCCATAAAACTGAATCCTCATCTTTTAGAATGGCAAATCTATACTTTTCTTTATACGGGTCTGTTACTTTAGGTCTATAAAAAACTCAACTTCCAATACCTAATCCTCCCACTCCAACAGACCCTAAAACTATTGGTATCGCTTTATTCATTAATACTCCTTCTAATATCCAAACTACCTATGTTGATTAACTCTACAAGCTTCCCGGCTGCCCTCTGAGATTCTAGAGTCTTTAGTCCCTATTAGTGATTTTGAATGTACTCATCATAAATCCATCCAAAGTTTACTTCTAGAACTTCTCTAGCACAAACTCCAAATTTACCTATACAAGATTCAGACTAAAGATCAAATAAAAACTTTAAGGGTATGTTAAGGGTAAATTAACTATGAATACTTTTATTCCTAAAGTTGTAGCTGCAGTAGTTTCTTTAGGTGGAGCTATAGCTGTTTTATCGGAAACTAAAGGTTCAGATAATCAAGAAGATTTACTATCTCAAAACACTTCCTTAACTGCAAAACCAAAAAGGAGAGTTCCTAATAGGAATAATTGCAACATTTATTTAGTAGATTATGTAAGTAAATACCATTCAAACAGTACATTAACACGTGAGGTTAATAAATTTGAAGAACAGTTTTGAACTAAGGATGAATTCTTACAGGAAATAGAAGAAAAGAACTTGTGAGATAAGGCGTCTTTGAAAGAGAAAGTGGAGAAAGCATGTGATGGTGGTAAAAGGGCAGCATTTGTTTGATGAGGTAAGTCGCAAAATGATAAACCAGACACATTGGTGTTTCATGAAGGGATAAACGGAGACGATTGATTAAATAAAGAAGGAGTTAGTGTACCAGAATATTGGAAGGAAGAATGAAATAGAGGTGTTGGTTAACTATATGCGAATCCTTTAAGACATCTAAATCTGAATTTAGGATAAACTTTACTAAATACTTCGTCTTCATAAAAGTTCTTACTCTTATTCTCCTCACACCACTTCTTCAAGTCCTCCTTATTTTCTAAGCGACTTTCGTTATCAGCTTTTCATGAATCTAATTGCTTAATAGACTCATATTTAGAATTCAAGTAACTATCGTTACTACTCTCAGTTAACAACCGATTACTTTCTCCATTGTGAGTTATTAATTCCAGAATACTTGAGAAGCTTTTGGGTGTACAAAAAGTCCTAACATTCAAAATTAATGTCTCTTCTATTCCTTTCTCCAACGAACTCTCACATCACTTTTTAAAAGCGTCACCAGCAGCCGACAAATCCTCAAGTTCTTTACCATTATTACCTATTTTCGGTTTATATCCTATTAAATCATGGAAACCATTAATGTGCTTCCTAAATACATAAGCCACCTTATATTGATTATCTGCATTTATGAGTTTCTCAAGACTTCCATCTAATTGGATGATTCTAGCTTTAACTGTCTTGGGATTATCTACACACAATAGAGAAGCACTCTCCTTAAGATCCTCATAATTCTCAAAATCTATATGCTTCTGACACCACTTTTTTACTCCGTCGACCTTAGAGGTATCTATACCTAGCTTTTTAGTTAGTTCCTTGTTCTCCTCTAGTATTGCTTGTCAATAATTAGTCTCTGAATCAGAAATCAATCTCAATCCTTGCCATTCCAAATACTGACGTAATGTCTTTGGTTTCAGATGATGAAACTTATATCAACCTCCTATTCCTGCAGTTCCCACTCCCAATAAAGCTAAAGGAGCGAGAGCTTTCATATAGGGAGATCTTATACTTGGGTTTGGGGAGAGGTTATTTTTTAACTAAAGATAGAAAGGATGGTGATTAGAGAGCAAATATTAAATGAACTTCATTAAGAAGTAAAGAATAATTCTTAATTTAATAGACTATTCTTAGTTAAGCAATAATATAGATGTGTCTGTTTCTAAATTAATTACCGTCGGAGGATCAACTTTAACTGGAATTGGCGGCGTAATTGCCACTTCATCTCTCATCTCTAAAAGTGCAACAGAGAAATCGGAAGAAAGATTAAGCACTAAAGCTCTTGCGGATACAGATCCTCATATAAAGGATTACAAGGATCAAAATGAAAGTGAGCAAGGTCGGGAAGGTGAGGGACAAAATAGTGGCGAAGATCAGGGTACTATGGAAAGTGGAGAACAGAAGTCGGCCGAGGGACAAGCTGGAGAAGAGGGAATTGCTGAAGATACTCCTACTGGTTCCGAAGATCCAGGTAGCAGTTCTTCTGAAGAAAGTGAAGAGGAAGGGGGAGATTCTGGGGGTGAAGATGTTGATGAATCTACAGAAGACGGAGAAGAGAATTCTCAAAGTAACGGGGTAACAAAAGATGGAAGTACTGAGGCCGAGCATAGTCATGCAGCAGGTAATAAATACGGAACTAAAGATATGCGTATGACGAAACAGGAATTAGAAAAAACTATGCAAATGAAGAGTGGTTTGGAGAGCTTTCTAGAACAACTGAGAAACATATAAGAATAGTCATTAGTCCTTTAACTTTAAGTCCCGTCCATTACTACGAAAAAGACGAAAAACAGATTTAAATGTCTACCCTCAAATGTCGAAGGGAAGAATACTGTTAGGGATTGGTGGAGCGGGAGTGACTACTCTCGCCGCCTTATTTGGAACTTCCCAAGTTAAAGAACGTAATTATCAAACTAAGATGAGAAAGTTTAGGGAAACAGCTAAAAAGGTAAATGGATATCTTAACGAGGCATCTTGAGGAGATGCAAAGATATACGATCCTGAGCATGTTATTTGAGACAAGAGGTTTCGTTATCTCGAATCTACTATGTGGGGCGATGCTAACCTAGTACATTTTTCTGAGGACGCCAAAAATAGTTTAGACGGTTTTAAGAATTTTTGCTTTGAGAAAATGGAATCGAATGCAGAGGAATTGAGAGGACAATGGGGTACTAGTCCAACCAACATTCCTGCAACACAAGGATACTGGGAGCATTGCTTGATAAATAATCAGGAATTTAGACAACTAAACGAAAAATACCCCTAGTTTAGTGATTTATTATTCACTAGACCAGTTTCAGGTATGGTACTTTCCACTTCTAAGTTTCTAAAGATAGGGGGACCTATACTAACTGGAATAGGGGGTGTAATTGCCACCTCTTCCTTAGTATCTAGGAGTGCAGAAGAAAAACCTGAAGAAAGAATAAGAACTAAAGCGCTTACGGATGAAGAGCCTCCTATAAAGGATTACAAAGATGCTGATGAAGGTGAGGGCCAATCCGACAGTGAAGGTGGTGGTTCTTCTGGTGTAGAAAAATCGGGAGATCAATCAGATCAAGGAACAGAGGGTAAACCATCTGAAGAACAGGGTAAAGAAGGTACAGATAGCTCAGCGGAAGGCAGTTCCCAAGAAAACAGTGAGGATGACGAAGCAACAACAGAAAGTGATTCTGATTCATCCGGAGAAGGTACAAAAACGGAAGAGGAAGGTAATGGAATGGAAGAATCATCAAAAGGAGGAGTTACTGATGGTGGATCTGAAGATGCAGAAAATGACCATTCATTAGGAACTAAATATGGAACCATAGATAAACGTATGACTATTCAAGAATTAGAAAATACCAAACAAACTAAAGATCAGTTGGTGGATTTATTGTCACAAATTTCAAAGGCACTGGAAGTATAAACCTCTAAGAAATGTGTTATTGTTGCAAAATTTAAATTCATTTGCATTAAATAATGGGAACAAAGTAAAACGATTCTTATCTATATTTGTTAGTCGAGGATTAAGAATTCCAATTTAACCTTCCTTCCAACCTATATTATCTTATGGTTAAAAACAATACCCCCACTAAATCCTTCTTCGTAACCAACTAGTCCCAAATAACCTATTACTAAGTAAAAAAACTTAAGGGGTCTGATAAGGGGTCTGATAAGGGGTCAATTAGCCATGAATACTTTAATTCCTAAAGTTGTAGCTGCAGTTGTTTCTTTCGGCGGAGCTATAGCTGTTTTATCGGAAACTAAAGGTTCAGATAATCAAGAAGATTTACTATCTCAAAACACTTCTTTAGCTGAAAAACCAAAAAAGAAAATTCCTAATAAGAATAATTGCAATGTTTATTCATCGGAGTATACTAATGTTCTTAACGACCACACAAAAACATTCACACGTAAACTTGAGAAAATTCAAGAACAGTTTTGAACTAAGGATGAATTCTTACAAGAAGTAAAAAATAGAGGCTTATGAAATGGGCAAGATTTGGAGAATAAGATAAATGATGCGTGCTCTAAAAAAGGAAAAAGAGCATTTGTTTGATGGGGAATAGCTGATAATCAAAGAGAAAAAACATGAGTATTTGATGATAATATAAACAGAGAAAATTGATTAGATAAAGATATCCCTATTCCGGAATATTGACCGGAAGAAATTAAAACAGAATAATTTTTAAAAGGTGCTAACGCTCTATAAAGCTAATGATATTTAATTATCAGAACTTTTAAGACATCTAAATCTGAATTTAGGGTAAACCTTACTAAATACTTCGTCTTCATAAAAGTTCTTACTCTTATTTTCCTCACACCATTTCTTCAAGTCCTCCTTATTTCCTGGGTTATTTTTATTGTCAGCTTTTCATGAGTCTAATCCCTTAAGAGAGTCATATTTAGAACTCAAGTCACTATCGTTATTATTATGAGTTAACAACAGATCACTCTCTCCATTGTGAGTTATTAATTCCAGAATACTTGAGAAGCTTTTAGGTGTACAAAAAGTCCTAACATTCAAAATTAATGTCTCTTCTATTCCCCTCTTTAATGAATCCTCACATCACTTTTTAAAAGCGACACCAGCAGTTGACAAATCCTCAAGTTCTTTACCATTATTACCTATTTTCGGTTTATATCCTATTAAATCATGGAAACCATTAATGTGCTTCCTAAATACATAAGCAACCTTATATTTATTATCTGCATCACCACCATTTATGAGTTTCTCAAGACTTCCATCTAATTGGATGATTCTGGCTTTAACTGTCTTGGGATTATCTACGCATAGTAAAGAAGCACTCTCCTTAAGATCCTCATAATTCTCAGCATTTATATGCTTCTGGCATCACTCTTTTACTCCGTCAATATTAGAAGCATCTATACTCAACTTCTCAATCACCGCTTTATTCTCCTCTAATACAGCCTTTCAGTAATTAGTCTCTGAATCAGAAATCAATCTCAATCCTTGCCATTCCAAATATTGTCGTAATGTCTTTGGTTTCAGATGATGAAACTTATATAAACCCCCTATTCCAGCAGTTCCCAAGCCTAATAAAACTAAAGGAGCTATAGCTTTCATGGGAAAAAATAAGGAAGTCTAATACTAGTAAAGGATTCGTTTTACGAAGTCATTGTAGAAAATATAATTTCAAGCACTTTCGAGATATCTAGCTCTAAAGAAGTTGACATTGAAAAGAAAATTTGTTCTTAAAGAATTATTCAATTTCTAAATACACCGAGAAAAATCGTACTATTTATTCTTGAGATATAAGCTACAAATTCCTATCCCTATTGTATAGATAATCCAATATTTGATGCGTTGGAGTTCCTAACACACCTAGACATTACTTTAGGTAAGATCTCATCTAAAACACTTAAGGAATCATAAAAATTCTTCTGTAAATTTTCTTGGCATCACTGTTTTAAACCTTCTTTTCCTGGATTTATATAATCGGCTTTATAAGAAGCTAAATTACTAATCCTAGCGAAAAGAGCATTTAATTCAGAATCATACTTATTTTCTGTTAAAAATTCTTTCCCCGTTAAGTAAGCCTGAATGGTGGTGAAATTCTTAGGTTTACAGAATATTTGAAAATTCTTAAATAAATGAGGTTCCGGTTTGGACTTCAAAGTAAATTTACATCACGTCCTATATTTACTTATGGCAGGTTCAAACGTTTCTCCCCTCTCTTTGGGAGTATGACCAATTAAAGATAAGAAATCAAGATTATGCTTTCTAAAAGCATAAGAAGTTTTATATTGCTCATCACCAGAAGAATCTTGAAAAAATTGAGTTAAGCCAGTTCCGTCTCTAACCAACTTAGCTTCAATAGTTCCCGCATTATCCACACATAACTTAGAAGCTTTATCAATATAAGAAGAGAAATCCGATAGAGGAAGATGGACGGCACATCAAGTCTTTAATTTTTCTAAATCATCCTCCGAAGATACAAAAATAGACTTAGCTAATTCTCCATGCTCTTTAATAATCGACTTTCAAGTATTCTCATTAGAAGCTAATGCAAATCCTTGTCACTCCAAGTACTCCCTTAAATTCTTAGGTTGTAAAGAATTAAAGCCATACCATCCCACTGCACAAGCTCCCCCACATGCGGGAAAAATCATCATGGAAAATGAACGCACAACAATCTAAGACTTTAAGCATCTAAATCTAAATTTAGGATAGACATTGCTAAACACGCCTTCCTCATAAAAATTCTTCTCCTTATGCTCCTCACATCATTTTTTCAAATCAAAATAATTGGATTCATTAGAACTCTTACTTTCCTGTACTCAAGATGACTTATCTTTGATTTGGTTGTATTTCATAATCAACTGTGCAGTATTACTATCATCTGTAAGAAGCAATCCTTCCTGTCCTAGTTTCTTTATTAATTCCAAAATAGTTTTAAATCCTTTAGGAGAGCAAAGTGTTTTTACATTAGAAATCAAAGAATCGTCCGGTTTAGATTCCAATGACTTTAAGCATCACTTCTTCAAAGCCTCTCCTCCTCCCACTATATTTTCAATTACCTCCTCTCCTTCCTTTTCAGATGGAGGGGTAAATCCTATTAACTTCGTAAATCCAGAAATATGCTTCCTGAAGATATAAGCTACCTTATAGTCTTTATCTTTATTGTCTGAAGAGCCTTCAATAAGGGACTTTATATCTCCACTCTGTTGAACGATTTTAGCCCTCACTGTTCGGGGATTATTAACGCATAACTTGGAAGCATCATCTTTAAAAGTCTCATAGTCTTTTTGAAGTAAATGTTCAGAACACCAATCCTGAATATCCTTTTCTTGAGGGGAATCTTTTCCTGTGCGTCGCGCTACAATATCTCTATACTCATTCAAAATAGATTTTCATATATTGTCACCTTTGTTGAAAGCCAATTCAAATCCTTGCCATTCTAAATACTGTTTCAGGTTTTTCGGCCTTAAACCAGAAAAGCTATACCATCCTCCAAAACCGGCAACGCTCAAGCCTGAAAAAGCTAGGATAGGAAATAATTTCGCCACTTTAAACCACAGATACTTAGATTCCTAATTTAAAAATCTAAATCCAATTATTTCGGTAAAGAAAGAAGAGATTCTTCTGTGCATCATTTCTTTGCTTTCCTTAAGTAAGAATCAAAACTATCATCTCAATGATCCTTTCCTAAAACGACCTTGCATTTCTCTCTCAAAGAGCTTCAATTATTAGAGGAGGCGCCAGCTTCAGTAAGAGTCAAAGATTCTATCTGATCATCCCCTTTTCCGTGAATAACGTAAGAAGCAGCTAACGTAGTTCACTTACTTTTGTCTCCCTCCTCTTCGGAACCATCCGTCTTCAAGGCATGAATTCCTGTATCCAACAATCTCTGTTGAACGTTCCTAGGAACTACACAATATAACTTTGCTTGCTTGTAATCTGAATCGGAGTCCTTCCCTTTAGCAAGGAGGTTTTTACAAAGGGTCTTTAATTTCGTTTCATCTATAGATGCAGAAGTTTTCTTGCCATTGTATTTATCCACTGAAGTTTTCCAATGTGAGGTGTGAGAATTATTTAAAAGTTCAAACTTCTCATCCACCAATCTAGTGCCAATGTTCTCAGTTTTAGAAATGGGAACAATCCTATAGATACCATAAGCTCCTAAACCAACACCTCCTACTCCAACAGTAGCTAAAGTTGCCTTAAATGGATCCACTATTGCTTTGTACAAAACTCTACAAAATTAGAAATCTCCCCCTCAAATATCTCAGTAGAAAGCTTCTTACACTCAGAAAGCATAGCTTTTTGCCATTCAGTATCTGCCCCTGAGTCACTGGGCTTACTTATATTCTTAAATCCTTTTTGTAATTTCTCTAACGACTTATTCTTAAAAGTATCTTTCTTGCCAGATAAATCTCCCTCTTCAGCTACAAGAGTTTTATTACTGCCAAGCTTATCTCCATTATTAAAAGAACAATAATTTCTAAAATCATCAAAAAAGTCACTATCTATCGTTTTGTCATGAATATCAGAACATCCCCTCTTTAGAGCAGCCTTAGCATCTTCAACTTTACTAGACTTTTTATGTGTTTTGGCGGCAATTAAATCTGGATGTTTTGGTGATGAAGAATCCCCACTTAAAGCATCCAACTTCTTTCCCAAAATAGAATCATCACTTAGAAAGCCCTTAATCGCTAGGTTGTACTTAGACTTAAAACTTTCCTTAGATTTTGATGAAAAATTTCTAAAACCCAGATAACCAGCACCAGAAACACCTACTATTCCAACAAACCCCAGCCCCAATTTAGGAATAATAGACATTAGCTACCCTTACAATAAAGTTCCTGGTTCTTGAATTCCGTAGAATCAGAACCCATAAATATCTCCGCCTTTACCGCATCGAACCAACCTTTTAAAGAATCCCTATTTTCTTTCTCAAAGGTATCTTTACCTTGTATTAAACTCTTGAGAGTTTCTAATGTCTCAACTAAATTTCCTTTTGCCTTAATGTCATGATTTTTTAAAGCGCCGAGAGAAGTATCCCACTTATTATTAGGAGTCTTATCAGTTGTTTCTGAGTTTCAAGTTTGATTGGAACTTACATCCAAATTAGTTAGAGAACAATAACTCTTGAAGTCATTCTGGTATTTTGAATCTTCAAAAGGAGACTCATAAATATCTTTACATCCTGCTTTCAGCAATATCTTAGCCTCTTGTTCATTTTCGGTGGGTTTCTTGGTAGCCTCTATATAGGCCCGCATTAACTTAGGGTGTGTAGGTTTAGTGGTTTTTAGTGCTACATACTTTCTCCCTCAAATAACATCATCTTTGAAATCATCCAGTAGAGAGTGTTTATACTTATCGGAGAAGGTTTCTTTCTTAGATGCTCAAGATTTCATAACCAATAATCCTCCCAGACCAACTCCTCCAGCACCTAATCCTCCCAAGGATAGCATCAAAGATTTACTAGACATCTACACTCCACTAAAAATTCCCGTTGATATTAAGACTATTTTACTCATGATTTGTAATAAATATAGGGGTGTACAGAGTTTTTAAAAAGATAAAAAGTTGAATATAAAGCTTTTGTTACCTCCTTTAGCTGGAGGGTTAGGTATTACCATTTATGCTTTTTCAGGATCTAATGAGAATAGGTACAGGACAAAGATTTCCGTTTACAAAAATACATTTGACAAGGTTAAGGAACATAGGAAAGGAAAAAGTGGTGGCTTATATTTGGTGGATCCTAATAACAAGGAATGATGAATGAAGAGGGCAAAAGAGATGAAGAAGTTTTACAAAGGAGACTGACAGGATTTTAGAGATAAATGTTTTGAAGCAGTAAAGTCCAAAGAAGCTGAATGAGACACAATTCTGGGGAGATCGGGCGATTATTTTGGAGCAGCTTATGCCGTTCCTTCATCATTTGATTTTGTAGCTTTATGTGTAGAAAAAGAGGAGGATGTTGACTAGAACAGCAAGGGAAAGTAATTTAACTTAAAAAGATATTAAATTATCTGATCTAGAGTCTTTAACACATCTAGATACTACTTTAGGTAAGATCTCATCCAAAATACTTAGAGACTCATGAAAATTTTTTTCTAAGTTCTCATTACACCATTTCTTTAAACCATCTTTTCCTCTTTCTATACCGTCAGCTAGATAAGAAGCTAAGTTGCTGATCTTATCATGCAGAGTTTGTAAATTAGAATCGTACCTTTCTTCCGTTAAAAACTCTTTTCCAACTAAATATTTTTTAATTGTTGTGAAATCTTTGGGCTTACAGAACATTTGAAAATTTTTCAATAAATCGGGTTTAGGCTTTGCCTTCAAAGTGGAATTGCATCACTTCTTGTATTTATTTACAGCAGGCTCAAACTTTTCCCCCTTCTCGGGGGTATGACTAATTAGAGATAAGAAATCAAGATTGTGCTTTCTAAAAGCGTAAGAAGTTTTATATTTATTATCATCGGAAGAGTCTTGAAAGAATTGAGTTAAGCCGATTCCGTCTCTAACCAACTTAGCTTCAATAGTTCCTGCATTATCCACACATAACTTAGAAGCTTTATCAATATAAGAAGAGAAATCTGATAAAGGAAGACGGGTGATGCATCAAGTCTTTAATTTTTCTAAATCACTTTCTGAATTTACTCCAATCGATTTAGCTAATTCACCATGCTCTTTAATAATTGACTTTCAAGCATTCTCTACGGAAGCTAACGTAAATCCTTGTCACTCTAAGTATTCCCTTAAATTCTTAGGCTGTAAAGAATTAAAACCATATCATCCCACTGCACACACTCCCCCACACGTGGGGAAAATCATCATGGAAATCAAACGCACAGCAATCTAAAGCTCCAGCGAAGTTGACTTTAAGCATCGAAATCTAAACTTTGGATAGATCTCACTAAACGTACCCTCCTCAGAAAATTTCTTCTCCTCATTATCTAGACACCATTTCATAAGAGAACTTGAATTCTCTCCAGATGTATTATCGTGCTTCCAAGAATCTCTCTGCCTTATTGCGTTTCACTTACTCTGTAAATCAGAAACATTACTGTGGTCAGTTAAAAGATTAGAGTGTTCTTTTTGCTTAGTTATTAATTCCTTAATAGTCTTAAATCCTTTAGGAGAGCAAAGCGTTTTTACATTAGAAATCAAGGAATCGTCTGGTTTAGATTCCAGTGACTTTAAACACCACTTCTTCAAAGCTTCTCCCCCTCCCACTATATTTTCCCTTTCCGGCTTACCTTCCTCCTTAGGTGGGGGAGTAAATCCTATTAACTGAGTGAATCCTTTTATATGCTTCCTAAAGATATAAGCTACCCTATATTCCTCATCATTTGAACTCTCTATCAAAGAGCTTATGCTTCCATCTAATTGAATTATCTTAGCTCTTACCGTTCGAGGATTATTAACACATATTTTGGAGGCATCATCCTTAAAAGTTTCATAATCTTTTTTGGATAAGTGTGAAGAACATCAATCCCGAATATCCTGCTCTTGTGGGGATTGTTTTTCTGTACGTCTCTTTACGATATCTCTATGCTCCTCCAAAATAGACTTCCATATATTGCCGTCTTTATTGGAAGCTAATTCAAATCCTTGTCACTCTAAGTACTGTTTAAGGTCTTTGGGTCTTAAACCCGAAAAGCCATACAGACCCCCCACTCCAATAGTCCCTAGTCCCTAGTCCGGAAAGTACGAGAACAGGAAATAGCTTAGCCATCTGTTTAATCCTGAGTAGGATCTACTGAGGTTTTATGCCGCTGAAAGCCTCTTCGGTATATCACATTTTAGATTTCAGAAAATAAGTTTCAAACTTATCATCCCAATGCTCTTTTTCTAAAATAGTCTTACAGTTCTGTCTCAAAGAGCTTCAGTTATTAGAATCTCCACCAGATGCAGGTAAAGTCAAAGACTCTATTTGATTATCACCTTTTCCGTGAGTAACATAAGATTCAGCTAATTTAGTTCACTTACTCTTATCACCATCTTCATTATCTCCTGTAGTCTTAAGAGAATGAAATCCTAAATCCTTTAATCTTTCTTGAACGTTTCTAGGAACAACGCAATATAGTCTTGCTGTTTTATAATCAGATTCTGAAGACGTATTCTTCGCTATAAGATCTTTGCAAATGCCCTTTAAACGATTTTCGTCTACATTTGCAGAAGTCTTGGAATTGTACTTAGATAAAGAATTTTTTCATTGTTCGGTATGTAAATCCTTCAAAAGCTCAAACTTCTCCCTGACTAACCTAGTCCCAATATTCTCGGTTTTGGAATCCGACAAATCTCTATATCTATAAATACCATAAGCCCCTAAACTAGCAACACCTGCTCCTAAAGT
This sequence comes from Mycoplasma haemocanis str. Illinois, assembly GCF_000238995.1. Classification (GTDB taxonomy): domain Bacteria; phylum Bacillota_I; class Bacilli_A; order Mycoplasmatales; family Mycoplasmoidaceae; genus Eperythrozoon_B; species Eperythrozoon_B haemocanis. The sequence goes on from NC_016638.1 coordinate 638,447, forward strand.
TACTAAAACTGCTTTAAATGGAACCATCTATTATTTGGTACAGAACTCTTGGTAACCCTTAATATCTCCCTCAAATATAGAAGAAGAGATCTTTTTACACTCATTAAACAATAACTGCTTTCAATCACTGGGCTCCGAAGAAGAATTTTTCTTAGACTCATGTATCTTTCTAATCTCTCCTTCAAGATCTGAACTAGTCTTACTTTTAAAAGTATCCCACTTTCCATTCAAATCTGTGTCTGCAGCTATTGTCTGTTTACTACCGAAGTAATCAGAATAATTCTTAGAACAAAAGTTCTTAAAATCATCCATTAAATTATGAGAAAAATAAGAATCGTAAATCTCCTGACAAGCCGCTTTTAAAGAAGAGATATTGTTCTTGCCTTTAGAGTCTACTAAACCTTTATTTTTGGGACTTCCCTTAAGTAATTCAGCTAACTTTTTATTCCAAGCAGTATCTTCAGAATCGTCTATTAAAGCTAGTCTATACTTGCTTCTAAATGTTTCTTTGTTAGATTGAGAATACAAGTAACCTACAAAGGAGACGGCACCAACGGAAATTACACTTCCCAATCCAAGTAATACCTTAGTTGAAACCACTAACCTTTATCAGTACATCACTTCTCTGCATGAGTTATAGAGTCTTCGTAATCATTATCTCAAGGCTTCTTCTCTACTAATTCCTTACACTTAGTTCTTAATGCTTTCCAATCTTGGTTTGTTTGGAAGGAAAAATTAGGAATATCATTATCCTTGTATTGAGTCTTTAATGCCTCTCATTTAGTCTTATCTTCATCGCCAGTCTTAGTGGTATCTAAAACTGCAAAAGACTTGGATAATAGTACCTGAGATACAGAATTAGGGACAACACATCACTTTTTAACTTTTTCATATTTAGAATCCTTTTCATCTGATTTAAATAAATCTTCACAAATATCTTTCAATCTCTGTTCACTAATTTGCTCATTTCCATGATCAAATCTAAGATTAGGTGAATCTTTCTTTTGGTTATAAGCAGTAAGAACCTCGTTTCAACCATCACTTTTTCCAACATCTAAAGGAAAATAACCGTCCTTCTTCAATCGATCCTTAACGGTAACTGTGGAAGAATCCTTCATACTCTTAACAACTAATATTCCACCCCCTACAGTGACAGAAATAGCCCCTAATCCTAAAACTAACTTTACGGGCGAGATGGACATTATTATCTTGGTAACTTATCTGCCGCCTGCTTAGTGCATCAGGACTTTAAATTATTGAATAAAGAATCAAAATCAACTTCAACAGTTTCCTTCTCTGAAAGCTCTTTACATTTAACCTTGAAAGTTTTTCAATCGTCAGTTCCATTCAAAGTTAATGACATAACATTTCCTCCCCTAGATTTGTAATCGTCCTTTAATTTCTCCCAACTTCCCTTATCATCCTCTTTATTATTATCCGTATTCAATAAAGTAAAACCATTATCAGATAAATGGCCTGCTAAAGTCTTAACAACAGTACACCACCTTCTAGATTTGAAATAATTTGAAGAAGTAGAGATATCTTCAGATAGGGCCGTATTACAATGAGTCTTTAATTCTTCTAGGGAAACATCGGCATTTCCCGATACAAACCTATCTCCTTCTTTTACTTTATCATCGTTGTATTTAGTTAACATAGCTTGTCAGTCAGACTCTAATGAAATAAGAGTAAAGTTCTCCTCTTTCAGCCGATCAGAAATACGCTTTGTTGCCTCTTTTATGGATGAAGAATTAACATAATAAGTTAATGCAGAGGTACCTGCAATTCCACCCAAGAAAGCTATAGATATTGCTGCAAGCTTAACGAATCCCATTACTCCTTATTTGAACATCAATCAGAAACCTTATCCAAATAGTATTCATACTCATCATCCCATCGTTCCTTATTTAAGTGCTTTGCACATTCAGTTCTCAAAGACTGCCAAGCATTATCTTCGGATGGGTTGTTTATGGTAAATCCCTTTATTTTTTGATCTACTGTGGCTTGATGATATTTATCTTTCAATTTATTCCAACTAGCCTTATCTCCAGACTCATCATCACCAACCGTCTTTAAAAGTTTAGTTTTTAAATCTTCCAACCTCTGTTGAATAGTTCTAGGAACGGTACATCATATCTTTGCTTTCTCATAAAGACTGGAATCGTTAGAGGATAAAACTCTATTGCATTTTTTCTTAAGAGCCTGATCCGTTATCTCTCCAGTAAGATCAGAGAATTTCTTATTGGCTAAAATCCCCGTATCCTTATACTTAAGAAGAACAGTGGTTCAATTTCCATCGTGAGGATCCATGACCAAATAGTGATCTTTTTTCAACCTATCCCTAAGAGTAGACTCAGAAGTTTTAGTTGTGGAACTATGAACTAAATAAGCTCCCCCTCCGAACGCGACTCCTAAAGCTCCTACTCCAACAATATATAAATAGTTCACAACCAGGATTTACTTAAAAATGACACTCTTTCTGAAAAAAGAAATTATTTAACTTTGCAGTAAAGTTCTTGATTTCTAAATTCAAGAGAATCGGGACCCATAAATGGTTCTTTCTTAACTCCATCACATCATGACTTAAGAGAATCTCTATGAGTCTTTTCAAAGGAATCCTTACTTTGTATTTCTGCCTTCAACGTTTCTAAAACTGAAGGAAGAGAACCATTCGATATTTCATGACTTTTCAAAGAAGTTAAAGAAGCATCTCACTTATTTCCCGACGAACTTGTTGTATCTTCTCCATTTCATTCTTTTCCGGAGCTCGCATCTCCATTAGTTCTTGAGCAATAATTTTTAAAATCATCCCAATATTCTGAATTTTCAAAAGGAGATTTATAGATAGACTTACATCCCTCCTTCATTAACCTCTTCGCTTCATTTTCGTTAGAGGAAGAAGTTTTGGTGGCTTCTATATGGGCTGAAATTAAAGTGGGATGTTTGGGTTTAATAGTTTTTAAAAAAGAGTATCTATTATCTCAGGCAGAATTATCTTTGACGGTATCCAACAGAGAATGTTTGTACCTATCTGCAAAAGTAACTACTTTAGATTTCCATGGCCTCAGAGCTAACAACCCTCCGGCTCCAACTCCCCCAATCCCTAATCCACCTAAAGTCAAAATTAAATTTTTACTCATACATGACTATTTACACAGTGTGAACCTAAGTTTCCTCTTAAATAAATCTCAGATTTTCCAACATATCTTTATTTTCCTTACAAGAAGTAGACTCTATCTCTTTTTAGTTTCCTAAAGGTTTATCCTTCCTTGAATTCACACTCAAAAATAAAAATAAACAAAAATTTATAGAGTTAACTCTCCCGTAACCATAGATTTCCTAAGACATCTAAACCTGAATTTAGGATATATCTCGCTAAATACTTTACCTTCAAAAAAATTCCTATTCAGGGTGTTATTACACCACATTTTTAAACTCTCATAGTTATCCTCATTTGAATTATCAGCTTTTCAAGAATCCAATTCCCTAATAGATATATACTTAGAGATCAAATAACTAAAGTTCTCAGTCTCGGTTAACAGTAAATTACTCTCCCCCCTTCATTCTATTAGCTCTTTAATATTTGAGAATTCTTTGGGAGTGCATAGCTCCTTAACATTTAAAACAAGAATCTCATCTACGGGTTTATCCAAAGAACTAGTGCATCACATCTTGAAGGCGCTTTTGGCAGCATCCAAATCCTCCACCTCCTTTCCATCCTCTCCAATTTTAGGAGAGTAACCTATTAGGGAGTTAAAGCCATTGATGTGTTTTCGAAATACATAAGCTATCTTGTATTTATCATCTTCCTCGTTCCCGGATTGTATAAGCCTCTTAGTATCACCATATAATTGGATAATCCTTCCTTTAACGGTCTTAGGATTGTCTACACACAATAGAGAGGCGTTTTCTTTAAGATCCTCATAATTCTCGGAATCCATATGGTGCTTACATCAAGCCTTCACTTCTTCCACACCATTAATTCTTAAATCACTCACAATCTTTCCGTTTTCCTCTAATACGACCTGTCAATAATTAGTCTCAAAATCTGAAATCAACCTAAATCCCTGTCATTCCAAATACTGCCTCAATGTCTTTGGTTTTAAATGATGAAATTTGTACCACCCCCCTATACCCACTGTGCCCAATCCTAATAAAGCTAAAGGGACAAGAGCTTTCACGGTGAAAAGGATTTATAAATGTGATTTAAGAGGGTATGGGGATTTTGGGCTAAGAATAAAAAGGATGAAAGGATTCTATTATTAGGATTTCTTTATGTCTTACACATTAGTAAGAATAGTCACTATTGCTAGCGGTGGGGTGGCAGCTGGGGGAATTGTCGTAAGTTCTTCATCTTTAACTGGAACTTTCGATCCTCGTCAAGAGAAAGCCTTTACATCTCCGAAAAGGATAATTAATTCAGAACCAGAGAAGGATTTTAAGCAAAAAACTATTTGCAACGTTTATTCAGCGGAAGCACCCACTTATACCGTTAGCTCTGACAAGAAAACAAGAAGTCGTAAGTTTACAAAATTTAAAGAAGAGTTCTGGGATAAGGATGAATTTTTAAAGAAAGCAAATCATGATAATTTATGAAATAAGGACAAATTGAAGCAAGAAATAGAAGACGGGTGCTTAAGGTATGGAAGAGCGTTTGTTTGATGGGGCGTTGGGATCCGGACAAAAAGCGCAACGTGGATATATGCTAGCGATATGAATAATGGAAAAAACTGGTTAAAAGAATCTGAAGTTTTTGTCCCAGAGAAACTTAAACAACAATCTTAGATCTTTTTAAATATTTAACTTTCGAAAAGTTTTTAATCTCTCTACTTCAAATCTCTTCCCAACCCAGACAGGAAAATTTTATTCATATATCTTTATTTCATGGATTTTGAATACAAGTGTCAAGTATTTACATGCTAATAAAGCTTGTTATGAAAGGAATCAACGTAAATTTACTTGTATCAAATATATAGATTTGATCTGTTCACATAAAATTTAAACTGAATTAAATAAAAAACCTTTAAATGTCTCTTTATAGTTAATTAAGAGCAAGTTTGTAATGAGTATTGGAATTACTAAAGCTATAGCCGGAGTATCCGTTCTTGCTGGGACTGGAGCTGTTCTTTCTGAAAATATAAATTTAGGCAGTTCTTCAGTTCTATTATCTTCAGCAAAAGAAGATTCCTCTATTTCCAAGACTTCCAGCAGTAAACAAATAACTCCTTTGCAGGGTAAGTGTAGGATTTGAGAGGTTACATTGGGGAATGGTAGTTATAGAGTAACTAGGATAGTTCAAGAAATTACAAATCGGGATGAATTGGTAAATGATGCTGATCCCGGTAATGAAAGATTTAGAGCCGAAATAAGGGATGCTTGTGCAGGAAAAAAGGATACTCGTGTAAAAGTAGACGATTACATATATATCTATATTTCTAGATTAGGTGGAAGATGAGCTTATTCAAGCGTGGTACAGCATTACAACTGACATGCAGATAATCAAGTAGCTAAGTAAGATCTATTTTCCGTTATTAACAAAACATAAATCCATAAAATTTTATTAGCTTTTTATATTTAAAGCTTCAGATCCCTTAAGACACCTAAATCTGAATTTGGGATAGACTTCGCTAAATACCTTATCGTCATAAAAATTCTTGTTTAGGTTTTGTTCACATCAAGTTTTTAAATTATTCTTATCTCCCTCTTGTCTTAAATTATCTGCTTTTCAAGAATCTAATGTCTTAATAGATTCATGTTTTTGTTGAAGGTCAGAATCTAAATTAGAAGAAGTTAACAACAAGCTATCTTCTCCATTCTTGGTTATTAATTCTTTAATTGTTGAGAAGCTCTTGGGTATGCAAAAGGTCCTGATATTCAAAATTAATGTCTCTTCTATTCCTTTCTCTAACGAACTCTCACATCACTTTTTAAAAGCATCTTTAGCAGCCTCTAAATCCTCAAGTTCCTTACCATTATTACCTATTTGCGGTTTATAGCCTATTAAATCGTGGAAACCATTAATGTGCTTCCTAAATACATAAGCCACCTTATATTGATTATCACCATTTATAAGTTTCTCAGTGTTTCCATCTAATTGGATAATCCTAGCTTTAACCGTCTTGGGATTATCTACACATAATAGAGAAGCATTATCCTTAAAATCCTCATAGTTCTCGGAATCTATATGATCCTGGCATCATCTTTTCACTTTATCAACCGTGCTAGGCATACCTAGCTTTCCAATTAATTCCTTATTCTCCTCTAATACAGCCTTTCAGTAATTAGTCTCCGAATCTGAAATCAATCTCAATCCTTGCCATTCCAAATATTGACGTAATTTCTTTGGTTTCAAATGATGAAACTTATATCAACCCCCTATTCCCGCAGAACCCAAGCCTAATAAAACTAAAGGAGCTATAGCTTTCATGGTGGAAAATCCTTATAAATTGGGGTTTTATAAGGGATCATTTTTTAACTAAATATAAAATGTGACATTTGAGAAACAGATATTGAATAGCTTTAATTAAGGGTATAGGATTATTCTTAGTAGTTAAATAAGCTATACATAGCTATTTTTAAATTTCATTAAGGTAGAAAGATCCAAATTAACTGTAGTGAGATTCATAATAATTCCCTAAACTTCTAAAAACGCAGGAAGAAAACTCTTTCTATAAAGTATTTCTAGGATCAAAACGAAAGCAAGCACGATAAAGCAGAGAACTAAAAGTTGTTTGGAGAGCTTCTAAACAACTGAGAAACATATGAGAATAGTCATTCTCCCCTATTTCAATCTTAAGCTAGCCCGTTATTACGAAAAAGACGAAAAATAGCTTTAAGTATTCATCCTCACATGTCGAGGGGGAGAATACTTTTAGGGATTGGTGGAGCGGGAGTGACTACTCTTGCCGCCTTATTTGGAACTTCCCAAATTAAAGAGCATAATTATCAAACTAAGATGAGAAAGTTTAGGGAAACGGCTAAAAAAGTAAATGAGTATCTTAGTAGCCAAGCCGCATGAAAAAATATGAAAGTATATGATCCTGAGAATGTAATTTGAGACAAGCACTTTCGTTATTTTTCATCTCAGATGTGAAATGATCCTAACCAAATACATTTTCCTAAAGAAGCTAAGGATAGTCTGGACGGTTTTAAGAATTTTTGCTTTGAGAAAATGGAGTCTAATGAGAAAGAGTTACCAACCATTAATCCATCTAGTATTTCTGCGAGGGAAGGATACTGGGAGCACTGCTTGATAAGTGATGTCGGATTTAAACAATTAAATGAAAAATATCCGTAAAATTAAGAGAGTACTTATCTAGCTCATCCAAAGTTTTATTGTTGGCACTTTGAAATAAGAAAGGCACCATAAAACGCTTCCTGCACAAGTTCAAAATATAACTCCTTTAAAGTTAGAGCAAAACAATTAATAAAGGGTTGTGTTTCTTGAATGCATTAGGTTTTTCTAAAAGCACACGTTTAAAAGAGAAGCTTGGCGTACTGGTTGTGAAGGCATATGATAAAATATCCTTATGAACAACATAAGACATGCTTATATGTTCCAAAAATCATACTCATTCATCTTCAATTCAAAGTAAGTTAAATAAAAAACTTTAGGGGTCTGTTACAAGGGGTCAATTAACCATGAACACTTTAATTCCTAAAGTTGCAGCTGCAGTCATTTCTTTAGGTGGGGCTGTAGCTGTTTTATTAGAAACCAAAAGTTCAGATAATTCAAAAGATCTACTATCTGTAGATGCTGCTTTGGCTTCAATACCAAAAAGGAGAGTTCCTAATAAGAATGATTGCAATGTTTACTTATCAGATTATGAAAATGTCTTAGACGAAAAGTCGAAGACATCGACTCGTAAACTTGTGAAAATTGAAGAACGATTTTGGACTAAAGAAGAATTCTTACAGGAAGTAAAAAGTAAGAATTTGTGGAATAGTGAAGATTTAAAGAAAAAGATAGAGGGTGCGTGCTCTAGTCAAGGAAAAAGAGCATTTGTTTGATGGGGTATAGTTGAACACGGAAAGGGCCATACATGAGAATTTCATGATGCTATAAACCGGGAAAACTGGTTAAGTAAGGATAAGAATGTTGCTGTTCCTGAGTATTGACCCGAAGATCTTAGAACAGAATAAATTTTTAAAGAGTTTTAGGAGGATATCCTGTAGCTATTTGTTATAGAGTTAATTCTGCTTAAAAATTAGGTTCTTTAAAATCTCAATCCCTTCATTTCAAATACTGTCTCCAAAACTTTTATTGTAATTGAAACTTGTAACTCCCCTATGCCGGTAGAAACCCAGCCCAATAAAGTAAAAAGGACAGGGGGGTTCCGTAGGAAAAGAATTTATAGACTCGGATTAATGGGGGATTGTTTTTAACTCTAAATAAAAAGAATTAGAGTGCTAATGAATCTAGTACTGATAGAGAGATATGTCTTACAAAGTTATAAAGATGGCAATCTTGGGAAGTTCTGCTTCAGCCATTGGGGGTGGTTTGGTTTCTGGATATTTTGCCCTCTCGGAGAAAGACAAAATTCCTCAAAGTTCAACTCCCATCTCAAAAACATCACAAAAATCTTGTGTTATTTACGATATGGAGGAGCCTGAAGGGACAATAAACCATCGAAAATTTAAAAAGATTAAACAAAAGTTTGAGGGAAAGAACGCATTCTTAAAAGCTCTTGAATCAAAGGGAAATTTATGAAACAAGGAAGAATTGAGAAAGAAAGTTGAAGCAAAATGCGATCAAGGAGAAGATTCTTATATCTGATGAGGTAAGGGATATCGACCAGAAGAAACATGGATATATGCTAGGGATATGAATGAAAATGGGGTAGATTGAACTAAGGATTCTGAAGTAATTAAAAATTCTGAAAATATTCTTAAAAAGTAAATCTAGGCTGCTCTAACTGCTTGAGATTCGAATCTAGTTGTCTTAAGACATCTGAATCTAAACTTGGGATAAATATTGCTAAAAGTACCTTCTTCAGAAAATTTCTTTTTCTGGGTTTCATCACACCAGGCATATAGACTCATAAACGAGGAACCGCTCTTTGTTGGGTCATTCTCCCAAGAGGATAGACCTTTTATAGAGTTGTATTTCAAATTCAGATCCCCCAAATTATTTGGATTAGTTAAAAGTAAACTTTCCTCTCCCCGAAGTTTAATTAACCCAAAGATATCTCCAAAACCTTTGGAAAAGCAGAGAAGCTTTACATTGGCAACGATCGTATCATTGGGAGCTGCATCCAAAGATTTCTTACATCACGTACTTAAAGCCCTCCCTGCATTTTCAAGATCCTCTTTTATAGGTTGCCCTTTCTCTTGTTCTGGAGGAAGAAATCCTATTGTTTCTGTAACTCCCGCTATATGTTTCTTAAATATATAAGAAACCTTATATTCATCCATTTCTCCATCCTTAATCAATCCATCTATATTCCCATCTAATTGGATAATCCTAGCTTTAACTGTCTTGGGATTATCTATACATAAAAGAGATGCGCTTACTTTAAAGTCTTCATAATTTTCAGAATCCAAGTGGACTTCACACCACCACTTTATTTCATCAATATTAGATATATTAAGATCTTCTGCCACCTTCTTGTTTTCATGCAAAACAGATAGTCAATGATTTCTCTCAGTGTCTTTAATTAACTTAAATCCCTGCCACTCTAAATACTGCCTTAAAGTTTTAGGCTTCAAATGAATAAATTTATACCATCCCCCTATTCCTGCAGCTCCCAATCCCAATAAAACTGTCAAGGGAAAGAATTTCACAATGTCGAAAAACCCAAAAATTCTAATAAATAGAAGTTATTGTAGCCTTTTAAATTCCTATTTAAATAGATATCGTTCCCACAAATAAAGAAAAAGGGGTGAAAAATTTAGTAGCTATTCTTTGACTTTTATGACTACGTCTATTTTTAAATTAATAGCTGTCGCAGGGAGTGCAATCATTGGAGGAGGTACTGTTGTAAATCAAGCCTTCTTTTCTGGTGATAAGGAAGAACGGACTGAGACTCAAGCTAATGAAGGGGTAGAGACCCCTAGCGAAATTGCTTGTACCATTTATGAGGGTGAGAAGGAACCATATATTCGAAAACTTAAAAAGATTAAGGCCAACTTGGGAAGCAAAGAGGATTTCTTTAAGGCTAGAGAAAAGGATACAACAAGAATTTGAAACTTTGATTCTCTAAAACGGGAAATAGAGGAAGGTTGTCGACGATCTGCAACTCGTAGGATTTACATTTGATATGGTCCGGTTCATGGTAAACCAAATACGTGAATATTTGGTAGTGATATAAGTAATGTTGACTGATTAAGAAAAAGAGATGTTGAAATTCCAGCAGAACTTAGATTGAAAGAATAACTAGAGAGCTTTTACGCATCTAAATCGAAATTTAGGGTAAATCTCAGTAAAAACTCCCTTATCCGAGAACTTCTCTGATTTATTTTCTTCGCACCAGATTTTTAGATCTTTAGTACCCCATACTGAATCCTCCTTTCACGTCTTTAAATCCTGTATCTCTTTATATTTCTTATCCAAATCACTACCCGTCAAAAGCTTCTCTCCATTCTTTTTAATTAACTCCTCTATGGTAGAGAATTCCTTGGGGGAGCAAAAGGTTTGAATATTAGAAACTAAAATATCATCTGCCTTTTTAGTCAAAGAGCCGATACACCAATCTTCAAAACTCTTCTTTGCTTCCTCCAAATCCTCTTCCTTAGAGTGTCCCTCTTCGTTTTTTGGGGGGATAAATTTTATTAAATTCAGAAATATGTCTTCTGAATACATAGGCAACTTTAAACTTTTCATCTTCTCCCTTTTTAATTAATCCACTGGTACTTCCTTGCTTTTGAATTATCTTCCCTTCTACAGTTCAAATACTATCCACACATACTTTAGAAACTCTTGAAACATACTTCTGATAATCAGTTAATGGGAGAAGACTCTTACACCATTGTTGAATTTGTAAAATTTCGGGATTATCATTTCCAAATATCTCCCTCAGCAAAATAGCATTCTCCGTCTTTATTGCCTTCCAAGTATTTGTATCTGTATTAGAAACTAATTTGAATCCTTGCCATTCCAAATACTCTTGAAGATTCTTGGGCTTTAATGAATTGAAACCATAAACTCCTGCTCCTCCTAATCCACCAACAACTCCAATTCCCAATAGGGTTTTAAATTTCACAAAAACTACTTCTCTTCAGATTTAGAACCCTCGACACACCGAGATATCACCTTAGGTAAGATTTCCTCAAATACGATTAAGCTCGTACTGAATTCCTCATCCAAATGTTGGTTACATCATTTTTTTAGTCCATCTTCATAGTCTTCTCTAATATCATGCTTGTAAGAGGCAAATTCACTAATCTTGTTGTATCTTTCTTTAAGTTGAGTTTCTTTTCCGCTATCCGTTAACAAAGGTCTTCCCGTTAAGTAATCTCTAATCTTTGAAAAATTCTTAGGGGTACAGAATTCTCTTATGTTTAACACCAATGTCTCATCTATAGGTTTCTCCAAGGAACCAATACATCACTTCTGAAATAGTTCTGTAGCTTCCTCAAAAACTACTTTCTCTTTCCCATTGTCATCAACTTTTGGATGATAACCTATTAAAGAATTAAAACCCGGAATGTGCTTCCTAAATACATAGGCTACCTTATACTTCTGATTGGAATTAGGATCTTGAATCAATCCATCAGTACCTCCATCTAACTGGATTATTCTTGCTTTTACAGTCTTGGGATTATCTACACATAGAAGTAAGGCATAAGATTTAATATTCTCGTATTTCTCAGAATTTACGTGACTCTTACATCAATCTTTAACTCTGTCAATAGAAACATCTATACCCAGCTTTACGATGAGCTCCTTGTTCTCCTCTATTACAGCCTTTCAATAGTTACTTTCCGAATCGGAGATCAATCTCAATCCTTGCCATTCCAAATACTGTTTCAATGTTTTTGGCTTCAAATTATGAAACTTGTACCAACTCCCGAATCCTACAGTTCCTAAACCCATAAGAGCTAAGGCAGGTATGGGTCTCATGATTTATAAAACTTATGGATTTGATATAGAAGGGTGGGATTTTTAACTGAGAATAAAAAGTTTTAGAAATCTAATGTTGAAATTTGTCATGTATTACACGTTAGAAAAGACAGATTCTTTTACCAACGGAATTTCAGTGGAGGATATTTATCTAAAGGGCTTTAAATAATAAGATCAACACCTTTAACGCACCTAGATATTACTTTTGGCAAGATCTCGTCAAATACATTTAGCGATTCACTAAAATCCCTTTCAAGATTGGTATTGCACCAATCTTTTAATTTATCTTTCCCATCTTCAAAAATTTCTGACGTATAAGACTTAAAATCCTTAATCTTCTGATACACTTTTTCAAGCTCTTGTTCCTGGCCACTATCCGTTAACAAAGTTTTACCTTTTAAATAGTCTTTAATTTTTGAAAAATTCTTGGGAATGCAGAACTCCCTAACATTCAACACTAACGTTTCATTTATTTCCTTTCCTAAAGAACTATCACATCACTTTTTGAAAATCTGGGTAGCTTCTTCAAAATTTATTTTTTCTTTTCCTTCGCCATTTACCGTGGGGGAGTAGCCTATCAAGGAATTAAACCCTGAAATATGCTTTCGAAATACATAAGCCACTTTGTATTGCTCATTTGAACTCATCAATTTGTCTATGCTCCCATCTAATTGGATAATCCTAGCTTTAACTGTCTTAGGATTATCTACACACAATAGAGATGCTCTGTTCTTAATAGGTTCATAATTTTCAGAATCCATATTACTTTTGCATCATCCCTTAACCCCCTCTATTCCGGTTATATTCAAGGAATTCAGTAAATCCTTATTCTCCTCTAATACGGCCTTTCAGTAGTTGCTTTCCGTATCAGAAATTAATCTAAACCCTTGTCATTCCAAATATTGCTTTAGATTACTAGGTTGAAGTGTGTGAAATTTATATCAACCACCTGCCCCTATGGTTCCAAATCCCAAAAGAACAGCATATGGGATAATCTTCATAATCGACAAAACATATAGATTTAGTTTAGGCAGAAAGAGATTTTTAATCAGGAATAAAAAGGGGTGAAAGGGGTGAAAGGGGTTGGAATTTTGTTACTAGGTTTCTATGGCTTATCTATTAACAAAGGTTGCAGTTTTAAGTGCAGGGTCTATATTAACTGTAGGAGGCGTTGTAGGAATTTCTTCCTTATTTAAATCTGGCTTTAAATGAGAGAGACCTTATTCCACTCGATATGGTTGTTGAGTTTATGAAGCAAAAACTCCTGTGTCTACTAGTGTCGGAAATAACAGGGTGGCTCGTAGGATTACGGAATTTACAAGTAATTCTTGAAGTAAAGATGAGTTTTTAAAGAAGATAGATGAAAAACAATTATGAAATAAAGAGACTCTAAAAAGTGAGATAGAGGGAGGATGTTCAAAATATGGAAAGGCATTTGTTTGATGGGGAAGGGCTAATAATACGAATGGTGAGACATGAATATATGCTAGTGACCTGAATACAGGGAGAGATTGATTAAAAGAGAATGGTTATGCGTCACATTAAACATTAATTTTAATTTCTTAGTACTTTCGAGCAATCGTCTCCAATAAAAAGCATGCAATCGGGGGGATTTAATACTTTTGAAGAGATATGTCTTACACGTTTTTAAAGTTGGTAGGAGTGGGTGGTTCTGCTACAGTTGTAGGGGGAGGTATTGTGATAGGGACTATAAAACTTACCCAATCCTCAAATAAATCTACTGCTTCCAAAAAGGAGTTAAGAAATCAAGAATACAAGACTCCTAGTGCAGTTAGTTGTGTGATTTATGAAGCCAAAAAGCCGGAGGAAGAAGGGGGAGCTAAGAAATTTAAGGAGTTGTTAAAGAAGTTTGAAAGTAAAGAGAAATTCTTTGAAGAGTTAAAAAGTAGGCCTGACTCCAGTGGAGATACATTTAAAAATGAGATAATAAATGCATGCGAAAACAAAAGTGGAAAGAAGAATGTGAAAGGGAATGTTTATGTGTGATACGAGGAAACTAAGAAATGAACATATGATGTACAAATGCATGGAGATACCGATTGGGCAACGGAGGCAGGAATTACTAAGTCTTTTGAGAATAAGCAATAAAGGATCTAGTTATCTATAATCTTCTCATCTTTAATACAACGGGATTTAACTTTAGGATAATCAGTTTCTAGTACGTGAAAGCCTTCAAAGAATCCTTTGGAGGAAGATGTATTGCATCATTCTTTAAGCTTCTCTTTATTTTCTCCACCGCCCACATCCTGCTTAAAGGAATTTAAGTTCTTTAATGCATTAAACTTCTCATCTAATTTAGATTCAGAATCATTTCCTTCGGTGATCATTTGTTTACCGGAATGATTAATAAATTCCTTTATAGTAGAAAATCCTTTAGGTTTACATAAAGATTCCACATTTGATAGAAGAAGCTCTTCTCATGGAGCATTAAGAGAATTCTCGCATCAATTTCTATAGGCCCGAACAGCCTCTTCTAAATTCTCGACGGAATTAGGAGAGTATCCGATTAAATTTAAGAAATCAGGAGTATTCTTTCTGAAAACATAAGCCACCTTATAATCATCCGTTCTATTAAGTAAAGAGTTGAGATCCGTTCCCCTTTGAATTATCTTTCCTTTGACAGTTTTAAGATTATTAACACATAGCTTGGAAGCATTTCCTATATGAGAAATATAACTACCTTTGTCTAAATGGTCAGCACATCAATCTCTAATTTGATCTTCAATATTATTTCCAGAGAACAATTCATACACCAAGGAAGAGTGCTCTTCCTTAATTGCCTTTCAAGTAGATTTATCTTCGGGAGAGACAACTTGATAGCCTCTCCACTTTAAATATTGTCTTAAAGTCTTTTGGCTCCAAAAACTAAGTCCATATCAAGTTAAAAGACTAGATCCTAAAGCTGTTCCTAAACCCCCTACAAAAATAAACCGCATCCACCAGCTTTCATACCAAACAACCCTATCTAAGAAGGAATTCCAATTACTCCTTTAAGACATCTAAATCTAAACTTAGGATAAATCCCGCTGAACACCTTTTCTTCATAAAAAGGCTTATTCTTATTAGTCTCGCACCAATTCTTTAAATTATTGAAAGTTTTGGGTAATTCACGACCTCCTTCATCTTCTTTCCAAGTAGATAATTCTTTTATGATTTCGTATTTTTGCATCAATTCAAAACTATTATTATCCTCAGTCAACAACAGCTTATCCTCCTTATTCTGTTTTATTAGATCTAATATAGTAGAGAACTTCTTGGGAGTGCAAAGAGTTCTAATATTGAGAACCAGAATATCATCCATGGGCTTGTCAAGAGATTCAGAACATCACTTTTTGAAAGCCGACTTAGCAGCATCTAGATTCTCAATTTCCTTACCATGGTTACCTATTTCTGGTTTGTATCCTATTAGATTGTGGAAGCCATCAATGTGCTTCCTAAACACATAGGCTACCTTGTACTTATCATCATCATTACTAGACATAAGCTTACTAATATCTCCATCTAATTGGATAATCCTAGCTTTAACTGTCTTGGGATTATCTACGCATAGAGAAACGGCATAAACCTTAAAGTCATCATATTTTTCCTTGGGTAAATTATCAATACATCACTTTTTAAGATCTTCAATAGTAGGATTCTCCTTGCCAGTAGCCTTCTTGGCTACATCCTGACTATCCTCTAATACAGCCTTTCAGTAGTTATCGCTAGAATGAGAAATTAAATTTAAGCCTTGCCATTCTAAATACTCCTTTAAGGTTCTAGGAGTAAGACTGCTAAACTTGTATAAACCACCAAGACCTGTTGCCCCTATACCTAATAAAAGGGTAAAAACCGAAATGAACCTCATATCGGAAGTAGGGATTTAAACAAAAACAGTAGGAGATACTAAAGAATTAAAATATTTTTCGGATTAGATAAGAGATTAATCAACAATAACTTTGTCTTACAGTTTGTTAAAGCTTGCCGGATTAGGAGGTTTAGTGGTGGCAGCAGGGGGAGGAATGGTCCTTGGAACTATGAAGTTTTCAAGTACCGAAAAATCAACACCTAAAGTCATAGGAACTGTTGTTCAAAGAAAAAATCCAGTCTTATCTTCAGTCCCAATTCCTGAGGGACCTGCTTGTATTATTTACGAAGCTAAAAAGAGAGATGGGGTAGATGAATTTACAGAAATTCTTAGAAAGTTTGAAAACAAGGAAGAGTTCTTCAAAGAGTTACAGACTAGGCAGAGTGTAAATGACAATGCATTAAAAGCTGAATTAGATGATGCTTGTAATAATCGAAATGGAAAGAAGAACATAAATGGGCATGTTTACCTTTGATATGGACCTAATGGCCAGGGGAAAAATACGTGATTCTATGCTACACGAATGCATGATAAGGGTATTGATTGATCGAATAGAGCTATCAAAACATATGAAACTAGGAATCCACAAACCCACTAATTTACCTGTTCATCCAAACATCTATATCTAAACTTAGGATAAATCTCACTGAACACGTCCTTATCAGAGAATTTTTTACCCTTATTCTCATAACACCATGCCTTTAAATCCTCATTACTACTATTAGAGAGCTTACCTTCCGACATTCAAGATTTTAAATCCTTAATACTCTGGTACTTCTGTTCCAACTGACTGGATTTATCATTCTCAGTAAGAAGTAATGATGCTTCCCCTCTTTTCCTTATTAAATCCTCGATGGAAGAGAATCCTTTTGGAGTACATAAGGTTTTAACATTACGAACTAAAGTATCCTCAGCAGGCTTCCCTAAAGAATCAACACAGAACTGCTTAAAAGCATTTTTTGCCTTTTCTAAATCCTCCTTTTCACGTCCATTGTTATCCACAATTGGCGTGTATCCTATTAAGTTATGGAAGTCTTTGATATGCTTTCTAAATAAATAGGCCACTTTGTAATCGTCATCTGAAGAAATTAGACCATCCGCGCTTCCATAAAGTTGAATCATCCTTGATTTAACTGTCCTAGGCTTATCTGCACATAAATAGACGGCAGTAGATATGAGGTGATCATAACTTCGCACTTCCAAATTATTCCTACATCATTGTTTTAAATCTTCCGTGTTGGAATTTAAACTCAGACGTACAATTAACTCCCCATTCTCATCCAAAATCGCCTTTCAATAATTCTCTTCGGCATCGGAAAGCAATCTAAATCCTTGTCATTCCAGATACTCTCTGAGGGTCTTCGGCTTAAGATGATGAAACTTATATCATCCACCAATTCCCGCAACACTAATACCCGCTACAGCAACAATAGAAAGCGTTTTCATACGAAGTACTTAAGATTCGGAAACATTAAATATCTGGGGGAATATTTTTGGGGGAATCGATTGAAGTATAGGTAATTAAGAATTACAAGAAAGGAAATATATTCAAAAGATATATTCTCTAGAAGGGAGTGGATCTAAAGTAGTAAAGATAAGCTTTAAATAGTAATAAGCAAATGACCGCATCTAGTATCTATAAGCTCTTTCTTGGAGGTTCCTAATTGGGAATTGGGATATTTGGTTTAGGGGCTACTTTTCTATTGCCAACTGTTTCCGAAAAGATTCCTATAACAAAGATAAAAATTTCAGAACAAAAAGTGCCTGCTAGGGCGAAAACAAAACTTCCGTTTTAAATGAAGATAAAGAAAAGTTAACTACACAACCTTCCTCTGAAGATGAAATCCAACAAAAACCCAATAATCAATAAAAGTATATGTCTTACAAATTATCAAAGTTAATTACTTTAGCTGGAGGAGGGATCTCAGTCAGCTCTTCTATGCTCTTTGGACCTAAAGAAGAATCTACTCTTTATAAGACTACCTCCTCAAATATTGATGATAAAGAATTAAAAAGTGAACCTACATCTACCGAAAGAGAGCAAAGCAGAGCTACAACTGTTGTTACTAAAAAATGTTTTATCTTTGTAACAGATGCAGCTGTCGGCCAGAGGGAAGATACGAAAATAACTAAGATTCTTAAGAAGTATGAAGATTTTGAAAAATTTCTTGCGGAAATAACAGGCAACGAATCTTTTAAAAAAGACGTAAAAACTTCAAATCAAACTACCCCTAAAACAACCTGCACTATATATGAAGAAGATGATCCGGGAACTGGAAGCAATCGTGTATTTAAAAAGCTTTTAAAGAAATTTAATAGTAAAGAAGAATTCTACGCCGAATTCAAAACTAGGGCTCCTATTAATGAATCTGATACTAGAAAAGAGATAGATACAGCATGCAGTAAGGGAATTGTTTACGTTTGATATGGAAATTTACGCGATAAGAAAACGTGAATCTATTCCTCATATATGCAACAAGATTGAATTAATAAGGAAGTTGATAAGAGTGCTATTTTGAAATAGCTTTAATTAAATCCAAATCCTCCTTAGCTAGATTTAAATATTTAGCCTTTATCAACTCCCCAATCTCTTCTTTATTCTCAGGAAGAATTATCACAGTAATTCCTAAACTCAAAAAGAAAGCGGAAATTAAATTCTTAATAGTAGCTCCATACTTAGAAGCCAAATCTACAAGCACTTGATTCTTAGCATACTCCTCTAATCCTTCTAGAGGCCTATAGCTTTGTAATTCTATTCCCCTCTCTTGGCAATAACTTATGTACTCAGAATGCATATTACCTAAACTTATGGGAAGTTGAAGTACATCAGGTCTACGACCAGTGGCTTCAAATAGAGCTTCCATCATCTCAATAGTAAAATCTCCCAAACCAATTCTCTTAGTTTGACCTCTAATCTGACAATCAATTAATTGCTTTCAAGCCGTAATATTTTTCTCTATGGTATCGGCGGGAGCATGAAGAAGATAGGAGTCCATGTAATTATTGACTCCTATCTTGGAAAGAGCAAACTTTAAAGACTTATTAACTCCTCCCGGGAATTTAGAGGGTCATACCTTGGATTGAAAAGCCACATTGAATCGAAAA
Organism: Mycoplasma haemocanis str. Illinois; assembly: GCF_000238995.1. Classification (GTDB taxonomy): domain Bacteria; phylum Bacillota_I; class Bacilli_A; order Mycoplasmatales; family Mycoplasmoidaceae; genus Eperythrozoon_B; species Eperythrozoon_B haemocanis. The sequence continues at coordinate 657,481 of NC_016638.1, forward strand.
GACATATCTTCCTTCTTAATATTACGAAGGGCCATTCCGATGTATGGTTCATTACCATACCTCCAGGCACAATCTACAAAATCATATTCGTAAAGACTAACTTCCCTAAGGTACTCCGTTAAAATCTCTTGCTCCCTAAAAATCTCCGTACCAAAGCCTATCTTAGCTTTGATTGCAACTTTTGTATGAATATCTAATCGAGTGATATCTTAACTTTAAGACGATTCTACTCCTCCCATATAAATTTAACACATTTAGGATAGTTAGAAGCAATTATTTTTAAATGTCTTAAAAGGAACTTAAGCTCCCAATCTAACTTTTCATCCCTTTCTAGAAATTGGAATGAATAGCTATTTTTTTTCACAGAGATTTTTACGAATGGTAAATCCTTTCATATTTCCGCAGAACCAGTTACTAAGGCGGAAACGGCAGCACAAACTATATCTTTCCCTTTAGGGGCAAAATTGGCATGCCCCGACACCAAAAGAGAGCTTTTAGAAAACTCTATTTTGATCAATGAATGCCTAAAACTTCTAAGTTAGTGTACATAGTCCGATGCCCCTTCCACCTTTTGTGTCTTTTCTGAGAAATAAACTTAACAACTCTCAACTTCTTTGCCTTACCTTGCTTCACAATTCTTAATTCCACCGTAGCACCAACTAAATAAGGAGTATTCATATCACAGGCCAAACTAGTATCTATTCCCATAACTTCATTAGAAATCACCTTCTCTCCGACTTCCCCCTTAATGTGAGGACAATTCTCTAACACATCCCCAACCTTAGCCATATACTGTTTTCCGGCCAAACAAAAATAAGCAATCATTATGATCAACCCTCTTTAAAGTCTATAGCAAAAGTCTCCTGATGCATATTTTTATAACTGTTTAACGTTTTCAAGAACTCAATATCCTCTTTTTCTAGAACCACATCCTTAGCTTTTATAAACTCTGCCACATCCTCAATCTTCTCGGGAACAACTATAGGAACTACTCCCACATTCAAAAGAAAGGAAATTAAAAGAACTCTAATAGTAATTTTATACTTCTCAGTTAACTTAATTAAATCTGGATTTTGAGCATTAGCGGCTAAATCTCCAAACGGTTCGTATGCCTGTATTTCTATTCCTCTTTCTTGACAGTAAACTATTCTGTCTCATCGCATATTATTAAGGGATAACTCCACTTGTAAGAAATCAGGGCGAACCCCTGTTTTTTCGTAAAGCTTCTCAATCATATCTTTATCGAAATTCCCTAATCCTATCTTCCTAACTAACTTACATTTCCTGCAATCAATAAGCTGCCTTCAAGCCAATAAATTCACTTCCATATCTGGATGTGGTCTATGAAGCATATATCCATCTATTATGGTACTAATTCCTATCTTACCAATGGAAAACTTAATGGTTTTAGGAATTCCTTGAGAATATTGAGTTGGTCAAGCTTTAGATTGAAAAGGAAGGGTGCAATCATAGTCATCTCCCAAATTTTGCTTAAGTACTCTTATTCCGGATCCAATAATAGCTTCATTACCGTGTCTCCAAGCGCAATCAACAAAGTCGTAATTAAACTTCTCCAACTCCTTAAATAAGTCGGATACAAAATCTTGGTCCCTATAGGTATGGGTACCTATACCTATCTTTGACAAATTCAATCTAAATTCTAAAGCACCAAGCGATTAACGCTTGGTGAACTGTGGTGATCGTCTTGCTCCTCTTTTACCAATCTTCTTTCTTTCCTTATATTTACGATTCTGAGTCAACAAACCATAGGACTTAAGAGCCTGTTTAACAGCAAAATCACTTTCCAATAGAGCTCTAGCTATTCCTAACCTTATGGCTCCGGCCTGAGCAGAAATACCTCCACCCCTTACATTAACCACCAAATCAAACTTTTTATCGTTATTAGTAAGAGAAAGGGGATACATAAAATCCTGGATTAAAAAATCACTCTTAAAATACTCCTTGACTTCACGAACAGAATTCTTCCTAACATTGCCAACCTTTACCTCAATATTCCCACTTCCTCCGGACAAAAGCCTTACTTTTGCAACGGCTTCTTTACGAGAACCAAATCCAAAATAGCTCTTACTTGCACTCATAAACTTCTGGTTGCTGTGCCTCCTCTCTATATTCGGATGAAGGATACACTTTAAGCTTGTGCAAAAGTCTATCAGAAAGAGATCTATTTTTAGGTAGCATACCCTTTACAGCCTTCCTTATTAACTTATCGGAATATTCATCAATCATCTCAGCACCACTTCTCCTTTTAATTCCTCCGGGATATCCTGAATGGCGATATCAAAACTCTTTTTCTCGCTTATTCCCGCTCAGACGAACTTGACTTGCATTAATAACAACCACAAAATCTCCACAATCTTGATTTAAAGTAAAATCAGGCTTGTTCTTACCTCTAAGAAGATTGGCTATATGAACACACATTCTTCCTAAAATAAGATCCTTAGCATCAATAAGATACCACTTACGACGAGCTAATCCCTGCTCTTTAGTTAGCTGAGTAGTCTTCATTACACCTCTTTTAATTTTATCTCCTTTCTGCTAGATAATAATACAAAGTTCTAACCATAGGTGCATAAGAAACAGATGTACTATCGGAATAAGCTATATTTGCGATATCTAGATGAACATAAGGGAGACCTAACACAAATTCCTTTAGGAAACACGCAGCTCTAGAAGAACCCCCCGCACCAGTTCTTGCTGAATTCTTAAGATCAGCCACTCTTGACTTCTTAAGGGCTCTAAGATAGTAATCATCCAAAGGCATCCTCCATATTCACTCTCCGGCAGCTATAGAAGAATCATGAAGACTTCTCCATGACTCCTCAGAAGTGGCCCAAGCTCCACCATACTTATTTCCCAAGGCATATCCTATAGCTCCCGTAAGAGTAGCTATGGAAATTATCTCCGTAGGAGAGTATTCCATTGCGGCATAAGACAAAGCATCGGCCAATACCAAACGACCTTCAGCATCAGTATTATCTATCTCCACACTCTTTCCGGAGTAGGAGATAATAACATCATCAGGCCTATAGGCATTCGAGGAGACACAGTTCTCGGCTAAAGGAAGAAACACTCTCAGATTCTCAGACACTTCATTCTTGGCCATAGCATACACAACAGCCAAAGAGCTGGCGGCCCCAGACATATCAAATTTCATGTTTGACATATGGGAACCCGGCTTCAAATTAAGCCCCCCAGTGTCATAAGAAATACCTTTACCAACAAGTGCCTTACTCTTCTCGTTAGGATTAGGAAGGTACTCTATAACCATTAGGTATGGAGGATTCTCAGAAGCCTTTCCCACTTCATTAATCAAATTCAACTTCTTCTCTAGAAGAGCCTTCTGATCAAATACATGAACACTTACATTCTTCAATCCAGAAAGCATCTCCTTAGCTCTCTCCACAAACTTTTTAGGATATAGAAGGTTAGGAGGACATTCTTGCAATTGTCTAGCTTTAAGAATGGCATCCACCAAATTCTCAACAGTCTTGGATATGGAGCCTTCAAAGGATCACTTATGCGACGGTTTCTGCTCCTTCTTGCTGCTGAAAGGTACAGAAGAATAATGGGAATATACGGTGTAAAGAACTAACTCCAAACTCTGAGGAGTTATATTCTTAAATTCCAAATCAAGAAAGCTCTGAAAATCAAAGGAAAGCTCATCGTACTTCTCTAACGATTCCAGAAGAAAGGTATACAACTGTGGAGGAGTTATATTCTTAACATCAAGATCACACCTAACCTCCATCTCCTTATATAGAGGTTTTATCTTGTTAGCAGAAGCCGCTTTAGCTCAAAGTCGAAAAGACATTATTTAAAGGTGATAATGCTACCCCTGTATTTGTCGTAAGAGTATAAAGTATAGCTTCTTTTTTGTAGGAATTTACGATTAAGAAATTCCTTAAATTGGGGAGCTAAAGATCCCAATATGAATATACACATGATGAATAGCTTTAATCCATTACTAAATTTATCGGCTCCCTCATATCCAAATGCTCCACTTACATAAGTAATGAATAGATAGCTTAGAGCTATCACAATTATCACTCCAGAAAAGATAGCACAATACTTAAATAGGATACTGGTCTTAGACTGCTTAACCAAGTTTCCTATTATTATGCAGGCAAGAATTCCAAATATAAATGAGGATATTATGTCTGCCAAAGCATCCAAAACATCCTCCATCCCCTTTCCATTGAACTTCTTGGATAGACTGGCCATAATTCCTACCACTAAGAATCAGAATATGGTGTGCATCATAAGGTAAATTCAATGTATGAATCTATGCTCAAATTCAGGGTTAGAAGGCTTACCCTTATAGAAGCACAAAGATCTCAATCTTTTGATATCTTGGAAGTCATACATGTTATCCATGGCCGTAAGTTGGGAAATATTACTTAATGACATGGAGTTTAAGGTCATGAAAGCCGCTAAGCTAATAAGAATTTCAAAGAATTCAAGGAGGTACGGATGCCCTTTGAAGGCGACAAAATTCCTATATTCTGCATTCCCAGGACTGCCTACACTAAAACCTATGATCACATATAGGTATAGAAAAGTAACTATGGCAAAGGAAATGCACAAGCTTCTAACCAATTGCTTTGAAGATTGAATTTTGTCCTTAAGAGAGGCGAGATTGTAGAAACCATCGAATATAAATAAAAGCGATGGAAGGCCGGAAATCATAATCATCCACTTTCCGGCTCCATCTAACCCTGTAGGCTTCTCAAAGGTGGAAGAGCTTTCTCCTGGTCATATTATTCCCATAATAGGAAGAGCTATTAAGGGAATAAGCACTAAAGTTCATAGAGTTAACTGCACCCTATAAGCGGTTTTAAATGAAACCAAATTCATGAACATGACTGTGATGGTGATAAGGAGGGAGAACATGATGAGAAGTGGTGTACTCATTTTCTCATCACCCTTTAAAGAGAGAACTCCATATACAGAGAACAGAACTAGGCTTAGAGGGTGATAAAAGTACCTTATGAAGTTTATGAAAGCAGTATTTAAGCGGGGAGAACAATTCACTTTTGATCATTCCATAAATCCTCCATTCCCAGACTGTGACGGAATTATCTTTACGAGAACGTAGGAGAAAGCCAGAATGCTAAAAAGGAATATGCAAAAGAGAGTTACTAGAGATGGAAGGTAGTTGTGGGAGAGTTTATTCAAGGCGGAAGTTTTCATGAAAATCCCAGCTCCAATCATGGAACTAACGGATATGAAAACTGCAGAAGATGAAGAAAGAGTACTCTTAGAAGCCATTTAGTAAATTCCCGAAATAAAGTCTCTAGTCTCTTTTTTGGCGGGTTTAGTAAATATATCCCTAGTATTACCGTGCTCCATCACCTTACCATCTTTTATAAAGATGGTATAGTCGCTAACTCTTCTTACTTGTGAAAGGGAGTGAGACACAAGAATGATAGTGGAATGATTAGTTTTAGAGATTCTAAGTATTAGCTCTTCTATCTTATTACTAGATTTCAAATCTAGGGCCGAAGTTGGTTCATCCATGAGAAGTACTTTGGGTTGCAAAGCTATTGCTCTAGCTATACAAAGCCTCTGCTGCTGTCCTAAGGACAAGACATTCTCCGGACGTACATTAAGCCTATCCTTCACTTCATCCCAGAGATAAGCTTCTTTCAAAGAAGACTCCAAAATCTCCTCCAAAAGTTCATGAGCTAGAACTCCATGCATTTTAAGCGCAAAGAGTATATTTTCCCGTATTGACATGGGAAACATGACTGGCTTCTGAAGTACAGTTCCTATCTGAGTTCTGAGATATTCCGGAGGATAGTCTTTATCTAGGATATCCATATTGCCATAATAAATAGAACCTTTGCAGTCAAAATCTCCACTCTCCATATTACTCTTATTAATAGCCCTCAACAGAGAGGACTTACCCGATCCTGACGGCCCTATTATGGCCACCACAGAACAAGATGGTATCCTGATATTAACGTCTTTTAAAATGCATCTCTTATCCCTCTTCGAAAATATGCTTAAATCCTTAACTTCTATAACGTAAGGATTCTCATCAGAAGGAGCTTGAATATCAAGTTGTTTTTTCTTGCTGAAAAAACCAAACACCCCTATAAAAATCTATTTATTAAATAGCAATACATGCGTTTCATATGGTATCATCCCAATTTTCAATAATAAAAGAATAAACATCCATAATAGCGTATCCATATATCTAAAGGATAGCTGAATAATTTCATCAGATAGGGAATAATATACCTTCCCATGAGAATTATCATCATGAGGGCCACTAGACAGCAAAAACTTGCCTCCGCCATGAGATTCTCTCCTTTAGAAATATTATTTTCGTATATCTGGGCATATATACGAGTAGTTAAGGTCTGACCTGGATAGAAAAGTAGGGTAGTGTATATGGAATTCATTCCCGAAGTCAAATAAAGGGGGGCAGTCTCCCCCATGATCTTTCCAATGGATAGTAATATTGAGAAGATCAAATTAACGGTAGCTATTGGAAGAATAATCTTTACCAAAGTTTGATATTTATCCATGCCAAGGAGGTAGGAAGATTCCCTGTACTTATAAGATACACTAGAGATATTTGTATAAAAGAGTTGAGTCATATAGGGAAGTATAAGAAGGGAAATAGTTAGTACTCCAGCCAGAATAGATCTTCCACTTGCCCCATTACTAGTTAATTCCAATTGATATATAAAGAAAGATAGTCCAAAGATACCGAATATTATGGAGGGGGTTGCTGAAGCGGCATTTATTAAGTAAAGAGTATATTTCTTAATTCTGCTATCTCGAGAATACTCACTTAGATGTACTGCAATAGCTAGAGATATTGGTACAGTTATGAATATGGACAGAACAACAATGAAAAAGGTGTTAATAATAGCTCGACCTAAGGAATCAGTTCCGAAGTCGGGAGTGAAATTATCCCACTGAGATATGGATGTTAAACCATCTATCAATATGGATAGAATAAGGGAAGTTGCAAATAAAAAGAGTATTCCAATGCATACCCACTCTAGGAACTTATATACTGATTCCCTTAAATGCCTTCAGAAGTAATGTCGTTGACTGAGATATATATATTCATTTAAAGATATAAGTCCGTTTCTCAAGTCTATAGACTTTGGGAATCCTAACCTAAGCAGTCATAACTTTATCCTACTGGAGAGTTTAGAGGAAGAGATACTTACGGTAGGTTCCCTCTTCATGCACTGATAGCATAAAGCATTTATAACTAAAGAAGTGACCAACAGAAGACCCCCAAATAGGAACATCAAATTTTTAATGCTTTCACTGCTTCCATCTGAAAAGAAGTTCTCGGAGATTAGAGGAGCTATTGGATTTAATGAAGAGTTTAAAAACCCCCTCATATTGTCTTCATATGCTGCAGAATAATTGGAAGATGACAATATCATGGAAAGCATTACACTCTCCGAAAGGGCTCGGCTAGAAATGATTGTGATAGATACTCACACAGTTCTTCGAATTCTAGGGAGTAAAGTCTTATATATGGACTCTCTTCTAGAGATCCCCAGTACCTGAGCAGAATTCAAATAAACCTTCTGATTTTCTAAAGCTGCATTGAAAAGAGATATTACTAACGGTAGTATCATCAATACTAGAGCTATAGAGGCGGTAATGAGATTCAGCTGAGTATCAAAGAATGGAAGAGTTTTAAATATCGGAGGAAAGTAAGTCTTTACAAAGACCCCCAGTACCACCGAAGGAATATTGGCTAGTAGAAGTACTACTGTGTTTATAAATCTGCTATTTCCTTCAGATAAATGAAATGTGATAAAGACAGAGCATCTAATAGCTATGGGGATAGTTAATAGTACTGCTATTAATACTAGGAATAAAGTTACTCCAAATGGAGCTCAGAAAGAGGCTCCTGATTCACTTAATTTAAATTCCCGACTTAAGAATATGCTCTGGAAACTATAGCTGTAGAAGGATTTTAGGCCCTCGAAAAAAATGTAAAAGAAGAATCCGCTAAAGGAAAGCCACAAAAAATAAGTGGCTAATTTAGTTAAAGCTTTAGCTAATTGGTCGTTCCGGGGGGAACTCCTTACAGCAATATAAGACTGTATATCCAATTAGATAAATAGGAGATTTATATGGTAGGTAAAGAGAAGAAGGAAACTAACTCCCAATACTAACCAAGCCCAGAATCAAAAACTTCATGGAGCTAATGCTCCAAGAATGCAAGATACTGAAATAATTAGGAAGAAGGATAGGGCTGTAAATAACCATTTAAATAACTCCGAAGATACAATTCTCAGAAAGATATCCAAAGGTTTATTTCCAGTAACAAGATGGCTCCTAATGTACTTATTCATCTTTGCCTCCCTTACAGAGGCGAAGATGGTGGCCAGTTGAATATCCTTACGAAAATCTCTAATAATGTACTTATTTCTATGCCTAGAAAAGGAAACTCAAGTAACTTTTTGACCCGCCAATAATTCCTTCCAAGAGGCGGGAGTAGTTGCCCTATTAAAGGCATTTCTAGCTAATACTCACAGGCCAAATATCCCCCCCGTAAGTACATTAAGAAGCCTTATAGTTCATTTCTTAGTCTCATAATCTCTGAATGCATAAGTCCTATATAGATCTGATTTAGCACTCTTCCTATCATCAAAGGATATTAAACTCCTTATTCCTTCAGAATAATCAAAGTCTTCTTCTATAACATTATCTACTAGTGAGGCCAGATGTTCATTAAACTCCTCCATATTAATGAATTCCTTCTGATCGTGAACATCCTTCCATTGAAACTCCCCATCCTTCTTATGAAGATATATATAAATCGGGAATATTCCTAAAGTTAGTACCGACAGAGAGAGATAGCTAAAACAAAATATGAAGAGAACAAAGTAGTCGTACCTTCGGCTACTTATGTGGCTCTCGGGATTATCTCGTAAAGATATATGAACCTTATTTCCTAATGCCAAGTCATTAAATTCATCCGCCTTAAGGGACCTAAACTTCTTATTTAAATTATCTCTGATCTTTTTTTCTTCTGCCAAAAAAGCTTTCATTTGCTCTTCTCTAAAATCCCTAATGGGGAGCATAGCTAAGAATTTAAGTTTATATATTTGACGTTCCAGGAGAGCTGAAAATCAAGCTACAGGAGCACTTACTCTTACCTTCAATCGTAATCATCATCTCGCGGTCTTCTTTTGAACTTGACCAGATAAAAAAACGTTTCCCTCTAGAATCTGAGCAAATCTTTTATTAAATTTATTATTCTCAACCCAATATGGAAATTCATGGGGCTCCGGTGTGTAAGTATACTTCTCCCTACTATTAAAAGGGTTCTTAGTATGTTGCTCTAAACAGAATAAATAATATAGATAGTAGAATCCTAAAGTACAGACGCTCAGCCCGATAATTACAGGTTTAGATGTTAAGAATAAACTTCACTTTTCATATTTACTAATAGGAGCCTGAGTAGGCTCTAATACTGTTCCAAACGGAGGAATCCTGGGTTTCTCCGCGTCACTCATTAATCTAATCTTGCCACCCTAAAGGGTTTCATCATTGTTAACTGGTTCTTCAGTGGAGGGTAAAGACTTTTCTTTCTCCTTAAAAACAGAATTCATGTTATCCAATAACTGTACTCCTCCATCTACAGATTTTCATGTGGAATCCTTAGCCGCTTTTAGGTAATTTTTCAAACGCCTATGATAATTAGTCGTCTTGGTTAATGTCACCTCTAGTTTTGATACAATGTTGTCCAAATCATTAAAGGATTCTCTAAATTGTTGCAAATTACCAATTAAGTCCTTCATAACCCCTTCAAACAACTCTTTATTTTTAGAATTCAACAATAATTGAAATCCAGTAGACTTCGCTATTTTGAAGCAAGATCGCACATTTAAGGTTAGAAATATAAAGCTCTTCAAAAAGTTAGGGCAGATAACGTAGAATATGGGATCTGTAGATCTTGGAAGCTCTCCAAAAATAGGCTCCCATCTAGTTTCATCTATAAGCAAATATCCTTCTTTCTTATTATCAAAATTCAATGTAGTAACAATAACTGCAAATTTAGCTCCTTTACCTCTTGCGTATTCTAGAGCCTGTTTATAAAAAGACTTAGGGATATTTTTTTCAGATGGAGACAGAGTGTTTTTACACTCTAAAACCATTTTAAATTCCTCATCGGACGCATTAGGAGAAAGGAAAGAAAGTAAAAAATCCATTCTTACAGGCTTCCCTGTGGAGGTTGAAATAGAATGTTCTCTTTGTACCTTCAATTGGCCCAAACAACCACGACTAATAGTATCTAATTCAGCACCTACCCAATCTTCTAACGCATCTCCAGCACTATTAACATTCAAACCAACTCCGTGAATTCTTGCAATCTCTTCCTCCTCTCTTTTCTTATCTTCCTGAATCTTAGATAGAGTTCTTCCATCATGCAACTCTTGCCATGAGGATATCTCCTGGCTCAAATCCTCCTTTTCTTTCGTTAAAGTCTCATTAAGTGACTGTAATTTAATGACATTCTCATTAGATGCCTTAAGCTTACTTTCAAAATCATCACGAACAGAAGTAATCTCTTGGATTTTTAAATTCCAGAAATCTCGCTGATTAGACAAAGTAATCTTCTCCTCCCTAAGTTTCTCCAGAGTTTCATCCTTACTACGAACCAAATTTTCTTTCTCATATAATTGCTCTTTTAATTCTTCTATCCTACGAATCCTTCCTTCATCATCCGATCTTACTCGCTCAAGCAACTCATCTTGTTTCGTAAGTAGTTCATTCCTACTGCGTTCCAAATCAGAACACTCTCTCCTAAGGCCCTCTAATTCCTCTAACTTGCTCTGAATTTGGGGAATAAAACCTCATTTATCCACTAATGTCTGCAAAGGTTCTAAGTCGTTTAACCTAAGCCTATTAACTTCCTCTTTAATCCTCAAAAGCTTGTACAGTCCCCAAACTCCCAAAGTTATTAAAGATAAGAAACAATCCTTTACTTTAACCATTAAACCACATGTATATCTCCCTCTGCTTTCTTAAGCTGCTCCTTCAAAGATTTATTCTCATTTGTAAGCTTCCTTATTGTCTTCTTGAAGCTGTCAATTTCCAATACATTCCTACTTAGCTTCTCAGATTTATGAATCTTCTCAATGATGCTGGAGAAAGAGCCATAGTCTATCAACTTCTTCATCTCTTCAAAACCTCCCAAAAAATCTATTAAATCTAGCTTACTCTTAACTTCTTCAAATTGAGACTCTAATTCCTTATGACAAGTCTTTAACTCCTCAATTTCTCTTTGCTTTTCGCTAAGTTGAGTTTTAAATTCTGTAGTCTCAGCCTCCAACCTACCTCTATCTTCTAGGTAAGAAATAAATCCTTTTCAGAACCTAACAATGGATCCAAAAAATCTCCCGATCAAAACTAATCGTCTCCTTCGTCGTCGTCCCTATCCTTATCTAAAGCAAATTCGTAACGAAGAAGAAGCCACACGAGCATTTGTCGCAACCTAGCTTTTCTTTCCCGTACTCGTCTTCTTTTTTTTCCCAAAGTCCAACGACTCAAGAATATCTATTAACTGCTTAAAATCGTCTATCGAGATTCCTATATCCTTGAAGGAACGAAACATATTGGAAAGATTCTTCTCTACCTCTGCATACTTCTTAGAAGAATCGATCAACTTCTCGAAATAAAAAATAAGAAGATCGTCAAAAGTCTTAAGTTCGGGAAGAACTTTTGACTTAACCTTAAGAATTTTTAAACTTTCAAACTCCCTTTGTAAAGCAGTATAAACACTTGTAGAAATACGAACAGTAACTTCAACTGGCTCTCCCTCTTCTTCGTCCTTCTTCTTAACCTTTAAATCCTCTTTTTTCTCTTCGGAAGTCATAGTTACTAAAGATTATAAACTAGAAGACTAGATTCTTATCCAGATACTCTTGGTTAACAGCTTTGGATTTTAATGAATCTTGGTTAGCAAGAGAGAAAGCTGTTCTAAATAAAGTTCGAAATCCAATAACTTTTACAAAATCATCAAAACCTTTCAACATATCATTTCTATTAACCTGAGTTACGTAGATAATCCACCCTTTATTGGAATCTTGAGAATCAGGTATAAAGTATCTTTGATTTTCATCAGTAGTAGATCCAGAACTTTTCACAAATCCAGAGAATCTAGAAATGGCTGCTGCATAAGCTCCTTTTTTATCTTTAAATATCTCTTTCACTTTAGACTTCATCTGATCTAGAGAGATATCTGCAACAGCATCTAAAGCAACTTTAGAGTCCTCTTCACTAATTCAGGAATTAAGAATATCTGACTGGGCCGGAAAGAAGGAGTTTACGAATCACTTCAATCTATTCTTATGCTTAAAAGAATCAATAATACCATCTATATCTCCCCACCCCTCTGAAGAAAATGCACCAAATGCAGTTCCTATAATGTGTTGAGAATCACCATCAAATAAATAACTTTTGTTGTCGGAAAAGCCATCCGCAAAGATAAGTTGCTTCAATTCCTTAGATAGTGAACCAAACATTGGAGAATTAAATCCATCAAATCCGTGAAACTCAGTGTATTCATCTTTTCCTGTGATAGCAAAGGCAGAAATCTTATCTGCATAAAGGGGCATCTTATCTTCTAGTGATTTAGGTACAGATATAGAGGTGGAGGCAAACGGGCTGAAAATCTCATCTAGATTAGATGAACTGAAGTACATTTCAGGATTTTCAATCTCCTTTTTAGATTGCTTGGATTTCCCAATATCTGATGATTCATCTTTGGATTTGGATTTGGATCAACTAGATTTCTCTACTCTTTCCTTCCAAACTAAAGCTCCATATCTATTATTAGGAATGTGAGAAACTAAAAAGGATCTCAGATTATTAAAGTTCTCATTTACTAACCAATAGATGGAGTATAGAAAATGAATGTATTGGGTGCTTTCCTTAGAGCTAACTTCATAACCGTGACTATTGAAAAAATAATTCTTCAATAGTCAGTAGTTAATTAACTTCTGTCTATATTGATTCCTATTGTCATTTACTTTAGTACAACTGTTAATCTCCTCTTTAAAAGTACCTTTGTCATTCTTTAACTTTCGTGCACAAAACTTAGATTGAGATGCATCAAATTCCTTTTCGTATTTATAACCCCCGTAATTAAGCCTATCTTCGGGAACCTCCTTTTGATAGCTATTACCATAGAAAACATCGATCACTGATTCCCTTATTGAATCTTGAATTCCTGATTTATCCATATTTTGTAATCCTACATGTCTAAGTAATCTCTTAGAGAAGCCATCTAAATCATTCTTAAACCAATTAAAATCAAGAGCATTTAGAATGGCTATATTCTTAATAGTATCCCGAAATAGTTTCTCATCTTGCTTAAAGTCAAAGAACACATTATCTAATACATAATCATTAAAGAAGATGCCATCTCCCAGAATGGCGTTACTTACCTTAGAGGCGTTAATTAATTCAAATATAGATTTTCTAAGCTTCAAAGATCTCTCATAAAGTTCATCTTTCTTATTTCATCCGGAGAATAAATGCTTGGTTAGCTCTGGATAATTACCATCATTATTTTCCTTAATGGCATCAAGTCATTTGGATTCCGAAAGAGCAGTATTACTATCAAAATTCCTTTTGAAAAGAATTGGGGTAACTAACCCGTGATTCTTTTTGGGAACCATCGAGCCAGAAGAGCTTTCTCACTCTACATTAATATTCTCCTTAAAGACGCTAGAAAAACTTGAAAGCATCTTCCACATCTCACCATTCTTCCTTAATTGCTCAGAAAAATTAGTAGCATCTCTAAGCATTACAGAAAATCTATCGCTTAGAGGGCTACCAAATAAGGCAGTATTTCTATTACTTAAAAAACTTGCAATGATCTCTCCAGATCTACTCTTGAAGAACTTCTTTAACTCTTCGGTTAACTTAACTTGGGTGAACTTATCCGTATTCTTAAGAAGAGTAGTCTTGACATCTGCATACTGCTTATTCTTATAGAAGAAAGAAAAGCCCGAATTATTTCTAGAATATGTTCCTGTTCCGTCCTTAACCTGTAAATCTTTATGGGAAACTATGCTTTTATTGCTTTTCAAAGAGGAAGAGGAAGAGGAAGAGGAATTAAATATTTCTGAATTTATAGGAAAGTTGTCGGAGGAGGAGGAGGAGGAGGACATAAACAAACCAGGTGTTCCTTCGCTGCCGCTGCTATCACTCTGACCATTCTTACTTTGACCATTAGATTGGTGTAGGATAGCCGAAAGTTTATATCCATCCTTAAGCTCCGACAACTCGGAAATAGTTCAAAGTTTGTAATCGGAGTCGGAGCAAGGTCCACTGTTTAACTTGCTTTTAAATGTAGAAAATCCACTACTGTCACTAATGTCTGGAAAATTAAAGTTACTGCTCTGAGGACCATCCTTTCCTTCTATAGAACTATACAATGTATTAGAGAAGGCAGTAGAATAAGCTCAATCCTTAGTGCATAGAAGAACAGGTTTCTCTACAAACAGCCATTTCTCATATAGAAACTTCTGGAATTCAACTACTCTAGCCTCGTATCCTTCTTCGCCCTTAAACTCTGCCCCACTTATATGAAGAGTATTCAAGAATACTTCTTGAAAGCTCTTTTCTAATACGTCTTTGGAAGAAGAAATTATATGGTTAACAAGAGACCAATTCTTAGGAGAGGGTTTATCAGACTTTTTATATTCTTCCTTCCTATTAAGAAGTTCACTGTAAATGGATCTTTTTTGAATTGCATATTTATTAGAGTTTTCTGATAACAAAAAGTTGTCGGCTCATTGGAATAGAACCCAATCATAGAAGTTATTGTAAAGCTTCTTGGTAAAGGTATCTAAATTGCTAGCAAATAGAGAATAAGCAAATGGATTACTAGATTGAGAAGCATATGGATCTAATCCAGAACTGAAACTTACCTTATTTAAAGATTCTGTAGCTTTCCGTATATCTTCTAGTACTATTTCATCGAGCTCCAATCCAGATCCCCCATCAGAGTTATAAAAAAACCAATAACCTCCCGACGTTAACCCGGAAAGGAAAAATATCCTCTTAGTAAAAAGCATCTAATTAAGACGTTTGTGGGTTGCTGAACCATTGATAGTTAAGTGCTTCTTTAATTCTATAATCTCCCGTTTGTATACTTCCTAGTCCCTTATTACTATCCAGAAGTTGATCAAATATTGCCTTATGCTGAACTTTAGGATTCTTGGCAGTTCTTACTAACTCTCTAATTATTAAATCTGCATTAATAGTCTTTAAATAAGACTTTCACTTAGTTTGAGTAGTAACGTCATCATACTTAATCTGAGATAAGAATACAGAATACTTATCTCCTTTAGAGTCCTGTACTAGATAATCCCCTTTATCACTTCTTAATCATCCATGAAATGACTTAAAGGGAAGACTTACTCTATTAATGTAATCTTTTAAAGCTCTCCTTCTTGTTTCTAGATCTTTAGAAAGTCTATTTAAATCATTCTTATTAGCAGATCTTCAATCAAATCTTGATGAAGAATTACTCAAACTTACAGTGTTTCAATCGTGAGTTGGGAAGATGGACTGAAGCTTTTCAATTAGTCCATCCATTTGAGCAGAAGATTTAACTCCATGATCTATATATTCATTTAAGGAAGTAGCATCACTTCAATAGGAGCTCTTATCCTCTATTAACTTAACTATATCTTCAGAGAAGTGAGTCTTCCAATCTCCGCTCACCAAGCCTTTATAACCAACCATCTTAGTTACTGTATTACCCCCCTCTAAGAAGGTGCTAGACCAACTTCAGTCCTCCTTACTTACTGGGCAAATATATTCTTTTTGAACAGAAGAGCTTCTATCAACTAGAGGGTTTTTAATTAACTTAGAATCATCGTATTTAAGATAGCCGGCATCATTGGAAGTGGGATCCGACCCTTCCGGAGCACATAACCCGTCTGAGGAATACTTTTTAGAAAATAAAAAGGCTGAAAAGGAATTCTTAGGAAGGGTATCTCTTAGGTATAGTCTAAATTTTTCTAAATCATTATTTACTAAATAATTGATAGTGTAGGTTTCCAATAACGTGGATTTGGCTGCTAAAGGATCTGTTCCATAAGTAGATAGTTTGTAATTCAAATTTCGATCCAAAGTCTCCAAAGACCGTGACCATTCTCGTGTAGGGGAGTGCCTTAGAAAAAGCCTTTGAGAGCTAGAAGTGGTTAAACCGACAGAATTAGCTTCTAGTAAGTAATTCTCAACTAGAGTTTCAAATAACTGATTGGATGAATTGGATGAATTGGATGAATTGGATGAATTGGATGAATTGGATTTAAAAAGATCTTTATTGGAAGTTCCTAATATTGATGATTGTTGTTGTTGTTGTTGTTTCATTTTTCAGGTGGATAAATCAAAATAGTTTGATTGTTGGCCCAATCTCCCCTGCATGATTACATCTGAAACAGCCTTATCCTTAAGAATAGAAATAAGAAGGGTATTTAAAACTTCCTCTTCGGAAACTTCCGAAGTTCCTACAGTAGATACGGAGCTCACGCCGGAAGCTGAAAATTCAAAATAATTCTTGTTCTCATATGTCTTTGTTGATGTTGATTTGTCTCGAAATAAGCTAGACAATTGCTTTTTATAACCTTCAAAAGCAGAAACGATCTGGCCTATAGAATCATTTGTAGAATTGTTTTCGGGCATGAAATCCAAGTACAAAGATAGCTCTAGGTGTTTAGTTAAAGGGTCTACATTAGTACTAACGGCTTGCCTTTTTCCTCCAACGTAAAAGTAATATCCAGAATCCGATACTTTATACGGAAAACGACCGGCAAATGCTAACTTGGGATTGAATTTAAACTTCAATCCGTCCTTAATTAAATTGCTTTGAAATGCTTCTTCATAATCTCTAAATAACTTATCCCTCAAAGGGATTAACTTACTACTATAGTAGTCTTTAAGAAGTAGTTTGCTAAGATTAGCAGCAACATCTTTGAACTTTCGGGAAGAGGAAGAGGAAGAGGAAGAGTGGAATTTATCTCAATAACTAAGAACCAATCTATCAAAATGAATATCTAGATGTTGTTCCAGAGATTTTTGTAAATTGAAGCCTGGAGCTTCCTTCAACTTTAATATTCTCTTCTTTCATTCCTTCTTTCAATCACTACTTTTACTTTTGATATTTTTGAGAAGTTCAGTATCTAATGAAATTCCATGTACCCCTCTTTTATCTCTAAAAATTATTCAATGTTTTTCGGTTTGTGAGGTTTGTGAGGTTTGTTTTAAATAGAAAAAATCACTTAGCTCTTTGTTGGTCTTAAATCAACTGCTATCTTTTTTAATACAAAAGATATCGTGAACACTCTTGTCAGATAACTTGTCAGCCTTTAAAGAAACTATAGATCCATCTTTATCGGCAGAACTTTCTTTAGCACAGTTATCATCTTTACTATCATCAACAGTATTCCCCAATAACCTAAACTTTTGTTTGTTTCCATAGCCATAGTCATGATGGACTGCATTGTAAGTATTACTGTCCTTATAAAATGAACCTGTTGCCTGCTCAGCGATCTGACTAGAAAAGTATTGGGCTAACTCAAGTATAGATATTGCTTCTTGAGAGGAAGCGGAAGAATCTGCTATTCCTGAAATAGGAACCACAAAGTCAATCTTACTTTCATCCGAATATTTAGACAAATCCGTTCCGCTGCCAGAGCCGCTGCCCTTTATAGAGTCTACAAATTGTTTAAATTTACTTTGAGTAGCAGAAGACACATAAGGAAAGAAGTAACTGGCTAAAGTTGGAAGTGATGTTCCTTTTGGAATGTCAGATTCATCAAATAATCCTTTGATTTCATTAGCCTTATCGGCAGTATCATACTTTCAAGTCAGTTTCCTAAAAGGAAGAGGCTTCTCATATTGAAGATAATCGTCAAACACATGATCTCAGAACTCAGAGAGTTTCTTCTTTCACTCATCGGGATCTGAAGAAATGGAAATGGCATCATCTTTTGCAGAAGCAAGAGAGGAGGTTAATACATCTACAAGTACTTCTTGAAAGACTGGTTTAATCCTAGTCAGAACTGTGTATTCCTTCTTAAGAGTATCATTTCCAGCAAATACTTTATTCTCATCTATTTCACCGGTTGCGCTATTCCTAAGATGTAAAAGCTTGTTTTTTAATCTATCCTTTATTTCAGAGGAAGAGGAAGTTGAGGGAGTAAAAGTATCTATAAATTTGACTAGAAAATGTTCTGTTAGCTTTTGGGCAAATATCTTTGCTCCAACTGAAGTCTTTAAATAACCTTCTATTAATTCCTTAGCTCCTGTACTATTCCCCGCTATCTTTAAAAATTCAGATATTTTTTCTTCTAATGTGACCTTTTCTTCTTCAGTCAATAAGATTGCGGGAGCATCCTCATCCATACCTGAGAATGTAAATCCCAAAAAGCCTCCAGGGAATAGGAAAAATGGGATCCGTTTGGAAAAGTTCATAGTAGGGATTTTAATGTCCGTTAATTAGTTAACTGTCTTTTCCATACAATAAGGAATTAAGGGAATAATTTAAAAAGCTAATTAAAATAGAAAATCTTGGAAACTTACCCAAGAGGCTCAAGGGGACACACTGCTAATGTGTTAGACAAAGATTTTTTGTGCATGGGTTCAAATCCCATAGTTTCCGCCATTTTATTTTCCCGTTAATTTTCCGTTAGCTACACTCACACCGAATATAGGAGATATCGTTCAATTTAGGAACAATACCCCGATTCCGAAGAATATAACTGAGGATACTGTGTCTAGTATAGTAGTTAGTATTGGAGCTGATATGGAAGCAGGGTCGTAATTAAATCGAATAGCCATAAAGGGAATTAATACTCCAAAGAATTTAGAACATAAAACTACTAAGAATAGGGAAATGGAAGAGCTAAATGCCCCCACCATTCCCACCAAAAATAATTTATCTCTGGAATTTATACTACCAGTACCAGTATTGTTTAAGTGAAACTTAGAAGAATCTATAGGAACCATTGTGTAGT
Source organism: Mycoplasma haemocanis str. Illinois (assembly GCF_000238995.1). GTDB lineage: Bacteria > Bacillota_I > Bacilli_A > Mycoplasmatales > Mycoplasmoidaceae > Eperythrozoon_B > Eperythrozoon_B haemocanis. The sequence continues at coordinate 676,533 of NC_016638.1, forward strand.
AGATAATTAGTCTGAAGAAGTTAAAGAGAGCCAACACTAACCCTATAACTAAAGCAACCTTTAATTCCTTTCTAATTACCTTCCATATATCCCTATCCTTTACTTCCCCAGAAGCTACAGCTTGGATAATAGTAGCTGTAGTCTGAGATCCAGTATTTCCACACATATCAGTAATTATGGGAATAATAGGTACCAATATGGCGGAAGAAATTCCTGCCGTTCAAGAAACTCCTAGAGTTTCAAATTTATCAATGGCATAAGTAGTAACTGTAGCTGCTAGTAAGGTAATTATTAAGCAGAAAATCCTAGACTTAACAATCTCCATAACATCACTATTCAAATAGGTCTTATAGGTATCTCTAATTCCATAGAAGTGATATACGTCCTCCATATTGTTATCTATAATCTCAGGAATTACGTCACTGCTATTAACTATCCCTACTAACTTATTATTCTCATCTATAACTGCTACTGTTCCGGGACTATACTTCTTAAATAAGTCAATAACTTCGTCTATACCTTCTGACACTCCTACAGAAAAGTAGGACTTCTCTATTACTTCGGAAATACTCTCAGACTCCCTGTGGAATAAGAGATTCTTAGTTCTCACAAATCCAACAATCTCATCATCTGTATTAGTAACGAATATCTCTTCCCCTATATCAAAGGAGTCTTTATTAATGTGAAGAAAGTTAATTGCTTCACCAATATTCATACCTTCAACGAAGGTAACGAAAGTATTATTCATAATACTTCCAACATGTCCAAAATCGAAACTCTTAAGCTCCTTAATCTCCAACTTAAGGTTTCTAGAAGAGTTAAGTAGTATCTTCTTCTGTAGAGCTGGAGGAACTATATTTAAAATCTCGTAGACGTCGTCAGAGTTTAAATCGTTAAGTAGTTGAGATAATACGGCTGAATTTAACTTAAAAAGAATCTTGATCTTATTGGACTCTGTGAAAGCGAGAAATAACTCCCCCATCTTTATTCGATAGGAAGCTACTATGAATCTAACAGCTAAATCAATATCATCTATCTTCTCTATTGCTTCAACTAAAAGGTTAAGGGGCTGGTTACGTATTTGACTCTTTATCCCGGCGTCGTTCTTGCTATCGTAAAGAAAAAATACTTTTTGAGTTAAAGACTCTAGTTGACGCTCATATAAACCCTCGTAACTTAGCTTGTTTCGCAACACAGGACGAGCTCATAGATGTGGAATCTTATTTTAATCTATATAAAAACTCAAAACTTGAAATAACTTCTCACAAATAACATCCAAGTTATCTTTTTCTATTTCAAATATCTTCCCTCCTTTGCTATAGGAGATATTACCTGTAGTCTCTGAGACTACTAAAGCAATGGCATCTGTTGTCTCAGTAAGTCCCGAAGCGGCCCTATGTCTAGCACCAAAAGATGAAGTCATATTAGATTGAGTTACCGGGAAATAGGAAGATACAGAAACTATCTCAAAATTACGAATAATTACTCCTCCATCATGCAATGCAGATTTCTTATTACCAAAGACCGTTGTTAAAAATTCCGAAGTTAACTTAGCCTTAACCTCATATCCTAAGATAACGTACTTTTGAAGATTATCCCGATTCTCTACAACTATTAAAGCTCCAATACTATTATCCGATAGATACTTCATAGAATAAGAGAGTTGAAATACAAATGATTCATATTCGGATAAAGCCAAGTCCTTATGTATTCTCTTAAAACGAATTCTTCTGGGTCTTGTATTAGGGATTCTTCTCTGTAAATTTAGAATGGCTAGAAGGATTACTGTGAATCCTGAAATTATTAGTAAATAAAGGGGTGTACTACCCATCTGTCTTCTCTCTTAACTTCTCTATGTATTGCCAGAAAGACATTAAGGAGAAAATGGTGGCTATGAATAGAAGTCCTTGGCTTCCTCAGAAGCTTCCTGTTACTAATGAGGAAAGGGATAAAGTGGTATTGATTTTAGGAAAGCAAAAGATTAGTACTATTAACCCGAGCATTTCTGTGGCAGTTTTATATTTAGCTGTTTTTATGGCTGCAATAATCTTACGTTTCCTATAGAATGCCAACCTTATTAAATCCATAAGGATATCCCTACTAATAAGGGTTCACGTAAGGACTGAAAGAATATAGCCTCTCCATCAAAAGACCAACATGGTCCCATTAATTAGAAGCTTATCAGCTAAGGGGTCGAATATCTTTCCAAATCCAGAAACCACATTTCACTTCCTAGCTAAATAGCCATCTAAGAAATCTGTAAAAACAGATACTACAAAGCAAAAACCTCCAAGTAGGTGAAATACAGTGAATCCTCCCCCTATCTCAATACAGGCAAACTTATCTAATAAGAAAAATAGTATCGTTAAGGCAGATAGAGGAAACCTAATAAAAGTTAGCAAATTCGGTACTCTCTCTTTCGTTAAAGAAATGACTGAATTCTAATTCTTCTTCTCTTTCGCGATCTTAGCTCTTTTTCTTCTCCTTTCTTCTTCCTCATCGGCTAAATCCACATCGTCAGGAACAAAACCTTCCCAGTCTTTTGAAAAGGATGAAAAGATTTCCTTAATAATTCGCTGTTTTCTCTCCAGATCTCCAAAAGCAGCCCCAAATTTCTCTTTCATTTCTTCGAATTCTTCCTCCGTTACTTTCAAAGTTTGAAGAAACTCGGAGACAAACTCATCCACAGTATTTACCTTTTCAAACTTAGCTATTTGAGATTTCTTGAGAATAGCTAATTGCCTCTCCAAAGCACGATAAAGAGACTCAGGAACCTTTAACTTAATTTCCTTTATGGAATCTTCCGCCCTCTTCTTAGAATTACTTGACACACCCGTATCCTTAATATCTAGGAATTATATGTAAGTGAAAATGAAAAACTACTTGTTTCGCTTTAGCCCCCTGATTAGACACATAATTCACTCCTTGAATATCGGGATATAGTTCCATTAATTTCTTAACTGTCTTCTTAGCGAGAATTGATACATCCTTAATATGATCATCCTCTACCTCCATGAAGTTCTCAAAATGCTTTTTGGTAATGATAAGAGTGTGACCTTTAGTTATCGGTTTATGATCTGGCAAGGCAAATGCATGCTCAGATTCCATAATAGATTTACTGTTAGGTAAATCCTTAGATATATCACAAAATACGCAACTTCCCTGACTACACATAAGACTTACATAGCATATCTATAAGTAGCACTTTCTTTCCATTTCTTATCAAATGACTTTTGCTTGTCGGCGCCACCTTCTAAATCTTTAACAGCTATTTCCTGAACCTCCTTCTTAAGGGCCACATCTATTACTCATTTTCAGAATACCTCTCTAGAAAGATTTTCATTTACGTATTTTTTAAAGTTCTCGAAATTAGAAAATACAGAACTACTTACCTGGATTGCAATGTACCTTCCATCAGAAACTTCACTTTCATCTACTTTCTTACCCTTTAGGTGTTGTGGTAAATGTTTTGATTCTTCTATTACTTCTTCTTTGTTGTTGTTGGGAACGCTATGACTCTTTCCTATAGGATGGAAGTTACTATCAGGATCTACAAGGAACGTATCTTTGTATTGACTCTTTGAAATTTTTCCATCTGTAATATTAGTCTTCACGGAATTAACAATGGCAGACAGAAGATTTTTCTTCTCTTCAAGCGTTAAAACTCTGTAACCGCTATTATTATCGCTAAAGTAAATGGTATTCAAGTCTAGTGGGGCTAATTTGTCTTTATTGTCTTTCAATATCTTCTTAATCTTCTCTACTATCTCCTTGTAATCCTCTTCTGTACTAATACCCAATACATATTTATTTAACTCCTCCCTAGAAGTTCCAAAATTATAAAGAGTCTCAGATACGAACTTATCTCTATCTTCTGAAGCCACTCCAGTGCTTGCCCATCCATGAGAAGTGTTTAGGACTAGTAGACCTTTGTAGAAATGCTTATTATGTTGTGCTTGTGCTTGTGCTTGTGCTGATTGCTTATATGGAGAAAAATGAGATTTTAGGTAGTTGTAGAAGCTGCCGATTTCTTTATTTGTGCTATTTTCAATCTTAAATCCATTGGGCCTTAAGAAAGGATTATCTAAAAAATTCTTTCCGGTCTTAAGTTTGGAAGGAGCCCTATTATCTATGCTCTCCCACAAGAAATAAGCATCACTCTTTGGAGTAACTACAGACTTCATCAAACTCATGAAGTTCTTAAAATCATCCTTAACTAGATAAGTAAGGGTAGCTAAGAATTGAAGGTGAGCTTCTTTAGCTTGAGGACCATTTAAAAAATAGTGTTTCTCAAAAGACCCTTGGGCAGACGTCAGAAGCTCGTTTTCTAGTTTCTTTCGAAATTCTGATTTTCCACTGTTAGCAGTATCGGAATCGGAAATCTCTTTAAGAACTCCAGATCCATGACGAAGAATACCTAATGGATTATCTTCTGCAGACTTTAAATAATGTTGACCATAGTAGAATCTCTGAATCATCTCATTCATATCTTTAGTCAACTTAATCACATTAGAGCTATTAGCTATTCCATCAGTTCTATCTAAAAAGTCATTACCACTTAAAGAAGTGGAAGAAGAATTGGGAGCTTTAATCAATAGAGACTGATCTCCTACATTTATATATCCATTAGCTCCGAAGAAGGACTTACCCAGGTAGTTATTCTTAAGCTCATACTTAAATAACATTTGCTTAAAGGACTCTCCCTTGTCTAAGAAAGTATCTACTACTTCATTAACTAAGAAGTTATTGGTGAATATACGATCACTTTGAAAAAAGTCGCTCCTACCAACATTTACAGAGAGATTGCGTTCATTAATTCACTTATTTAAAACTCCTTCATATGCGGAATTGGATTTAGAAAACTTATCTAATAATCCAGAACCTGAAACACTGTTCTCATAGAAATTAACATCAAATAGTTTTTCTAAATCCTTAAAGACTACTTCCTCATTTCCAGAAGAAACTGTAATTGGATAAGGAATTGGACTAGCTAATCCGTGTTTCTTATCGGTTTTATCGAAAGAGGAAGAGGAAACCGATCACCCAAATCTTGCATATTCTCCAATTAGAGATTTTCTAAGAAGTAGTATCTTCTTCCACTTTTCAGAAAGATAGAAGAGATTCTCTCTCTTATCAAATACCTCTTTAAAAGAAGCTATATCGGGGTCCTTATATTTAGAGAAATCACTAAATGGTCTATCTAAAACATAAGATAGAAGCATCCTATCAAAGCTCTTACTAATCCAATCTTTAAAAGCATTTATAGGTTGTTCTGCGTTTAAATCCAGAACATCCTCAAATTTAAAAGATCTATTATTTAAGGTTTGTAAAGTTCTGAAATTAAAGTGATTAAATATGTCTTTGGGAGTTGGATTGTTAAGGTGGTGACTATCTAAAGCTATTCCATGTATTCCGGCCTGATTCCTTATGAATATTCAGGGAGTATCTTTAACTTCAACAGCATCCGAGAACTCTTCATGCTGTTGCTGTTGCTGTTTAAGTATCGATTTATCAACTTTTAGATAAGACTGGGAAGTGGTGGAAGTGGACTTAGCAAATAGATCTAATGGATGTGATGGGTTCTTGTTCTTTTCAACTAAGTTTATTGTGTTATTTGTAGATGAAGAATTTAAGAGTTTAGAGTACTTGTAATTAACGGCAGCCGCAAACTTAATATAGAGTTGTTCATACATATTAGCTCCTTCCACATAAATAGAAGTAGAGCTATCATCGGTATAACTCTTAGGGACGGATCGGAAGGAGTTACCTTTGCTAACTATATTCTTTCAAAATCTATGAAACTTAGTGGCAGTACTTAGTTTCTTATTATCGTCAGAATCAAATAAAGGGAATTCATAGGAAGCCTTATTGGGAAAATCTCCATTTAATTGACTACTGTCATATACTTTCTCAAGTTCTGACTTAGTGGCATCAGCTTTGTACTTCCATAGGGACATCCATGCATAGAAAGGCTTAACCTCGTTAAATCACTTTTCTCAGGCATATCTAAGAAACTCAAATTTCTCTTTTTGAAAGGATTCCTGATCCGCCACAAATCCTTCATCAAAAAGAGTAGGATAAAGTCCTATGTACTTCCAATTATCCTTATTCAGTAATTCCGATTTAGAAAAGAAATGTGAACCCCTTATGAAGTGGGTTCTAGGATTATCTGTGACATTCTTATTAAGGGTAAAGTTATCTTTATTGAAATTAAGTATTTGCTTCTTAAGCAGATCATAAGACTTCTTATTAAGAAGCCTTCTCTTCATGCTCTCCCTACTTCCCCCATTCTCATCTAGGATCCTATTAATAGCCGGTTGTCCACTAGTATGTCTTTCCCTAGTACTCTTTAGTAGATTATCAAAGTCCTTCTGTTCATCCTTAACGAAGGTTAAATATTCCTGCTTAAGAGAATCTATAGTAGTTCTCTCCAGATATCTTCCAAGAATGTCTCGAGCAAAAATCTCATATATAGAAAGTTGCATTTCCTCCGCTCTGAGAGCTTCTTTAGTAAATTCCGCAATTCCAAATTTCTCTGAATACTTACTCCCGATTAAACGCAGATCTTTCTTAAAATCAGATATGTAATTCTCTCTTCCCAGAGCACTAAACTTACTAATAAGTACTAAAGGTACTGTAGATAAAGAAGTTAAGGATCCTATAAATAAAAGTCTTTTAAGAAACGGTCAATTTAACATCTCTAGCAACCGGTAGGGAAGATTAAATATAACACTTACGGTAGATTAACACTTTTTTCAAAAGGAAGAAAAGTCCCTTTTTTTCATGAGTTTTAACATCGTTAAATCTATAAGTGCCTCTGCCCTATTTACGGTAGTATCTGGGATAACTGTAAAGGCAATAAAATCTATCCTTACACATCCCACTAATCAAGCCAAATTAGAATCCTTAAATTACAAGACTCTATTTTCGGCCAAAAGAGATCAATTTATTAGATGAAGAGAAGTCTTCATAGATAATAAAGGAGAATTAATAAAGTTAATTACCAATATTAAGGAAAGCTCCACCGATAACGAAGGCGCATACTCATTAAAGCATTGGTGTAATATCCACCTTAAGAAAAAGTATGATCCCGATATGTGTGACAGTTTGAAAAAATATTGTACCCTAAATATAAAAGCAGCTCTTTTAGAATCACCCAATACCCAGAATATAGATGGTATTCCCCTAGATGAAGAGCAGAAAGAGAGGATATTTAATAAATATGAAAGTGGTGCTATAAAAAGAGGAATATTAAGTAAAAAACAGAGATTTGACGACTTAGTTGATTGGTGCAAAGATAACTTTATACTGCCCTATATACCCTCCAACTACAAACTCTTTTACCAAGTTAAAGAATTCTGCTTAACTCCCGAATCTAAGTTCTAATCCCACTAGTCAAAAAAGTCAGAAAACACACCTCCCCAACCATTACATCCACATCCAGAACTAGCAGTTCCTGTAACTTGTGATTCTTGTCCTTGACTTCCTGATACTCCAGTTGTGTCCCCACTTGTAGATGTTGAGCCTGTAGAAGCATCCGAAGTTCCTGATGTAGAACCTGCCTGAGTCTGATTTTCTTTTATTCCTACAGACCCTTCAGTTACTTTATCTCCTTCCCCTTTAGATTCCTCCACCTTATCTTCTTTTTTCTTAGTAAGAAGATCTAAGGGACTTGTACTCTCCTTTTTATTTATCAATAGAAAAGAACAAATCGCTACAGGAGGGGTACCTAAAAGAAGATTGGAAAGAAGGGATTTAGAAGCCACAAAATTCGATTAAATATTTTCAGTACATCAATCTATAACTCTATTGTAATCCTCTCCTTTTACATCGTAATACTCCCTTTTTAATTCTGAATCACATCTAGTCATGAAAGTGACTGGAGCCTTATCTTGATTGTATTTTGAGCTTCAATCACTTAAATCCCAAATTCCTTGCTTCCCTTGTACATAAGAATTCTTTTTCTTGTAATCAGACCAAGCATCTTTTCATCCTTTAGAATCACTATCTTCACTTCCTTTAGTTAAAACTCTTCGTCCCAAGTTTTCAGAGACCAAATCAGACATCAAAGTATTCCTAGTACAGTATTTCAGAAATGTTTGATAGTCCTCATCTTCAATATTCTTAACCTTCTTGGATTCCCAAGATTCACAAGCACTCATGAACTCTTGGGTGGCATTAACAGAAGTTACAGATCCTATCTCTTTAGTCAAAGCTAAAGAAAAGGGATTCTTTCCGGTGTTATTGAAAACTTCTCTGTATGCTTGTCATGACTTCTTTCAAGCATCCTCGGACCCATTAGAAGACTTAATCAACTTTCTCTTATTTAAACTCTTTGATTTAACTAATTCTGAAATAATAGATCCCCTATTAGATAGGAGATAATTAACTCCAACGGCGGAGCTAGCTACACCCCCTATAGCACCCAATCCTATCAACGATTTTATTGCTGTAGAAAGAGCCATAAATTTGGAAAAAATAATTATCGAAGTTTTAATTCTGGATACTTAATCTTTCAAATAAATACGAAGGAGAAGCCTTTGTTCCTTTGTATATTTATAGATTATGGATATGAAACTATTAGGCCTGATGGGGGGATTGGGTGCTGTGGGCGCGGGAGGAGCTGCTTATGTAGCTATTGTCAATCCCTTTAAGGAAAAAGAGAATTTGACTTCTGAGCTGATAAAGAAAGAAGCACTTGTAAAGCCTTTAACTAGAAATACAGGAGATGATTCTAAATGGAATGAAGCTTGAAAGAGGTATAAGGAAGCGCATAAGGTCTCTTCTCCCGAAAATACCTACAAAGAGAAGGATATATGAGGATTATCAGAGTGATCTAAGCAGAAAGGTCAAGATAATGCTTTTGAAGGATTCAAGAATGAGTGTGAATCTAGAGCTAAATTAAGGATTAATAGGGAATCTCAAGAATATAAGGACTTTAAGAATTACTGTGCAAGACCTAAAACTGTATCTGAATTAATAGGGGAAGAAAGTGGCACTACTCTCCTAAGTAAATCGGGATCTGGAGAAGAGGCACAGTGGAACGAAGCTTGGAAGAAATATAAAGCCTCTAATACAAATGCCACAAGTGCAAATACCGACACTTGGAAGATTCAAGATTGAGCTAGTGCTAAAAGTGGTGAAGTAGCCACTTCCCACTACAAAGATGCATGTGAAAAGCAATCAAATATGGATATTGACTTAACTAAAGGATTGTTGGATACTAACTTTATTAACGTTAAGAATTGATGTACTAAGGCTTCTTAGGAGCTTCTTCTGTACACCAATCTACTACCTTCTTATAGTCATCCCCATGAACATCATAGTAGGACCTATTTAATTCTGAATCACACCTATTCATAAAAGAAACAGGAACTGTACTTGAACCATTCTTATTAGCCCAATCATTAAGCTTTCAATAATCAGATTGCGCAGTTTTAACGATATTGTGCTTCTTATATTCTTCCCACACCTTCGTCCACTTAGCATCGCTAGTTTCAGTGCCACTCTTAACTAGAGCCTGCCTTCCATTCTCTTTAATCAAATCAGACATCAAAGTATTCCTAGTACAGTATTTCAGAAATGTTTGATAGTCCTCATCTTCAATATTCTTAACCTTCTTGGACTCCCAAGATTCACAAGCACTCATGAATTCTTGGGTGGCATTAACAGAAGTTACAGATCCTGTCTCTTTAGTCAAAGCTAAAGAAAAGGGATTCTTTCCGGTGTTATTGAAAACTTCTCTGTATTCTTTTCAAGACTGTTTCCATCCATCCTCAGCCCCACTAGAAGATTTAACTAGTTTTCTTCTATCTTTGTTACTTGAAGATAGAAGAGACGAAATAACTTGCTGTTTTTCAAAAGAGCCAGATTTATATAAAGCAGTTAATCCAATCCCGGAAGTAACTCCAACTGCTCCTATAATTCCCTTGTACAAAGTAGTCATATCTATCTAGGAGCTTCAATAGTGCAATATTTCAATAACTGTTTATAAAGATCGCCATTAATATCGTAACCCTCTGTTTCGCTATTGGTCTTGCACTTCTCCATAAATACATCGGGAGCATTTTCTTTAGAGTGCTCTGAAGAATAGCCAGTTAATTTTCAAACATCACTATTATCTGTGTGGGTAGTATTGGCTTTCTTGTAAGACGATCATGCCTCCTTTCACTCCTTAGAATTTCCACCAGAAACTTTAACTAATAAAACTCTTCCAGAATCTTCTGACACTAAGTCAGCCAATATTGTCTTTCTAGTGCAATAGTTAATAACTTCATCGTATAACTTGGATGAACCCTTAATCCTGGATTCACAAGCATTTTTAAAACTCTCAGGGGCGGCTTCATTATCTGTCGGTTCTCCTTTCTTTCATCCATCAATAGATCACATATCTTTCTCTTTATCCTTGTTGGCAGCCCTATATGACTTCCATGCTGCTTTTCAAAGATCGGAAGAAGAATTCTTATCCAGCAATCTCTTTTCTGGATTTTTAGATTTAATAAGCTCTGAAATACTTGGGCCCTTAGACAGAAAATAATTTACTCCAATAGCGGAACCCGCAACTCCCCCTACAGTTCCTAAGCCTATTGCAAATTTTGTTATTGTAGAAAGAGCCATAACTAAAGGTCTAAAAGATCCGAGAATATCCCCCCAAATTTACTTCCAGAACCCCCAGAAGAAACAACTCCCGTAACAGTAGCTTCTTGCCCTCCTTTCCCTGAAATTTCTGTACCTGCTGATGAAGTTTGTGGTGAGGAATCCCTAGTAGATGCAATGGTTCCTGCCGATTGCCCCTCAGAAACTCCGCTTTTACCTTTAGTTTCTGCATCCTTCGCTTTCTGATCTCCCTGCTCCCTCTTATCAAAAGATTTTTCTTCCCTTTTTTTATTAGTTAGAAGATCTAGAGGACTCGAACTTGACGTTTTATTTATTAATAAAAAAGAACAAACTACCGCGGGAGGTATTCCTAGCAACAAGTTAGGAAGTATAGATCTAAAAGCCACGAATTTCCTTAAGCGTATTCGTTTTTCTTAATACATCAAAAGATTATCTCCTGGAGTATAAAAATATGACTGACTTTTCCAATCATCAAATGCCCATTAGACCACAGTGTAATGGTTTACGACCCCATACCTTTTTCAAGTTGAGACTTCTACAGAATCTAAATTAACTAATTTTCTCTTATTTGAATGATTGGAAATTAAAAATGAAGAGATAAGGAATTTATGGATTCCTAAGATAGATAATTCAACTCTGGAGGTGGTTCCAACAACCTCACACTTCGCCTTAGATAGAGTCATATCTATCTATTTGAAAACTACAGAAGTACAGTATTTTAAAAGCTGTTCATAAAGTGTGCTTTTAGGATTAAATCCTTCTGTTTCGCTATTAGTCTTACATTTGTCCATGAATGCAACGGGAGCCTCAGTCTTTTGATGATCAGTAGCCCAATTATTTAACTTTCACTCATCTTGATTATTGGCCTTATTAGTATTAGTTTGCTTATATGCAGCTCACACGGCTTTTCATTCTGGAGTATTTCCAGAATCTACCTTAACTAGTAATTTTCTTCCGGAATCATCTGCTACTAAATCCGCTAACGTAGTATTCCTAGTACAATAGCTAACTACTTCATCATACAATTGAGATGAACCTGTCACTCTGGATTCACACCCTTTCTTAAAAGCTTCAGGCGCTTCCTCATCTGACGTAAGATTTCCTTTCTTCCAACCCTCAATATTTCAAATATCCTTCTCTCTATTCTGTTGGGCTTCTCTGTAAGATTTTCAAGCAGCTTTTCACGCTTCCTTAGTTGCATTCTTATTCAATAATCTCTTCTCCGGATTCTTAGACTTAATAAGTTCAGAAATACTTGGACCCTTAGAAAAAAGCTTCTGCGCTCCAATAGCAAAACCTGTCGCTCCACCGACAGTTCCTATAGCGATTGAAAATTTCGCTACTGTTGAGAAAGCCATATGTAGAAAAATTATTATCGATCGTTTTAACTAATAAATTTAAATTTTTAAATAAATACAGAGGGATTCTTGCCTTCCTTTGTATATTTAAAAGAATATGAATCCAAAACTCATAGGTTTGATAGGGGGCGTCGGGGTTGTTGGTGCGGGAGGAGCTTATTTAGCTGTTTCTAATCCTTTTAAAGACAAGAAATTAATGTCTGATCTAATCAAATCAGAATCCCTCTTAAAACCCTTAACTAGAGATGTTAAAGATAACGCGAAATGGAATGAGGCTTGAAAAAGATATAGAGATGCTCACAAAAATATCGGAAATGTGTGAAATTTAAACAATTGAGATCAAAAGAAGGGTCAGGATGATGCTTTTGAAGAATTTAAGAATAAATGCGAAGAGAGATCTAAACTAAAAGTTAATTCAAATTCTCAAGAATACAAAGACTTTAAAAATTATTGTGCACGGCCCAAGACTGTATCCGAATTAATAGGGGAAGATAGTAGGACCACTCTCTTAAATAAAACCGGTAATAACGATAGTGCAAATTGAAATAGCGCTTGGGAAGCGTATAGAAAAGCCAATTTGAAAGAGGGTAAAAATAATGAATATAAGGATACTGATATTTGGGCTGTAGATGGATGATCTACTGCTAAACAAAATAATACGGCTACTGAGAATTACAAAACCAAGTGTGAAACTCAGGCAGCTTTAGATATAGATTTATCTAAGGGATTGGAGGATTCTAACCTTATTAACGTTAAAAATTGGTGTACTAAGCCTGTAAATTAAGATTTTAAGTAAGGTCCTTAATATGGACTTAGCTGCTAGGAGAAGTTTCTGTACATCAAGATATTACCTTCTTATAATCATCTCCTTCATTATCGTAATAAACACGCTTTAATTCCTGATCACACCTTTCCATAAAAGATACCGGAACTTTATTTTCACTATGCTTAGTGGATCAATCATTAAGTTTTCAATGATCCTTTTGATTAGATTTATCCTTATTCTCCTTTTTGTATTCTTCTCAAACTGCCTTTCAATTAGCATCTTCCGATTCACTATCCTTTTTAACTAAAGCCTTCCTTTTAGAATTTTCAGAAACTAAATCTGACATTAAAGTATCTCTAGCACAGTACTTAAGGAATAATTCATAATCCTTAGATTTAGAATCCTTAACCTTCTTTGTTCCTTGAACTTCACAAGCATCCATAAATGCTTGAGTGGCATTTTCGGAAGCTGGAGAATCTCCCTTAGTTCAAGTTAAAGAAAAGGGGTTTGTATCTAGATTATTAAAGTTTTTACGATATTCCTGTCACGCAGTTTTTCAAGCTTCTTCGGATCCGCTTTCAGACTTAATTAACTTTCTCTTATTCCTTTGAGAATTAATAAGGGAAGAGATAGTCTTAAGTTCTTCTGAAGAATTCAATTTATAAACTCCAAAAGCTACTACTCCAGTACCCGAAGCAACACCAACTACTCCTATAAAGCCTTTAGATAGTAAAGTCACTTCTACTCTGAAATCTTAGTAGTGCAATATTTAAGGAGCTTTTGATAAAGAAGTGTGGAAGTGTCATGCCCCTCTTTTTCACTATTGGACTTACACTTATCCATAAAAGAACCGGCAGCCTCTGTACTTGAATTAACAGACGATCAATCACTTAACTTTCAATCATTCTCTCCGCTGCCATTGTGGTTAGTTCCTTCTTTCTTATATTCTGCTCATGCAGATTTTCAGGCATCTGTATTTCCTCCCTCAACCTTAGCCAATAACTTTCTATTGGGATCATCTCCAACTAAGTCAGCTAATATCGTCTTTCTAGTACAATAGTTAACGACTTCATCATATAACTTAGATGAACCCTCAATTCTGGATTCACATCCTTTCTTAAACGCTTCAGGAGCTTCCTCTACTGTCGTAGCATCTCCTTTTTTTCACCCCTCAATGCCTCAAATATCCTTCTCTTCATTCTTATTGGCCTCTCGATAAGCTTTCCAAGCCGCTTTTCAAAGCTCAGAGGAAGAATTCTTATCCAGCAATCGCTTCTCTGGATTTTTAGATTTAATAAGCTCAGAAATGCTTGGGCCCTTAGAAATAAGATAGTTTACTCCAACAGCAGAACCCGCTACTCCCCCTACAGTTCCTAAACCTATTGTTAATTTTGCTACTGTGGAAAGTGCCATATAGAGAATCTTGATTATCGAGATTTTTAACCAATAGATTTAACTTTTTAAATAAATACAGGAGGATCTCATGTCTTCCCTTGTATTATTTAAAAGACTATGGATATAAAGTTAGTAGGTTTAATAGGTGGAGTTGGAGCGGTTGGTGCAGGAGGAGCTTATTTAGCTGTTTCTAATCCCTTTAAATCTGGAATATTAATATCTGAATTAATCAAATCTGAAGCGTTTATAAAGTCTTTAACTAGGAATGCTAAAGATAATACAAAGTGAGATGAGGCTTGGAAGAGATATAAAGATGCTCACAAAGTCTCTTCCTCAGGAAGTGAATATAAGGAAAAAGATATATGAGAATTATCCGAATGAGGTCAAAAAAAGAATGGTAATAATGCATTTGATGAATTCAAAAATAAATGTGAGGAGAAATCTAAACTAAAGGTTGATTCAAATTCCCAAGAATATAAAGACTTTAAAAATTATTGTGCAAGACCTAAAACAGTGTCTGAGTTGATAGGGGAAGATAGTAGCACCACTCTCTTAAGTAAAACTAGTAACAATGAAAGTGCAGCTTGGGATGCTGCATGAGAAACTTATAGAAAGGCCAATTTACAAAATGGACAAACTAATGTATACAAAGAACAAGATATTTGGGGAGTTCAAAATTGATCTTCCGATAAAAGTAATGGAAGCGTCACAGAGCACTACAAAACCAAATGTGAAGAGAAAGCTAATTTAGATATTGATATAACTAAGGGATTAAAAGATAGTAACTTTATTAATGTTAAAAATTGATGTACTAAGATTTCTCAATAGAATTTACTTATACTTCTCATTTTACTTATAGTAATTTAGTTCTTTTTGTAAGAAAACGATATGCCTTGTCTTAGAGGCTCTAATTTAGTAGTGTGTTGTATATTTGGAGGATGTATCTCCTTCTCGGCTAGTAGAGTAGGGTGATGATTATCTAGACCAAGAATGACTCCTATGGACTTAGGATATAGATTAGTTTCTGATTCTTCTAATCCAGACGAGATGTATGGTCACATCTTAGAGAGAAATAAGTTTGAATTAGGAAGATTGCTTATTGCCGAAGATAAAGAAGAGTTGAAGGCATTCTGTCGAAAGTGGCAAGGAAACCCCCCTTCTTGACAATTAGAGAACGTTATTAAATACTGTACTGTTCCTAGTAATAAATAAGACAACTATTTTCCGACGGATGTACTAGACGACGGATCATATGTACAATAATTGACTGTAGATCTGAAAGCAGCAGTATCTTCACTTAAATCTGCATATAGATCATAGTGACGCTTACATGCTTCAAGAAGCTTGTTGGAATCACTGGTTGTGGTTGTGGTTGTGGTTGTGTCTATTCCTAGAAATTGTTTGTAATAAGTTGAGTCCTTATACTTCGTATCATTGGCTTGGGCTTGGGCTTGGGAACTCTCCTCTATAAATGAGTATCCTCTAGCTACTAACTTACTTCTAACATCATTCTTTAAAACGCAAACTGAAAAGTACTTGGCAATAACCCCGGATTTAGTGTAGCCAAACTTCTGACCTTCATGCCTCTGACATCACTTCTCATTTTCTGCAGTAATAAGCTTACTCTTATTTCCTAAATCCTTAATAAGAATATATCCTCCGGCCCTAACTCTACTTTCTATAGTTTCATTCTTATCTGATAACATGGATCCAGAAAGAACTGATACAAATCCAGTTCCGATGCCTATCACAAATCTACTTAAATTAACTAACATAATTACGTCTCTTAGAATTACAGAAATTTAATAGTATCTCAAAAGCCTTATCAACATCTTTCTTATCTAAAAACTCTCATACTTGATTATAGATATCATCAGGATACCTATCTCTCTTCTCCAATTCCAAATGATCAGCTAAATAGAGAAGTTTAGTTATCTTCTTTGGATTTTCAGAAGGCACAGTGTGCTCTGACACCGCTTCCAATATACTTTCATCATTAAATAAATAACGAGTTCTCATAAATCAAGCACCAACTGGACCGTGAAGCACTTTATAACTCGGGAAAGAGGTTATCCCTAATTCCCTCTCAGCTATCTCGATTAATTCCTCCTTTTTAAACTCTTTGCATATATCGTGATAGAGAGCTGCAATATAAGAGTTATATCTAAGCTCCGCATCCTCTAACTCTATAGTTTCATTTATCTTTTGAATAGTTCCAGCCACTCTTAAAGAATGTTTAAAACGAGTAGGAGAAAGATACTTCTTAATTCTCTTAATTGCACACTCACTTGACTTATTGACATACTCTTGAACTAAAGGGGGGAAAGTATCTTTATCCATTTCAAATATGGATGAATTTGCTAACTTATTTAATTCGGGAGTATTAGCTATCAATATTGGATGTTGCATAACTAAAGGCATTCTCTCTAATATCTCCCTATCTTCCGGAAGCACATAAAGCACTAGTTGAACCATAGAAAGTGTATAGACTAAATCTTGAGAAGCTCTAAGAGCTTCAAATTCTTTTGAATCTAAGAGTAGGTATAAATCGGAATTTTTATGCTTGGTTTTCTGTTCTTGAATCCTATAGCATAGAGAAAGACTTTCTTTCTCAAAAGAATTCCCATCAATTACATACCTAGGAGTGGGAGAATTGGGAATAGAAGATCCCAAGAGAGCTATCTTCTCCTCCCGTTGAAATATACGATCTCCAGAAGATTTAGGAAAGTATCCAAATACTATAGTATCTGGAGTAACTAAATCCCTAGCCTTCTCCACTAAAGAAAGCTTGTAATGACTAATTGGTTCAAAATCGTCAAATACCAGAAGGATATTCGACATCTATATACCTAAATCCTCTCCTTTTCATTTAATAATATCTTGGTTCAAGAATTGAGCCTTAGGTCCCATAATCATTTGCACATGATTCTCCCCTACCCATTTAACAGCTAATACTCCCGCAGATCTAAGAGAAGCCTCATTAACTTTACTTTTGTTAATGATATCGTATCTTAATCTTGTGGCACAGTTAATCATCTTACCGATATTATCTCATCCACCCAAAGCTATAACAATAGTTCTTACGGGTTCCGGAACTCTAGAACTAGACCCTTTAACCTCTTGTTCCTCTCCGATAGCTAATATAGGTTCAACTAACTCTCTTCCTGGAGTAGGAATGTTGCATTTAGCTATGGATAGCAAGAATATTCAATAATAGAAAGGAGCCAACATAAACCCAACAAATAGTACATTTTCTGGTTTTGTACCCTTAGCCATAGGAATAATACCCATTAGAACAAGTTCTATAAATCCTCCGGAGAATACTGACGGAATATGAGATCCTAATATGTTCATAAGAGCGAAAGATGCACCACATAGAACGGCGTGACAACAATAGAACAACTTAGGAGCACAGAATAAGAAGGTGAATTCTAGGGGCTCAGTAATACCCATTAAAAAGCAGTTCATAATCGCAGGAACCAAAACTGCAGCTGCTTCCTTTCTTCTACCTTCACGTGCTTCCAAAAGCATAGCAATACCAGCACAAGGAAGACCAATTTGCATAACAGGATATTTACCGGAGGTAAATCTACCCACATTAACTCCTTGTTGTTTTAAATAATCAAATACCTTTGTACCTGTACCTGTACCTGTACCTGTACCTGTACCTGTACCTGTACCTGTAACTGTATTAGTTGGAAGAGATATAACTGAGGCACCAATGAAGGAATCTCCTGCTCACATGGTTGATTCCCCAGCTCCCGCAATCAAATTTTTCAAAATTGTGTCGGTGGTGGTGGTGGTGCCTAGAGAACTACTATTGGCAAGGTTATTGGCAACATCTCCACCCAAAGATGAATATCAGAAGGGTGCATAGAAAGTATGATGTAGCCCGAAAGGTAGTAGACTTCTCTCTAAAAATCCAAACAGAAAGGAATCCACCCCTCCCGGAGCTTTAGCCATTCACTGACCAGCAACACTTATTCCATGACCTACCCAAGGCCAAAAAACCAAGAACTGCAATCCAAAGTAGATTCCTCCAACTGCGGCCGCTAAAGGAAGAAACCGCTTACCGCTAAAGAAAGATAGATAAACAGGAAGATTTACTTCTGATCATTCCCTTTTTAAATAGGGCATTAATAAAGCCCCTATTACCAAAGATCCGAATACAGAAGTATTAAGAGAAGTTATACCTAAGGTTTTACCAACAAGAAATTTACTCTCCCTCGATCAACCCGGAAACAAAATTATCCAACTGTTAGAGCCGTTAGAGCGTATAAAGTTATCTTGAACTGCTAAGAAAGAGAGATAGGATATGATGGAGCCCCAAATATAGAGAGGATCATTACCACAAAAAGCTACCGTAAATGCTACACAGAACAACAGAGGAAGCGCCTGTAATATAGGAAAAGAGAGCGATTTAAGCAATCCACCTAACTTCTGAATACCTCCATTAGTAGTAGCACTCTCTACAAATCCACCTAACGATAAAAATAGAGTAGTGATGGCTAAAGTGGAAATCGGAAGCATAAAAGCCCCTGATATTCCAGAAAGAACCAGCTTTAACTTATCCTTAAACGCAGGGGAAGATTGCTCCCTAACTTCATAAACTTGACCTGCCTCTATAGGAACCATTAACTTTTAACTTTTAACTTTTACGTTCCAACAACCATATAGACGAGATATTAAGGGACATGAGATGATAACCATTCAGGACTACAAACTCACCATAGAGCCTTTTTTATACCAATTCAAAATAAAAGGACGATACGAGATAAACTCCTCAACTCCACTCGCGACGAAATCCATATTTGCTAACTATCGATTTCCAAACCAACTAATTAAAAAATTGTACCTAACTAAATCCAAGGATTCATGTAAACACATCATAAACGAGAAACTCTTCTGCCAGGTATACGAAAATACAGGATATCTTAACCTAGCCTCAGACTCTTATTTTAAAAGAGAAATTAAAAATTATGAAACAATACCTATAGAAATAACGTTCGACTTAGACACCACAAATTTTAATCCGAACCCGTCGTTAATCGACGAAACTAACCTCATTTCTATAAGTACCTATTTTAAGCATAAGAATAGTTTTTACATAGAAGGAGACAATAACATCAATAAGAGAGTAAAAGTTCCCACCTACCAAATAATAGATAACGGAAATCACTATCAATCATATGAACACATAGACCTCTCCATTTCCCGAAATATAAGTAAATTTAGTGAAGGTCTTATTTCTATAAAAAGGAAAGATAATTTATTGGTAAATAATGCTTCTTTAAACATCAACAATAACAACATTCCAATAACTCAGAAGAAATCAAATGAGTGAATCCATATTTTTCCCAGAAACTTTGAAGATCTAAGGAAATCTGACTCCTTTAAAGCAAGTCTGTTTCTACTGTTTAAAAATCAAGGATATACCTTTGATATATCCGGAAACTATTCCTTAGAAGAGAGATTAAATCACTACAGAATCCAACCTATATTCAAACCCCTACCTAAAAATTTAAACGAATTTAAGAGCATAAGTTTTTAGTGAAAAAAGTAACTCCCTTTTTAACAAGCTTCCACTTTCCCTTAGTTCTTGTAACTACGACGGTGGGTAGTTATTCATCCACGCCTCTCAAACCAGGAGTTCACCCCTCTGCATTCCGAAGATTCTTTCTTTTTTCGGACGAAAAAGGAGAAATTAATTACTTATTTAAACACCATAAAGAAAAGAGATACATAGATGAAAATCAACTTCGAACTGAATTAACAAAAATCGTAAAAGATAAATTTAAAAGTAGAGAAGCAATGGAAGGCGGAAAGCTTTATTACAAAATTTATAAAAACAACGCAATTGAAACTGTTATACTTTGAGGCATTCCTAATCATTTTTTCGATTATTTTAACTTTCTTTTAAGGTAATTAATTTTCATGTTTTTTTCCAACTACCTACTGGATTCTGCTGCTGCTGCTCAGGATTATGTAGCGGTTGTTGCGGGAATTTTAGGTGCTTGTTCTATTCTTTATGCTTTCCTTCCCACTGTAATTGGAACTTATAGAAGTAAGAACACAGTTGGAGTTAATGTGTTGATGTTCTTATTACACTTGGGTTGTGGTTTGTGTTTCTTTTATGGTGCTTTATTTTTTTTCATAGATTCTTTAAACAAACAATGGTTTTTAATTACTCAAGCTTCTACCTTTATGGGTCTTAACTTTATAACTACCATGGGAACTATGTACGTTCTTCTTCTAAAGAATCAAAATAAAAATGAAGCTAAGAAGTATGGTATTTCCGAGTTAGAGCACTACAATCAATACTGTAGAGCTTATTCTGACGCTAAGTCTTCAACTTAATTGTTATGTTCAAAGAATCTTTACTTCTAACCGTAAGTTTAGGAACAATTTCAACAATTTTAAATGCAATAGCTGCTTGTTTTTTATTTGTCGCTTTAATTACCCCCCTTCTTGAAACTATAAAGACTAAGAAGACATTTTTCCTTCCTGTTCAGTTTTATGTAGGGTATGTTGCGGGTGCTTTCTTCTTATTAATAAATGCTGTTGCTGGTATTGTTGGGGGACACAACACACCTTTGTTTTGTGTTTTCTTAGTTGTTAACATTGTTGGTCTTTTTGCTAACGGTTATATGTATACAGTTAAGATGAAAAACGTTAGCGGTGCTAAATCTAAAGGAATTAGCGAACAAGAATACTGAGAAACTGTTATTAAACCTACTTTAGAAAACCAACAATAGTCTACCTATTTATTAGGCACTATTGTTAAAAGACACAACACACCTTTGTTTTGTGTTTTCTTAGTTGTTAAAAATTAATCCTACCATTTTAATCTTTCCTTCAATCATCTTATTAATTGAATGCAATTAATTTCCTTTAACGAACCTTCGGAAGAAAAGAAATCAAGTTTCATAGATTATCTATTGATAGGTCTATGTATAACTCTATTATTTTGCTCCCTAATATGACTCAATGTCTTTTTCATTAATAAATACTCAATAACCCCAAGAGAATTACTCACAGTACTCTTCTTTAACTACAGAAGATTTGATAAACAGGAGGAGGTAGTAAATATTACTTCAGTACCGCCTGTACAAAGAGCCATTTGAATATGCGGGGCTTCTATAGTTGCGGCCATTGCATTTGTATTGTGTGGATCAGCAGTACAATCCCTAACCCAAAATCCTTTAGCAGACGCTACTACTCTAGGATTCATAGAAGCCACCATTTTTGGAATCATATGCATGAAGGGATTAATGGGAGAAATAATAGATTCCTCCTATTATCACATAGCCTACTTCTTATTTGCTCTATTAGGAGGATTAATCACTCTCTTATTAATTAGTCATCTATTCAAGAAACCACACCACAGAAATCAAAACCTTCAAATCATCTTTATAGGATTGGTTATGAATATGCTTTTCAAAACTATTACCTACCTAATAAAGACTTCTAATGCTAACTCAGTAAATACAGCTTACGCTTTAGCTCTTGGAGGTGCAGAGAATATCTATGGCTTATACACAAGACAATTTGATGTCTTAAAGTGATTATCTATAGCGATCATAATACTCTTTCTTCTATCAGTTCTATGCTCCAATAAATTCAATCTCTTTGAATTGGGGGAAGAACAAGCTAAGACTTTTGGGATTAATGTAAAGTTGTTTAAATACTTTGGATGCACTCTATCCCTTCTTTCCGCAACTATAGCTATTGTACTAGTAGGTAATGTTGCATTTTTAGGATTAATATCTACACATATAGTAAGAAGTATCTTTCAAACTAGAAAATATCAAATAATAATTCCTGCAGCATCAACCTTATCTGGAGTACTAATACTATTGGGAGTGTTTCTAAATTCACTAGTTCCTTATATCTCTTCCTCCATGTTCATCCTATGACTTGGAGGACTGACACTTCTGTCTCTTACTCTTAGAAATAAAGAACTATAAAGATGGAACTATTCAATGAGCAAAGGAGAGATGATCCAAGTAAGTTAATAAGCCTGTTTATAGTATTTGCATGTGTATCCTTCTTAATGATATCTACCTTTCAATGGAGATACGATTTCTCATCTAACATAGGAACAATAAGAATATGACAATATCTATTAGCGTTCTTTAGTGGGGGAGCTTTAGGGGTGGCTGGATTGCTACTTCAGAAGTTAACTAAAAATGATTTAGCCGATATTTCCATATTAGGTGTTGGTTCGCTAAATCTAATATTCATCATTCTATTTATACTTGGAACCTATGACGGTACTCATGATGGATCGGCCAAATTAAGAAGTTATCTTCCACTAATATCTATCGCTTCCTCAATATTAGGTACCTCCTTAATTTACAACTTATCTAAAAACAATAACTGCGAGAAATTCACAATAATAGGAATAGCCTTCCAATTTATATTTGAAGCTGTCTCTGTAGTATTATCAAATCCTAAAATAGTAGAAGATAAAGATAATCAGGCCAGGATCAATTACGAAATTCAGAACTTTACTTATGGAAGATTCCCCAATGTATCAGAACTATCTAAGCTCTTTATATGAAGAACTATGACTATATTATTCTGCATCGCCATATTTTTCATAATATCCGCAGTATATTTCTTCAGAAAAGAAATAGATCTTCTGGAGATGAATGAAGAGTTGGCTAAGTTCTATGGAGTAAAGATTAAAAGGCTAAAGCTCTTTCTATACTTATCCATATCTCTATTAGTAGGTATAGAGTCTGCAATGGTAGGAACTGTAGCTCTCTTGGGAATAGTCTCCGCTTCATTCTCGAGACTTATATTTGGAAATAGAGCAACCATAAATATACCTTCCTCCTTTATGGTTGGAGGAATACTAGTACTTCTAGCATCCTTTATATCCATTAATTTAAACCAAAATATCCCGATTGGATTCCTATCTACTACCCTAATAGCTCCCGCTTTCCTATATCTGCTATTCAATAGAAGACAATAGTGGTTCTATATATAAAGAAGAATACTTCTCTATTTGTACTCTCAATATCTCTATTCCTACAATTAGTGCTAATAGGGGCGATATTTATTAGCTATCTATGTAATTGACATGCATACACTCAATTAAAGAACGATACCAACCTATCTACATCTACTTTCCACTCATACTCATATATAGAGTTACTTAAGAACTCTGGCGAGAGTATGAGCACCCAGCATAACTTATCTCGTCTACATAACTATCAAAACCAAGAACTCCCCAATCTGATTAAGAAGTTTTTTGGAATATCCAATTCCCATACTTCTTCGAATGGAGTTACTGATATAGCTAATCTTACCTATTACTTCTGATTATTCAATCTCCACCTGCAGTTATCTATTATTTATATAAGTCTCTTCATATTCCTTAGCATACTATCCATAACTTCCTTCTTTAAGTCACTATGAAATAGCATTCTACTATGTAGAGTATTTAACTTCTATAAACTACTAATATGCCTTATCCCTCTGTGGGGGTTTGTAATGGTTTACTCTTGGGAGAGAGAACTCTTAGAAAAGGCAGATCCCCTTCTCAATAAAAGGTGTCTATCTTTGCTTAGATCTAGTGCCTACAAGTCATTCATGAAGTTAAGGGGAGTTAAATATCCCTTTGATTCTTCCTTTGGTAACTACCTGCTATTAGTGGAGAATCTATATTTCTCTCCACTAATGAAACACAGTACCACTAAACATTTAAGAGATCAATATGCCCTGTTAAGAAATCACAGGGAAGTTGATGAAGGTAGTCACGTATATACAAAGAAGCCTTTTTTTGGAGGGGAGGAGGATTATATTTTGAAAAATATAAATCTTGCTATCTCTAAAGGATCCTTCAATGTAATAATAGGCCCTAATGGATCAGGTAAAACTACCTTAATCAAGACTCTCCTAAACCTAAATGAAAATTTTATGGGTAAGGTGATATGAAATGGTCAATCTGTGTCTAATATAAATAGAACTTCATTTGCACAGAAGGTATCCTACATTCCTCAATTCTTAAGCATACATCAATCACTATCGGTTACCGATTACTTAAAATTTGCCAGATATCCATACAGAAATAGCCATTCTAATAATGAGCAGAATGATGAATACATAATAATGAAGGCCATCCGAGATAGTGGATGCCTACCTTTTGCACACAAGAATTTAGATGAATTATCTGGGGGTCAAAAACAGAAAATACTTCTAGCCAGCATTCTAGTTCAAGAAGCAGAGGTTATAGTTCTGGATGAACCTACTTCCTTCCTAGATATTAAGAATCAACACCTATTTCTAGAATCCCTAAAGAGACTTAATAAGAACGGGAAGACAATAATCATGATCCTCCATGATTTACAACAATCTATAAATTATGCCTCCAACCTAATAGTGATGAAGAACGGAGAGATATATGCTTCTGGAGCGCCTAAAGAAGTAGTGACTAAAGAAATGCTTAGAGAGGTATTCTCCATTGATTGTAAGCTATCCTACAATAACGGCTATCTGGATATAGAAGAAATTTATGCAATTTAGAAAGTACTTAAGAGAGATTGGGAGGTACTTTACAGGATACTATGTGGATATGAAGCGATTGATATCGCTTACTAGATGACTCCACTATTCCTCCATCACTTTAATAATAGCATTAGCAATAAGCGTAACTGGAGTTCAATTATTAAATCATCACTTTCCCAATCTGCATCTCACCAATCTACAGATATTAGTGGGGGATTACGAGTCTTATGTGTCTAAAAGCTCATTGGACCAAAGTAAATTAACTCTATTCGTTCCGTATGTAATTTTCATAAAGATGGGGATGATAAGTGGAGCTATATTGCTTATGTGCATTCCTACGAAGATATGGCTCGCTAATGCAATTGATATTCAAGATACTACTATGTGTAAGAAGGTGAAGTCTAGGATATTTTGAGATATAGCTTTCAATCCTATATTCCCCCTGTACTCTCACCTCAAATTCAAAAATAAGAACTTAGTTTACGTAGAGAGAAAGCCTCTCTTATCTTTAGCTAATGTTATGAACAATCTCCTTAAATATAAAAGCTTCCCCCCTATTGTGAATGGAAGTACTCTAATTAAGATAAAGGGACTTAGCTTTATGTACCACGAAGATAAGGGACTGTACCACCTATTACTAAAAACATTCTTACCCAAAGCCTATGAGAGGCATCTTTTAAAAGAGAATAGTAGACGTAAATCGGAAGAAAGGAGCTTATCCAACCTTCCCACTCTGAAGAATATAAATTTGAAGTTGGATGCTTCTAAATTCATCACCATATTAGGATGCAATGGATCAAGCAAGACTACCTTTATAAAAGCCATCATTAATCTCTTTGAAAAGTACTCAGGAGAGATAGTTTGAATTACGGAGGATTTAAAAAATATCTCCCATAAATCCTTCTATAGCAATGTATCCTACATAGCTCAGAATACCCTTATTCACAGTAAGATAAGCGTTTATGATTTTGTAGCCTGTGGTCTCTTTCCCTCCATGGGATTTTTTCAATTAAATTACTCCTCCGAACATCCTCTAGTTCTGGAGAATTTAAGAAAGATGGATTTACTAGAAATGAGAGATAAGAATTTGGATTCTCTTTCGGGGGGAGAAAAACAAAAGGCAATAATAGCAAGAGCTTTAACCCAACAAACTAAGGTTATTATCCTAGATGAACCTACTACTTATTTAGATATTAAGAATCAATACTTGATTCTTAATATCCTTAAGAAGCTACAAAATGAGGAGGGCAAAACTATAATTGCCATTCTTCACGACTTGAAGCAAGCTAAACAATTCTCTGATGAAATAGTGATACTAGATGATGGAGCTGTATTCGCCTACGGAGAAACTCAGAAAGTTATGAATGAGAGGAATATAAGGAGGGTGTTTGGAATTAACTACTCTATTTAGTACATCAATCTTTAACTTGATTTAAAAGAACGGAGTTATAAATTTCCTTACTATTTAAATTATCCTCACATTTAGTTCTGAAAGTCTCTCATGCCGGTTATGAAGCTCTATTCTTCTGACCGCTAAAGCCTGACAACTTTCAAGCATCTTCACTCCCTTGATTAGCTAATCTATAACGCTCTCAGGCGGCTTTTCATTCCGATGAACTAGCGTCTTCAGATTTAAGTAAAGGAGTTTTTCCTGAATCTTTAATTAAATCTGAAATAAGGGAATCCCTAGTGCAGTACTTAAGAACATTTTTATAGAGTTGAGAATCATGCGAAACCCTCTTAGTAGTATTAAAAGAACAAGAATTTACTAAGCTTTGGGGAGCTTCTGTAGAAGTTATACTGGTAGTTATCTGCCCACCTCAATCAAATAACTTAAAAGCATCTTGCCCTTTAGCTGCATCTTTATTAACTTTCCTATAATCCTCTCAAGCCTTCTTCCAATAAGGATCATCTAAAGATTTAGAAGTTATAAGTCTCTTACCTGGATCTTTTTCCTTAATAAGCTCAGATACTAGCTTTCCCTTATCTTCTAATAACTTAGGAATTCCAATAGCTGCTCCAGCAGCAACAGAAACTCCTCCAATTCCAGCTAAGGATTTAAAAAATAAAGGATTAGCCACTGGATGCTTTGTCCTTGGTGCAGAACTTTAAGGTATCTTCATAAAAAGATCCCTCCACATAAGGTTTCTTTACGTTAGCTACACATGCATCCATAAATCCCGAAGAAGCCTTACTCTCTGATGAGTAACTACTATCTCAATCACTCAATTTCCAAATATGATCTCCTTTTGCTTCTTTACTATTTCTAGAATCATTAACATATAGCTTTCAAACAGATACCCAATGATCCTCGGATCCATTTCCCTTCGTTAATAACTCCTTATTTGGGGCCCTCTCCCTAATAAGATCACTAACTAAAGTATCTCTAGCACAATAATTTAAGAAATCCTTATATGCTTGAGAATCCTTTCCAGATACCTTAGATTCCAACTTATTCTTGCAAGTAACTTTGAAAATATCGGGAAGACTAGAATCTGATTTCTTTAAATTTCAAATATCAGAATTTGATTTATATCTATTCCAAGATTGATTCCAATAATCGATCTCATCAGAAGCTATAAGCCGCTTAGATAGATCTTTAGATAGTAAAGAGGAAATAGATTCCTCCGATTTTAGGGAGAAACCATTAATAGCTAAAACACCTAATCCTGCGGAAGCCGTTACTCCTGCTGCAAACACAGGAATCTTTAAAGCTAATGACATAGACTACTCAGTTTGCGCCCCCTCTTTAGTACACCACTTAAGCAGTTGGGTGTACTTGGAATTATTATCTGAAGCTAAGAAATCCTCTTTACTGTGAATACCACATCAACTCTTAATAAATTCCAAGTCTTCAGTTTCCTTTCACTCACTCCCAGTTAATCCAATATCTCCCCTAGTATTAGTCTTAGCTTTCCTTTTCGTATAAGTAGATTTCCAATCCTCCTCTGAACTACTTCCCGTCAATAAATTCTTACCAGTTCTTAATAATTGACTGGCCAAATCCCTTATTAAACAATACTTCTTAACTAATTCCAAAGACTGAGGATTCTTCTCCAAATCCAAGTTCATTTGTTGCTTACATCAACTCTTTAACTGAGTGGGTCCATCTTTGTCATCCACTCCATTCAATTCTTTTATTTCTGACTTTATATTCTCCTTATCGGACTTAAATTCTTCTTCTCACTGCCTTATATCGCTCTCTAATATGAATTTCTTATGCTTAAGAGCTTGTTTTATAGTTATTGCTTTAGGCCTAAAAACATAATAACCTCCAACTGCCGAAGCACTTGCTATGCCCGTACCCCCCAGAACAAATAAAGCCTTAGTTGACACTCCTAATCTTTAGATTTAGTACACCAATCTCTAGTGTAAGAAACAAAGGTCTCAAAATCCTTATCAAAGGTATTTAACTTTGCCATATCTCCACACTTAGTCTTTAAAGCGGTTTTCTTTTTACCATCATCAGTATCTCCAGTACCCCAAGCATTTGGTATCTTTGTCCATTTTGAGTTCTCTTTTTGATGCTCCTTTAATTTCTCAGCTCACAAAGCATCATCGGCATTAGTTGTAGTGGTATCCAATAAAGCCAACTTATTTCCTAATCTAGAAGCTACAGTTACTGGCACTACACATCATCTCCTAGCCTTTTCTAAATCCTCAGCCTTCCTTGACTCACTACTTAATAAAGAAGCACAAGCATCTTTAATTCCACTAATGGTATTACTAGTATCTTTAACAACGTTGGAAAATCTTAAAAGATCCTCCGCTTCCTTCCCGTAGGCCGTCTTTATCTTCTCCCATTCCTCTTTATGGGTAGTATCCTTCTGATCTAAATTAAGAATAAAATAGCCCGACTTCTTCAATTGAGCTCTAATGCTCATGTCCTTTTTACTAGGTATAACAAAGTAAGCCCCGGCAGACACAGCACCAACTCCACCGGATGCAGTTAAAACCTTAAGAAGAGTATTCATCTATTGCTGAATAGTACACCAGGACTTAACTTGCTCTAACAGAGTCTTATCATCAATGGAATTGCTTGCCAATTTGGATTCACACTTATTCCTAAAATCCTCCGAAACCTCAAAGCTATCTCCTGATTTTGATTTTTCTGACTGATAATTATTTATTCCCCAAGCATCCCCAGTATTCTCGGCATTAACCTTTACATAAGAAGCTCACGCCCCCCTTCATTCCGCAGAATTAGCATTATTTTCAGACTTAGATAGAGGCTTCCTTCCAGATTCTTTAATTAAATCGGAAATAAGAGCATCCCTGGTGCAGTACTTAAGAACATCTTGATATAAACGAGAATTAGGTAATGCTTTCTGGT
The DNA here is from genome assembly GCF_000238995.1 of Mycoplasma haemocanis str. Illinois. GTDB lineage: Bacteria > Bacillota_I > Bacilli_A > Mycoplasmatales > Mycoplasmoidaceae > Eperythrozoon_B > Eperythrozoon_B haemocanis. The sequence continues at coordinate 705,517 of NC_016638.1, forward strand.
GGAATTTCTCAGAACAAGCATTTAACAAGCTTTGAACAGCTTTTTCCTCAGATATATCTCCAGAGATAGGACCATTTCAATCAGGTAGTCTGAAAATATCTTTCCCTTTAGCTACATCTTTATTGGCCGTCCTATAAGCCGCTCAAATCTTCTTTCAATTGGAATCATCCAATGATTTAGAAGTTATAAGCCTCTTATTTGGATTATGAGTTTCAATAAGCTTAGAGATTAGTTGTCCCTTATCTTCTAATAATTTAGGAATTCCAATAGCTGCTCCAGCAGCAACAGAAACTCCCCCAATTCCCGCTAAGGATTTAAAAAATAAAGGATTAGCCATTTGTTGCTTTGTCCTTAGTGCAGAACCTTAAGGTATCTAAGTAAAGAGTGCCCTTGATATCATGAAAGGGCTCCTTAACATTAGCAACACACTTGTCCATAAAGGAATCTGGAGCAGTATCTAACTTAGAGTAGTTGTTATTTCAATCACTTAATCCTCAAGTATGATCCCCTCCAGCTTGCTTCTTATTCTTTTCGCTTTCAACATATGATTTCCAAGACTTCACCCAATCGGCATCTGATCCAGTTTTCTTAACTAGCAATTCCTTATTAGGAGCGTTCTCTTTAATAAGATCACTCATCAAAGTATCCCTAGTACAGTAAGTTAAGAAGTCCTGATATTCTTTGGAATCCTTGCTCCCCACCTTAGATTCCAGTTTATTCTTGCAAGCATCTTTAAAAGATTCGGGAACGTCTGCTCCAGAATTCTTCAAACCCCAAATATCCTTTGCGGAAGACTTATACAATGATCAAACCTTGGACCAATCTTCATCCTTCGATATAGCTCGCTTGGATAAATCCTGAGAAAGTAAAGAGGCAATAGATTCTTGAGATTTGGAAAAAGCAAGCTCTTTAACTGCCAAAGCTCCAACTCCCACAGTAGCCGTTGCTCCGGCCGCGAATAAAGGAAGTTTTGCAGTTAGCGTCATACCTTAATCTACTGTCCAGAGGAAGTACATCACTCTATGAGCTTATTGTACTTACTATCGTTATCGGATGCTAGAAAAGACTCTCTACTAGTTTTGTTGCACCAATTTTGAATAGTTGGCAACTCATCCTTCTCCTTATCTGCTTCCCACGTTGTACCTCCTAAACCAACATCAGCTCTAGTTGCTGTTCCACTCTTTTTCTTTTGATAAAGGGAAGTTCACTCTGAGGATTGATCCGGCCTCAACAAAGTCTTCTTATTTCTAGAAATTTGACTAGATAAGTCCCTAATTAAACAGTACTTCTTCACCAATTCAAAGGTCTCTGGATATTTCTTTGCTTCCAAATCCATTTGTTTAGAACATCAGGACTCTAACTTCCTACCTCCCTCATCATCTCCAGCAACATCCTTAAGTTCCTCTATCTCCGACTTAATATCATCCTTTGCGGACTTAAACTCCGCCACTCACTGCTTTGTTAAGGAGTCTCCGGTAAGAGTCGATATCAACTTAAAATCTTTAAGAGACGATCTAATAGATACGGGAATCTCTTTGTGAGATAGGTAGTAATAACCTCCCGCAGCAGATGCTCCTCCAATTAGCGAAACTGCAATTCCTAATTTCATGCGAATGAATTTCTAATGTACTTTAGGCTTAGTACATCAACTCTTAACTTGATTCAATAGGTCGGTATTTGAGATATCATTGCTACCTAACTTAGACTCACACTTCTTCCTAAAGTCTTCTGGAGCATTCTCATTCGTATTATTCTTTTTACTATTGAAATCTGCAACTGCCCACACATCACTACCCTTCTCCTTATTCTCATTTATATAACGAGTTCAAGCACTCTTTCATCCATCAGTCTCTGCCCCTTCGGAGGAATTTAAAAGAGTTTCTTTGGAATCTTTAAGTAGGTCTGAAATTAAGGTATCCCGTGTGCAATAAGCAAGAAAATTCTTGTACTCATCAGAATCAATTCCTGAAACTTTAGATTCCGACCTCTTCTTACATTCACTCTTAAAACTGGAAGGAACATTTGCATCACTTCCTAATCTTCAAATATCTTTTGCAGACCTCTTATATTCCGTCCACGACTTAGTCCAATCTTCATCATCAGCTATAGCTCTCTTGGTGCGATCCTTAGCAAGAAAAGATGAAATGGATTCCTTAGTTTCAAAATTTGGAAGTCCCTTAACAACAAGAACTCCAGCTCCCGCGGTAGCTGTTGCTCCAACCATCAATAAAGGAGCTTTTAAATTCATAACTATTCCTCTTGAGCCCCTTCCTTAGTGCACCACTTAAGGAGATTAGTATATTTCTCCTTATCTGAAGCTAAGAAGTCCCCCTTACTAGTATCAGAACATCATCCCTTTATCTTGGTTAAATCCGCATCTTGCTGCGCATTAGTCCATTGTTCAGACAGTCCAACCCCAGCTCTATCTGTATTTTTATCCTTTCTTTTTTGATAAGTGGATGTTCAATCTGAAGCTAGACTGGTATCTGTTAATAAAGTCTTTTTATTTCTAGAAAGCTGACTAGCCAAGTCTCTAATTAAACAATACTTTCCTACTAATTCAAAAGACTTGAGATTCTTCTTAGCATTCAATTTCATTTGCCTTTGACATCAATCCCTAAGCTGGGTTCCCCCATTCTCATCAGTAGCATCCTTTAACTCCCCAATAGACTTCTTTATATTCTCCTTATCAGACTTAAATTCTTCAATTCACTGATCACCATTATCTAGAGGGATAAACCTCCTATTACTAAACTCCTCTTCTATGGTTAATTCCTTAGAGCTAAAAACATAGTATCCTCCGGCAGCGGAAGCGCATGTTACGCCAGCTCCTCCCAGGACAAGTCAAACTTTAGTTGACATCCCTAATTCTTAGGCTTAGTACATCAATCTCTAGTGTAAGAAAGAAAGCTCTCAAAGTCTTTATCGAAGGTATGTAGTTTAGCCATATTTCCACACTTAGTCTTTAAAGCAGCAATTTTCTTAGAATCCTCATTATCTCCATCTCCCCAAGCATTAGGTATCTTTGGAAATTTAGGATTATCTTTCTTATGCTCCGTTAACTTCTCCGTTCACAGATTACTATCATTGGTTCCTGTAGTATCCAATAAAGCAAACTTATCACTCAATCTAGAAGATACATCTACTGGAACTACACATCATCTCCTTGCCTTCTCTAAATCCTCAGCCTTGTTAGATTCACTACTTAATAATAAAGAACAAGCGTCTTTCATACCATTAATAGTGGAGTCAGTTCCCTGAACAATTCCCTCGAATCTTAAAAGAGCTGTAGTCTCCTTTCCATAAGCATCCTTTATCTTGTCCCATTCTCCTTTATGGACAGTATCTTTCTTATCTAAATTAAGAATTGAATACCCTGCCCTTTCCAATTGCGCTCTAATACTTAAAGCCTTTTTGCGAGGTATTACCAAATAAGCTCCAACGGATGCCGTTCCTATTCCCGCTACCGTAGCTAAAGCTTTAAGGGGAACGCTCACTATAACTTACCTTCCACAGTACATCAATTCTTAACTCTTTCCAACAGCTCTAAATTAGAAATATCGCTACTCTTTAGGTGTGTCTCGCATTTAGTTCTGAAGTCTTCTGGAGGTGACTGATTAGCATTCTCTTTCACTGTGCTAAAAGTATTGACTCCCCAAACATCTGTACTGGAACTTTTATTCGCCAATCTGTAACGCTCTCAAGCGTCTTTCCATTCTTTAGTATCTACTGAAGCAGTCTTAGACAAAGCCGTCTTGCCTGAGTCTTTAATTAAATCGGAAATAAGCGTACCCCTAGTGCAATAAGATAAGACATCTTTATATAACTTAGAGTCAGGTAAAACCTTCTGATTAGATTTCTCAGAACAAGCATTTAACAAGCTTTGTAAAGCATTAACTCCATCACTTATAGCTTCGGAAATAGGACCGCTTCAATCTGGTAACTGGAAAGTATCTTTTCCTTTGACTGCCCCTTTATTGTCCTTTCTATAAGCCTCTCAAGACTTCTTCCAATCAGAATCTTCCAAGGATGGGGAAGATATAAGTCTCTTCTCTGGATTCCTAGTTTTAATAAGCTCGGATATTGTCTGTCCTCTATTGGACAATAACTGAGGAATTCCGATAGCTGCTCCAGCAGCAACAGAAACCCCACCCACTACTGCTAAGGATTTAAAAAATAAAGGATTAGGCATCTGATCCTGTTGTTGTAGATTTTCCTTTAGTGCAGAATGATACTGTATGGTTATAAAGATCTCCCTCTAAATTATGAAAAGGAGTCTTAGCATTAGATTCACATTTAGTCATAAAGCTATCTGGAGCGTTTTCTGAAGAATTTTGAGTAGACCAATCACGAAGCTTTCAAATATCCTTACCGGTAGCTTTATCGGAATTATTAGCATGCTCTTTATATTGCTTTCAAACGGCTTTTCATTCTTCACTGCTCCCAGCACCCTTCGCTATTAACTCCCGACCCGAAGCATTCTCCCTAATAAGATCACTAACTAAAGTATCTCTAGAACAATAGCTTATAAAGTTCCTATAATCCTCGGAATCTCGACTTTCAACTTTAGATTCTAAATTCTTACTGCAGATGGTTTTCAATTCTGTAGGAACCTCTTCTCCATTACCCAATTTCCAAATATCATTCCCTGAACTCTTATAAGACTGCCAAGCCTTCTTTCAATGCTCAATTTCATTTATATCTATTGGCCTCTTAGAGGGATCTTGAGAGATAAGGGAAGATATAGACTTCCTGTCTCCCGATAAGGAAAATTCCTTAAATGCAAATACTCCAGCCCCCGTGGTAGCTACTGCTCCGACCAAAAGCAAAGGCACTTTCAAAGTTGGTCCCATTTTCTATGTCAAATTCTTTCCATCCACAGTACATCACTTAAGAAGTTTGTTATATTTTTCATTAGAAGCCAAAAAATCCTCCTTACTAGTATCCTCACACCATTTTTGAATTGTTGAAAGCTCTTCAGATTGCTTACTTTCCGGTCAATTTGTATCACTTAATCCAACATCCGCCCTGACAGATTTACCCTCCTGCCTCTTTTTATAAACCGCTTCCCATTCACCAGATTGACTCTTATCCAATAAACTCTTATTAGTTCTCTTTAACTGGCTTGATAAATCCCTTATTAAACAATATTTCTTGACCAATTTAAGGGTATCACCATTCTTCTTAGAATCAAGATTCATCTTAGAAGAACATCAAGCCTCTAACTTCTTACCACCATCTACATCCTCAGTAACTCCCTTAAGTTCTTCTATATCCTTTGCTATATCCCCTTTTGCAGACTTAAACTCCTCTTGCCATTGTTTAACTAAAGAAGCCTGAGGCAAATCGGAGATTAATCTAGAATCTTTAAGAGCGTCTTTTATAGATATAAAGACGCTATTGGAAGGTCAATAATGATAGCCTCCGACAGCTGCCACACCTGCACCTCCTATTGACGCAACTACAACTCCTAATTTCACAAGTCTTTAAGTCTTTTTAGTACACCATTTTTTAACTTGATCAAAGAGAGCTGTGTTGGAAATATCTTTGCTACCCAAATTAGTCTCACATTTATCTCTAAAATCAGCTAATGCCTTATCCTTCTTATCTTTCTCAGTCTTAAAATTATTTACCTTTCAAGCATCATCGTTATTTAACTTCTCCTTATTTGCATCTATATAACTCTCCCAAGCCTTCTTCCATCCATCTGTATTATCAGCCTCTGTCTTGGATAAAGGAACTAATTTGGAATCTTTAATTAGATCGGAAATCAAGGTATCTCTGGAGCAATAAGAGAGGAAGTTTTGGTAATCCTCAGAATCAACTCCAGATACTTTGGATTCCAGCTTATCCCTACAAGCAGTCTTAAATCCTTCAGGAACATCTTGACCATTTCCGAGATTCCAAAAATCCTTGTTTGAAACTTTATAAGATGCTCATGCAGTTTTTCAATAGTCAATTTCAGTAATATCTATAGCTCTCTTGGAGGGATCTTTAGAAAGTAGAGATGAAATAGATTTCTCATCTTTGCTGAAGGAAAAACCTTTAAATGCAAGGATTCCCATTCCTGTGGTAGCAGTCGCTCCAGTTACCAACGCAACGAACTTAAAAGATGTTGTCATAACTAATCAACTTGATCACCTTCCTTAGTACACCACTTATGAAGTTTGTCATACTTAGTTTCAGAAGCTAAAAAGTCCTCCTTGCTAATTCCTTCACACCATTCTTTTATCTTAGGCAAATCCTCCTCTTGTTTAGTATTATCTCAATTATCTCCAATAAGGCCCACATCACTTCTAGTGGTAGTTTTATTCTTCCTCTTATCGTAAGTATTCTTTCATTCTGTATCTGAACCGGAATTAGTTAACAGAGTTTTGCCCGTTCTAGAAAGTTGACTAGCTAAATCCCTAATTAAACAATACTTTCCCGCTAATTCAAGAGAATTGGGATTCTTAACAGAATCCAACTCCATCTGACTCTCACACCAATCCTTAAGCTTGCTACCTCCATTCTCATCAGTAGCATTCTTCAAAGCCTCTATCGATGCCTTTATATTTGCAGAATCTGATTTAAATTCCTCAGTTCACTGTTTACTATCTTCTGCAGGAATAAACTTCCTATTCTTAAATCGTTCTTTGATGGTGGGATTCTTGGAAGTAAGAACATAATATCCACCAGCTGCAGCAGCCACCCCTGTTGCAGAAGCACCACCCAATAAAAGCACAGTCACCGATTTCATAACTACTTGGCTTTAGTACACCAATTCTTGGCATGTAAAACAAAGGTTTCAAAATCTTTTTGAAATGTTTTGTAATCCTTAACTTTGCCACACTCTTTCTTCAAATCATCCTCAGATACTGTATCTCCAGAACTAGGAGTTACAGGCATTTTTAGAATAGAAGAACCGGACGTTTTATACTCTTGCAATGTTGCCTGCCAAAGGGAGGAATCATTAGTTCCTTGTGTATCCATAAACTTAAAGTTATCTCCAATTCTGGAGGCCACAGTTACAGGAACTGCACACCACCTTCTTGCCTTCTCTAAATCATCAGAAGAATAAGATTCTTTGCTTAATAGGGAAGAACAAGCATCCTTCATCTTCCCAATAGTATTGTCATCTTTAGTAATCACATTATCAAATTTCAAATTTGCATCTGCTTCAGATCCATAAGCCTCCTTCACTTGTTCTCATTCAGAAGAATGCTGAATAGTATCTTGTTTATTTAAATTAAGTATGGAGTATCCTGACTTCTCCAAACGATTCTTAACACTTAAAACTTCCGATTTCCTTAAAGAGGAGATAACGAAAAAAGATCCGGTAGAAACTACTCCCGCTCCGGCTAAACAAAGTAGAGGTTTTATGGAAAGACTCATCTATTTAAGTTATTTCGATCACCTCCTACTCCAATGTTTTTCCATCTGCTGTACACCACTTCAAAAGCTTGTCATACTTGGAATTATTATCTGAAGCTAGAAACTCTTCTTTTTCGGTATTTTCACACCATGTTTGAATCATTAAAAGATCGACGTCATCCTTTTCATTACCGGTAGGTCAAGTAGCATCCTTTATACCTACATCTGATCTAGTAGATTTTTGAGTCTTTCTCTTTTGAAAAACATCCTTCCAATCAGAATCTTGTTTCCTGTCCAATACACTCTTATTATTTCTCTTTAGCTGACTTGATAAATCCCTTACTAAACAGTATTTCTTCACTAATTCAAAAGTCTCCGGATACTTCCGGGAATCCAAATCCATCTGTTTAGAACATCAAGACGCCAGCTTTCGACCTCCCTCGGCTTCATCAGTAACATTCTTAAGTTCCTCTATTTTCTCCTTAATATCATTAGTCGCGGATTTAAACTCTGCTACTCATTGCTTAGTTAGAGCTTCTCCGGTAAGAGTAGATATCAACTTAAAATCCTTAAGGGACGATCTAATAGATACGGAATTCTCTTTATGAGATAAGTAGTGATAGCCTCCAACGGCTGCCACTCCTACAGCAGATGCTCCCCCAATGGACGCAATTACAACTCCTATTTTCATGAGAACGGCCAAAAAATTTTAATTAACTAGAAAGCTTATCTACTCGATTCTTTCTATTGAACTTTAGGTTGAGTACACCAACTCTTAACATTTTCAAATAGAGTCATATTGAAGATATCTTTACTGCTTAAATTAGACTCACATCTATCCCTGAAACTCTCAGGAGCATCTTGATCCACCTTGTCTTTAATTGAATCGAAATTATCTACGCCCCAAACATTGGGAACTGCTAACTTCTTATTGTCTTCTATATAACGCCTTCAAGCTCCTTTCCACTCCTTAGTACCTGCCCCCTCATTCTTAGATAAGATCGTCTCCTTTCAATCTTTAAGTAAATCAGAAATTACAGTATCTCTTGTGCAGTAAGAAATGAAATTCTTGTACTCATCAGAATCAATTCCTGATACTTTGAATTCCAACTTCTCTTTACAAACATTTCTTATTCTTTCAGAAACCTCCTTCCCTAAATTCCAAACATCATTTTTCGATCCCTTATATGCCTCTGCAGACTTAGTCCAATGTGAATCATCCTCCTTAGAAATAACTCTCTTGGATAAGTCCGTATTTAGAAAAAAAGCAATAGATTTCTTTTCGCCAGAAGCAAAGAGTCCCCGGAGAGTAAAAATTCCAAGTCCAGAGGTGGCCGTCGCTCCCACTAATAAAAGCGGAACTTTTGCAGGTACTGCCATAACCTATTGTTCGCTAGCAGCTTCCTTCGTACATCAACTAACTAATTTTGGATAAATATCCTTCTGGGTAGAAGTAGAGAATTCCTTTTTACTATTCTCATCACACCAAGACTTTATAGTTGGAAGATCAGTAGATTCATCCCAATTAGTTCCCTGCAATCCCACATCTGTACGAGTAGAAGTCTTTGTCTTCCTCTTATTATAGGTAGCAGTTCATTCTGCTTGAGATCCATTACCTGATAGTAGAGTTTTATTCTGTCTAGACAATTGACTGGAAAGATCTCTAACTAAACAATACTTCTCAACTAACTCCAAAGACTTAGGATTCTTCTTGGAATCTAATTCCATTTGACTTTCACATCACGATTTCAACTTTTCCCCTCCATTAGTATCAGTAGCATCCTTCAAATCGGGTATGGAAGATTTTATATTGGCTGAATCAGACTTGAATTCTTCTGTTCAAAGGGCACTATCGGAAGACGGAATAAACTTCTTCCCCTTAAGTCGTTCTTTTATGGTAAGGCCATGAGAATTCATGACATAATATCCTCCTGCTGCCACAGATATTCCTACGGCAGAAGTTCCCCCAAGAAGCGCGGGTAGTCCAACTTTCATACTAATTAACCTTAGATTTAGTACATCAAAGTTGGGTATTCATAACTAGAGTTTCAAAATCTTTATCGAAAGTATGAAGGGATGAGATTTTCTCACACTCCTTCTTTAAATCAGTCTCAGTAACATCTCCTCCCGTATTTGCTTTAGTTACAGGCATCTTAGGACTAGAAGAATCGTTCTTCTTATATTCGCTCAATTTATCTTTTCAAAGGGCAGAATCACCATCACTAGCCTTGGTATCCAATAATGCAAGATGGCTACCAATTCTGGAAGCTACAGTCACCGGAACTACACACCACCTTCTCGCTTTCTCCAAATCGGCAGAAGAATAAGACTCTTTTCTTAACAGGAAAGAACAAGCTCCCTTTATTCCGTTAATTGTATTGCTAGTATTGACACCATTAAACTTCAATTGGCCATCATTTTCAGCCACATAAGCTCCCTTCACTTTCTCCCATTCAGAAGCATGAGTTGAACTATCTTCCAAATTTAAATTAAGCAAAGAATATCCTGATTTCTTCAAATGATCTCTAACACTTAGTGATGTGGAGGGCTTTGAAGGAGGGAAAGCAACATAGGCACCAGCAGCAACTGTGCCGGCCCCCACAAAACCTATTGCTACCTTAACGGGAAGAGTCATTTATATGATAAATCTAGCTTTCATTTGCTCCTTCCTTGGTACACCATTTAAGAACTTTACTGTACATAGAATCAGTTCCTTCTTGTGAAGCCAAGAACTCTTGTTCACTATTAGAAGTACATCAAGCTTTAACTTTAGATAAATCATCATTTTCCGTCCAATTATCACCAGATAAACCAACATCAGCTCGTTTAGAAGTGGTATCCTGTCTCTTCTTATAGGTAGATTTCCATTCATCTGCTTGCTCCTCTTTAAGCAAAGTCTTTTGTTTCCTAGCTAATTGACTGGAAATACTTCTAATTAAGCAATACTTCTCTACATTCTTAAATACATCCATATTCTCATCAACATTAAGAGACATCTTACTAGAGCATCACTTAGATAACTCAACCCCTCCAGTCTGAGCATTAAGAGAATTATTTCCTAAAAGGTTTTTAATCTCATTTGAAGCAGACTCAAACTCAGCTTCTCATTGCTTAGTTAAAGAATTCTCAGGCAATGAAGATATAAGTCTCCGACCCTTTAATGCCTCTTCAATACTCTTAACTTTTTGCTCATGTTGAGGCATTCAATGATCCCTAGTTAAGTAAACTCCTACAGACAAAGAGCCGGCTGCTCCTAGGGCGGTAAGTAGATAAGTTGAGTTCACAATATATAGGAAGAGACTATGATGAAGCTACAGAGCATCAAGCCATAGATTTAGAAAAATCATCATCGAAGTTATCATCGGTATTTGTCTTGGCATTTAAAACCTTACATTTATCTTTAATATCCTTCAAGTTCTGAGTTTCACTATTCCCAAAATTATCCCCCAACTTATTATTGGATGCTTGATTATGATTGGATATCTTGGTCTTTCAATCATTATCATCCCTAGATTCGGATTCTACGGTAGACAAAGCTTTTTTGCCAAAAAACTCAAGACGCTTAGAAACGCTTTGAGACTCAATACACCATCTTCTAGCCCTCTTATAATCCTCGGATACAAAATCCTCCTTGTCCAACAATAACTTACATTCATTTCTGAGCTGTTCTTCTGTCTTTTGCTCTGTAGAATAAGCTTTCTTATATTCCTTCAAAACTTCTCCCCACTTCTCAGATTTAGAAGTATCTAAAGGCTTGTACTTATTATCCATCAGAATTTGAGAAAGGCTCTTCTTGGAAGTCTTTTCACTTTCTGAAGAAGGAAGCCAAGAATTTCTCGTTAAATAAACTCCTGTAGATGCAGCCCCTATAGAGCCAACTGATAATAGGAGATGAGTAAGATTCACTAGGCTTGGGATGTTTTGACTTTAGTGCACCAATCTACGAAGTTCTTAAATTTAGAATCTTTAACTCCATAAGCTTTCTCTGCCTTCTTAGATCCACATTTAGTTCTGAAATCACTAGGAGGAGCACTTTGATCTCCTTTAGCAGACTCTCAACCAGTTACATTTCAAGGATTTTCATTAGCCCCATTATCTCTTAAATAATTCTTTCAAGCTGCAGCTCATCCAGATGTATCTTGAGAATCAGCAGTATTTAAAAGTTCAGCCCCCGAATTCTCCCCTATCAAAGCTTCAATAGTAAAATCCTTAGAGCAATACTTAACTACATCCAAATAAAGTGGATCTTCAATTCCAAAAACCTTAACTTCAGCGTTAGAAATACACTTCTCTATAAAGGTTTCTGGAGCCGTTCCTGTTGAGGGAGTGGAATTTTTCAAATTTCAAACATTCTCCTTTGAATACTCAGACCATCTAGCATTCCATTGATCAGTATCCACCCCTTTAGTTAAAAGTGTTCTTCCTTGTTCAGAAAATAACTTAGAGATGGTGGACTTGTTATCTTCTCGAGAGGGAAAGTTCTTAACAGCAAGATATCCTAGTCCCGAAACACCACCAATAGCTGTCAATCCAGCAGCAGTTTTTGCAATAGGTAAAGGCATTTAAGAGTCAGAAGTAGCTACTGTTTTAGTACATCACGTGGATACATTTACATAAACGGGATCTTTAGTATCTACAACATCCTTCTTACTTTCAGACTCACACTTATTTAAGAAATCTTCTGGGGCATCTCCCTGTGACTTAACAGAAGATCAATTTTCAATCTTTAAAGGATCAGAACCATTCTCGGAATGATTAGCATTCTTAGTTGTGTAATTATTCCAAGCTGCTTTCCACTCTGTATCCTGACCATTCTTACCAGTTCTTTCTAAAAGTTGCTTAGTCTTGTCCTGCTTTAAAAGTTCGGCCACCGATATCTTACGCATCTCCTTAGTCGGAGTAAGTTCTTCCTTATTAAACATCCTGTATCCAACTACAGTAGTTCCTCCGGCAGCAGTTGCTCCCAAAAGTCCCAATAAAACTTTGGTGGCTGCAGGATTAGGCATGCTTTATTCTCCCTCTTTAGTACATCATTTAAGAACTTTAGTATAAAGAGAGTTAGCTTCAGATTCTGAAGCTAAAAATTCCTTATCACTATTTTCAGAACATCATTTTTTAACTTCCTTAATATCATTGGTTTCGTTAGCTCCATCCCAATTAGCGGTATTAGTCAATGCCACATCACCTCTATTAGAAGAATCTCCTTTTCTCTTCTGATAAGTTGAAGATCACCCGTCCTCAGAATCAACTTTCAATAAACTCTTTCCTTTTCTAGATAACTGACTGGAAATATTTCTAATTAAACAATACTTCTCAACATTCTTTAATACATCCAGATTTTTATCAACATCCAAAGACATCTTACTATCACATCATTCAGATAGCTTTACTCCGCCATTTTCCTTATTCAAAGAGGTATCCCCCAGCAGAGACTTAATTTCTTGTTCCGCCGACTCAAACTCAGCTTCCCATTGTTTCTTGGGATTGGCAATAGAAGATATAAGTTTCCGACCCTTCAACGAATCTTCAATATTTTTAGCCTTTTGCGCCTTAGAAGGAATTCAACGATCTCTAGTTAAATAAGCTCCCGTGGCCAAAGTACCACCAGAACCGGCAATCACAACCAACTTAACTAAATTCACAATCTGAAATTAAACCAATTATTCTTGTAACCAAGAACACATTATTAAAAGTTGCCTTCCACAGTACATCAAGACTTCACCTGTTCTAAAAGGTTTTTATCGTGAATAGAGGAACTCGACAATTTAGATTCACATTGATCCCTGAACCCTTCCAAAGCATCCTGATCTGCATTATCCTTAGCACTACTAAAACCGCTAGCTGCTCAAGTATCAGTACCTAAATCCTTATTGGCCAATCTATATCGTTCCCAAGCCGCTTTCCACTTAGGATCTGATTTTTGTATTTCCTTAGATAAGACAGTCTTTTTGGAATCTGTAACCAAATCAGAGATAGTAGTATCTCTTGTGCAATAATTAAGCACATCCTTATATAGTTGAGAATTTGATAATACCTTCTTCTTAGAATTCACAAAACAAGCATCTAAAAAAGTCTGTTTAGCATCATCAGTATCCTTTATCTCACCAGAAATAACTCCACTTCAATCCGATAACCGAAATGTATCCTCACTAACTAATGCGCTTTTATTGGCCGTTCTATAGGCCTGTCAAGCCTTCTTTCAAGCACCATCCCCAACTGCGGTAGCAGATATAAGTCGTTTTTCTGGGTTCTTGGTCTTAATAAGATCGGATATAGACTGCTCCTTCTCGGCCAACAGTTTAGGAATTCCAATAGCGGCTCCAGTTACGGCTGCAACACCACCCACTCCCGCCAAAGATTTAAAAAGTAAGGGATTAGCCATTGGCAGTTGATGATGAAGTTTTATTCTTAGTGCAAAACTTTACTGTGTCTAAATAAAGAAGATCGTTAATGTTATGAGATGGATGTTTGATATTAGCTACACATTTATCAATAAATGTCTGTGGGGCATTTTGTTGAGAGTGTTGTGTTTTTCAATCATTTAAATTTCAAATATTAGATCCATTCTCGGTCTTCTGATTTCTTGAGTCAGAAGAATATTCTTTTCAAGCATTCTTCCAATCTGACGAAGAAGCATCCGTTCCCTCTAACATATCTCTATCTTTATTATTCTCCCGGATAAGATCACTAATCAAAGTGTCCCTAGAACAAAAAAGTAGGAAATCTTTGTATTCTTCAGAACCCGAACCAGATACTTTTAAATTCAGTTTCTCTTTACATACGTTCTTAAACTCGGTGGGGGCATCACCACTTAAATTCCCTAAATTCCAAATATCCTGTTTAGAATCCTTATACATCTTTCAGACCTTCTTCCAATCCTCCTCTTCCGAAGTTCCTATTGCCCGCTTTACTGGATTTTTGGAGAGAAAGGAGGCAATAGATTCTTTTTGTATCTTAGGAGAAAGTAAATCTCCATACATAATAGCCCCAGCTCCCAAAGCAGAAGCTGTCCCTCCAGCCAATAAAAATGTTTTTACTGCCGCTGTCATAATCTAATTTTCAGTAGCCCCTTCTTTAGTACATCATTTAAGAACCTTAGTGTAAAGAGAGTTTTCGCCCTCTTGTGAAGCCAAGAAATCTCCTCCACTATTAGAAGCACATCAAGATTTCACTTTTGGAAGATCTTCGGTCTCTGTTTTACCATTTCAATTTGAATCAGTTAAACCAATATCTTCTCTCTTGGCAGAAGTATTCTTACGCTTATCATAGGTGGATTTTCAATCCGTATCTTGACCTGCTCCAAGCAAAGTCTTTTTATTTCTTATAAGCTGACTAGCAACATTTCTAATTAAGCAATATTTCTCAACATTCTTAAATACAGACTGATTCTCATTAACATCTAAAGACATCTTGCTAGCACACCATTCAGATAATTTCACTCCTCCTTGCTGTTTCTCCAAAGTACTATCTCCCAAAAGTTCCTTAATAGCATCCTTATCTGACTCAAATTCAGCCTCCCATTGCTTAGTTAAGGCATCACCTTTAAGAGAGGAAATAAGAGTTCTTCCCTTTAAAGCATCAGAAATACTTTTAAATTCCTTCTCCTTCAAGGGCATTCAATGATCTCTAGTTAAATAAGCTCCCGTGGCTAAAGTCCCTCCAGAAATAGAAGCAATCAGGGGCTTAACTAGATTCATGATTACTGAGCGTTAGGTTTATCAATGGAGCACCATTCTAGAAAGGTGTCAAAATCCGATTCAAAGGTATCATCCGTATTTGTCTTCTTACTTAAACCGGAACATTTCTCTTTTATATCTTTCAAATTCTGATCATCAGCGGCCGAAAAAGTATGTTTCAACTTATTAGAAGATGAGGAAGATTTATGTTGTTCTATCTTAGTTTTTCACTGAGTATCGTTGGTGGTGGCATCCGTAGATAAAGCAGATCTATCAAAGAACCCCAACCGAGTAGTTGCGCTCTGCTCCTCAACACATCACCTTCGTGCTTCTCTATAGTCTGAAGAAGAATACTCTTCCTTAGATAGAAGATCTCGACAGTAATCTTGCAACTTAGAGACTTCTTTGAAAGATGAAGGATTTGCTGTCTTGTATTTCTCTAAAACAGAATTTCACTTATCGATCTGAGTAGTATCTAAAGGTGAGTACTTAGATTCTGATAGTACTTTAGAAATGCTCTTCTTAATGTGTGAATCTTTAGGCGTGGAAAGTCAGTAACCTTTAGTTAGATAAGCTCCTGTTGCTGTAGCACTGCCCGCCACCAAAACAACAAATGGCTTTACAATGCTCATACCTCTTAAAAGTGTTAATAGTTTAATTATGCAGCAGCAGAGGTTGCCGGCTTGTCCTTAGTACATCAATCAACATAATTCTTAAACTCCACATCTTTCACTCCAAAAGCCTTTCCATCCTTCTTAGCTTTGCATTTAGTTTTAAAGGACTCGGGCACTGTATTCTTTCCCTTCTCTTCCTCTCATTTATCAAGTCCCCATTTATTATCTTCAGAATACTTAACATAATTACCTCAAGCAGCCGTTCATTCGGCTCCATCTTTGCTAGGAGTGCTATCTAAGGATACTTTTCCTACAGAGTCTATTAAATCCGATATGGTTGTCATTTGAACGCAGTGCTTTGCTAGAGCTTGAAATAGCCTATCTTCCTCTCCCGATACCTTCTCATTTACCTTAGAAAGGCATGCATTTTTAAACTCCTCGGGAGCTTGATTTACAGTCTTAGATTTTTCATCGTAACCCACTATTCCTAATGGATTACTAATCTCTTTAACGTACTCAGATCATCGATCTACCCACTGATTAGAACTAGCATCTAATAAAGTTCTACCGGAACTAGTGATAAGAGTCTTGGCCGTAGCTCTATTATCCTCATTTCCCTTTAAACTTTGAGATAAAAGATATCCTCCACCACAAATCCCAGAGCATCCTGCTGCCCCAATCAATCCCTTAACTAAATAACTCATATCTATTCAGCAACCTTAGTACATCAAGACTTTACTTGCTCAATAAGCTTTGCATCTTTAATAAGAGTGCTAGCTAAATTGGTCTCACACTTACTTCTGAAATCCTCTGAAACTGCGTGATCTTGATTAACCTTGGCTTTTTCTGTTCCGTAGCTATTAATATTTCAAGCATCTCCTGTATCATCAGAGTTATCCCTTACATAAGAATTTCAAGCACTTCTCCATTCTGGAGAATTGGCATTTTGTGTTGTTTTAGATAAAGGAATTCTTTTTGATTCTGTAACTAAATCGAAAATAGTTGTATCCCTAGTGCAGTATCTAAGTACTTCTTCATATAGCTTAGATCCGGTTACAACCTTTTTCTTAGAGTTACTAAAACAAGCATCCAAAAAGCTCTTAACAGTGTCAGTAGAAGTTATGTCTTGGGAAATCGGACCATTTCAATCGGGTAATTTGAAAGTATCATTATCCTTAGCAGCATTCTTATTGACCGTCCTATAGTCCTGCCAAGACTTCTTTCAAGCACTATCTCCAACTTCGGTAGAAGTTATCAGCCTCTTCTCTGGATTATGAATTGCGATAAGTTCAGATACTAAATACTCCTTTTCAGCTAATAACTTAGGAATTCCAATAACTGCTCCAGTAGTAACAACTGAAACACCACCCACTCCCACTAGGGATTTAAAAAATAAAGGACTAGCCACTTACACCTGTTACTTTATCTTTAGTACAGAATGCAGCAGTATCTAAATAAAGACCTCCCTTTAAGTCATAAAAAGGAGTTTTAAAGTTAGTTTCACACTTGTCCATAAAAGAAGTTGGAGCGGTATCCTTAGAATGGTGATCCTTTCAATCCCCTAATTTCCAAATCCCATCTCCCCCGTCAGTCTTAGAAGTACGCTGATCATCAACATAGGATTTTCAAGCTTTCTTCCACTCTTGACTATTTCCGTCTCCTTTAGAGATTTGTTCCTTATTGGGATTATTCTCACTAATAAGATCACTTACCAATGTATATCTTGAACAGTAATTTAGGTAGCTTTGATACTCCTCCGAATTCTTATTCTCTACCTTTAAATCCAATTTATTCCTGCAAGCAGTTTTGAGAGCATCGGAAGTTTCTCCTTGTCCCAATCCCCAAATATCCTTTCCAGAATTTTTATAGGAAGTTCAAGCACTAGTCCAATATGCCGTTTCACTATCAGCTATTAATCGTCTGGATGGTTCATTATTTAATAAAGAAGAAATGGACACTTTCTCTCTAGAAAAAGGAAGTCCTTTAACTGCAAGTATACCTAATCCAGCAGTGGCTGTAGCACCTGTAATACCAAGTAAAGATTTAATTGCCAAAGAACTAGACATTACTGTTCATTAGCACCATCTTTAGTACATCATTTAAGCACTTTCTCATATAAACCCTCTTTCGATACAAAATCCTTTTCACTATTGGAGGAACATCAATTCTTTACAGTAGGTAATTCTTGAGTTTCATGATCTCCATTCCACTCTCCACTTAATCCCACATCAGTTCTAGGTGTTTTTTGAGTCTTTCTCTTTTTGTAGGTAGTGGATCATTCAGTTGTATTAGAAGTGCCTAATAAAGTCTTTCCCAATCTAGATAATTGACTTGAAACACTTCTAACTAAGCAATAGTTTCTAACATTATTCAATACACCTTCATTCTTCACGGAATCAAGAGACATTTGATCATTACATCACTTAGCTAAAGCCTTACCCCCTTCCACTTTATCATCAGAATTAAAACCAATAATGGACTTAATGCTTGTCTTGGAAGATTCAAATTCCTCCTCCCACTGCTTAGTAACGGAATCTACAGATAAGCTGGAGATTAACTTTTCATTCTTAAGAGCTTCTTGAATGGAAAGATTCTTGGAAATATAATAATAGCCTCCTACAGCAGCAACACTTGCCACAGAAACACTCCCCAATGACGCCGCTACAACCCCTAATTTCACGAGATATTGTGAATTACCTATCCAACACCCTTCGGTTTAGTACATCACTTCTTAACTTGATCTAAAAGGATATCTTTAAAAATCTCCTTACTTCCCAAATTAGATTCGCATACATCCCTAAAAGCATCCAGAGCCTTATCCTTATTAGACTTCTCTGACTTAAAGTTATTAATCTTCCAATCATCCTGCCCATCCGGCTTATTTTGATTTGCTTCTATATAAGACTCTCAAGCCTTCTTTCAACCCTCACTTGTTGCTTCTTCCGTTTTAGATAAAGGAACTTCTCCAGAATCCTTAAGTAAATCAAAAATTAAAGTGTCCCTAGTACAATAGGAAATGAAATTCTTGTAACCCTCAGAGTCTGTTCCAGAAACCTTAGATTCAAATTCTTTCTTACAAGTATTCTTAAATTCCACGGGAACCGAAGAACCGCTTCCCAACTTTCAAATATCTTTTCCTGAACCCTTGTATGCCGTTCAAGCCTTATTCCAATCGGAATCTTCTCCTATAGATATAGCTCTTTTTGTGGGATTCTCAGACAAAAAAGATGAAATAGTTCTCGTATTCTCTTTTGTTGAACGAAATCCATTAATAGAAAATACACCTATTCCAACAGTAGATGTAGCTCCGGCAATCAATAGAGGAATTTTTAAAGAAGAACTCATACACTATTCTTCACTAGCAGCTTCTTTAGTACATCAGCTCTCTAACTTTGAGTAAAAATCCCCTTTATTTGAGGCCAAGAATTCTTTCTTTCCAATATCGTCACATCATTGTTTAATAAGAGGAAGATCGGTAGTTTCGGCTCACGAACTTCCGGACAAATTAACCTCAGATCTAGAAGTTTGTTTCTGCTGCCTCTTACTGTAAGTGGCTTTTCATTCACTTTCGGGACTATTATTTCCTAATAGAGTTTTACCTTTCCTAGAAATCTGACTAGATAAATCTCTAATCAAACAATACTTACCAACTAATTCAAGAGATTTGGGGTGCTTCTTAGCATCCAATTCCATTTGACTTTCACATCAATTCTTAAGCTTGATGCCCCCATTGCTATCGGTAGCATCCGCCAATTCTTTAATAGACTCCTTTATCTTTTTGGAATCAGATTTAAATTCTTCATCTCATTGTGCGATATCTGTGGAAGAAATAAAAGTCCTATCCTTAAGCTCATCCTTTATTGTTGATCCTTTAGAGTTAACAAAATAATATCCTCCAGCAACAGCAGCTCCAGTAGCTGAAGCTCCCCCTAATAATAGTAAAGATGCTGGTTTCATAAATAACTAATTAGATGTTGTTTTAGGCTTTGTACATCAATCTATGAAGTAAGAAACTAAAGTTTCAAAATTCTTTTCAAAGGTTTTGTCGTCCTTCAAAGTCTTACACTTGTTCTTTAAATCGGTATCCGAAACGTCAGAAGAATTAGTAGTTATTGGCATCTTAGGTATTCCTGAGCTTTGATTCTTATGCTCATTAAGTTTCTGAGTTCAAGTACCGGAATCACTACCACCTTCCGTATCCAATAATGCCAAAGTACCTTCAACTCTAGAGGCCACAGTTACGGGAACTACACACCATCTTCTTGCTTTCTCTAAATCAGAAGAAGTATCTGATTCTCTATTAACCAAAACTAGACAAGCATCCTTAAGCCCATTAATAGTGTTCCCATTATTCTGACTAACTTCCGAAAATCGATGAGAGGTCTCCGTTTCTTTATCATATGCTTCCTTTACCGATGTTCATTGAGTTGAATGCTCTGAATCTTCCTTACTGAAATTAAGTAATTGATATCCTGACTTTTGAAGGCGTTCTTTAATGCTTAAAGCCTTAGATTTTTTTGAAGAAGGAATTGCAAGATAAATACCTGTAGAAACCGTTCCTATTCCGACTACTCCTATTAAAGCTTTAAAAGAATTAACCATGGCTAGATGCCTTATCTTTAGTGCAGAACTTTAAAGTATCTAAATAGAGAGGATCCAAAATGTCATGGGAAGGTGATGAAACATTAGATTTACATTTCGCAATAAAGGAAGCTGGAACTTGATTTTTCTGGGAATAAGTAGTCCCCCAATCACTTAAATTTCAAATATTAGTTCCGCCAGAACTCTGTTTATTCCTACTATCATCAATATAACTTCCCCATGAGGCTACTCATGACTGATCGGTAGCGGTATCAGTAGTTATTATTTCCTTATTAGGGTTACGCTCCCCGATAAGATCACTTACTAATGTCTTTCGAGAACAATATTTCAGGAAGTTCTGGTATTCCTCAGAATCGACTCCAGAAACCTTAAGATCTAATCTCTCCTTACATTTACTTTTGAAAGCATCGGGTGATTCCCCAACCAAATTTCCCAACTTTCAAAAATCCTTATTGGACTCCTTGTATGATTTTCAAGACTTCTTCCAATTATCCTCCTCCGAAACTCCAATTACTCTATTAGAGGGATTTTTGGAAAGTAAAGAGGATATGGATTCCTTTTTTCCCTTAGAAGAAAATAAACCTTTAGATGCAGCAATTCCAAGTCCCGCAGTAGCTGTTGTTCCAGCAACTAAAAAAGTAAGTTTAAAAATGGATGACATATCTTAACTTTCAGTAGCACCATTGCTAGTACACCACTTAAGAACCTTAGTATAGATATCATTATTATCGGAAGCTAGAAAATCCTTGCCGCTATTGGCAGCACACCACTCTTTAACTTTTGGAAGATCCTCACTTTCTTTATCTGTATTCCAATCAGCACCATTTAAACCAATATCGTCTCTCTTAGACGAAGTGCTCTTACGTTTGTTATAAGTAGACTTTCATTCCTGCTCTTGATTCTCTTTAAGCAAAGTCTTCTGTTTTCTTTCTAATTGACTAGCAACACTCCTAATCAAACAGTACTTCTCAACATTCTTAAAGATCTCCTTATTCTTATCAACATCAAGAGACATCTTTCCATCGCATCACTCTGACAAAGCTTTACCTCCTTTAGATTTATCTAGACTACTATCTCCCAACAATTTCTTAAGAGTCTCCTGATCCGATTCAAATTCTTCTTCCCACTGCTTTGCTAAATCAGAAGTTTGTAAGGAAGAGATAAGCCTTCTATTCTGAAGAGCATTAGCAATAGTTTGCTCTTGCCTCTTCTTGGATGAAGACATTCAACTATCCTTAGTCAGATAAGCACCAGCAGCTAAAGTTCCGCTAGAACCTAAAATAACAAAAGGTTTAACTAGATTCACAGTCGACTAACCTTCAGCACATCAAGATGATACCTTAGAAAAGTCATCTTCAAAAGTCTCCTCATCATTCGTTTTAGCCCCCAAAGCCTTACATTTATTTTTAATATCAGTCAAATTCGTAGAATCAGTGTCTCCGAAAGTATGATCTAACTTATTTGAAGCGGTTGACAATTTGTGACCGGTTATCTTTTCTTTCCATTTCGTATCATCTTTTGAATTCTCGGTAGATAAAGGAGTCTTATTAAAGAGCCCTAATCTAGCCGTTAAACTTTGTTCCTCAACACATCATCTCCTGGCTTCTTTATAGTCTTCGCGGGAATATCCTTCCTTAGATAGAAGATCTTTGC
The DNA here is from genome assembly GCF_000238995.1 of Mycoplasma haemocanis str. Illinois. Taxonomy (GTDB): domain Bacteria; phylum Bacillota_I; class Bacilli_A; order Mycoplasmatales; family Mycoplasmoidaceae; genus Eperythrozoon_B; species Eperythrozoon_B haemocanis. The sequence continues at coordinate 727,415 of NC_016638.1, forward strand.
AATAGCTCTGAAGTTGAGAAACTTCTGTGAAAGTTGAGGGTTTAACTTTCTTATACTTTGTCAAAACAGCATCCCACTTATCTGTTTTGGAAGTATCTAAAGGAACGTACTTAGACTCTACTAGTGCTTTAGAAATACTCTTCTTAGTGAGTGACGCTTTAGGTGTAGAAAGTCAGTTACCCTTAGTTAAATAAACTCCCGTTGCTGTAACGCCCCCTGCTCCCAAAATAACAAGTGGTTTTACGATATTCATATCGATTAAAAGTAAGTTAGTTATCCAACAGAAGAAACTTCCGGCTTATCCTTAGTACATCAATCAACATAATTCTGAAACTCTACATCTTTTACCCCGAAAACATTTCCGCCCTTCTTAGTACCACACTTAGTCTTAAAAGCCTCGGGAGCTTCTTGCTTTACCTTCTCAGAATCTCAATTTTCAAGTCCCCACTTATTATCTTCAGAATTATTCACATAACGGCTTCAGGAAGTTTTTCATTCGGAACCATCTTGACCGGAAGCGGTATTTAAAGCCACTTTCCCTACAGAATTTATTAACTCAGATATAGTTGTCATTTGAACACAGTGCTTTGCTAGAGCTTGAAATAGCTTATCTTCCTCTCCTGATACCTTCTCATTTACCTTAGAAAGACATGCATTCTTAAACTCCTCAGGAGCTTTACTCACATTCTTAGCTTTCTCCTCATAGCCATCTATTCCCAATAAATTACCGGTAGCAGAAACATACTCAGATCATCTGGCCGCCCACTGATCGGAACCAGCATTTAATAAAGTTCTTCCCGAGTTGGCGATAAGAGTCTTAGCCATAGGTCTACTATCTTCCTTCCACGATAAATAGTTAACTACAAAATATCCCCCACCACAAACTCCTGAGCAACCTGCCGCTCCCACCAATCCCTTAACTAAATAACTCATATTACTTCTCTACTTACTGAGTATCTTTTGTGCATCAACTAACAAACTTAGAGAATCTATCATCTTTATCCCACAATATCTTTTCATCCTTTTTTGAATTACATTTAGTTCTAAAGTCCTCAGGCGCTGTTGTTGGTTGACTTGAACTCACTCAACCACTTACATCTCAAGGATTATTGCTTCCATTATCGTCTAGATATTTCTTTCAAGCCGCATTCCAACCATCATTATCTTGGTCTGAAGCAGTATTTAACGATGTAATTCCAGATCTTTTAGAAACAAAATGAGAAACAGTGAATTCCTTAGAACAATGTTTGATCACTTCGGAATAAAGAGGATCTTCAATTCCAGAAACATTTGTTTCAGAATTGACAAGACATTTCTCCTGAAATGAATCGGGTACTCTATTAGTATCTGCTTTTTGGGATTCATAATCCCCTAAATTCCAAATATTCTTACCTTCCTTCACATACTCAGATCATCGAGATTTTCATTGATCCTCATCACTACCCTTAGTTAAAAGAGTTCTTCCCTGATCTTTAAATAACTTAGATACCGTAGATCTCTTGTCTTTATCAGGGGAGAAATTACGAAAAGAAAGATATCCCAGTCCTGAAACTCCACCAATTGCTCCGAATCCTACCGCAACCCTAGTTAAAGAAAGAGACATAATCTAAGCATGTGAAACTGTCTTAGTACACCATGCAGATACATTGGAATAAATAGGATCTTTATCATCTATAACCTCTTTCTTACTTTCCTCTAAACACTTACTTATGAACTCAGATGGTGCATTTTGATTAGTTTGGGATTTTTTAGTACCTCAGTCAGGTATTTGTCATGGATTTGCATCTTTAGAAGACTCTCCGGTTCTATATTTTTCATAAGCGGCTTTTCAATCTCCATCAGAACCCGCTAGGCTGGTGTTTAACAGTTGTTTAGTTTTATCCCGTTCCAAGAGCTGTGATACCGTATACTTAGGAATGGCTGTGATCTTCTCTGCTGCAGCACCCTTTCCAAAAAATTTATATCCAGCTGCTGCAGTTCCTCCTGCAACTCCCACTCCCAAAACAACAAGTAAAGCTTTAGTAGCTAAAGAACTAAACATAACTTTGCACTAAGCTCCCTCTTGAGTACACCATTTAAGAACATTATCATACAGATCACTATTGCCCTTATTTGACACTAAAAACTCTTTTTCACTATTATCGGAACATCATTTTTTTATTATTTTCAACTCCTCAGTCTCTTTTCCCTCTTGCCAAGCACCACTCAAACCTACACTAGATCTGTTAGAAGTTTCTTGTGCTGCCTTACGCTTCTGATAAGTTGAAGATCATCCAGTTTCAACATCTGCCTTCAATAAGTTCTTGTTCTTACGAGATATCTGGCTGGCAACACTTCTAACTAAGCAATACTTTTCAACATTGGACAATACCTCTTTATTCTCATGAGAATTTAGAGACATTTGTAAAGAACATCATGACTCTAAGGCCTTTCCTCCAGTTTCAGAAGTAAGATCACTCTTATTCAAAAGAGATTTAATAGCATCTGAAGCTGAATCAAACTCAGCCTCTCATTGCTTTTTTGCCACTTCAGAATCAGCAATAGATGAGATAAGCTTCTTACCTTTCAGAGAATCCTTAATGCTCACCATAGTTCCTTCTTTTGATGACATTCAATAATCACTAGTTAAATAAACGCCAGTAGCTACAGTTCCACCAGAACCCAAGACAACAAGAGCTTTAACTAAACTCATGAGAATTTTTAAGACTGAGTATCTTTAGAACATCAATCGAAGGACTTGGAGAAGTCATCTTCGAAGGTCTCTAAATCATTCGATTTCTCATTTAAAGTCTTACACTCAGCTTTAATTCCTTTCAAATTCTGAGTCTCATCGCCATTAAAAGTATGAGTAAGCTTATTCTTAGTTGCATGTCCATGACTGGCTATCTTTTGTTTTCAATCGTTATCATCAGTAGTTCCGGGATCATTTGTGGATAAAGGTGTTTTTTTAAATAAAGCTAATCTTTCAGTTACAGTCTGCGGAGAAACACATCATCTTCTGGCTTCTTTATAATCCGAATCAACAAATTCTTTTTTATCTAATAAAACCCTACAGTAATTCTTCAACTGATCTTCCTGCCTATTAGCTGACGAATGTGCGTTATTATATTTAGTTAAAACGGTATTTCAGTTATCTGACCTATCGGGATCTAAAGGTACATATTTATTTTCCATAAGAACTTGAGAAATGCTCTTTTTGGGAGGCTTCATTTCCGAGGAAGATGGCATTCATCGTTCTTTAGCTAAATAAGTCCCGACAGCTAAAGTGCTACTAGATCCAGCTACCAAAAGTAATTTAGATATATTCATATGTACTCGCAAAGAACGATACTAACTAAAAAGATATTAATGTCTGTAATATCTTTAGATCAGAGATATGAAAAGTAGTTGAATGTTACCTACTTGATGTAAGGGTAATAATCACAAAAGAGATGTTTACTATTGCTTCCGTCCCTAAAATCTTAAATTAGTTCTTTAAAGTTGTCTACTGTGGCGTCTAAAGGTTGAGTAATGCTTCCCTCCAAAAAAATTCTTTCGATTGTTGGTTTGTTAGGTGCAACTAGTTCTTTATCTGTTGTGGGAGCTAGTGTGGCAAATGAGTCTGCAAAGACGCTACAAAAAACAGAAAATAATGGTGACAATAAGGTTTCTGAGCCAAAGTTTGAGGTTTCACCAAGAACAGCAGGTGCACTACTTTCCAAATTGTCCCCAAAAGAAGGTAACGGATATTTGGTTTATGGGCAATTTCCAGAATTAGAAGAAGAATTACTATCCAAAATGTTAGAAGACTTATCATCCCAAGAGGCTTTAGATATAGTTAACTCTCAGACACCCGGAACCGGTAAACAATCCTAATTTAATAGGATCTAATTAAACTCCTTCTTTAATACACCATTCTAAGTATTTAGAGAAGTCACTTTCAAATCCTTCGTCTGTACTATTCTTACCACTTAAATCTTTACACTTAGATTTAATATCTGTCAAATTCTGATTTTCGTCGCTTCCAAAATTGTGATTTAATTTATTGGGATGATCTTCTTTATGCTTAGCTATATTAGACTTCCACTTTTCATTATCGATATCAGCATCTTTAGATAGAGCTATTTTTCCAAATAATTTCGCACGAGATTCTACATTCTGAACTTCTACACACCATCTTCTTGCTTTTTGATAATCAGAATCTAAAAACTCTTCCTTTTCTAAAAGATCCTTACATTCACGTTGAAGATTAAGAATGTCCTTAGTCGCTGAAGAATGAACTTCATTGTATTTATTTAAAATCTCCTGCCATCCAACTTCCTTGGTTGTATCTAAAGGCTTATATTTCTTCTCAATTAAAGACCGTGAAACACTCTTCTTAACGTGTGTCTTGAACTTCTCGGGTGGCATCCAAGAATCTCTAGTTAAATAAACTCCAGAGGCCATAGTACTGACGCCCAACACAACTACTAAGGGTTTAGCCAAGTGCATACCTACTATGAGCCCACTCCCGATGTTGCCTCCTTATCCTTAGTGCACCAGTTTAAAACATTCAAATAAATAGAATTGGAGGTATCTAAAACTCTCCTTTTACCTTCTTCATCACATCTATTTAAGAACTCATCTGGAACCTCGGATTGATTTCTCTTTGTAGATCAGTTAGAAATACCTAAAGGGTCCGACCCATCAGTTGTCTTATCATTATTCTTAGTTTTGTAATTATTCCAAGCCGTTGTTCAATCGGTATGAGACTTACCTAAATTCTTATCTATAAGTTGTTTTGTAGAGTGTTTAGATAAAAGTTCTGACACCAGAAAAAACTCCTTTCTATTTTCTTTAACTGGCGTTGCTTCAGACTCTAATAACTTGCTTCCCAAATATACTCCAGTTCCAGAAGCTCCCACTAAGGCAGACAACGCCAATGGCTTAACTAAAGGTGAAGCCACGATTATGATTTACTCTTGGTACAGTATTTTGAAAGATTCTTGTAAGTAGTGGATTCCTTATCTGAAATTAATACCTTAGACTCTTGCTCACATCGGGAAATAAAATCTGAAGGAGCCTCCTGACCTTCAGATGACTTCTTCTCATCCCAAGATGCAATTTCCCAAGGACGACTACTAGAATCCTTATACTCCTTTCTGTAAACCTCCCAAGCCGCTTTCCAATCAGCATGAGAAGCGGCAGTTGAATTAGTTAATAAAGTCTTTCCATCAGAATCTAAAAAGGAGGCAGCAGCTACTTGATAATTTCTAGTACATCAATTAGATGCATGAATGTATCTAACATCTGAAATTCCATCCACTACCTCCCTCGATAAAGATTCGCATTTACTTACAAAGGCGGAAGGAGCATTTTGATCAGGAATAGTTTGAGAAGAATAATTTCCAGTAAATTCACCAATAGACCAAGGATCTTGAGAAACTGCTTTACCCCTATTTGCTTCTCTATAAGCTTTTCAAGCCGACTTTCAGAATGTACCTTCCAAAGAATCTTTATCGGTTAATAAAACCTTAGTTCCAGCTTCCTTTATTAACTGAGCAATAGTTTTTTTGGTTGGAGTAGTTTCCCTATCTTTATTAAATATCTTGTAACTTACGAATGCGGTGCTTCCAACTGCACCAACTCCCATTAAAGCTTTTGACGCTAAAGATACAGCCATATATTAGTCTATATTAGCTCCATCAGAAGTACATCACTTAAGAACTTTCGAATAAATAGAATTTGCTCCCGAATCAATGAAATCTGCTGAACTATTAGTGGAACAAAACTCCTTTATTATTGGCAATTCCTTTGACTCTTGATCTTCTTTTCAAACCTCTTGCAAACCTACTTCGGCCCTATTAGTACTCTTTTCTTTCCTCTTCTTATAGACCTTAGATCATCCATCTTGATCCCCATCACCCAATAACTTCTTACCCTTTCTAGATAACTGATCTGAGACACTCCTAATTAAGCAATACTTTTCAACATTTTTCAATATCTCTGGATTCTTATCAGCATCTAAAAGCATTTGTTCTGAACATCACTTAGACAAAATTCTTCCACCAGTCGTCTTAACCAGGGAAGAATCCCTTAAAAGAGTTTTAATATTCTCAACATCCGACTCAAATTCCTCTTCCCATTGTTTAGTTAACGCCTCTCCAACAAGGGAAGAGATAAGCTTTCTTCCTTCCAATGAATCGGCAATACTCTTAATCTCTTTCTTATTTAGAGGCATTCAATAATCCTTCGTTGCATAAGCACCAACGGCTCCCCCTGAGCCCGCCAACAGTAATGATAATTTAGTCAAATTCATATAAATTAATGTCCAGATGCAGCAACCACCTTATCTTTGGTACATCAAGAAATTACCCTTTCAAACTTAACATCCTTGACTCCAAAAGCCTTCTCCGCTAATTTCTCAATACATTTATTCTTAAAGCTCGTAGGAGTGGATGTTAAATTAGACTTGACACTACCCCAATCATTAAGTTCTCAAAGATTATCAGAAGCATTAGCAACATAATTCTTCCAAGAAGCAAGCCATTCGCTTTCATCTCCTGTTGATTCATTCAATTTAACTCTCTTTCCTTCGGCAGTAACCAAGTCAGATATAGTCGTCATATTCACGCATCAAGTAGATAAATCTTGAAAGAGCTTATCCTCTATTCCTAATATCTTTTCATTTAATCTAGAAAAGCACCTATCCTTAAACTCCTCCGGAACGTTATTCTGATCTTTGGATTTGGAACTATACCCATTAAGATCCATGGAATTCTTATTGTCTTTAACATACTCCTTCCATCGTTCTAATCACTGAGGGGAATCACGAGTTAATAGAGTTCTTCCGGAACGAGAAATAAGATCCCTAACTGTAGATTTAAAATCTTGTTTTTCAGTGCTTGAAATTAAATGACTATAGGAAAAATATCCTAAACCTGTAGTGCCACCAATAGTAGCCATTCCAATCGCAACCTTCACAATAGAAGCCGCCATAAGAAGTTAAGATTTAACCTTATCCTTAGTACATCAGTTGTAAACATTCTTATAAGTCTGATCCGAAGTATCCAATACCTCCTTCTTGCTTTCTATATCACACTTATTCATAAAATCTGAAGGAGCATTTTCCTGATCCTGAGGTTTTCCCGCTGTTCCATTCGATATTTTTCAAGGATCTGAACCATTAACTAATGTTGAATTATTTTCAGCCTTATACTTACCCCATGCAGCCTTTCAATCAGCATCACTTCCCTGTTTCTTATCCTTAGTTAAAAGCTCTTTATTAACGTCCTTAGCTATCAAAGATGCAACAGAAAACTTAATTTTGGAAGTAGATCTCTCAGAGGACTTAGAAAAAACAAATTTACTTCCACAATAGCCTACAACTCCCGCAGTACCCGTTAGAACAACACACAACAAAGGATTAACCCAAGGGGCCGCCATAATCTATCCTTTAGCTTTAGCGCAATACTTAGAAAGTTCCTTGTAAGTTGGATCCTCTTTATCCAAGACTAAAGACTTAGCTACTTCTGAACACTTAGACACAAAATCACTTGGAGCATCTTGATTGTCTTGGGACTTTAAATTGTCTCAATTATTAATCTTTCAAGGATTGCTATTGGTACTCTTGTGATCATTTCTATAAGCATCTCAAGCCGCTTTCCAAGCACTATCAGATGCTGAAGTACTACTAGTTAACAAAGATTTATTATCTGAGTCTAACAAAGAAGAAGCCTCTACTCTCTTATCCCTAGTGCATCACTTAGACACCTCTAAATAAAGAGAATCTTTATTACTCCGTACCCTCTTCTTAGAATTAGATTCACACTTAGTTAAGAATTCAGAAGGGACGTTCTTCTGAGTATTGTCCTTTAAAGAAGATCAATTTTCAATCCCCCAGGGATCTATGTCCTTAGACTTATTTTCAAGCCTATATTTCTCTCATGCACCCTTCCAAACCTCATCTTCTTTATTTTTGGAAGTTAGTAGTTCAAGAGTTACATCTTCTTTTATCAATTCATAAATATACTTTTCGGTGTCAGCAGATGCAAGCAAATATATGCCTCCAACTCCGACAGCCCCTACCCCCAATAATCCAAATAAAGCTTTAATAGATAAAAAAATAGACATTTAAGAAGCTTTATTCTGATGAAACACAAACTCCCCCTACACTCTGAAAGTCTTCATCATCCTCAGATAAAAATGGTTTATCGTAGTACCTAACACACATCTCTCGAAGTTTCTGTGCATTTTTATCACTACTACCTTTAAAGGTTTTAAAGTCGAAAGATAGATTTCCCGAATAAGTATCCAAATTACTCAAAGCTTTTGTTCATTTCTGATCAGAATGATCTACAGTGCTAGAAATTACCTTAGGAATCTTCTCCGATATGGAAAAGACGCAATAAGTTCTTAAATTCTGAAATTTCAGTTCATTCTCATCTGCAAATTTCCCATCCACATTTTCTCTGCACCAAGTTTGCAACTCTATTCAAGTGGCTGCAGAATCTTTCTTCTTTAAAACCTTTAGCCCTTCTACTAAAGTTTGATCATCAGAAACCTTCTTAAGAAGTGCCAGCCTATTGCCTCACTGAGTTTGATGATCATTCCCAGAAAGCTTTAAAAGTGCATGACTTAACTTGAATTTATAAGAAGTATCTTCCTTCTTGCTGCTATGACGTGTTTGGGAATAAACCAAATATCCAGCCAATCCAACAGCACCAAAAGATGCCCCAGAAAAACCAACAATCTTAATTGGTACAACCATCACTAATTAACCGTAATCTTTAGTCTATCTCCTTAGATTTTGTTTTTATTGAAAACTATACTTTACCCTTTTTCTTAACTTGTAAATATGACAAAGCTCTTCTGTACTTATTTAGAGATTTTTTATGAAGATTCACAAACAAATAATTTGAATGCATTTTCTATAGATTCATAGGTTGTAATTTATGGCTATTTCTAAATTAGTGAAAGTAGGAGGTCCAACTTTAACTGGTATTGGGGGGGTAATTGCCACTTCATCCCTAATCTCCCAAAGTGCTGAAGAAAAACTTGAAGAGAGAATAAAAACTAAAGCTCTTACGGATGAAGAGCCTCCTATAAAGGATTACAAAGATGCTAATGAAAGTGATCAACAGGGAGATTCTCAAGGAGAAGGAGGAACACAAGGTTCTGAATCAAACGATAATCCCTCTCAAGGGGGCTCAAAAGACGGCAACAATCAATCTTCTGATAAAGGTGGTGAAGGAGAAGATTCAAAATCAGGGGAATCATCTTCATCTACAGAAGCCGAAATAGGAGATTCTGATGGTGAAGAAGCGCAGGACTCACCACAGGGCTCCAAAGATACGGGAGAAGAAACAGGTGATGATTCTACTACGAATAATAGTGGGGTTTCAAGTGATGGGTCTGTAGATGCAGAATATAACAATGTATCTGGAACTAAGTATGGAACTAAAGATATGCGTATGACTCGTCAGGAGCTGGAAAAAACTATGCAAATGAAAAGTGGTTTAGAGAGCTTTCTAGAACAACTGAGAAACATATAAGAATAGTCATTCTCCCTTAACCTTAGGTTCCATTCCACTACTACGAAAAAGACGAAAAAGACGAAAAATAGCTTTAAGTATTCATCCTCACATGAAGAGGGGGAGAATACTTTTAGGGATTGGTGGAGCGGGAGTGACTACTCTTGCCGCCTTATTTGGAACTTCCCAAATTAAAGAGCGTAATTATCAAACTAAGATGAGAAAGTTTAGGGAAACGGCTAAAAGAGTAAATGGGTATCTTAGTAGCACGGGTTGAGGAGATGCAAAGTTGTATGATCCTGAACATGTAATGTGAAATAAGAAATTTAGTTACTTCGAGTCTAGTATGTGAAACGACGCTAAATTTACTCACCTTCCTAAAGAAGCCAAAAATAGTCTTGATGACTTTAAGAATTTTTGCTTTGAAACAATAGAATTAAATGCAAAGGATGTGTTGGGAAACGACCTTAGTGCTAGCAACATTGCCCCAACAAAAGGATACTGGGATTACTGCTTGGAAACTGATCACGGATTAAGACAGTTAATGAACAAATAGGTTTCTTTTATACAGATTGTTCGTAATAAACTGGCTTTAGATACGGTGATTTCCACTACTAAGTTACTAAAAGTAGGGGGTCCTGTATTAACTGGAATAGGAGGAGTAATTGCCACTTCTTCCTTGGTATCTAAGAGTGCCGAAGAAAAACCAGAGGAGAAAATAAAGACTAAAGCTCTTAAAGATGAAGAACCACCTATAAAGGATTACAAAGATGCTAATGAAAGTAAATCCGACGGTAAAGGCGATGGATCTTCCGGAGGACAAACTAATGATGAAGAATCATCGGAGAATAGTTCTTCCGGTGATCAATCAGGTGAAAAATCTGAAAATAACACAGGGGGAGAAACTGAAACAGCAAAAGATTCCGATACCAGCGAGGCAGCAGAAGCAGAAGCAGAGGCCTCTCAAGATAGTAGTGAGGGGGAAAGTGACGAATCCAAAGGAGAAGAAGGAGATAGTGGATCAAATGGAGTTACTCAGGATGGATCTATGAATGCCGAATATGACAATGCATTAGGAACTAAGTATGGAACCTTAGATGCACGTATGACTACTAGAGAATTAGAAAATACAAAACAAACTAAAAACCAATTGGTGGATTTATTGGAACAAATTAAACAAGCAATTGAAACATAAATTTTTAAGGGATTATTTGTTATTAAAAATTTGAAGACAAAAATAAGATCCCTTTATCTTCAACTCGGAATGAATTAATTTAAGGTTTGATGCTAAAAAATTCTTTAATTTCGAAAATTGCAGCCGGGGTGTTTGTGCTTGTCGGTGTTGGGGCTGTCTTGTATGAAACCGGCAATTCAAATTCAGAAGATTTACTTTCTCAGGATACTTCTTTTGTTTCTCAACCCAAAAAGAGATCTCCTAAAAGAAGCGACTGTAATATTTTTCAAGCGGAGTTTGATCGTGATTATTCACGTACATCATTAACGGCAACAGGTAAATTTACAGAAATTAAAGAGAGGTTTTGAACTAAAGAAGAATTTTATAAGGAATTGCAGAAGGAAGACGCTAGCGAGAAGGAGAAATTGCGAAACAGTATAGAAACAGCGTGTAATAGGGACGGAAAAAAAGCGTTTGTTTCATGAGAGAAAAAACGTCTGAATAACGACTCCTATAAGGATGGATGAGAATACAAGGAGACCATGAATGATAATAATAAGGATTGATTAACAAATAAAGATACTGTTGTTCCAGAACATCTTAAGCCAGAAAATTGGACTGATTAAAACTTCTAAGTACTGTTGTTGCTTATTTAAGAAAGTCGCGAATCTATATTTCTAATCATAAGAAAAGAAGCGTAACAGGAGGTTTTCATAATGACTGATCTCATATATTTAAGACTATTAGATGGCTTTAACTTTAGTACAACAAGTTAATAGTTAAATAAGGTAACCCAATACTGAATACTGCCTTTCGACTCTCTTAATTAAATTCTCCATTTTTTCTTTTGTAGTAATTTTTTTACAAACCGGCCCCGAAAAATATTTTCTATTTTCTAAGTATACTGTCTTCTTGTATCGTAATAGGAAAGTGTCTAAATCAAAAAATGGTTCTTTAGAACTTTACGTGGCTAAAGCCAGGTCTTGCAGTCGCGTTTGAAAAATCCAACTAATATTTCAGGTAATAATTTGACCTATCCTTTTATTTGGTGGTTTCTTTTTATCTAAGTCGATGTCAAAATAGTGAATGCAATCTTTAATTTTAAGAGTTATTTTAGAGTATTATGTTTTTTTCTTACCATTTTATATTTTTGAAATATACTCTTTTTGTAAATCCCTTAGTTTTTGAATTTTTTCTTCAAAAATTTTAAAATTATACTCCAATAACGAAGAAGTAAAAGTAATTTTAGAGGAGGGAAGAAATTTATCTTGTGGTTTAGTTGTTTCATCTTTTCTTTCTGTATTGCCGTTTGTTTCATTTCTTGCACTTGTGGTTAGTTTAGTACTTAAAGTAAATTTTTGTAAGAGTTATAAGGAAATCATTCCTTTTATATCCTTAGAAAATTATCAATCATTAACGGAACAACGATAAATGTACTTGGGTAGCTCCTTGAATAAGTAAAGTTAAAAAGAAATATCCACCTGTCAACTTTATTTGTACATAGGATCTGTAATTATTATCCAAAAGAATTTCTTGTTAAATAGACTCCTATAGCGACAGGAATTCCAGAATCTACAACGATCAACAGAGTTTTATTAAACTCGTAAATTTAAAGTGTAGACAAGTGAAAAATTATTGCTAACGTTAAGAAAGTTCAAAGGGAGAAAGACTGGAATTTTCCTTCAGAAAACAATCCAAAATTTAATTGAGAGCGATGATATCTAATAATTATCCGATATTAGAATGAACAATTCTTAAATATTGAACTTCTGTATCCATTGAATCTAGGATACACCACGCTAAATATTCACATAGTTCTTTGATTTCATATGATGAAAACTTTTGCCAATCCAATAAAACTAAATGAACTAAATTTTTCATGACGAAAAGTTCTTATAAATTTAGGTTTTAGAGGGGAATATTTTTAATCGAAGATAGGAAATGGATATTTATTAGACTTTTTTAAAAAGTGACGATGTTCTTTGAAAATTCCTGTAAAATTTAAATTTGAGTACTAAATTACAAACACTTTGAACTAACGGAATAAAGGCAAATAATTTACAAAGAATAATAAATTTTAACAACTTTTTACCCTCTAACAAAAGAGTCTTTTTTTCTACATCACTATCATCAATTAATCCTATAACCTTATCTGAATAACGATAGGCATAAATAGTTCTACGCATAGAAATAGCCCATAGAACGATAGCCGGAATAGCTAAAATAGAACCAACCGCAAAACCAGAAGCAATGGAATCAGCCTTCTCAGATGCAAAAAGACAGAAATAAAATACAAAAGCAATCATCGTTTATTAAGATGTCATCGTAACCTTAGCCACCAAATATAAGAAACCGGCTAGAAGGGAGAAAATTACAAGAGTTACAGGCCAAATTGGTTTCTTTTTTCAAATAGAAATACAAGATTGAGATTGATCTAAATATTCCTTCAATAATACATCAAGATTAACTTTAACCTCTTCCTTATTAGAATTCGATCCTGACGACTCCATAAATTTAAAGTTTAAACTGAATTGGAGGATGGAGGATGGAGGATATTTTTTTTAAGTTGATTAAGAAAAATATCTAATTAACAAAAAAGAAGGACGAAAATAAGAATCGTCTCTCTATGATTTTTCGGAACAGTAGCTTTTTGCAACATCTACAGCTTTATTAAAAGATTTGTTTTGCGTAGGAGCTTCCGCCAACTCTTTACATGATTGTTTTATTTTTGATAAATCTACATCTTGTTTATGGGGCTTATCTTGCTTTAATTTCTGTAGTTTATTTTGTCATTTTCCATCATCTGTAGATCCGCTATAATCTAAAAACTTATATCCATTTTTTTCCACTATCTCTTTTACATTAGTAGGAACTACACATCACGCCATTCCCAAATCTAAATTTTTCTTATCCATATTCTCAGAATCCATAATCGCCTTACAACCCCCAATAATTTTCTCCTTTAGAACCTCGTCTGTGGGCTTATTTTCATTATTATCATACTCAACTCCTTCCAATTGTTCCGATTTGGGTGCCTTTTTGTAAGCTTCTAAAACTTTATCTCAACTCACCTTAGAAGCGTCAGAAAGCAAAGTCTTAAATCCGGCAGAAGTCAACATCTCTCCCACGTTGTTTGGAACCTTAGCTCTGGTTAAATATCAATATGAAGCTACACCTGCCGAAAATAGAGAAAATATTGACGTTGCTACTTTTTTAGAAAGCAATAACTTTTGCATAGCGGTAAAATGAAATTCCGAAGGATCTAGAGAACTTAAATATTCTCTGACAACAAACTAATTAGCACACCAACTTTTCACTTTTCCCAAGGTATCTTTAAATCCCTCTTCAAAAGACTTAACTGCTAAATTAACTTTACACTTTCCCCTTAATGCCTTAGCATCTTCTTCACCATCACCTCCTTTCGTAGTTAAATCAGAAAATTTACCATCCTGAGCCCCATGATGAGCCTTTCCTTTTTGCTTTCAAGAATCCGTTTCTTTGTTTGGTGAAGTAGGATCATCTGTAGATATAGGAATAATATTAAAATCCTTCAACCTTTGACCAACTGTCTTAGGAACTACACATCACTTCTCAAGTTGTTCAAATAGATCTTCTTTATAAGAAGAATCAAATTCCTTTTCGTATAAAGCACGACACTCATTTAATAGCCTAGTTGCAAAATCACTTTCATTTCCTGTTAACCCATCGAACTTCAAGGTTACTAATGGATTGGACTTCTTATAAGCCGTTTGAATCTCTGAAATTTCTGATAAGTTAGAAGAAGTTAAAAGAGTCCACTTACGCTTCTCTATTTCATCCTTTATAGTAATCCTGGTTTTAGATTGTCCAAAAAGATTGGACCTAGATAATAGTACCCCTCCACCGGCCACGGTTCCTGCAACTCCAAGTCCCACTAAGGATTTTATAAGTACATCCATCTATTTAGAGCATCACTCAAGAGCTACTTCGTATATAGATGTCTTCTCCTTAACAAGGAATTCCATCTTCCTTGTTCGCGCACATCATTCCTTCATAAATTCAATATCTTGAGATTTTTTGTTTTCTTCTTTGTTGCCGGGTAAACCTATTTTAATTCTCTTGCTAGAATCCGCATTTTTAGTTCATACAGACTCCCATTCTGAAATAGGAGAGTCGTTATTTAAAAAAACTTTCTTATTCCTATTAGCCTTCTCTTCAATCGTATAAACCGTACATCACTTCCTAACATTATCGACTAAAGATTTCTCAGGAGACTTATGTAAACTGGATAAACATCAATTCTTCAACCTCTCTCCACCATTATTATCATCAGTTATCTCTTTAACAACAGTCTTAATGGCATCCTTATTGTCCATAAATGCTTCTTGTCATTGAGATTTCATTTCTTCAGAAGTTAAATTCAAGGAAGAGATTAATTTCATTTCCTTTAATTCTCCCTGGACTGTCTTTGATGAAATTACATATAAATAAGTTCCAGCAGATCCAGCACCAACAGCCGACACTCCAATAACCCCTAAATCGTTAATTTCATGTTAATGTTTATTGCTTCTCGGAGCAGTAATCTTTGGCTATCTCCACAGATTTGTTAAAGGATTTATGATAAGTAGGAGCTTCCGCCAACTCTTTACATGAACTTTTCATATTAACAACATCCAATGGCTTGGAGGCTTGAGTATCTTTCCCCCTTCTCTTCTTTAGAGTTTCCAACTTAGATTCTCACTTCCTATCATCTTTGTGCCCATCATAGTCAAGGAATTTATATCCATTTTGCTCCACTATATCCCTTACATTAGTAGTTACAACACACCACCTTCTTCCAAGCTCTAAATTCTGTTTATTCATATCACCAGAACTGAGAATGATCTTACATCCGTTTTCTATCTTTCTCTTCAGATCCTCATCGCTCTGATTTTGTGACACTCCATTGTATTCTACACCACTTATTTGCTCGTCTTTAGATGCTTGTTTATAGGCCGTCAGTATCTTATTTCAATCCATCTTAGAAGCATCAGATAGTAAAGTCTTAAATCCAGCAGAAGTTAACATGTCCCCCACATTAGAAGGGGATTTAACTCTTGTTAAATATCAATAGGAAGAACCAGCCAAAACACCCATAGAAGATGTTGGGATAATTACTTTCTTAGAAAGAAGAAGATTTGAGATGATACCCATGATTTGAAATTCTTTATAACTTAGATACTAAGTCTATTAGTTGGAATGACGTTATTTTCCTATCTATTTCTTAGTGAAATATAAGATATCTTTTGTTTAACCGTTAAATGTCAAGGTTTTACTTTCCTTAAAAACTCAAGGGAAGAAATTAACTTTGAACTCAATCTTAAAGTACTTTCTTAAAATTCCAAAATTAACATTATCGTTTCCAACAAGGTTGTCTAAACCTACAAATTAGTTGTTGAAGTAAGAAATATAGTTTGGTAATTTAAATCTCAACCTCCAACTCATAGTCTTTGGAATAAAACATCATTGTTTTAATTATCTTTTGTATTCCTTAAAGGAAAAAAATCATTTATATCTCTTAGCTCTATTTTTTAGGATGGCCTGTGTTTCTAATTAAAAATAAAGATTTTTATAAGAGTTGAAAGGTTATCTAAAATGAACAGGTACCTTTACACTAGTTTCGTTTAATCAATCTCTATTATTGTTTACGTCATCCCTGTATAACCACTTTTTATGTGTTCTATCCCATTCAACATAGACAGTTTTTAAGCCTCCTTGACTACACTTACTTCTCACCTTTTCCGAAAGACCTGTATCCTCTTGTGATGGATTCTTTTTCAACTTTTCTAAAAATTCCTGCTCAGTTCAAAAATCCTCGTTAATTTCTGTAAGTCTACGAGTTGCAGAGCCAGAACCTGAGCTTAAAGAAAACTCAAATTCTACCCAAAAAACATTGCAAACACCCTTATTGGGGATTTTTTTCTTGAGTTCTTGAGAGTTAGAAGTTTTAGAAATAGAATTATCCTCAATTTTTGAAGATAGTAAATTTTCAGATGAACCCACTCCCACTTCAGAAAAAATAGCACCCATCCCCCCGAAAAAAGAACCTACAGCCACGGCCTTAGGAATTAAAGAACTCGCCATAAAGCTTACCTCCTAGTTATTCATATTCTTTATATTCTTTAACTAAATTTTTTTGAATCTAATACGAATAACTCAGTTTTCATCTTCTTATACACACAAATGTGACTTATATCGGTGACAGTCCTAACTGATTCTTTATTGCTATTCACATACATAAACTCCTTACTTAAAAGAATAATACTGAATTCCCCAAAAGGGAAAGAAAATACCCCTTAACGAACTATTCTTAACCGTCAACGTCCTCCTAGTTTGTTCCAATAAGTACAACAATTAATTTTTAGTTGGTATGGTATCTTCTAATCCTGAAACAACCATACATCCCCCCCAATTCAGAACCTCCTTGTTTATAACTTTCATTAGCATCTTTAAATCCTTTACAAGAGCTTTTCTTAATCACTCTTATATACTAAGGAAGGGGGTGAATACTACGCTCCCCACTCTTAGTAGATTAGAGATAAAAACCACCACATCTAAAGACAATGTGGCATGGATAATCTATCTAAACAAGAACTTATTGTCCTTCCATTAATTGTTTAAATCCTGTACCATTTTCCGAGCAGTAATCCCAATATCCTTTTGTTGGGTGAATATCGCTAGGATTGAGACCGTCTCCTTTCACCACATCCTCTGCATTTAATTCTAATGTTTCAAAGCAAAAATTCTTGAAGTCATCGGGACTATTTTTGGCTTCTTTAGGGAGATACGTAAATCTAGGATCAGTTCACCCAGTAGACTCTAAGTAACGAAATTTCTTATCTCACATTACATGTTCGGGATCATACAACTTCGTATCTCCTCAACCATGTTTGCTAAGATACCCATTTACTTTTTTAGCCGTTTCCCTAAACTTTCTCATCTTAGTTTGATAATTACGCTCTTTAATTTGGGAAGTTCCAAATAAGGCGGCAAGAGTAGTCACTCCCGCTCCACCAATCCCTAAAAGTATTCTCCCCCTCGACATGTGAGGATGAATACTTAAAGCTATTTTTCGTCTTTTTCGTAATAACGGACTAGCTTAAAAGAGGAGAATGACTATTTTTATATGTTTCTCAATTGTTCTAGAAAGCTCTCCAAATAACTTTTGTAATTCTCTTCTTTATCTTTCGGTTTGATCCTGATAATACTCTATAAAAAACTTTCTTTACTTTCAACAGGTTGGAAAACGATTATTAATCCAATTACAGTCAATTTAACCCCCCCTGTCTTAATAAATTATTAGATAAAAAACTATACCCTTTAATTCAGTTCATTCAATATCTGTTGCTTCACTATCCATTTTCTATCTCCAGTTAAAAATAATTCCTTCTAAACCAAAACTTATCTTGTTGGATTGGGAATTTCCGACATAGTTAGTTGACATAATTTTCATCATATGAAAACAAAGAAACTAGATATTAGATTTATTCTGATTTGAAAGCTAATGGTCGAAAGACCACAATAAAGAAGTATTTTTATGAAAAGTAAGTACTTAGAGTTTTAATCAGTCCAATTTTCTGGCTTAAGATTCTCCGGTACATCAACACCCTCCTTTTCTAATCAGTTTTCGTTATTCATATGTTCGTCATACACCCATGTGTGTTTTCACGTATCTCCGGTTCTTCCGAGATCCCATCTAACAAATGCTTTTTTCCCAGATTTTTGACACGCATTTTTAATATTGTGTTTCAGATTCTCCTTATCCATTAGATTCCCTGAATCCAATTCCTTAATAAATTCCTCCTCAGTCCAAAACTCATCTTTAAATTTTGTAAATTTACCTTTTGCCGTGTTTGATACCTGGTCCATTTCACGCTCAAACTCCGCTTGAAAAATATTACAGTCGCCCTTTTTAGGAAACCTCTTTTTGGGCTGAGAAACAAAAGAAGTATCCTGAGAAAGTAAATCTTCTGAATTTGAATTGCCGGTTTCATACAAAATAGCTCCCACGCCGGCAAGAACAAACGCCCCAGCTACAATTTTAGGAATTAAAGTATTCATAATAAGTTCTGCCCTTAATTTACCATCAAAAAGATCCCGAAAACATTTAATTAAAAACTAACATATTTGAAACGGAAGAGGTTGAATAAACATTAAGCATTAACAGAACATCAAAGAATAGATTTATATAAATCCTCTTCAAATCCTTCTAAATCATTAGTTTTACCATTCAAGGCCTTACAATCCTCTTTAATAGCTTTCAGATTTGTTACATCATCCCCGTTAAATTCACGATTTAACTTATTAGAGGAAGTGGTTTTATGACTAGAGATCTTCTCTTTTCATAGACTATCATCAGTATTTTTAGAAGCTTCTGTAGATAGTGATTTCTTCCCAAATAAAGACAATCTATCATTCACACTCTGTGGAGAAACACATCACCTTCTTGCCTCCTTATAGTCGGATTTTTCAAAATTCTGTTTATTCAATAAATCTCTACAATAACTTTGAAGTTTAGAAACCTCGGTAATTCCGTTAGGATATGCCTTCTTGTACTTTTCTAAAACATCTGCCCATTTATCTTGAGAATTAGTATCCAAAAGGGTGTATTTGTTTTCAACTAGAGACTGAGAAATACTTTTATTAATTACAGTATTCTTTTCTTCTTTGGAAGATGAAAGCCAATAATCCTTAGTTAAATAAGTTCCGGTGGCTAAAGTACCTCCGACCGCCATTGTTAAAAGTAATTTAGATACATACATAATTACTTACCTTTCTCTTTGGTACATCAATCTATAACGTTTTGGAATTTAATATCCTTTACTCCATAAGCCTTTTCCCCCTTCTTAACCTTACACTTAGTCTTTAAATCTTGAGGAACAGATTGAAGATTCTGTTTATCAGTATCTCAATTAGTCAACTCTCACTTATTTCCCTCTGGGTTGTTTATGTAATTAGACCAGGCAGTCTTTCATCCATCCTCATCATTAGAATCACTCAAAACTTCCCTAGTATTCCCTGATGTTATTAATTGGGAAATATCCGTCATTTCTATACAATGAATAGATAGGGCTTTCAATAATAGATCATCTTCTCCAGATACCTTCTCATCCACTTTCGTAAGACAAGCATTCTTAAAAGCCTCTGGAACTTTCTGCGTATCTAAAGATTCTTTATCATAATTCGGAATTCCTAACGGATTCCCAGCTACTTTAACATACTCAGACCATCTGTCTACCCACTGATTAGAACTTGAAGTCAAGAGAGTTCTTCCTGAAGCAGAAATCAGAGTTTTGGCTGTAAATCTACCATCTTTATTATCTTTCAAACTCTGAGATAAGAGATAACCTCCACCACAAACCCCGGAACAACCAACAACTCCCGCTAGGCCTTTAACTAAATAATTCATCTTTTTCTAATGGGGTTTGGAACATCATCTAGTGAAATTTAAAAACTTAGAATCCTTCTCTCAAAAGGCAGTTTCATCTGCTTTAGATTTACATTTAGACTTAAAATCACTAGGGAGTGAAGTTCTATTGGCTTTAACACTGTCTCAATTGCTCTTACTCAATTCCCAAGGATTGCTGTTGGCATTGTCATCCAAGTAAGATTGTCAAGCAGACTTTCAAGCCTCTTCATCAGAACTCCCATCAGTACTTAAAGCAGTAAATCCGGAATTCCTGTTAACCAATTCAGAAATCTTAAATTCCTTAGAGCAATGCTCAACTACCTGTTGATAAAGCGGGTCTTCCATTCCGGAGACTTCTATTTGAGAATTAGAAATACATTTGTCTATAAAAGATTCTGAAGCTGTAGTTGTATTAGCTTTCGTAGACTCATAATCCTTTAAATTCCAAATATTCTTTCCCCCCTCTACATAAGACTTTCATCTAGAATTCCACTGTTCAATATTCTCACCCTTAGTTAATAATGTTCTTCCCTGTTCTTTGAATAACTTGAATATAGAAACCTTCTTATCTTTAGCGGGAATTAAGTAGCTGGAGGAAAGATATCCTAAACCAGCAACTCCACTAACGGAACCTAATCCAATAGCTACTTTAGTAAGGGATATAGACACAAGGTATTAAGATTGGGAAGCAGTCACCTCCTTAGTACATCAAGTAGATACCTTCAAGTAAGCTTCATCTTTTTCGCTATAGACTTGTTTCTTGCTTTCCAAATCACACTTATTCAAAAAGTCCTCTGGAGCATTATCATCATTCTTCTTATTTACAAAATCCACAATCCCCAAAGGATCTAGTCCATTTGTAGTAACAGAAGAATTCTTATTTTTATAGTTAGATCAAGCTTTCTTTCAATCTTCATCTTCTCCATTTTTACCCTCCTTCATTAGTAATTCCTTAGTCTTATCCTTCTTTAAAAGATCCGCCACAGAAAAAGTTGGCTTTTGCTCTTCTATGGGCTTCTCTTTATGCTTGTTATCTTTAGAAAATACCTTATAGCCAATCGCAACAGTACCTCCTGTGGCACCTACTCCCAAGACCCCCAATAACACTTTAGGTGCAAAAAGACTAGCCATTACTCTCCCTCTTTAGTACACCACTTAAGAACCTTAGTATACAAGTCACTAGTGCCTTGTTCCGAAACCAAAAATTCCTGCTCACTATTTCTAGAACATCACTCCTTAATTTTGGATAAATCATCTCCCTCATTTCAAGTATTCTCATCCGTCAATCCCACATCAGACCGCTTCTCGGATGCCGATTTACGTTTATCGTACGTTGTCTTTCATTCGGAAGTATGAGAAGAATCTAACAAGAGCTTAGACTTCCGCTTTAATTGACTAGAAATATCTCTGATTAAGCAATACTTCTTTACATTCTCCAAAATTCCTTTATTCTTTTCAGAATCCAATGTCATTTGATCCGCACATCATTTAGATAAAGCCACTCCTCCCGCAACCTTATCTAAAGATCCCACCTTTAATAAAGCTTCAATCGCAGCTTTATCTGATTCAAATTCTTCCTCTCACTGCTTAATTAGAGAGTTGCCTGAAAGAGTAGAAGATATAAATTTCTTTTCCTCTAAAGAATCTTTAATGCTCTTAAATTTCTTAGAGGGCATTCAGTATCCTTGAGTTAAATAAGCTCCTGCAGATATACCACCAACAGAACCTAAAAAAACTAGAGAATTAATTAAATTCACAAAAACTAACTAGATACCTTAGCACACCACCTTACAAAACTGGAAAAGCTAGGATCCTTTTCACCAAACACTTGTTCCCCCACTTTAGCCTTACATTTATTTTTA
Organism: Mycoplasma haemocanis str. Illinois; assembly: GCF_000238995.1. Taxonomy (GTDB): domain Bacteria; phylum Bacillota_I; class Bacilli_A; order Mycoplasmatales; family Mycoplasmoidaceae; genus Eperythrozoon_B; species Eperythrozoon_B haemocanis. The sequence goes on from NC_016638.1 coordinate 749,369, forward strand.
AAGTCATTAGACAGTTGATCTCTTCTTCCTTTTGCACTGCTTCAATCGCTTAGAGCTAACGGATTATTATCCCCATTATCATCTAGATAATTCTGCCATGCCGACTTCCACTCCGCATCTTGACCAGTGTCAGTATTAAGTGTCGTGATTTTGGAATTAGAACCAACTAATTCTGAGACTTTAAACTTCTTAGAACAATTATTAATTACCTCTTGATAAAGAGGATCATCAATGCCAGAAACTTTAAATTGAAAATTAAACATACATTTGTCTTTGAAGGAAGAAGGAACTGTCTCTTTATTAGATTTAGACTTTTCGTAATCCGCTATCTTTCAAGAATCAATTCCAGACTCTACATAGGCTTTCCATCTTTCTTTTCACTGCTCCTCATCACTATCCTTAGATAAGATAGTCCTACCCTCTTGCTCAAATAACTTAGATATTGCTATCTTATTTTCTACCGAAGAAGAAAGGTGGATGGAGACTAAATATCCTAAACCTGCAGTTCCACTAACAGCGCCAACCCCCGCAACTACCTTTACAGTAGATAAAGTCATAAACTAAGCTCCTGTTGAAGTTGAGTCCTTAGTGCACCACTCTAAAACATTCTTATATTCTTGGGCCTCGGTATCTAAAACCTCCTTTCTAGATTCCCTCTCACAAGCATCCATAAAGTCATTGGGTGCATTTTGACCCTCCTGAGATTTCTTAGTATCCCAATCCGGTATTTTTCAAGGATTAGCATCCTTAGAAGAATCACCAGTTCTATATTTTTCATAAACCTTCTTCCATTCTTCACTCGCTCCTCCAGATGATTTCTGCAAAAGCGTCTTTCCAGATCTCTCCTTAATAAGATCAGCAATTGATTTCTTTTCTGGTAAGGGGATATCTGTAGTCGTTTTTTTACTTAATACTTGATATCCAACAGCAGAAGTAATTCCTGCCGCACCAACTCCTAAAGTCCCAAGTAAAATCTTAGAGGCCAAGGGTAGAGATATTATTGAGAATTAACGGAACACCATTCATAGAATTTAGAAAAACTACTCTCAAAGTCTTCATCAACACTCTCCTTTGAACTTAACTTCCCACATTCAGACTTAATATCTGTCACATTTTTTGCTTCCTCATCTCCAAAATTATGATTTAACTTATTGGAATGCACTCCCTTGTGGGAAGTTATTTTCTCTTTCCACTTACTATCATCAGTATCAGAACTCGTAGATAAGGATGCTCTATTGAAAAATCCTAATCTATTCTGAACACTTTGAGTTTCAACGCATCATCTCCTCGCTTTCTGATAATCTCCATCATTAAATTCCTCTTTTTCCAAGAGTACTCTACATTCATTTTGTAAGTCGACAGTAGTCTTAGTTACAGAATAAGCCGCATTATATTTCGACAAAATAGATTTTCAACTGTCAGCTCTAGTGGTGTCTAAAGGTTTGTAGTTATTATCTAGAAGAGCTTGAGAAACTCTCTTAAATGGTGTTTTAGTCTTCTTAGAAGAAATTCAAGAATCCCTAGTTAAATAAGCTCCTGTAGCTACAATTGTCCCCGAACCAGCAAAGACTATCAAAGGTTTAATTAAATTCATATATTAGGTAGATGAGACTTTGGTACATCAAGTAGAAACGGTTAAATAAACAGCATCAGAAACACTAGATACTGTCTTCTTACTTTCTTCATCACACCTATTTAAAAACTCCTCAGGCACAGAATCCGGAGTAGACTTTTTAGTAGCTCAACCAGAAATCTTTAGGGGATCAGAACCCTCTGCAGAGTTACTAGCATTCTTTTCCACATAAGCCTTCCAAGCAGTTTTTCAATCAGCATGGTCTTTCCCTAAAGATGTTTTAAGAAGTGTTTTAGTTTTATCTTTCGATAAGAGTTCAGATACAGAGAAAGACTTCCTCTTGGTTGGAGTTTCTTTAGGTTTAGAAAATAAAAACTTACTTCCAAAATACCCTGCAGTTCCGAAAGCTCCAACCAAAGTAACCGCCGCTGAATAATTAACCAATGAGGAGGCCATTACTTAGCCTTAGTACAGTACTTAAGGATATTCTGATACTCTAAAGCTTCCTTATTTGGAACTAATACCGATGCTTCTGTAGCACATTTGGAAATAAAATCCTGGGGAGCATTTTCTCCTGTTTTGTCTTTCTTGTTGTTTCAATCCTGTATATTCCAAGGATTCTTATTAGAACTTGCATACTCCTTCCTATAAGTCTCTCAAGAGGCCTTCCATGCCTCATCGGAATTAGCGGTAGTATTGGTTAGTAAAACTTTGTTATCAGAATATAAGAAAGAGGAAGCAGACACTTTATAGTTCCTAGTACATCAGTCAGATACCTGAGTATATTGGGTATCTGACATCCCCTCAACTTCATTATTCGATAAAGATACACATTTATCTATAAAAGAATCCGGCGCTTTCTCATCTGGTATAGAGGAATCATAATTTCCTTTAAATCCGTTTATGGATCATGGATCCTCTGAAGTCTTGAAATTCTTATTTGCCTCTCTATAAGCCTTCCAAGCTGCCTTTCAAAATGGACTTTCGGAGGAATCTGCCTTAGTTAATAAGACTCTTTCTCCAGTCTCCCTTATTAACTGGGAGATAATCTTTTTAACCTTAGGAGTTTCTTTATCACTTTTAAATATCTTGTATCCGCCCAAAACTGTTCCTCCTGCGGCACCAACTCCTAATAATCCCAATAAAGATTTAGATGCAGAGGAAATAGCCATTGTGTTAGGTTACTTTATTTTTGGTACATCACGCAATTACATTTTCAAACTTAATGTCCTTTATTCCAAAAGCTTTCTCGGCTAGCTTAGAAGTACATTTTGTTTTGAAATCTTGAGGCACTGTATCTGGAGTTAACTTGGCAGAAGCCCAATTCTCTATATTCCACTTATTATCTGGAGAGTTCCTAATATAGTCTTGTCAAGATGATTTTCATTCGGCATCATCTCCGGAAGCAGAATTCAATTTTGTCCTCTTTCCTTCAGATGTAACCAAATCTTCAACCTTGAATTCTTTAGAACAATTCTTAACTACCTCTAAATACAGAGAATCAGATATTCCCGTAACCTTAACGTCAGCATTAAGAAGACACTTATTTACAAAAGAATCTGGAGCTTTAGAAACGTCTGACTTTTGAGAAGAATAATCCTCTAATTTCCAAGAATCCTTATTCTCAGTCACATAAGAATTTCATCGTTCTTTCCATTGTTCAACGTCTGCTCCCTTAGATAAAAAAGTTCTGCCTTCTTTTTTAAATAACTCTGATATAGTGACTTTTTTGGAATTAGAAGAGGAGTAATGAAAGGATAAATAGCCTAACCCTGCAGTTCCACTAACGGCTCCCAATCCCGCTGCAACTTTTAAAAACGACATAAGTTAAGCTCCCGCTGATTTGTCTTTAGTACATCACTTATAGACATTTGAATAAGCAGAGTCTGAAGTATCAAATACCTCCCTCTTACTTTCTGTATCACATTTATTCATGAAATCTGTTGGAGCATCATCATTTGATTTTGCAGTTAACCAGTTGGGAATTTTTCAAGGATCAGAATTTTCTGTTGTGGCAGAAGTATTTTGATCCTTATAGTTCTTCCAAGCTGCCTTTCAATCAGAATCACTACCTTGCTTCCCCTCCTTACTCAAAAGCTCCTTCTTTTCGTCTTTAGCGATCAACGATGCAATAGAAAACTTAGTTTTAGAGGTAGAGTTCTCGGAAGGCTTAGAAAAAATAAAGTTACTTCCGAAATAACCTGCAACTCCGGCAGCGCCCGTTAAAACAACGCAAAATAAAGGATTAACTCAAGGAGCGGCCATAATCTAGCCTTTAGTTTTGGTGCAATACTTAGAAAGTCTCTGGTAAATAGGATCTTCTTTGTTCAAAATCAATGCTTTAGCTTCTGAAGCACATTTTGAAATGAAATCAGTAGGAGCGCTATTACCCTTATTGGCCTTTAAAGAAGCTCAATTTGTAATTCCTCAAGGATTACTATCAGTATCTTTGAAATCTTTCCAATAGGCATCTCAAACAGTAGTCCATGAAGAATCGGAAGCTGATGTTCCACTAGTCAATAACTCCTTCTTATCCGCTTCCAAGAAAGAAGAGGCTTCTACCCTCTTATCTCTAGTACACCACTTAGATACCTGTAAGTAAAGAGGATCTTTATTACTGGTAACTCTCTTCTTAGAATGTGCTTCGCACTTATCTAGTAGATCTGCTGGAGCATCTTTATCTGATTGAGACTTTAAAGATTTTCAATCTTTAATCCCCCAAGGATCAATTTCTTGAGATTGATTTTCTTTCCTATATTTCTCTCAAGAAGCTTTTCAATTACTATCTGCTACACTTTTGGAATTTAAAAGCTCAAGAGTTGGGTCTTCATTTATTAGCTCATAAATATATTTCCCATAATCTGATTTAAATAAATATACGCCTCCAATTCCTGCGGCTGTTGTCCCTGTGGCAGCTACACCAAGCAAAGCTAATTTATTAATTGCCATTACTTATTCTTGGTGCATCAGGAAATAACATTCTCAAACTTAACGTCTTTTACTCCAAATGCCTTCTCTGAAATCTTAGAAGTGCATTTGGACTTGAAATCATCAGGAACTGTTTCCAAATTAGATTTAACAGTTTCCCATTTATCAATTCCTCATGAATTGTCATGAGAATTATCAACATAATTCTTTCAAGAAGCTTTTCATTCTTCAGTATCCCCGGTAGACGTATTCAAAATCTGCCTTTTACCATGAGATGAAATAAGTGAAGATATAGTTGTCATTTCCACACATCACGTAGACAAGTCCTTAAATAACTTATCCTCGGCCCCAAATACCTTCTTATCTACCCCCAATAAGCATTTACTTTTAAACTCATCGGGAACCAAATCCTTATTCTTGGCTTTTTCCTCATATCCTTCTATTTCCATAGTATTCTCATGAGAATCAACATATTCCTTTCATCTTTCTAACCATTGAGAAGACTCTTTAGTTAACAAAGTTCTTCCGGAGCTTACAATAAGACTTCTAACCGTGGGCCTAAAATCCTCATCTGGATTAAAATGCTTAAAAACAAAGTACCCGCCACATACACTTGAACAGCCGGCAACTCCCACAAATCCTTTCGCTAAATAATTCATAACTAAGAAGTCTTAGAACACCATCTAACAAAGTTTAAAAACTTAGGATCTTTAGTTCCAAACACCTTTTCCTCCTTCTTAGTTCCACATTTAGTTTTTAAATCTGAAGAAAACTGATTCTCCTGAGACTTCTTCTCGTTTCAATCACTTAAAGATCAAGGATTTTTATCTCCGTTATCTACTAAATAATTCTTTCAAGAAGCTTTCCAACCTTCCTCGTCCCCACTCGAGGTATTTAAATTAGTAATCTTATTATCAGAAGTAACTAAAGCATCTACCTTAAATTCCTTCGAACAATTCTTAACTACTTGTTTATAAGAAGGATCATCAATTCCAGAAACTTCTAATTTTGAATTAGAAAGACATTTATCTATGAAAGCCTCTGGGGCCTTAGAGGGATCGGATTTCTTGTCAGAATAACCCTCTAGCTTTCAATAATCCTTATCTTCAGCAACATAGCCCTTCCATCTATCATTTCACTGATCATCATCCAATCCTTTACTTAAAAGAGTCCTTCCCTGTTCTTCAAATAACTTGTATATGGGAATCTTTTTCTCGGTATTGGAAAATAAATAATTAAAAGAAAGATATCCTAAACCGGTAACTCCACTGGCAACGCCAAATACTAAGGACGCCTTAGCAATAGGTATGGACATGAGAATTAACGCTAAGCCGCAACACTAGATTTCTCTTTGGTGCAGTACTTAACAAGATTTTTATAAACAGGATCTTCCTTATTTAGAATCAAAGCTTTAGATTCAGCATCACACCTCGAAATAAAATCATCGGGAGCATCTTGTCCGTCAGAGTTCTTCTTACTATCCCACTCCTTAATCCCCCAAGGATTACTATTAGTGTTCTTATAGGTATTGCGATAAGCATCTCAAGCCGCTTTTCAAGTACCATCAGATTTGTTGGTTGAGCTGGTTAATAGCTCCTTGTTATCTGAAGATAAGAAAGAAGAGGCTGTTACTCTATTATCTTTTGTACATCATTTCGCCACCTCTAAATAAAGAGCCTCTTTATTATCCTTTACCTTTCTCTTAGAATGAGAATCACATCTGTTTAAGAAATCATCAGGAGCATTTTGACTAGCCTTTGACTTTAAAGAAGATCAATTTGCAATTCCTCAAGGATCTTTTTCAAGAGACTGATTATCAGTTCTATACTTCTCCCAAGATTTCTTCCAATTATCATCTGATCCACTTTTGGAAGTTAAAAGTTCCAGGATTGGATCTTCTTTTATTAACTCATAAATATACTTCTCCTTAGAATCACGTTTCAATAAGTACATACCACCAACACCAGCAGTAACTGATACAGCCATACCTCCAAACATTAACTTAGAAGAAACCATGACCTATCCAGTCTTTGACTTAGTGCAATATTTAAGAACTTGTCCATACTTTTCATCATCAATTCCCTCCACTTCTTGATTAGATAATTCTTCACACTTATTCCGGAATGACTCTGGAGCATTCTCATCGTTAATAGAGCCAGAAGAGTAATTTCCGGAAAAGGAATCTAAAACTCAGGGATCCTTGCCCTTTTGAAGAGTCTTATTGGCTTCCCTATAAGATTTTCAAGCATCCTTTCACTCCTTAACTGACGCTTCAGTAGACTTATTCAGTAAAACCTTATCTGGTAATTCAGAAATTAAAGATGCAATCTTCTTAAACTTCTTGGTTTCTTTTTGAGTACTAAATAACTTAAATCCCAAATAAGATCCTCCACCAATAGACGAAGCTACCACTAAGCCAACAGCTAATTTCATAGATAAGGTCATGAATTAACTTTGCTGATCAATACAAACCCCTTTAACGCTTTTAAATTCCTCATCTTCCTCAGATAGAAAGGGCTTATCATAATACTTTTCACAAAGCGTCTTAAGCTTCTGGGCATCATTAAGACTCCCTTCTGTAGCTTTAAGGGTTGCAAATTCAGAAGATAACTTACCAGAATAATCTTTAAATTTGGACAAAGCTCCAGTTCACTTACTGTCGGTATGGTTCACGTTTGTAGCAATGATGGAAGGAATCTTTTCTGATATTGAAAAGACACAATAAGTCCTCAGATTAGAAAATTTCAATTCCTTTTCATCTATAAACTTTTCATCGATATTATCTCTGCATCATGCCTGAATATCAGTTCAAGTGACTGTCGGATTTTGCTTCTTCTTCAAAGACTTAAGATCCTCCACTAAAGAAGAATCATCAACTGCTTTCAAAGAATTCAGCCTTTTCTCTCAATTAGATTGATGGTCGGACCCCGAAAGATTTAACAGGGCATGATTTAACTTGATCCTATAAGAAACCTCCGAATTAACACGACCTTCCCTAGAATAAGAATAAACGACATACCCTCCTAACCCAGCAGCACCCATAGAAGCTCCAGAAAATCCTGCTATCTTAAGTGACAACGCCATGATTATTGAGTTGCTTTAGTACATCATTTAAAGACCTCTAGATATCCTGCATCTTCCCTTCCTGTAAATTTCATCTCAACCCTTTTAACACACTCTTCCTTAAGTTTTGTCGCATGGGTGTGGCTTAGATTACTTTGTGACTTTATAGTTGATCAATCACTTAAACCCCAAGCATCACGTTCTTTACCGGTATTATCAGTCTTATATGCTGTCACCGCAGCCTTTCAACCCTCATTATCCTCGGTAGTGGTAGAGATAATAGCTCTCTTAGATTCTTCCTTAAATATCTCCCTAAAAGATCTCTCCCTTGCCGACTTAGGAACAGATAGAAAATAAATCCCCACACCCCCGGAAGCTACCGCTACTGAAGTGGTTGATGTCAATAATATTACTTTAGAAGTCATAATTTTGGAATCCTACAAAGTAAATCTATCACAGAAAACAAATTCTTTAAATGTCTAACTAACTTAAGAGTTTTAATATGGCAATTTCAATTAAATACGCCGCTATAGCTACCATTGTGGGAATGAGTGGAATAGCAGGGGCTGTACATGCAGCTCGCAAATATTACGATTGAGAAATCATAAGTGATCGTCTATCTAAGATAGGAAGACCATTATTAAAGATACATGAGTTTGAAAAATGAAAGAAGATTGGAGATAGATATAAGCTTCAAACCAATAACGATTTAATTGAAGGGATAGATAGAAACGCAAGTATAGAGAAGATAAAAGAGTGATGCGCTATGAATTCCATAGAGAAGCCGGATGATACGGAGCTATATAGAAAAGTAGCTACTTGATGTACAGAGCCTCTATCTATTTCCGAATTTATAAATAAGGAAAAGAAATTACGAATGATGCAAACCGAGGGGGCGACAGATAAGCATTACTGAGATTCCAAAGTAGAGTCTTACAAGAATGCTGATAGTGAGAAATTAATAAATAAAGAAAACAAACCAATAACGTCCAGCTCTATTACCGATTCTGAACTTAAGAACTGATGCAAAGATAATGCGGAAAAAGACTACAAGTATGAATTAGATCCTCACTACCTTAAATTCATAGAATGATGCACTATTCAGATTAAGAAGTAAATTTTGGAGCTAAGTATGCCCAACTTCAAATTTGTTAAAGTTGGAGGTCCAATTTTTACTGGTATCGGGGGAGTATTTGCCACTTCATCTCTGATTTCTAAAAGCGCAGAAGAAAAACAAGAAGAAAAATTAAAAACCAAAGCTCTTAAGGATGAAGATCCTCTAATTAAGGATTGAAAAGATCGTAACGAAAGTGAACAGGGATCTGAATCAGACGGTTCTCAATCGTCTTCAGATGGAGACCAATCAGATTCCTCAGAATCGAATAGTAATGGGTCAGAAGGAACAGAGTCTTCATCGGGTCAATCTAGTGATTCTCCTGATGCAAGTAAAAGTGAAGAAGGGTCACCTCAATCTTCTGAAGGAGGCACAGAAGACGAAGGTGATGCGAAAGAGGGCGGGGAAGATGAAGATCCTTCAGATAGTTCTTCAGGAAAAGAATCTTCTGGGTCGGGAGTTACTACAGAGGGAACTAGTGATGCGTCACACGATCATGCATTAGGTACACGTTTTGGAACTAGGGATGCCGGGATGACTAAACAGGAATTAGAAAGAACTACACAAACAAGGAATGAACTTCAAGATTGATTAGATAAGCTAAAAGGAATGCAATAATTTTCTCTTATTATCCGGAGTTGGTTTCTTGAACTGTCAGAAATTTAAATAAATAGTTCCTTAAGCACCTTAAAGAACAATCCAGAGTTCTGTGTGCCTGAAAATACAAGCTAGAGTTGATAGAATTTAAATTTGACCGTATTTAATTTTTAATCTATTCAAGCGACATACAAAAGTGGGTTTTTTAAAAAAATTGATGTGTTTTTTTGCGATTATAGGCGTTTATCAGACTTACACTTGATGTAATTTAGCTTGAACTAAAGTTATTGGTAGTGGTAAGAAAAAGAAATAATGTATCTTAAGTATAAGAACAAACACTACTCTTACGACGTAACAATAAAAAGCATATACGCTTTACAAAGAGAAAGATTCAGAACTTGAAAGATAGTTGGAGTTGATAATAAAAACGGACAGATTAGAACGTTTGAAATAAAGGAAGAGAACTTTAAATATACATGAGGTTGAAGATTTAATCCGGAAGCTATAAAAAAGGGGAGATGTTATATCTTTAGATATTTATCAATTAAATTTAGAAACCCTACAGCCAACGAAGATTCTTACTTAGGTGAAAATGAATTCACCTTTTTCCTGGGATATAAGGACTCAAAAAGCGCGCCCTTTATCGTACCACAAATCTAGATTCATTCCTTTTTCTAGGAAAAGAACTTCCTAGTCACAAACCTAGCATCCACAAAGGGAAGTCCTTTTATATCCGTTACAAACTCGGATTCTCTATTAGAGACTACTGTACCCTTAGAAGAATAAGGAGACTTAGTTATATATAACCTCTTCTTAGCTCTTGTAAAAGCAACATAAGCCAATCTTCTTTCCTCGCTCTTATCCGCGGCAGTAATACTCCTATAACTAGGGAATACATCAGAAACCATCTTAACTACAAAAACATATTTAAATTCCAATCCCTTTACTTGATGAACTGTACTTAAAAGAATGTAATCATCGGTTTTTGGAACTACATCCTTAGTTTTAAGAGGTATCTCTTTTACTACTTCCCAATTATCGGCTCCTTTATCAGACTTTAAGATCTCGGCAAACTTGATAATATTCTCAATTCTTCCTAATTCCTTCTTATCCATTAAATACTTCTTGTAACCTGACTTATCTATGATGAACATTATCAAATCATAGATTCCCAAGTCTTTCTTAGAACGTAGTTCCTCGATTAAAACTCCCAATTCTTTAAAAGCTGTCTTGGCCCTGGTAGTTAACTCCGGACATTCATCTATGTGAAACAAAGCTTCTAAAACTGTATAGTTGCTGGTTGCTTTAAAAGTCTCAAACATTCTCACTGCAACCTCTCCAATTCCCTTAGGGGGCAAAGCTCTTATCTTATATAGGGCATCTGTAGCATCATCATTAAAGACTAAATGAAGATAAGCAGCAACAGCTCTTATCTCTTCTCTGGAATAAAACTCAACTGAATTAGTAATAGAATATTCTCACTTCTTTTCCTTTATCTTCATCTCAAAGGGAACTGCTAAGAAGTTATTCCTATATAGAATTGCAAAGTCCCTCAAAGATGCTCCTTCTCGCTTGATTAAATACTGCACTTCATCCAACACATAATTAACTTCATCTCATTCATTAATAAACTCCCTATATACAACCTTTTCACCCTCTTCATTACCAGTAAAAAGAACTTTGGATAACTCTCCCGAGTTCTTGTTTATAAGAACGTTAGATACATTCAAAATGTTCTTGGTAGACCTATAATTCTCCTCTAATTTAACTAACTGAGTATCTTCAAATGTATCTAGAAATTCCCTACAAATACCTGCCTTAGCCCCCCTAAAGCCATAAATTGACTGATCCGGATCTCCCACACAAAAGAGATTTTGATGTTCTCCCAATATCTTTTTGATTATCTCAAATTGAATATCATTAGTATCTTGAAACTCATCTATCAAAATAGCTTTAAAGTATTGATTTCAATACCTTCTAGATTCCTCTATATTAAGTAAGTTATTAGCAAGTATCTCTAGGTCGTCGTAATCTAAGACATTTATTTCTCTTAAATTCTTCGCATAGGAGTTGTATATATCAGCCAAATCCTCAAAAGAAAGTTCATACTTTCTGGAGAAATGAAGAGCTACTTCATTTCTCTCTAAAGGTTGTTCATAAGGATTTCTGTGCTTCAAAATGCTCACTATATTAGCCATAGTTCTAGGAGTAATCCCCTCTGAATCTATGGATTTCTCCTTGAGAATCATTCTAAATATAGCTCTTTGATCATTCTCATCTATGACTCTGAAATCCTTATCTCTCCCTAATTTCTCTATATCCTTTCTAAGTACTCAATAAAAAAAGCATGGAAAGTATAGATCCTAGGGAAGGACTCCACAGGAGATCTCTTTCTAATCCTGTGGCTTATCTCATCCCTAGACTTATTAGTAAAAGTAATAGCTAGTATTCTGGAAGGCTCTATGCCTTCATCTATATATCGAAGAATTCTTTCAATTAGTACCGTAGTCTTACCGGTCCCGGCACCTGCTATTACTAATGTTGGTTTAAAAGGGGCCTCTACAGCCTCACGCTGGCCCTTATTAAGAGGCACTTTCTAATCTTGAATATATATCTAACATGAATCTCCTCCGTTACTCTAGGTTAATATCTGGTTCTTTCTTTATTTCCACAACTAATTTATTATCCAAAGCTTCTTAGAGTATTCCTCTAACTTGTAATCCTACTATCAATAATAAATAGAGTAAAAGTAAGCATATAGAATTCTAGAATTGACAGTCTCCCCATATTAACTACTAACCTTATCTGAATTTAAAGTAACCATAAAAAAGGAGAAAAGTATCTAATCTTATTTTCTAGATATGCATTTCTGGTAATGGACAGAACTTTATGAATACTTTATTTATTAAACCTCTTGTTTTAGTTGGAGGCACGTCCCTTGCAGTTGGGGGTGGATTGTTAGCTTGAAACAAAGGTTTCTTTTCCAATTCCAAGACAATAAAGGATAGGCTAATTTCAGAGAAATATCAAATTCTAAATGCTAACAGTAATCAATGATCCACAATACTCTCCAAATACAATGATAGTAAGAATACAAATTGAAAGTTTGAGGAACAAATTAGGAACGAAGAAGAATTAAAAAACGCTTGTAAAAAGGCATTAGAAAAAGGGGAAGAGAATTCCAGTCTCTACAAGAATGTTTCGAAATGATGTGTAGTGCCACGGAAGGCTGAAGAGTTCGTAAGTGGATTATTGAGTGTTGAAGATGGGAAAGATTCAGAAGCTTGGGGAAAAATTCTTACCGAATACAAGAAGACCAAAGTTACAGGAAATAGTAGTCCAGCTAAATATGCACTTAGTGATGTTTCTATAACAGATCCAAGTAGTGATAGTGATGCTGCAAATAAGAAGGCATTACAGAAAGGTTGTAAAGATCGTAAGAACAAATTTACTTACGAACTAGATTTTGATAGCTCCATTCAAGAGATGAAGGAATGATGCTTAAATAGGCAATAAATAATGTCACTATCTTCGGGAGCTCTTAAAGGGTTATTAGCTTTTGCTGGAGTGGGTGCTGCAGGCGGTGGGTTAGCAGGAGGAATCCACCTTCTTAAATCAACTTCCACCATCCAAGATCAATTGGAATCTTTTGAACTTATTTCTTCTCTACATCCATCAAAAACAGATGCTCAATGAAATGCAGAATTTACATTAGATTCCGAGAAAATCAAGGAGGTCATCCCTCTTGTAAATAGTGGTCAAGAATTAAAAAAATGATGTTCTGAATCTTTGAAAAAGAAGTCCAAGGGAAATGATGATTTAATCGCCAAAGTTAAGAGATGATGTGTTGTTGGCACTATAGAAGAACGACTTTCTAGAAAGAAAAATAAAACCTTCATTTTGGATACCGAAGATTCTGAATGGGAGAAAATATACAATAGCAATACTACGGGGTCTGATAGGAAAGCGATAGGATTGGATGAAAATAAGAATGATAGTTCGAAAAAAGACTCAGACAAGCAGGCTATAAGGTCTTTTTGTACTAAAGAAAAGGGAAATAAATTCTTAGCAGAAACAAAAACCACTTCTGCTGACATGGTGGAGAAGTGATGTATGAAGACTTCTTCTTAATTAATAAGTGGCAATTACTCTAACTAAAGGACTAATAGGGTTAGGAGGTTTGGGTTCTATAGCTGGAGGGAGTGTTCTGGCTTGACAAAAAGGAGTCTTTTCTTCTTCTATTAAGAGTGTTAAGGATAAGTTACTATCCAATGGTTATGAAATATTGGATGCAAATAGTGGTCATTGAACAGAGATTTTTAAAACCTACAAAGATGCCAAAAATACAAAATGAAAATTTGAAAGAGATGAAATCACAAGCTCTTCTCAAGATTCTGAAATCCAAAAACTAAAGGATAAGTGTCAGGAAGCTCTTTCTTTGCGCTCATATGACGATCAGAATTATTACAACGCTGTAAAGTGATGTGTGGTTCCTAAAAAAGTAGAGAGTTTTATAGATAAAAAATCCCTATTAAATACAGCGGAAAACAATCAAGATACTCAAAAGTGGCAACAAGTACTAACCAAATATAAAACTAGCAAGAAAGGGGGAGCGGGAAAATATGCAATGGATGGGGTGGAATTGGAGGATGATGCCGGAAATACGAAGGATGAATCCAACAGAAAGAAAATCATAGAGGGGTGTAAATCCAGAAGAGAGAAATATCACTACTCGCTTGATTTTGAAAGTGTCCTACAGGAAGTGAAGACATGGTGTACAGAAGAAGCTACAAAGTAATGGTTAAAGGGAAGTATTAGTATGTCTTCGTCTTTCTTAACAAAGTCAGTTTTAGCAACTGGAGCGGTGGGTGGAGTGACAGGGGGAGCTTATTTAGCTAAACCCCATATATTCCCGGAGAAAGAGAAAATAGAAGCTAGATTGAAGAAAGATAAATGGGAATCGCTTAACTTTGAAGGTCAGGATGAAAAATGAAAAGAAATATATAACGTGTACAAAGAAAAGGAACTAACAGATCCATCTAGATTTGACCAAAAAATAGCCAAAGGGGAAGACGAATCTACCGGTCTTTCTAAATTAAAAAACAATTGTAGAGAGGCTTTAACGAAAGATTTCAGAGAATCTCTATATAGAACTGTAACCAAATGATGTGTAGTCCCTGTTGGTGCAGCAGATAGATTAGTAGCTTTGGGAGGTTACCAAAAAATAAATGTAAATGATAATGATACAACAACCGACAAAGATGCATGAACATCTAAAGAGAGTTCATTCAAAACAAACTTAACATCAAATAATACTTACTTGGGAGTCTCATTACCAGACAATACCAATACCTCAGAAGATAATATAAAACTACTTAAACAAGGTTGTAAAAAACACATGGAAAAGAAGAATTATGAAATTGATTTTGAAGGGTCTATGAATAAAGTTCAAAAGTGATGTGGTAAGTAAGAAAGTCTAAACATGACGCTTCCGGTTAAAGTACTTTCTTTAATCTTTGGAACGGCAAGTATTGCAACAGTTGGAGTAGGGGGAGTTTACTTCAATTCCAAAGAAACCATTGGAAATAAATTAGAAAATGAAGTCCTAGGGGCGGATGATTCTTTTAAGGAGTCTTGAAAGAATCAACACGCAAAGCTTCTAAAAGAGAATGATGATTTAAAGGATTTCTCGAAATTAGAACAAATTAAAAAGAATAGTAATTCAGAAACTGCTTGAACAGAACTAAGAGATTGATGTTCTAAATCCTACTCCTTTACCTACAAGGATATATTTTCAAAGGAAGATAATGCTCGTCTAAATCTAACCAAAAAATACTGTATTCAAAGCACCAAGGAAAGATTGGAAGCTATATATACAGGAGGAACCAAGAAAGTTTTAGCCGTTACTGGAGAAGGGGACAAAAGTGAATTTGTAACCAATTACAAGAAATTGAAAGATCACACAAAAGACAAATTGCCGGATCTTCTGAAAGAAATAGACACCGCTAAAGTGGATAGTGAAGCTGATAAGAATTGAGTTAAGGTGCAAACTTGATGCTCTGAGATTCATAAAAAGCCATTCAAAGGAGAAAGTGATACCTTTAAATTAGCATCTAAGATTTGCGTTAAAGAAAGTTAATCATGTCATCCACAATACTTGTCAAAACAATTGCGGGAGCAGGATTAGCTGGTGGTATGGCGGGAGGATCTTATTTGGTAAGTACATATTTATTTCCTAGGAAAGATCAATTCTCTAACAAAACTATACAGGATCACATTAATTCCCTAAAGCTTAAATTAATCTCCTCTCTTGATAAATCTAAGGTAGCCAAACAGTGAGAAGAGGAATACAAGTTAGATGAAGCCAACATTAAATCTGCTATTCCCGAAGCCATTACTTGAGAGAAGTTTAGAGATTGGTGTGAAACATCTCTTCAATTAAAAAAATCTGAACATGAAAACTTAGTATCTAAGGTACAAAAATGATGCACAGTAGGAACCATAGAAGATCGTATTTCTAGAAAATCAGGAAAATCTTTAATTTCTGAAGAGGGATTTACCAGCGATTGGGAAAATATATATACCACCAATAATCAAGCAGCAGATCGGAAAACTTTGGGATTGGAAGAAAATCAAAATAGCGGAAAGAAACAAACAGATATAGAGACAATAAAGTCATTTTGCAGGGTAGAAAAAAGAAAAGATTTTTTGGCTGACAAGAAGGGGGATTCATTTGACAAAGTAGAGAAGTGATGTACAAAGAGTAACTAACGAATACCTGAGTGAATTCATGGCTATTCCATCTTCTGTTATATTTAAGTCCGTTATAGCTGCAGGAGCTACTGGAGGAGTTTTGGGTGGAGCGTATTTAGTTACACCTTACGTATTTCCCAAGAAGGAAAGTATTAGAAGTAAATTAGAAAAAGCAGGATGAAACATTCTGCTCCATACCGGTAGAGATTCTGAATGAACAGCTATATACGAAAAGTACAAATCAAAAGAAACCAATGATCTTTCGAAACTAGATGGAACTGTAACAAAGAATGAATCTAATGATACTGGAATACCTAAGCTAAAGAAAAGTTGTGAATCTGCTTTGTCCAAAGAATTCTCAGAGTCTCTATATAAAGCTGCTGTAAGGTGATGTGTAACTCCAATTAGCGTTGAGAATAGACTTCAGCATCTAGGTGGTTATACAAAAATTAATATTGATGAAAACAACACTACCCTAGATCATGAAACCTGAAAACAGAGAGAAGTTACATTCAAATCTAACTCTTCCAAGAACAGTTCTGACTTTGGAATAACATTTCCCGCTTCTACCAACAATCAAGAATCCAATATAAAAGAAATTAAGAAAGGATGCAAGAAACATTTGGAAAAGAAGAATTATGAAGATGATTTTGAAAGTTCAATCCAAAACGCAAGAAATTGATGCAATAAATAATTACTTTCATAATTAACCTCTTTGCGTAAAGAAGTCCTCTAAAAGGTTTAAAAACCAAAGTGAGGAATTTTCAAAACAGAATTTAATTACCATGACTTTCCCAGCTAAATCTGTCATTTTTGTTGCAGGCGTTGGAGGAACCGTCACCGCAGGATTTGGTGGAGCATACCTTCACTCCAAAGAAACCATTGGGAGTAAGTTAGGAGATGCAGTCTTAGGAATTGATGATTCTTTTAAAGATTCCTGAAAAAATCAGCACACTAAATTAACTTCTGAAACTTTAGATCTTAAGGGTTTTCCGGAATTATCAAAAATAAAGAAAAATACAGATCAAAACAAGTCATGGGAAGAATTGAAAGATTGATGTTCTAAATCCTACTCCTTTACCTACAAAACTATATTTTCAAAAGAGGATAATACTCGTCTCGATCTAACAAAGAAGTATTGTATTCAAACCTCCAAAGAGAAATTGGAGGCCATGTATAAAGGGGATTCTAAGAAGGTTTTAGATGTTACTGGAGAAAGAGACAAGAATGAATTTATAAACAATTACAAGAAATTAGAAAACCATAATGAAGAAAGTGATGGTAAATTGACTGGAGCTCTTTTAGGAATTGACAAGGGTAAAGCTTCTTCCGAAGCAGATGCAAACTGAACAAAGGTGAGAGAGTGATGTTCTAATATCCACAATCAACCCTTTAAGGGTCAAGTAGGATCATTCAAGTTAGCCGAGAAATTGTGCGTTAAAGGAAATTAATATCTTGATCCATGCCGTCTCCAGCAGTCATAAAAATAGCGTCCGGACTGGGTGCACTAGGAATGATTGGAGGGGGTGGTATTGCCCTTTATAAATCCGAATTATTTAAAACCAAAACAACCCTTGGCGAATTAGTGAGGCAGGATAAATGAACTCTCCTTAATTCCTCCAATACGGACCAAATTTCTAAAATTCTAGAAGCTTACAAAAAGAGCTCTCCCAACAAGCCCACATTATTGTTTCCTGCATTTAATGGCACAGAAAATAAAGCTGTTGAAAAGCTATTAGAAGAATGTCAAAAAGCATCAAGCAAGCTTTCAGATGATCCGGACAAAGATATTTTTTTAAGACAAATTAAAAAGTGATGTGTAGTTCCTAAAACCGTTTCTCAAAGACTTAATGATTTAGGCTATAAAACCTTATCTACAGAAGCTCCCTCCGGTTCCACAAATGAACAATCTGAATGAGTGGAAAAGGGAAAATCACATCACGGTACTCATGACCATAAGATAAAAGATATAACCACCACCGGAGATCAAAACAACGATGCTAAAGTTATAAGAGAAGCGTGCAAAAAGAAAAACGAAACTAACTCATATGATGAGGATTTCGATGATGCCTTAAGAGCATCAACTCTTTGATGTTCTGTTTCAACCTCTAAATAAATGTCATTGGCACTTAAAGGAGTGGGCGTCATAGGGGTTGGAGTTACTGTTGGAGGTGGGTTCTTAGCTTATTCCGTTACGTCTAAATCGGAACCCAAAAATACTTTAGCCAATGAACTAACGAAGTCTGGCTTTACACTTATCAATTTAGATACTACCAAAACGGAAACATCTACATCAGGATGAAAGAAGATATTGGATAGCTATAAGACCATAACCGCAAAGAAACCAGAGTTAAAAATAGGAGATTTCTCTTTAGGAACGCAAGATCACGAAGATATTAATAAATTAAAGAATGCATGCTCTTCTGTATTGAAATCAGAAGAAGGAACTACTACATTTACAAAGTACCGCTCAGCAGCTTCCAAGTGATGCGTAGAACCTATTACTGTGAATGATTTACTATCTAAGAGGGGCGTGAATTTCTTAAGTACAGATGGTTCAGAAAATACGGATACTTGAACTTCTATAGCTAAGAATTATGAATCAAATAAAAAAGCTAATTCCAAGGAGCCGATGGATGGAGTAAATTCTAGCGAAGTGTCGGGAGCAGATTATTCTGGGAATATCAGTAAGATTAAATCGGCCTGCAATGACAGAAAAATCAAAAGTTCTCATGAAGATGAATTTGAAAAATATCTAGAAGAGGTGCAGAACTGATGCGTCTCTAAGAGTTAACTCATGAATCCAACAACCATAAAAGCCTTGGCAGGCCTGGGTGGATTATCAATAGTCGGGGGTGGGGGAGCTGTCCTTTATAAATCAGAAATATTTAAAACCAAAATAACTCTTGGTGAGTTGGTTAAAAAAGATGGATGAACTCTTATAACTTCATCAGATACCTCCCATATAAATGCAATACTAACTGCTTACAAAAAGGACTCTCCCAAACCGGATCTTACATTTAATGAATTTACCGGAAAAGAAGATAATGCTAAAGAAAAGCTACTAGCAGCATGTCAAAAAGCATCTAGTCAGCATTTAAATGATTCTGGTCAAGAGACTTTACTAAAGAAAATTAAAAAATGATGTGTAGTTCCAAGAACCGTTTCTCAGAGGCTTAAAGACTTAAATCTTAACGTCTTAGATACAAAAGCACCCACAAATTCCGGTAATGAGTCTTCCGAATGAATTGAAAAGGGTAAAGCACATCACAAAGATAGTCAGAAAATACAGGGGGTAAATACTAACGGAACAGAATCTACCGACGCCAAATTAATAAGAGAAGAATGTATTAAAAAGAATGCAATCAATTCATACGATGAAAATTTTGAAGCTTCTTTGGAGATATCAAAGAAGTGATGTACATCTTAGATAATTATGTCCATAATACTTAAAGGAGCAGTAACTCTTGGCGGAATGGGAGTCGCTGTTGGAGGTGGATTTTTAGCTAATTCTCTTATTTTACAAAATACATCGAAGAATACTTTGATAAATAAGTTGAAAAGAGATGGATTCACTCCCCTTAATACAGATACTTCTAGAACAGAATCTCAAAACTCAGATTGAAGGAAGATACTTACTAGTTACTCATCATTAATAAAAACTAAGCCCCTTTTAAAACTAACGAATCTTTCTTTTGAAGCCAACGATGAGACTGGAATTAATAAATTAAAAGACGCTTGCGCTTCTCTTTTGAAAACCCAGGAAACATCTTCTAGTTTTACTAACGACTACAAATTGGAATCTAAATGATGTGTTGAACCTATTTCTGTAGGAGATCTATTATCTAAAAGAGGGTTCTCTTACTTAAGTACCGAATCTTCAACAGAGACTTCGACATGAACAGAAATGGCTAAGAAGTATGAACGCGATAAGAATGCTAACAAGAGTACTTTGATGAGTGATTTAAGTTGGGAAACTGTAAGCAATAGTAATTACACCTCCAACATAACTAAAATGCAGTCCTCTTGCAAAACAAGAAAATTTAAAAACTCTCACGAAGATGAATTTGAAAAGTACTTATCGGAAGCCGAAATGTGATGCTCGGTAGCTAAGTAGAAAACTCAGAAACTATCTTTGCAAAAAGGATTAAGTCGTTGAAGTTTTTAATTTTTCAGAAGAAATAGTTTCCTTTCTTTAAGTGATTGTTTTCTTCTGTTCATAACATCATTTCTTAACTCTTAAGTAAGTCTGATCAGCTTCGTGTCTAAAAGATTGCGCTTCATTATTTGTACACCAAGTTTTAATATCATTTTCCTTAACTTCTGATTTATCGGAAGGAGTTATGAAACTAGAATCTGAATTCTTGCCCTTATCTTTAAATGCGACTGCTTTATCTTTTCAATTTTCTGTTTGTTTAAACCCCTCATCTTCTAAATCCTGTTTAATTGTTTTAGTTTTCAAACATCAAATAGAGAACTTCTGATAGGTGTCGTCATGAATGTTAGTGAAGACTTTACTTCCCGTGGAGATGCACCAATTTTTCAAAATTTGCCATAACTTGGTTTTAGTTCTATCTCTCGGCTCTACACTACTGATTAAATCTTCCTTAGACGCAGTCTTATAAGGAGTATCTTTCTTTTTCCACTCTTCATCTACACTAACTAATTCCCTCTTCTTCGAAGTAATGTGATCCAAAATAGTAGTTCCATTACCTTTCTGGATTGTGTAATATCCAGCAGTCCCAATTCCACCAGCAACAAGGGCTGTCGCCAGACCTTTTTGTATTAATTCCGTGATTCCAATTAAAGATATCTAAACTAACATAAATTTATATTACGAGAATAATAGCTTTTTGTTAAAATTAAAAGACTTGCTATGTTTTTCCTACACTATCCGGTAGCTTGGGTGTTTCAATCTTTTGTCTCTTTTGCTGCTTCAACTGAGATAAATAGTACTATTAAAGTTGATTATGCAGATGTAGCTAATAAATATGCTACTTTAAAGTACTCTAATGATTATCTGAGATTCTGAGATAAGGTTTCTGACAATGCTTCTTTAAGGGCTCAAAAGGTTCAGAGCATTCATTCTGATCCTAAAGCTTTTAAATTCTTTAATGAGAAGAAAGTAGAAAAGAATTCTTGGAAGAATTTGGTTATTTTCTGCAGAAAGATGAGGGATAAGATAGAAAACGGAGAGAATTTAAATAACGGACAACTTAGGTATATTAGTTTTTGTGACAAGGATAGCTCAATTTCTAGAAGCAAAGATATAAATACTCGTTCCTATTGGGTGGATCAATTAGCTAGAGTTCAATATAAGGCTGAGGATTTTGCTTTCTGAGATAAGCTTTCGGAGAGATTCGATGAGAGAACTCATAAACTCTATAATCTGAGACAACAGGGTTATACGGGATCACTGGAGGAGATATTGGGAAGAGCTAAAAGTGAATGTCAAGAAGTGAGGGCTAAATTCAATACTGAAAAGCGGTTCACTGAGGAAGACTTAAATACAAATATTCCTAAATGTATTTCTTATTTGAAAACAATCAGATAATCTACTTTAGCTGCTCAAGCTAAAAACGTATTTTACGATTTAGAGAAGAGTCTCTTCTCATAGAAACTTAGTGATTTGAATTCTAAAGATATGCGAAAGAAATAATCTAGAATAGGTGCCGACCTTTTTAAGAGTAAATTTTATGAAGATTTTTTGAAAGTATCTATTTCTTGCATAAATTCTCCTCGTTCCGCATCCACGTCATAGTAATTAAATCCTTGAGATAATCCAGGGAAATCCACCTCCAAATTAATATCTGGCTTCTTCTGAGTCTCCATAACTAATTTAGCTTTCTCCAAGTCAATTCAAAATATCCCCGTACTGCGCGTAAATCAGTTCATAGAGTTCTTAGACCCCGCTGCAGTAAATAAGTAGTGCATTTGAATAAAGAACAGACCAACGTATAAAATACGAAAGCCTCCAGTTCATCTATAACCAGAACTAGTGATGCTGTGTGAATTAAGAACTCCTTTTTGTACAACCAATTCCTTTCATCACCCAGAATTATTTCCGGATATGGTGGCTACCGAGAAAAAAAGTAAATTCAAAAATAAGAGGGCAAATATTGGAACAAAATTAGCTTTGAACAATTGCTTCTGAGTCGGTCTATTATTAACATCCACCCCCGCAGTTAGATTAATAGCTCTTATGCTATTAACGTTTCCAAAGAAGGTCTGATAATCACTTTGAGAAGGAATAATTACAAAATAGATATAGCAAACAATAATCATCCAAATACTAAAGATGATCATTCGACTGGCAGGAACTTCTTTATGTTTCTCAACAAAATTATGGAAAGTCCTAACCGTCCCATTTCACGGTGCCTGTCCAGCAGGATGTCAAGCTATAAGTATGAATATAGGTAGATTCATACATAACAAGTAAACGAGATCCAATAATCCTGCACAGATCCTGGTTCACAGAGAAGCCCTTATCCTAGTAAGATAATCCTCCAGGTAAACGTTACTCTCCATCTTCATTCACTTCTACAGCGGGATTAAGACAAGTTTGTCTAAATGTCTTGGCCTTTATCTTTATCAATTCAGAAAAGGATAAAGACTTAAAAGAATAAACCCCCACTTTTGAATTGTAAATATTAAGCCCTACAATCCCCCCCAACATTGGAATAAACATAACAAATAGAGCGGCTTTAATAAGAATAAACTTTCTCTTTTTTACAAAAAGAACTAGAGCTGCAAAAGATAATAGAACTTTAAAAATGAAACATACTACAGCCAGTATGAATAAAGGGAAAACTATATTCCATAAGGTTATCTTAAATAAGAATAAATCTGCAAGTTGTAAATTGAATAGAGCTGAATATCCCTTTTCTCTAATTAAGGTAGAACTGTAAACAGAAGTAGCATTATTATCCTGAGAACCAATATTTAAAGCGGAATAAGGAGCTCCCGACAGTAAATATATACGATGATAACAGTAAGATATAAGTATTAGTAGAGCCCAACAGGAGCTACCAAATATATCTAATAAAGAAGCACACTTTAATCCCCGCTTAGAAACTCCGTAAGAATTCCACACAATTAAGAATTAAAAGTTATTTGATTTTATTTTCCAAAAACTTATTTACAACAATAGTATTATCTATTTATAAATACTTTATTAATAAAATCCTTGTCTTCCGAGACTGCTTCAGCAATAGGAGGCAAGGTATGAACAGGAAGTAATGCGATTTTCTTTAGTCCTAAGAATATTAGAAGTAAATTAATATCGTAGAATGCTAGATGTTTACGAAGTCTAGCAACACCTAAGTCAGTATATTTTCAAAAAAGGTCGAAGAATTTGTTAATGATTTATTGGACGTAACTGCGGATAAGGATATATAGAATTTAAACGGATTTTAGTTTAATGATTGATAAGATGGAGATTTCTAATTATTTTTATTACTCAAAAACTAGAATCATGGCAGATTACATCAAAGTTATCTTCACTAATTAACTCCTAGATTCCAATTCGGATTTTTTAATTAGTGAAAAAAATTATTTTGTGAGGATAGCATCTTTTTATTAAAATTAAAGAACTTACATATGTCTTTGCATTATTTGGTAGCATTAGCTTTTCAAACCCTGGTTCCTCTTGTTGAGGTAAGTAGTTCTTCTAAGGTTGATTATTCAGATGTGGCTAATAGATATGTTTCCTTAAAGTATTCTAATGGTTATTTGAGATTTTGAGATGATGTTTACGGAAGATCTGATTTAAGAGCTGAAAAGCTTCACGGTATTCATTCTGACTCTAAGGCATTTGATTTTTTTAATAAGAAAAGAAAACACGGGGATACTTGAAATAATTTAGTTTCTTTCTGTAGAAACATGAGAAAAGAAATAGAAAAGGGGGGGAAATTGAACAATGGACAACTTAGATATATTGGTTTCTGTGATAAGGATAATTTAGTGCCTAGAAGTAAGGATATGAATACTCGTTCTTATTGGATTGATCAGTTGGTTAGAGTTAAATATAATCTTGGAGATTTTGCCTTCTGAGATAAATTTTCAGAAAATACCGGAGAGAGGATGAGTAAGTTTTACGACTTAATAGTACATGGTTACGAAGGTGGTTTGTCAGAGGTATTGGGGAAAGCGAAATCTGAATGTCAATTGGTTAGAAGTAAATTTGATTCTGGGGAGAAATTTACAGAGGAGGATTTGGAAACAAAGATTCCTAGGTGTCTTTCTTCTTTAAGAACCAGATAACTTTCCTTCTTCCGTTATTAACGCGAGATGGATCTTAAAATTTTAGGAGTTTTCGCTTGCCTTACTACATCACTTCATTACCTTTTCTAAATCATTCCTTGCTTCCAATTTATACATTGTTAGCGAGTACTTTGATGTACATCACGTTTTAAGTGCGGGTCCTCCACTATCCTCATTAGAAACAGAAGATCCTGTAACTTTTTCATCACTAATAGCCAATGTGCCGGCATTACTATTTTCTTGTTTTACCTTCTTTCACGCATTTTTAAATTTATTATCCACTTCCGATTCCGAAATCAAACCAACACCTCTTAACAAAGCCTCTCCTTTTAAAGTACTTGTATTAATAACACATCATTCCTTGGCCAAAGCATACTTAGACTCATCATATTTCTGCTCTAAAGTATTCATACACCATTGTGGTAAGTCCTCTTCACTAGATACTCCTGAAATCTTAGAAGATGCAGCCTTATAAACCTTCTTTCACTCTGACCATTCAGCACTCGCAATAGAAGAAAGAATTTTTCTTGGCTGTCCTCTTAATTCCTCCTTTAACTTATCCTTAATAGTGGTAGAATCAGAAAGTAAGAAATATCCTCCGACCACACCACCAAGTCCCCCCACTGGAAGAAGTATCTTTAAAGCTGCAGACATAATACTTTCAACTTAAACGGATTTAAAAAATAAGAAACACAATTTATTTACTACTTCACCCCTTTAAGAATTCCGTTAACTCTTATGATGCAGATTGCATACCCTTCCCTAGAATATCAATCCAGAAAGTCCAAAGAGGAGCAATTCATTTCCACAATGATTAGTTGGATTTAAATTTAAAAACACTTTCTTCTTTGACTATTTCCATTAAACTTCTTGACGATTAATTAGTGTCTCTTAGATCGAAGAGCCTACTAATTCTAGTAGGTTTAACTTCGGGGGCAGGGGTTGAGAGACTTTTATCTAGTCAAAGTGAACTTAGGCCTGAGCCTGTAATTACCAAAGAGGAGCAGGAAGGGAAGCCCGCAAGAAAGGCAAAAGTTTATGCAATATATCACAGCACTATTCTACACGACCCAAAAAACGGAAATAAACCATATCCGGAGGTAAAGGGTATTTCTCGTACTCCATTAACAGAAGATGTTATTGAGGAGGATGAGGAACTTAAAAAATGTATATGAAGAGGTAATTCTCAAGACAGGGCTTATGCCGCTTGAGACTCTACAAGTAAAACCTGAAAGTGTTCGGATGCTATGCAATACAAGGACTGGTTTTCTGATAGTGGAATAGGAGGAGTGAAGGAAGATGAAGAGAAAATTTTGAAAGATATGAGAGGAGTTAAGAATTTAACCGATGATTTACAAAAATACGAAAAACCTGGAAAGGGGAATTGGGACGAAATGTCAGACAAATGTAAGGAAAATTATGATAGCCATTTTTCAGACAATTTAACAAGTGACAACAAACAACGATTTTGTACTATATTGTTAGTTAAACGTCTTGGATACCAGTAATACGAGATCAAAAGAACAATATTATAAGTAACCTTATTTTCCGGCGTCTTCACCACATCACTTCTCTACCTTTCTAGATAAAGTTTCAGAACCCAATTCATACATCTTTACTTCATATTTGGAAGTACATCATTCACTTAAAGATTGGCCTCCAGTATCCCGATTATCGGAGGCGAAATTCTTTAAAGAAGTATCTTCCAATTTCAACTCTCCAGCAGACTCATTCCCCGCCTTAAACTTATCTCAAGCCTTCTTCCATTTTTCATCAGTCTTAGCAGCCGAAAGCACTGGTTTACTTAAACTCTCTTTAATAGATCTATCATAGACCACACACCACATCATTGCTTGCTCATACTTTTCTTTATTAAATGATGATTTCAAAGTAGATTCGCACCAAACATTAATTTGATCTTCAGAAATACCAACTACTTTCTTATCTCCGGACGCCTTATAAACTTTCTTAAATTTAGCTCATGCAGAATCCCCTTTAGAAGTAAGAATTCTTTGATTCTTATTTAATGAAGTTTTTATCTTATCTAAGATAGTAACTTCTTTCTGTCCCGAAGTGGAATATATATAACCTCCTAAAGTAGATGCAGAAGCTCCTATAGTCAAAATAGGAAGTACTACCTTAAGAGAAGGCATTTACTAAACTTAGGAAGACCTACCCGCTTCCTCACTACATCACTTCATTACCTTTTCTAAATCATTCCTTGCTTCCAATTTATACATTGTTAAAGAGTATCTTAATGTGCATCACTCTTTAAGTTTAGGCCCCCCCGACTCCTTATCCTTAACATTGCTTCCTACAACACTATCATCCTTAATAGATAAAGGATCACTACCACTTTTTCCCTTATTTACTTTATCCCAAGCCATTTTAAATTTCTCCTCAACTCCCGATCCCGACTCCGGAATCAATCCCACCCCCCTTAATAGAGCTTCTCCTTTTAAAGTACTTGTATTAATAACACATCATTCCTTGGCCAAAGCATACTTAGACTCATCATACTTCTGCTCTAAAGTATTCATACACCACTGTGGTAAGCCCTCTTCACTAGATACTCCTGAAATCTTAGAAGATGCAGCCTTATAAACTTTCTTTCATTCTGATCATTCAGCGCTTGAAATAGAAGAAAGAATTTTTCTTGGGTGTCCTCTTAATTCCTCCTTTAACTTATCTTTAATGGTTGTAGAATCAGAAAGTAAGAAATAACCTCCGACAGCACCACCAAGTCCTCCTACTGGAAGAAGTATCTTTAAAGCTGCAGACATAACGGTTTCAACTTAAACGGATTTAAAAAATAAGAAACACAATTTATTTACTACTTCATCCCTTTAAGAATTCCGTTAACTCTTATGATGCAGATTGCACACCCTTCCCGAGAATATCAATCCAGAAATGTCCAAGAGGAGCAATTCATTTCCACAATGATTAGTTGGATTTAAATTTAAAAACACTTTCTTCTTTGACTATTTCCATTAAACTTCTTGGAGATTAATTAGTGTCTCTTAGATCGAAGAGCCTACTAGTTTTAGTAGGTTTAACTTCGGGGGTAGGGGTTGAGAGATTTTTATCTAGTCAAGGTGAATTAAGGCCTGAGCCTGTAATTACCAAAGAGGAACAGGAAGGAAAGCCTGCGAGCAAGGCAAAATTATATGCAATATATCACAGCACTATTCTACAAGACCCAGAAAACGGAAATAAACCATATCCGGAGGTAAAGGGTATTTCTCGTACTCCATTAACAGAAGATTTTATTAACGAGGATGAGGAACTTAAAAAATGTGTATGAAGAGGTAATTTGGAAAACAGGGCTTATGCCGCTTGAGACTCTAGACGTAAAGTTTGAGAGTGTTCGGATGCTATGCAATACAAGGATTGATTTAATGGCGCAATGGAAGACCTTCCAATAAATGAGGGAAAGATTTTAGGAGAAATGAAAAAAGTTAAAAATTTAACCGACTCTTTACGAGGAGAAAAAGAAAAACTAGGAAAGGATGGAGGATGGCAAGAAATGTTGGAAAAATGTAAGAAAAGTTATGTTGAAAATTTTTCAGAAAGTTCAGCAGAAAATGACACAGCATGGTTTTGTAATATATTGTTATGGAAAATAGACCAGGGTAAATAACAGTATTATAAATAGTCTTATTTTCCGGCGTCTTCACCACATCGCTTTTCTACCTTTCTAGATAAAGTTTCAGAACCCAATTCATACATCTTTACTTCATATTTGGAAGTACATCACTCACTTAAAGATTGGCCTCCAGCATCTCGATTATCGGAGGCGGAATTCTTTAAAGAAATATCTTCCAATTTCAACTCTCCAGCAGACTCATTCCCCGCCTTAAACTTATCTCAAGCCTTCTTCCATTTTTCATCAGTCTTAGCGGCCGAAAGCACTGGTTTACTTAAAATCTCTTTAATAGATCTATCATAGACCACACACCACATCATTGCTTGCTCATACTTTTCTTTATTAAATGATGATTTCAAAGTAGATTCACACCAAACATTAATTTGCTCTTCAGAAATACCAACTACTTTCTTATCTCCTGACTCCTTATAAACTTTCTTAAATTTAGCTCACGCAGAATCCCCTTTAGAAGTAAGGATTCTTTGATTCTGATTTAATGAAGTTTTTATCTTATCTAAGATAGTAACTTCTTTCTATCCCGAAATGGAATATATATAACCTCCTAAAGCAGATGCAGAAGCTCCTACAGTCAAAATAGGAAGTACTACCTTAAGAGAAGGCATTTACTAAACTTAGGAAGACCTGCCCGCTTCCTCACTACATCACTTCATTACCTTTTCTAAATCATTCCTTGCTTCCAATTTATACATTGTTAAAGAGTATCTGGATGTACATCACGTTTTAAGCCCAAGCCCTCCTTTATTCTCATCAGAAACGGAAGATCCTATAACTTTCTCATCCGTTATAGCCAATGCGCCTGCATTATTCTTTTCCTTATTTACCTTTTTTCAAGCGTTTTTAAATTTCTCATCAACTTTATCCCCCGACTCTGGAATCAATCCCACGCCCTTTAATAGAGCTTCTCCTTTTAAAGTACTTGTATTAATAACACATCATTCCTTGGCCAAAGCATACTTAGACTCATCATACTTCTGCTCTAAAGTATTCATACACCATTGTGGTAATCCCTCTTCACTAGATACTCCTGAAATCTTAGAAGATGCAGCCTTATAAACTTTCTTTCACTCTGACCATTCAGCACTCGAAATAGAAGAAAGAATTTTTCTTGGCTGTCCTCTTAATTCCTCCTTTAACTTATCCTTAATGGTTGTAGAATCAGAAAGTAAGAAATATCCTCCGACAGCACCACCAAGTCCCCCTACTGGAAGAAGTATCTTTAAAGCTGCAGACATAATTCCTCAAGATTAAGCTGTTTAAGAAATAAAAATACAATTTATTTAATACCTTAGCTTTCAAAATAAACCTTCAATTCAGGATTTGACGAGATCCTCGCGAGCGGAAATATAATAGGTAGGCAAGACATTGTGGAGGAATGTCCTTACCAACAACATAGAAAAACAGTACTTAAAAAACTTGGATTGAAGTTCTAAAAAGAAAAATGAGATTAAATTTAGGCACCTTTTATTGACTACAATCCTTTTAAGAGTTTTTTATTTTTAACCCTGAAATGGTGAGTGAATTAGTTACAAAAGCAGCATTTGGAACAATCGTTTGTGGAGGGATTGTGGGTGGTGGTTTCTTAATTAAGAATTCCCTTAATTCTGAAGATAAATCCCTATCTAGTAAATTGAAAGATAAGAAATATAAACTACTATCTTTCGACAACACACACAACAATCACTGAACTAATATAGTTACTGCTTACAAGACGCAAACAACCAGCAATGCCAATCTAAAAATTAAAGGAGTTGCCATTTCTGGAACAACTGAAAACGATCTTAAATCCCTTAAAACTGTTTGTCAGTCTATTGTAGAAGCCGACTTCTCTCAATCTAATTATGACTTAGCTATTAAATGATGTGTAATTCCTGAGACAGTTAGCGAGAGAATTACAAAAGATGGAAAAAAGATACTTCAATTGGATTCTACAGATAACAGAGAAAAAACTTCTTGAACTGCTTTGGTAACAAAGCACAAAGAGGAGAAAAATAATAATAAGAAGTTTGCGTCATTAACCTTAAACACTGCAACTGATGATTCAGAAATAAACAAACTTCGAGAGAAATGTAAAGAGATTAAAGATAAAAAGAATTACGAGTCTGATTATGAATCTTCCTACCAGAAATTTAATGACTTTTGTTCTGTAGTAATATAAGTCTCAAAAACTGTCTTTAAATTAAAATTCTTATCTTTTAGTCTTCCAATTTCGAACTACAAATACAATCTTTCGACTCATTTCCTTAATCATTGCCAAGTAAAAAATTATTAGTAGGACTATTAACGCCGATTTTTGCCCTTCCAGCTTTATACCCCAAAAAGCTTGAAATTAAAGACTATAAAATAATCGTAAATTACAACGGACAAGCTGATCTTTTACTGAGCTTACAAATACCGCCAGACTACTATCCTTATCAATTTAAAAAAACTTCCCTATATGACTATTTAACTGATGTTGATTCCTACGTAATCACAAATGATCGTACCTCTCATAACAAGAGCCAAGTAAAGGTCAAATTACAATCTAGACTTAATTCCTTATTAAGTAAGGTTAAAGAATTCGGACCCTCCCTTTGAAACCAAGATCTATATGATTCTGGACTAGTATTTAGAAATGAACAATTTTGAAATAACAAAAGAACCTCTGTACTATTCCTAGAACAATTTGTAGCGGATGACTATGTAAATATAGAAGACTCATTTGATTTAATACCAATACATAAAGACCTAATAATAACTAACTACAGAGCTGCTAGAGATCCATACACCATATTTTCTGAAGAGGTATTTAAATATTTTGAAAATTCAACTGCCAATAACGGAAATAACGAACTAGCATCTAAATTCAAATCATATGTGGATAACTACAACAAAGAATCCATCAACTCTCTTTACAGATTTGGGAAGTATATTTACTTTTGAAATGATCTTTTCAAAAAACATGAACAACAATTCCGAGAGTTGGGAATGGATGATTGGATTTCAAAAGGGGCGTCGAACAATAATAAACGTACTTTCTCTCTAGATAACGGGAAGGACGGGATAATCGCTAAAAAATATTCTAGAGTTGTATTTACAGATGAAGAAATAGAGAATTTAAAGAAATGAAAATCAGATTGAAAATCCAATTATGAATCCACTTCTTATAAGTTAACTCATCATCCAGCTTTAGAACAAACAACCATACCGGGGGCCGCTCCACTCGCAGAAGGATCTCAAAAGGAGGTAGTTATTTTCCTATTTCAATTCGCGGCATTAATAGACAAATACAGTAAGAGTAATAACTTTAAAACTGAATTTTCTGATGATTACCGAAAGAGCTTCATGGAAAGTGCACTTAAGAATGCAAAGCAAATGGCTTCCAATTTGAAAGAACGGATCAAATTAATTAGAGAGTACCTGCAGAAGATAAATGTTGTGGATAATTCTTTTAATCCAGAGAACGGTAATAACTCTAACTCTAAATCATTAGCGATAGTTACCTATCCTCCTTCCTCTTATGGTGCTGGAGAAGCTACTATTCAATCAATGTCTAAATTCCCATTTATTTATAAAGACATAGGATTAAAACAAGTCTACCCTCACAACATGGGAAACCATGCTGACGATATGGAGAATGATATCTTCTCTGTAGATGATAATGGGTGGTGATGAAAGATTGGTAAATCAGATCTAAACTCAAACAATTTAGTTGAATTTAAAAATACTGCTGACAGCTTATTAATCCTAGCTAATCCAGAAGATTGAAGTCTCCTACATGATAAGAATGCCTCATCCATAAAAAGCTTAGGAAGTATTCTTAAAGGGGGGGAAGAGATCGATATTAGTAAGATCAATCAGAAAGGTTACAAGGTAAGTTACAACAAATATCATCTATGAAACGAAGGTCTTAGATCTCCTATAGCCTTAAATTTACTTTTAGATAGTCTAGTAAACATCCTACAGAAACAATACGATCCAGAGTTTTCTATATGTGGGGGAGAATGCCAAGGAAGCAATGGAAATAACAAATATGCAAAGGCTATGGACTGAGGAGACTACTGACACACTCACTTTTTAAACGGTACAAGTGTTGCAAGTTAACAAGAAGGTATTAATTTTCTCGGGAAGTCCTTTTCTTGGTTTTGCTGGTTTTTTGAGAGCCTCAGATCAAGAGATAAAGGATTATAAGATAATGGTTAACTACAATGGTCAGGCTGATCTTTTACTAAGCTTACAAATACCTCCAGACTACTATCCCTACCAATTCAAAAAAACTTCCCTATATGACTATCTCACTGATGTTGATCAATATGTAATCACCAATGCACATACTTCTACCAATAAAAGTCAAATAAAGGTAAAGTTACAGTCCCGACTTAATGAATTATTAGGGAAGGTTAAAGAGTTCGGGCCCTCCCTTTGAAATGAGGGTCTTTATGATTCGGGATTAGTATTTAGAAATGATCAATTCTGAAGTAATAAAAGAACTTCCATACTATTCTTAGAGCAGTTTGTAGCGGATGATCATGCCATTATTTCTAACGCCTTAAATATTCTACCGACGCACAAGGACTTAATAATAACCAACTACCGAGCAGCAAGAGACCCATACACTATCTTTTCTAAGAAGGTCTTTAAATGTTTTAAAGAGCACAATATAAATCTAAGTTCCTCTAGTGCTAATGATGACACGTGTGATGAGAATAGTAAAAAAATTGGAGAGAAATTAAGGGAATATATCTTTCAGTACAACAAAGAATCTATTAACTCTCTTTATAGATTCGGAAGATATATTGATTTCTGAAATAAATTATTTAGTGAACATTCATCTCAGCTCTCACAACTTAAAATAGAAGATTGAATTAAGAAGGATAAGCTCTTCTCCTTGAAGGAACATGATCAAGAAATAGCTAAGAAGTATGTCAATACAGTTTTCACTCAAGAAGAGATTAATACTTTAAATAATTGAAATGGAAATGGTTCTTGACAATCAAACTATTTAAGCACTTTAAGCAAAACTCATCATCCAGCTTTAGAACAAACAACCATACCTGGAGAAGCTCCCTTAGCTGAGGGTGCACAAAAGGAAGTTGTTATCTTCTTATTTCAATTTGCCGCCTTACTAGATAAATATTCTAAGAGCAGTAACTTCGAAACAGAATTTAAGCATGATTATCGAAAAGAATTCATAAAGAATGCTCTTCAAAATGCTGCCACTATGGGTAATAATCTTCAGACTAGAATTACGAGCATAAGAGACTACTTTAAGAAGATAGGAGTTGTTGATTCTTCTTATGAACCGAGCAAGGGTAACAACTCTAACTCTAAATCATTGGCAATACTAACATATCCCCCTACCTCTTATGGTGCTGGAGAGGCTACTATTCAATCAATGTCCAAATTTCCCTTTATCTATTCAGACATCGGATTAAGACAAGTATTTCCTAAAAATATAAACACTGCTACCTCTATGGAAGATGACATCTTCTCCGTAGATGATAATGGGTGGTGATGAAAGATAGGAAAAGCTGATTTGGATCCTTCTCATCTGCTTAAGTTTGAAGGAACGGCAGATAATATACTTATATTAGCCAACCCCGAAGATTGAAGCTTACTAAAAGATAAAAATTCAGCGGCGGTTAAATCTATTGGGAATCTCCTAAAAAACAGAACATCTAACAATATAGATCCATACAAGGTAAATTCAGATGACTATCCCGTTAAATACAACAAATATCATCTATGAAACGAAGGCCTAAGATCTCCTATAGCCTTAAATTTACTTCTAGATAGTCTGGTAGATATGTTTCAAAAATGATATGATAAAGGCTTTTCACATGTTAGTGAATATTGCAAAGCTATGGAATGGGGTTGGTATTGAAGTCAACAATTCGTAGAGGGACGATATAATGATGAATAGTCTATTAGCTAAATTTGCATTGTTGGCTGGAGGCACTTCAGCTGTGGGTGGTAGTACAGTTTTTCTAGAACATAATAGACAATCGGACCTAACTCCTACATTTAAAACTATCAAAGAGAAAATTCCTTCACAGATTACCAGATATGAAGATATTCTCCCTATTCAAAGAAGTCGTGGATGTAATTTTTGATTAGTAGAAAAATGGTCAGAAAGGAAGATAGTTGGTCCCGCAAGGTGAGAGCAAATACTTATGAAAGATAGAACTGGTGATAAGACAGTTATCAGTGACAAAGAGACGAGTTTACTCTCATATATAAATAGTACTTACACAGAAAAATGTAAAAATGGAGCGCAATTAATGGTTCATTATAAAGAAGGAAAAACATGAGACCTTCATGACGGTACTGATCAATCATCCCTCCCTGGGGGCGGTAAAAAATAAATCCGTATAATAAACAGGAAATCCTAATTAAGCCTTAGTGCATCATTTTTTATATCTAATGAATTTAGGATCCAATTCGTGCTTATAAGATTGTTCTTTATTGAATTCACACCACTTCTTTAGATACAGAACATTAGCCTCAGATTTCTTAAGTACCCCATTCTCAAAAGGCTTACCCATATATACATCTATTCTCTGAATCCAATCTTCCTCCTTCGACTTTCTCCAGTAATCCTCTATTACAGAGTCCCAATATTTCTGATCCCTATTAGAGTGATAGCTGTAATCAAAATCCAAAATCTCTAATCCCAGATTCTCTAACTGATCAGTAAAGCTAATAGGCCTAGTACACCAAGTAGCCACTAACTTAAAAAGCCAATCATCCTTACCTAAAAACTTTCTTTTTGCATTAGCTTCGCATCAGAACTTCAAATTAGAAGAATCTTTTCCAATATGCTTTGGCAATATTTCCCCCTCTCCTAGCCTAATTAAATCTTTATTATTAGATTCGGAATATCTCGTTTTTTGAATATCTCAAGATGAGGAATCCCCTTGCGAAAGCATCGGTCTTCCTGTAATTTTTAAATATCTTTCTATAGTAAAAGGTCTTGCAGCCTTTATTGAAACCCAAGCCGCAAAGGACCCGACAATCGCAACCGGTAAAAAAGTTTTAGATTGTATAGGCACACTAAATCTCCCTATAAGATAGAGCCATATTAGAGTAACTTAGATCCCTCCCATACATAGTAGAAGATTTAATCTTGCCCATTCTTAAAAATGATAGAAATTAGTTCTTACAACCCTAACGAAAGAGTCTTGCACTTCCCCAAACAGGAAAAACATAATCTAAAGTAAAAAATAGACAATCAAGCCCATACCGTAGATTTTTTCTGGATTTATTTTTATTAAAATCCCATAGATTATTAATGGCAATCAAGTCTACTCCACATAAAGTATTTGATTCTATAAAGAACTGTTAGTATCTCAAGTATTTTCAAATTAAGAAAAGTTTAAAATTCATAGGAGTAGTTATTCAGAGTTAGTTTAGTAAAACTTAATTAAGTTCTAGACAGATGACTTCCATTTAAGTCTTTCTTAAAGATATTAAAAAGAAACTCTACTGGAAAAATCTCCCTTTAAGGACACAAGTAAATCTCTCTGTAGAGAATAGATGATTTGGAACAATAAATTACTATTTGCATTATTAGGAATATCTGGGGCAGGAACTACCCTATTCCTTCTTTCAAATTACACACAAACTGACAATAGAAGAGAAACGTTTTCCACGCAAATTGATACTAAATATTTACTTAAAACCTCAGATACTAAACAATGAAAAGAAAGAGTAGTAGATCTTAAAGCATTACTAACTGCCCACGACTCTCTAGTTCCGTTAAAGCTTAAAAAGAGGGGAAATGATCTCCAAGAGAAGGACTTACAAGAGTGGTGTGATTATGCTTTAAATAATTCATTTCACGGAAAACAAGATCCCTCATTTCTTATGTTTGTGATTTTCTGTACATACAACTTAGGCGATAAAATAATGGGGAATAAAATAACTAAATCTACCAGTAAAGATGACAGCAAACTAAACACCATATGAAATAAGATAGCTGCTTTAAAACCAAATACCGAGATGAGTACTGAGTTATTAAAAGTTAGATTAACAGTAAATCCCCAAAATAATCATGCCGGAAATGAAGCCGTAAAAAATTGATGTTTAAGTATGTATGAGACTCCTTATTGAGAAAGTGAACAATATCTATCAGAAGTTCAGGAGCATTGTATTCTAGAGTAACTAGAATTTATTCACAAATTAAGGAAGGCTATTTAATACAGTTAAAGCTGGCTATCTTATAATTCTGATCCTCCGAATTTATATAGGGATTGGAAGATACAGATGCGCATCACTTCATTAGTAACTCTTGGGTAATATTTGCCTTTTCAACTGTAGCACTTTCTTGACCATCCTTAGGAATTAATAAATTTGTTCCCTCTCCCGATCCATAAGCCTTCCTTTAAAGACTGTCAATCGCCAACACTAGTGGAAGTTAATCAAGATTTATTTTTAGACTTAAAATCTGAATTAATTTGATCTCTTAATGTATCCCTGGAGCAAAAATTCCTGCAAGAGTGTAAAGAATGAAGAAGATACCATCTTACAGTAATTCTTAACCTTCTCTTATAGCCTTATCTTCTCCAATGTGGCTTTACACCATTCCTTTAATTTCGGTCCCCCAGAAATCACATCATTCACAGAAGCTTCTTTAAAGGAAACTACTTCCAAATCTCTTAGTTCACGCCTTTTATCATTTGGAATATCCTCATTTTCAAACAATAGAATTTAATCCTGTACTTTCCAATTCTCCCCTTGAGAACATTAATATTTACCGCACACAATTAGAATGCCTTGCTGTAAACGGAAAACTCTTTTTCTGAATACTCCTTCTTTAACAACTAGGAAAAGAGGATTCATCTATCTCTTTTCATTTCCGAACTTTTTTATAAAAGATTTCATATTTTCCCAAAATAAACTCCAATTCCCGCCACTCCGGCAGCAGAAATAAAAGTTAATAATCCCTTGCCAACCCATGCATTCATAAGTATCTCAAAAACTAATACCGTTATGACGGAGAATTATCTTAGTTTTCGAAAGCTAGAAAAATTAGCTAAATTTAAATATCGTTCCGAACTTTAATATTTTTAAATAATCAAACCTAAAAAGAACAATAATCTAAACTTCAAATAAATTATCTAGCTTTTAAAGAAGAAAGACATCTAGGAATATTTACATCAAGATCCTCTTTTGTAAGCATCTCTCCGGAAGTAAACTTATCCCGTACCTTTTGACATTCAGTTTTAGCTTTCTTCAATACCTCCTGCAACGAACCGGTGTAACCTACTTTTAACAAATCATGAAACTTATGCATTTTCTCTCCGACGTTATCTACCAACTTATCTCAGAAAATAAAATCTTCAGCCCTATACTGAACTCTAGCTAATTTATCCACCCAGTAAGAGCGTTTACTCATATCTTTACTTCTGGAAATTGAATCGCCATTATCACAGAAACCAACATATCTAAGCTGTCCATTATTTAAATTCTCTCCACTCTCTATTTTGCCCCTCATGTTTCTACAAAAGGTAACCAAACTTCCTCAAACGTCCCCTTCCTCCCTCTTCTTGATATTACTAAAGAAATTAAAAGCTTTAGAATCCGAACGAATGTCGTGAATTTTTCTAGTTCTTAAAGAAACATTTCCAGAAACATCATCTCAGAATCTCAGATAACCATTAGAGTACTTCAAAGAAACATACCTATTAGCTACATCTGAATAATCAACTTTAGAAACACTCCCAACCTCAGCCGAAACAGGAGCAACAAAGGAAACAAAAGCTTGAAACACTCAAGCTACTGAATAGTGAATCATACAAATATGTGGTAGTTTTTTACTTTTAACTAAAAAAATAGAATTCTACCTTCGTAACATTAATTTTTTGCATTAGATAAATATCCCTCCACTCGGAATCATGGAATTAATACAAAAAGGCTTAATGGCGACCGTCGTTGCTGGTGGAGTGGGAACTGTTGGATATTACACAATTCAGAAAGGTAATGGAACTACCCTATTAGATTACATTACTTCTAAGAAGAGAGAGTTAATTAGTGAAGATAAAGATTGGCAAGAAAAGGATAAAGTCTATAAAGCGGCACAGAAAGAGGAGGTAATTGGAGGTGTAGAGCCGAGAGACAGAACTAAAACTAAGTTATGACAGATTTTGAAAAATTGATGTTCCTCTACAGGAAGCAAAGTTTTCACTAATATTCATGACGACACCTATCAGAAGTTCTCTATTTGATGTTTAAAAGCTAAAACAATCAAACAGGATTTAGAAGATGAGGGGCTTCAAGAAGTCACACGTTGAAATGATAAAGTAACTCAATTTAAAGATAAAGACAAAAACTCAGACTCTGGATTCATAACTCCTGAAGATAATCGGAAAGAAGTTGAAGAAAGTGATATTAGAAATTGGTGCGAAAAGAATAAATTGGAATCGTTTAAACACGAAACGGATCAGACTTACTTAAGAGTTAAAAAGTGATGTTATCAACCAAAAGAGCAACTTAAGGCTCAAGTTTAGTTCTGAGAGGTAACTAATGAACCCAATTAAAGTAGGGATAATATCCTTATCGGGAGTAGGTGGGATAAGTGGAGGAATTATTGCCTACAAACATGGGGTATTTAGTGAGTCAACTAGGATTAAAGAAAAGATAAAGGGATTTCCAATAATGTGGGCGGATGACAGCGTTTGAAGTGCTAAAGTAACTGCTCTTACTTCGGATACCACCAATACATTTCACGAGAGTTTGTCTAAGCTTAAAAATCCCAACTTCACAAAAGAGAAAATTAGAGATTGATGTATTGAAAGTTTGAATTCTGAATTTAAAGAGGAAGACATTAGATTCAAGAATGTTCAAGACTACTGTGTTTACCGAAACAAAGATAAATTAGGTAGCTCTACCCTGAACTCGAGAGATACAACAAAGTGAACTACTATTAAAGAGAGTTTAAAAAAAGAAACTGGAACTCTTTCTAACAACATGAAAACTATAAAAAATAAGCTTACAGGGGAAAATGGAACTACCAAAGATGAGAATGCCCTGAAAACTTGGTGTGAGGGATTCTATTCGGAAATTTGAATGGGAGAAAAAGATATGGATTTTGTAGATGCCAAAACTTATTGTAAAGAGAAAACTAACTAGATATGGAGTTAATTCAAAAAGGGATAACGGGAGCGTTATTAGTAGGGGGGGTTGGAGCAGCAGGTTATTATGCTTCTGGCGGTCCTAGTGGAATTACTATAGAGGACTATATTCAATCCAAGAAGAGAACATTAATTTCTCTGGAAGAGGATTGAAAAAAGAAAGGAGAATTATATAAACAAGTTGAGCGAGAGAACTTAGTTAGCGGTTTAGATAACAGAGATAGAAAGAATAAAGGTGGAGTCAAAGGGGTATGGGAATTCCTAAAGGAATGATGTTTAAAAACTCAAAAGAAATACTTTACCGATGTTCACGATAGTACATATCAGGGGTTTTCTACTTGATGCTTATCCAAGTTAACAATCGAGGAAGCTTTAACTAAGGAAGGGTTTACAAAAGAGGATGATTATGGAGAGAAATCTAAATCCTATCAGGAAAAGGGAGAGAATTTCATCCCCCCTAAGCCGGCAACACCTAAACCAAATCCAATAGATAAAAATAGAATGAAAGAATGATGTGAAGAAAAATGAAAAGAAGACTTTAAACATGAAGCGTTCGGAGAATACGCCCGCGTTAAAGAATGATGCTTTAAAACTAAAATAGAGAGTAAACCAATTAACCCTTAAATCATCTTTTCCAGGAACATCGTCCCTACAATTTTAAATACTCCAGAGAAACGTATTCGTTATCCATATCTGCAAATCGACAGGAACAACAAAAGTTTAAAATGATCAAAATACTAAATAATGTAAAAATATATAATAAATCTTTTAATTTTAACAAAAAGATACTATTTTTATACAATAAATTTTTATGTTCATTAAATCTCTTCAATTGAGATCGTGGAATTAATACAAAAAGGCTTAATGGCGACCGTCGTTGCTGGTGGAATGGGAACTGTTGGATATTACACAATTCAGAAAGGTAATGGAACTACTCTATTAGATTACATTACTTCCAAAAAGAGAGAATTAATTAGTAATGATGACGAATGGGAAAAGAAGGATACACCCTATAAGACCGCACCAAAAGAAGATTTAATTAACGGTTTAGAGCCGAGAGATACAATTAAGTTCAAGTTATGGCAGCGTCTTAAAAAATGATGTATAGCTACCGGAAATAAAGTCTTCACCAATATGCACGACGACACTTACCAAAAATTCTCAATTTGATGTTTAAAGACTAAAACTTTAAAGGAGACGTTGAAAAATGAAGGTTTCGGCGAAACTACGAACTGAAGCGAGAAAGTAACAAAATTTAATGATGAAGGAAATACTGATTCCGGGTTTGTAAAATCAAAAGGAGGCAAAGGGAGTGCTGGAAAACAAAATATTGAGAGGAAAGATATTGAAGATACCTGCAATATAGAAAAAGAAAAGATCTTTAGACATGAATATGAACCCCTTTATGCGAGAGTTAAGAGATGATGTTTTGATGATTTAAATATAAAAACCTAAACGATAGTTAAAGTGAATATTGTTTTAAAGGTAGCGTCATCTTTATTGGGATGCGGTTCAGCTGGAGTTGCAGGATTTGGTCTTTATCAGTATCTTAATCGTCATATTTCTATAGCCGAGAAGCTTAGAGGAACTTTGCTTTCTACGGAAGCTAATGCCACTGAATGATCAGCCAGACTCACTTCTCTTAAAGGATCTAATGGAAATTTGGTGCCTGAATTAAAGGCCATCAAAGATAAAAATGATTCTGCAACTGTGGAGGATTTAAAGCATTGATGCTCTGATTCCTTAAAGATCAGATTTAACCATAAAGAGGATTTGTTATTTCACAACATTCAAAAGTATTGTGCCTATTCAATCAAAGAGAAATTAGGAAACAGTAATATAGTTGGAGATAGCACTGAAGACGGGGATAGCAAATTAAGTACTCTACTTAGTAAGCTGTCATCCACAGATGAGTCAAAAATAAGTAAATTTTTTAAAACTATAAAAGATACTTCTGGCACCGATAATGCCGGAAATAAGGCGTTAAAGGCTAGATGTAAAGAGGCTTATTCCTATCCTTTTAAGGGAGAATATGATTTGAAATTTCAGAATGTCAAAGAATTTTGTACGTTTCCTTCTTAATTACTCATGAGACCCATTATTAAAATTTGTGCCTGCGTTTATTTCTCATTCGCTTCAGTGTGTGGACTAATCTTAGTTATTCACAATCGAATTCAAAGAAGTAAAACTAAATAACAAGTAGGAATATTACAG
Source organism: Mycoplasma haemocanis str. Illinois (assembly GCF_000238995.1). GTDB lineage: Bacteria > Bacillota_I > Bacilli_A > Mycoplasmatales > Mycoplasmoidaceae > Eperythrozoon_B > Eperythrozoon_B haemocanis. The sequence continues at coordinate 790,648 of NC_016638.1, forward strand.
CATTCATCAAATAAAGGTAAATAGTTACACCTTCTAAATTAATGTCTGTCCCCAAACTCTATGATCGTCATATCCTTCTTATATTAGTTCCTAATCAATTTTTTAATAGTTAAATTTTTTACGCAAGTAGTTTCTTTTTATTAAAATTAAATAATTTTTGACTTACAGGTGTTTTTGCATTATTTAGTAGCGTCAGCATTTCAAACTCTAGTTCCCCTGGTTTCTTCATCATTTGTTGAGACAAGTAATATTTCTGAGGTAGGTTATGCAGATGTGGCTAATAGGTATGTTTCTTTAAAGTACTCTAATAATTATCTGAGATTCTGAGATGATGCTTCTGAACACTATTCTTTAAGAGCTAGAAAAACTCAAGTTATTTATTCTGATTCCAAAGCTGCTAATTTCTTTAAGAAAGTTAAAGGTTCAAATGGAGAGGGCTGGTGATTTTCTGCAAAAAAATGAGGAATAAGATAGAAGGTGGAAAGGACTTAGGGAATAGACAACTCAAGTATATTGGTTTTTGTGATAGGGATGAATTTATTCCCGTAAGTAAAGATATGAGTAAACGTTTTTATTGAGTGGATCAATTAGCCCAGGTTAAGTATAATCCTTCTGATTTTACTTTCTGGGATAGGTTGTTTGAAGAAGTGGGCGAGAGGAGTCATAAGCTACATGAATTAAGAAAGCAAGGTTATGTCGGTGATTTGCCGGAAGTATTAGGGAGGGCTAAACGCGAATGCCAGGTGTTGAGAGATAAGTTTAGTTCAAAAGATAAATTTACTGAGGAAGATTTGAAGATAGAAATTCCTAAATGTATTTCTTCTCTAAAAACTACTAGGTAATTTATTTCAGATTTTATTTTTGGACATCACATTTTAACTCGATATAAAAATTTGATAATAAGAGCATAGTTGTCTTCATAAGGTATCAAACAACTAAATCATGGAATTAATACAAAAAGGCTTAATGGCGACCGTCGTTGCTGGTGGAGTGGGAACTGTTGGATATCACACAATTCAGAAAGGTAATGGAACTACCCTATTAGATTACATTACTTCTAAGAAGAGAGAGTTAATTAGTGAAGATAAAGATTGGCAAGAAAAGGATAAAGTCTATAAAGCGGCACAGAAAGAGGAGGTAATTGGAGGTGTAGAGCCGAGAGACAGAACTAAGACTAAGTTATGACAGATTTTGAAAAATTGATGTTCCTCTACAGGAAGCAAAGTTTTCACTAACATTCATGACGACACCTATCAGAAGTTCTCTATTTGATGTTTAAAAACTAAAACGATTGAAAAAGATTTGAAAGATGAGGGGCTGGAAGAGGAAACAAATTGAAAAGCAAAAGCAGACGAATTTAAAGATAAGGACAAGAATTCTGATTCAAGTTTCATAACGCCCGAAACATCTAAACCCCCTAAACCTGAAAAGGCAGAAGTCCAAGAAAGTGATATTCAAAAATGATGTCAAAAGCATAAAACGGAATCTTTTAAACACGAAGCCGAGTCAACTTACTTAAGAGTTAAGAAGTGATGTTATCAACCAAAAAACAACCAGGGTAAAGGTAAGTAGGGATCTATAGAGATTTCCTGTCCTGTAAGTATTTAATGGACAAGATAAGATCTTACTACAGACACTACCAATGAATTTCATGCACTTTCTACTCTAAGATTTGAATAGGAAAAGAAGATATAGATTCTAAGGCTTATTGTAATGAGGGACCCCGCTAGAGATGGAGTTAATTCAAAAGGGAATAGCAGGAACATTGTTAGTGGGGGGCGTAGGGGTAACAGGCTATTACACTTCCAGTGGTCCTGATGGAATCACTATTGGAGAATATATTACCTCTAAAAAGAGAGAATTAATTTCATCTACAGGTGTATGGAAAGAGAAGGGTACTCTGTATAAAGGAATTGAAAAGACTGAATTAATTAGTGGTTTAGATAACAGAGATAGAAGGAATAAAACTGGGGTAAAAGAAGTGTGGGAGTTTCTTAAAGAATGGTGTGAAAAGACTCAAAAGAAATACTATACCGGAATTCAAGATAGCACATATCAGAGTTTTTCTCTTTGGTGTTTATCTAAATTAACAATAAAACAAGCGTTAGAAAAGGAAGGATTAACTTCAGAAAGCAATTTTAGTGAAAAACTAAAAATTTACAAAGAGAAAGACGAAAAATTCATATCAAAACAATCTTCCAAAGCCGAAATAGATGAAAATGGTATGAAAAAATGATGTGAAGAAAAATGGAATGAAGACTTTAAACACGAAGCGTTTGGAGAGTATGCTCGTGTTAAAGAATGATGCTTTAAAGTTAAAACCTAAAAGAGAAACTACCTAGTTCTTAAGGAAGAGAGACATCTAGGAATATTTGTATCAAGATCTTCTTGTGTAAACTTCTCTTTGGAAGCAAATTTATTCCTTATCCCCTGACATTCAGTTTTCGCTTTTCCCAACACTTCTTGTAATCCGCCAATATAACCCCGCTGCATCAAGTCATAAAATTTATGAGTTCTTTCATCTATATTATCCACCAACTTATCCCAAAAATTAAAATCTTCAGCCTTATATTTAACCCTAACTAATTTATCTACCCAATAAGAGCGGGTATTTATATCCTGACTTCAAGAAATTGAATCACCTTCATCACAAAAACCAATATACCTCAGCTGTCCATTATTAAGATCCTCCCTATTTTCTATCTTTCCCCTCATATTTTTACAAAAAGTAACCAAACTCCTCCAAGTATCACTACCCTCTTTTTTCTTACTGTTATTGAAAAATTTAAAAGCCTTAGGATCAGAGATAATATCGTGAATTTTTCTAGTTCTTAAAGCAACATTTCCAGAAACATTATCTCAGAATCTCAGATAATCATTAGAGTACTTCAAAGAAACATACTGATTAGCCACATCTGAGTAACTAACCTTAGAAACATTCTTAACCTCAGCTGAAACTGGAGCAACAAAGGAAACAAAAGCTTGAAACGCCCAAGCTATCGGATAATGAAACATATAAATGACAGTCTTTTAATTTTAACAAGAAAATACTATCACCACAACATAAATTTTTACATTCTCTAAATATCCCAGGTTGGAATCGTGGAATTAATACAAAAGGCAACAAAGCTACCTTACTAAATTACATTACTTGTAAGGAGAAGGGTGTTTTGAACAATAAAGATAACGAACGAGAAACGAAAGACAAACCCTACAAGAATTATCTAGCCAGAAGATTTAATTAGAGCCTAGGGATACAGCTAAACGAGTTATAAGAACGTTATCTGATATTCAAAAAACAAAAGATTAGCATAATAAGTCAGTTGGATTCGAAGATAATAAGAATTTAAATTCTCGTTTTGTAACTTCAAAAATGTCTAAATCTCCTACGTCAAAGAAAGCGTAAAGAAATGATATTTAAGGGTGAAGATATCCAACAAAAGGAAAAATTAATACCTTAACCTAGTGTCGTGAGGATTAACTAATGGATCTAATTAAAGTTGGGGCGATATCCTTAGCGGGAATTGGAGGAGCAGGCGGAGGCCTTATTGCCTATAAATATGGTGTATTGAATAATCCAACTAGGATTAGGGAAAAGATAAAAGGATTTTCGATAAAACGGGAGGATGACGATGTTTGAAGTGCTAAGGTAACGGCCCTTACTGGAGCTAATATCAATACACTTCATGAGAGTTTGTCTAATCTCAAGAATCCAAGTTTCACCAAAGAAAGCATTCGGGATTGATGCATGGATAGCTTGAATTCTGAATTTAAAGAGGAAGATACTAAATTTAAGAATGTTCAAGACTACTGCGTTTACAACAACAAAGATAAATTAGGTAGTTCTGTCCTTAATGGGAGCGATACATCTAAGTGAGCTACTATTAAAGATAGTCTTGAAAAGGAGGGTGGAGCCATTTCCAAAAACATGCAAGCTATAAAAAATAAACTTAAAGGTGAAGCTGGCGCCACTAAGGATGAAAATGCCTTGAAAGATTGATGTGAAGGGTTCTATTCCAAGATTTGAATGGGAGAAGAAAATACAGATTTTTCAGATGCCAAGACTTATTGTAGAGAGAAAACCAAATAGAGATGGAGTTGATTCAAAAAGGAATAACGGGAGCGTTATTAGTAGGGGGGGTTGGAGCAGCAGGTTATTATGCTTCTGGCGGTCCTAATGGAATTACTATAGAGGACTATATTCGTTCCAAGAAACGAGCATTAATCTCGGATGAAAGTAAGTGAAGGGAAAAGGGAGAAGCATACAAGAAGGTTGAAAAGGAGGGATTAGTTAGTGGTTTAGAAAACAGGGATAGAAAGAATAAAGGAAAGGTGAAGGAGGTTTGGGAGTTTCTTAAGGAATGGTGCGAAAAGACTCAAAAGAAATACTATACCGGAATTCACGATAGCACATATCAGGGGTTTTCTACTTGATGCTTATCCAAGTTAACAATCAAGGAAACTTTAACTAACGAAGGATTTACAGAAGAAAATGATTGGGCAAAAAAAGCTTCACTCTATGAGGAGAAAAATGAAAGTTTTATTCCTGTGGAAAAGAAACCACCAGCAAAGGTAGATAATAAAAAGATAGAAGAATGGTGTAAAAAAGAAAAAGAGGGAGAGTTTAAACATGAAGCTGCCGGAGAATACGCGAGGGTTAAAGATTGGTGTTTTGTAAATCCAAAGTCTGAGGTTCCGGTTGAAAGTAAAAGTTAACGACGTAAAGAATAGAGATTCAAGATAAGCATACATCCATATATTCTTAACCTTTTCTGATGAATGTACTTACTAAAACTGGCGTGCTTGTAGTAAGCGGTATAACTATTTATGGAAGTTATCTTTATTCTAAAAAAGAAACTTCTACAGTCAGACCCGCTCCGAGATTAATTCGAGAAAAATTATTTGGAACTATTATTCCCACAAATGCATCGGTTTGAGACAATAAGGTTAATGAATTGAATAACTTATCTACGGAGGAATTTAGATTAATGCCTGACCTATCTTATTTAAGAGGGAGCGATGGTAAATTTACTAAGGAGACAGTTCAAAATTATTGTTATGAAAATTTAGAGAAGAATTATCAGAATGACAATTCCAGACTTAAGTTTGTACAAAGATTTTGTACTTTTAATAACAAGGATAAATTAACTGGAATGATTACTGGCGAAAAAGAGGTTGGTAGCAAATGGAAATCTGCCAACGATAGATTAAAAAATGTTGCTAATAATCTATCCCCTAAGATGGCAGACATTCAATTTAAATTAAAAGATAAACAAGATCCCTTGGGAGTTCTCATAGGTCCCGATCACACCGCTTTACAGCAGTGATGTGAAACTTTTTACCTTGATACTTATCTAGGAAGTAACCAAGACTTCTTGGATGCTCAACGATACTGTTCAGAAAAATAATTTAACCCTCCAAAATAGCATCTAGTTCAGACTTTAACTTACTAACTTCTTCTATATATCGTTCAGCCTCTGATTTTACTTCTGGATTATAGGAATTGGATTTCCAATAATCCATTTGACTATTCACAAAATTCATGATCTTTTGCGATCTAAAATTAGCAGAATGTCTATTTATTACTTGGAGTAAAGCTTCCTTTCCCAATCCTTGAAACTCTCCTATAATATCTCTAGTCTTCTCTTCATCCCCTTGAAAAGAAAGACATAAATAGCTTAAATCTTGTGCATTTAAAGACATGTTGTGAAAGACTTTATCTATTCAAGTTAAGAAGAAGGGGAAGTTATGTGAGTCAAATATTTCAACTAAAAGTGCTTGATTAAAGTGAAAGGGTTCTTCGGGTAATTTGAGAGCAGTAATCTTAGATTTAATTCTTACCCATTTTAGGAAAAAAACAGATATTTGTTCTTGCAAATTAGATTCCCAATATATGCCAATATCGGAAATTACTTTTTCATTGTAAACGGAAAGAAGATATCGCCTATTTCAATTAAAAATAGCTCTCTTCACTTTAGTCATTGGTGGATTGATTCTTTAATCTATCTAGGTTTATGCGTATCCTAAAAAGAAGGATTAACTTACTAACACTATCTTCTTTTCTGAAACTACACGAATATGGGAGTAGCTTCCTTTTTGATTCACTAACTCCTTCACTTTCTCCTCGGAAGCATTCTCGGGGACTTTAACTAGGAATCTAAACTTACCCTTAATAAAGACTTTATATTCTTGAAATACTTCTCCTAGATTGGAATTAAGCCCAGGTCATTTCAAATTAAGAAGGAAACCTTCCCCCTTTAGGAATTTTCTTCACAACTCCTCTGCAATAGCTGGAGAATATAAACTCAGGATTTGTAGGAAACTTCTTAGAGATTTAAAAGTATACTTTCCAAGTTTCTGAATTTCATTCAAGAAAATCATCATTTCAGATACTCCCAGATTCACCTTAAGAAGTGGAATTGCTGATTCCACATTAATAATTAACTTATTCTCTACTACATTCACTTCTACGTCGTCTTCCACTGCAGAATATTTTTCCAATTCAGAAAAGAAGTGAAATACCTTCCCTAATCATTTCTGCATAGCTTTCATACCAGATTCCTCCCACTTGAAAGAGAGGGTAGTTGGTCCTGAAAAAGCTTCATAAAGACGTAGTACGTCGGCCCCATAGACATCTATCATCTCATCTATATTCACGTAATTACCCTTCGATTTAGACATCTTAGATCCGTCGGGACCTAACACCATCCCTTGATTAAATAAAGCTTTGAAGGGCTCCTTGGTACTCACTATTCCTAACTTATTAAGAAACTTATGTCAAAATCGAGCATATAAAAGATGCATAGCTGCATGTTCTTGCCCCCCAACATATACGTCTACGGGAAGTCATCTTCTTAAGATGTCCTTAGCTTCTGGAGAATCTAGATCATGGTACCCCCCCTCTTCTTTTTTAAGTAGATAAGCTATGAAATATCAAGAGGAGCCGGCCCAATTGGGCATGGTGCTGCTCTCCCTAGTATATATCTTTCCTTCTTTTTCAACATTAATCCATTCCTTGCAGTTAATTAGAGGGGAAAAGCCCTCTCTCTTAGATGAATATTCAATATTTCTGGGAAGAGTAACTGGTAACTCTTCGTCCAGCTTTTGAACACCTTCAGCATCAAAAAGAACGGGAATGGGCTCTCCCCAATATCTCTGTCTAGAAAAAACTCAATCCTTTAACTTATAGGTGATGACAGGAATGTTATCTATAAGAAAAGTTCCTTCATATTCATCATCCAAAATAGGAAGTAAGTCCTCAGAACGGAAATCTACATTCTCTAGGAAGATAACTGGAATTTTGTAATCTCCAGAAGATAGATAGATATCCAGCCCCTCTCCATTTATTATTCCCAATTCATGTGAAATCCGCGAGAAAGAGTGAATTCCTATGGCTTTCAAATTCTTAATTCTTTCTGGAGAATCTAAATCTAAAAAGTATTCAGAATCCCCATATTTAAATGAGAATCGATACTTTTTCTGCTTTCCGATCCAATTCTCCTGAATCTTCTTTATATTCTCAGGTCAATCTAAAAGTTGTATATCCTCCAGGAGTTCATCAGCATACTCGGTAATCTTAAGAATTCATTGTTTCATCTTTTTGGAAGTAACTTCATAATTCCCTCTTTCGGAATACCTCTTTCCATCATTTCCAATTACTATCTCCTCATCTGCTAATACAGTATTCAATTCCTCACATCAATTAACTAAACTATCTTTCAATTCTGCGAGACCATACTTATACATTTGTGAGAAAATTCATTGAGTGTGCTTATAGTAGCTGGGGTCTGAGGTATTAATCTCCCTATCCCAGTCATAGAACAACATGAGCCTCTTGCATTGCTTCCTAAAGTTATCAATATTTCTATTTGTAAAATCTATGGGAGAATTCCCTGTTTGAATGGCATACTGTTCGGCCGGAAGCCCAAATGCATCTCACCCCATGGGATGAAGAACCGTGTATCCCTTCATTTTTTGAAATCTAGCCCAAATATCCGTGGCCAAATAGCCCTTCACATGTCCAACATGTAATCCCGCCCCGGAAGGGTAAGGAAACATGTCTAAAATGTAGAATTTCTTGGAAGTTAAATCGTCTTTAAATTTAAAAAGAGATTCTGAATCTCATATGGATATTCATTTCTCCTCAATGGCTTTAGGATCATAGGAAGACATTAGAGTGGTTTGGGAGCATTCGTTAGAGGACATATTCCATGATTATTTTTAGGAAAGGCTATTACTTCTCTGATACTTGAAACTCCTAGTATCATTTGAACTAGTCTATCCACCCCTATAGCTATCCCCATGTGTGGAGGTACTCCGTAATTAAAAGCCTCTAAAAATCATCCAAAATTATCCTCTATTTCCTGTGCGTTTAAACCAGCCAAAGAAAAGAGATAATTCTGTACATCTAGATCATTATTCCTCTCAGATCCCGAAGCCAATTCCACTCCATTTAGGACTAAGTCATATCCCATAGATCTTTCCGTTTTGATATCAAATCCCACGTTCCCGGAAGCAGGCTTCGTAAAGAGGTGATGAGCTACCACTCATTTTCTTTGAAGCTCATTGTATTCAAAGAGTGGTCAATCAACTATCCATGCAAATTTATATTCCTTCTCGAGTTGCTCTTTAGGACGTTTAGAAAAGTGCATACGAAGGGAGCCTAAAGAGGTAAGAGCATTCTTTCGAGTGAGTTCATCGCAAGTAACTAGGATAAGAGTTCCATTTTGATAGCTTAAAGAAGAAGAGACTTCAGGTATTGAGACACACTCATAGGAAATATTCATGAGGGAACTTCTCATGACTTTCCCATCCTTAATCTTCAAAATGTAAATGTTATTTTTGGTGATGATGGAATTGATCCACTTCTCCTCAACTTGAAATATCTCTACATCTGGTATGAATAACCCATAGGCCTCACTATGACCATTACCCCGGGAGAGCTCTTTGAAACAGAGGGAAAGATCATCAATTAAAAATTCATACCTTAAATCTGGCTTATCAGATCCATAACGCTTCAAAGCCTCATCATAAGATATGAGGGGAAAAGGAGTTTGAAGCTCGCTCTTCTTAAATTTAGATCAAATTTTAGAAAGAGCTGTCTCTATGATGGAGAATAACTTCTCTTGGTTAGAGAAAGCCATCTCTATATCTATTTGAAAGAATTCATATTGTCTATCGGCTCTTAGATCCTCTAAACGAAAACAATTGGCTATCTGGAAGTACCTTTCTAGACCCCCTATCATAAGTAGCTGCTTATAGAGTTGGGGAGATTGGGATAGAGAGAAGATGGCTTCCTTTTTCTCTCTAAGAACTCGTGTATCGAATGTATTAGCGCCTTCCTGACTCGAAATGGAAAGTGAAGGGGTGAAGACTTCTGTGAAATTCTCATGAATTAAATGATCTCTGAAGATTCTTAGAATTTCAGACTTACTAATTAAATTAGCTTTTACTTCCCTGCGTATATCTAGGTAACGGTACTTTAGTCTAGTAGCTTCTTGTGGTCTATCGGATGTAGAAGTAAGTTCAAAAGGAAGAACTTTTCTTGCTTTCGAAAAAATTTCATACTTTTCAGCTATTAATTCCCATTCCCCGAGCGGAATGTCAGGATTAATGCTCTTTCGCTTCTTTAAAATTCCCTCCACAGAGAGCACAGATTCCTTTTTTATCTTAAGAAGTTCTTGAGCCTGCTCCCCTTTAAAGAGCACTTGTATAGATCCAGAGACATCTTCTATATTGGCGAATAAAAGTTTTCCTAAGCTCTTAACTACTCTCAAAAATCCCCCTATATGTCAAACCGAATTCTCCTCTAGAACCTGATCCTTAATAAGCCTCCTATCCATATGATTATTGAATTAAGAAGAGATTATTTTTAGCCCGGGTGATAGCCACGTATTCTAAATATTTATCATTTCCGTTCTTAGTAGAAGACTTCTGAAGCTCTTCATATCTTAGCACTATTACATTCTCCCACTCTAATCCCTTAGTCTTATGGATGGTACTAAGAGTTAAATAATTATGTCTTTTAGTATTTATATCTTCCTTTGAAATTTCGGCATAGCTGATCATATTTACCACTATTTCCTCCGCCGAAAAGAGAGTCTTCTCCACTTGAATAGCGTCCAATCAGAGAATAAATAACTCTATCTTATCTTTAGTTGTGGGAGTTATTTTGCCCATGAAAATAATGGGAATTATGGATTCAACCAAACCTGCTAGATAGTCTTTTTCCAATCCCCGAAGGAGTTTAATTCTCTCCAAAAAGACACCCAGCTTAGATAGATCGGAATCACTGATGGGTAGATCTAATCATTGGGTTCCATTTATTAAAAAACTGAAAAGCGTGCTTCCAACATAATTCCCATCTGCACATATCTCCTTCACAGTATGTTTATCTAGAGCTAAGTCTTTACTGTGGAGAATAGTTTTGAGGGGTTTGGAATTATCGAAATATATTACCTTTAAGTAGTTAACTATCTTCTCTATGGTTGGATCCTCTAATAAATAGAAATTAGATGTTCTGAAAGGTATCTTATGCTCAATTAATTGATCCACTAAGAAACGAGCATCATTATTGTATCTAAAGAGAACAGACCATCTAGAAAGGTCAATATTTTGAATAAGAAGTGTCTCCTTTAATAGGTTATCAATGTAGGGAAGAAAGGATATACAGCCTTGGTTTTTGGAGTTGGCTTTAGAAATTGCTGGTCTCGGAAGTATCTTCTTCTCATTGGAGTACTTAACTATGCTCTTATCCGACCTATAGTTAGTAACTAACTCTATCTCCTCGCAATCCTCAAACAGATTCTTAAATTCCTCAAATATATTCTCTTTAGCTCCTTTAAATATGAAGATACATTGATTGGGATCTCCTACTGCAAAGAAATTAGGATTCTCCTTCTCAACCAGCTTTCTAATAATTCTGAATTGAATTTCATCCAAATCTTGACACTCATCTACAAGAATTGCTTTGTACTTATTCTGCCAAAATTCTAGAATGATGGGAACCTCATGGAAAAGCTTATCTACGAATATTAAAACGTCATCAAAATCGAGAAGATTCTTCTCCTCCAAAATCTTCTCATACTCATCAAATACTTCCCTTACCTTATATAACTCTATAGGGGTAAGAGCATCTATCCCCAAATGCATGGATATCTTGTATTTAGATACTAAATCCTTCAAGTCTTTAAGGGAATATCGACTGAACTTAGAATCGGTTTTAGCTTTATTTAATGCCTTACGGAAGATGGAATCCTGAAAGTCTCCATAAATAATCTCAAAATTAAAGTTCCTATTCCTACATACTAATCCTATGTCCTTTCTAAGTATCTCTCCAAATAAAGAATGTATAGTACCAATAGCATCTGGGATTCTATGCTTATCCTTAATACGCCTTTCAATCCTACTAACCATTTCATTGGCTGCTAAATTGGTAAAAGTAATGGCTAGTATCTCATCCGGTGAGGCTATATTGCTCTCTATGAGATATATAATACGCTCCGTCAGAACTTGGGTCTTACCAGTACCTGCCGGAGCTATTACTAATATTGGTTTAGGTGGAGCTTTTACCGCTCTCTCCTGTTCAGGGTTAAGCTCCACTAAAGATTCTTGTTAAATTCAATTAGCTTACTTAATTCCTGATCAGTCATCTCCGGACTAATGTATTGATGCTTAGAGTATCAATCGCACAACTTTCTAATTAAAATGTCGTATTTCTTTAAATTAACTTGGATCTTAAATAGAGTTAATCGATTATCTCTTCCACCATTATTCGTATAAGCCTCAGTTATTCTATACTCAAACTCACAATCTCCTATATCCGAAATGGGAGATTCTAATATTCCCGATATAGGTTCCTTTTTATAGGGAATACTAACAATAGACGAGTTAAGAAGTAAAGTATCTATATTACTTCAATTCTCAGCTCCCAAATACGTAATACATATATACCCATCTGCTACATTTCGTAGATACATATATAGAGAAATCTGTAGCAAGTAAGATAAAGGTATCTCATTTATACTTTCCTCATTTCCCTTCCCTTTTATGGAGGTGATCGTCTTAATTTCCAGAACGGAAAGAATCTCACCCGAATCTGCTATCTCTTCTCCATCTGGAACTCCCCCTAATAGCTTTAAATGATTGCAATCTAAATTATCAAATACATCATACTTTCGAGGTGTATAGCTAATAAAAGTGGTGTTTAATTCCTTCTCCAAATATTCTCGTATCTTGCTTTCTATATCGTGATAACTTTCCTCCCTTCTAGGACTTCGTCTCTTGGGGCACGGAAAGTTGATTATTTGAGATCAAATTCAAAAGGGGGTTTGCTCCCCCATTGCCGCTTCTTCCTGAAGTTCCTCCTCTTCATCTGGCATTATTAACTTAAGCTTGAAGAATTTAGGTATCTTAGTCCCAGTAAGTTTTATGCGCTTATGCCTTTCAATTCCTACCTTAGTAAGAAATATCCTATTACCCTTCCGATAGTAATCCTTACAGGCTATAAACACTTTAACTTAGATGCTTAATTAACGTCTCCATATCCCCAAGAGATGTGGATACTTCCAATTGGGAATCTAGATCTTTAATAGTAACTCTCCCCTCTGCTCTTTCCTTATCCCCATATATAAGAATAGCTTTAGACTTAAGTGCAATGGCTCTCTTTATGTGCTTCTTAATATTATTAATTCCTCAATTAGTCTTAACGACAAAGCCATTATTTCTAATCGTGGATATGACTTCCAATAAGGCGATATCCAACCCCAAGAGAGAAGCTATATAAATAGGACGCTGCTCCTTATGCTCTCAAGAATAACCGCATTCCTCCAGTAAATCTTTAAAACGCTCTATTCCTATTGCAAATCCCAAAGAAGGTATAGATTCTCCAAAGCCGTTAAATAACTCATCATATCTTCCTCCGGCAATAACCGTTAAATCCTTATATTTTCATTCATATATAAGTCCAGTATAGTAATCTATTCCCCTTACTAGAGCAGGATCTCAATTAAAAGAGATTCCGAACTCTTTTAAAAAATCCCCTATTCGAGCAATATTCTCCCTATCTCTGTTCGAAAAGAAAGACTTTATAGAGGGAGCATTCTTAACCAAGTCTAACTTAGAGTCTTCATGATCATCCAAAATACGTAAAGGATTGGAATTTATACGTTCCCTAGAAGCAACAGAAAGCTGCTCTCTGAAAGGCAGAAAATAATTCTTTAACTGCTCGTTCCAAGCTTCCTTAACCTCCTTACTCCCTAAGTAATTCAAGGAAAGCTCAAGATTTAATCCGAATCTACTAATAATCTCAGAGACAAGAAGTATTATCTCCAAATCATCTTCTATTGCCGAACTTCCTATCTTCTCAACTCCGAATTGAGTAAATTCCCTATATCTTCCTTTCTGTGGTCTTTCATATCTAAAAAAAGATCCTAGATAATAGTATTGCAGGGGAAGCACTTCAGTATGAATAAGCTTATTTTCACAAACAGCTCTAGCTACTGACGCAGTATTTTCAGGACGAAGTATATATTTTCCGCCTTCTATATGAAATATCTCCTTGTTAGAGAGTAAGAAGTCATCTTCACCACCCAAAAAGACTTCCTTGTGCTCAAAAGTTGGAGTTCTAATCTCCTTGTACCCATAGCTTTCTAATATTCCTCTAAGCTTAGATGTAATCTCCTGGTATCTAAGTATCTCCTTTCCAAATAAATCCCTAGTACCTCTTGGTTTTTGCACCTACTTAGACCCTGCTTTTAAAAAGTTCATGAATAAAGGTGATATCTTCATAACAGTAGTATCAAATTCAGGATGAAATTGTGTGGCGATAAAGAAAGGATGATTCTTCAATTCAATCATCTCTGCTATCTCCTCATCTCCCTCCTTTGAGAAAGCTGAAATTACTAGATCTGAGTTCTTAAACTCAGAAATGTACTTGGGATTTAAAAAATACTTATGTCTATGTCGTGAGAATATCTCAGACTGCCCATATATCTCCTTAGCTAAAGTGCCATCAGATATGCATATCTTCTTACCCCCTAATCTCATCTCCTTGTTAGATAATTGAATGATCAAGTCTAAATGAGTATTGGGATCTATCTCAACACTATCACAATCCTTATTTAAAGCATTTCTCATATATTCAATACATGCCAACTGCATCCCGAAACATATTCCCAAAAAAGGAATCTTATTTTCGCGGCAATATCTAATAACTGAGATCTTTCCCGTTACTCCCCTACTACCAAAGCCATGAGGAACGCAGATAGCTTTATAATCCTTCAAAATATCCAGATTATCTAAGTCATCTACAGAGAAGTAATCTATTTTCAAATCTATATTAAGCTCGTGGGAAGCTAACTTTAAAGACTCTATTATGGAAATATAAGCATCTGAAGCGGCAGAATACTTTCCAGCTATGGCAATTTTCATAGGCTTCTTATCTTTAGATAGAATCTTGGAAGTCCTAGATATCCAAGCATCTATATTCTTTTTTTTATGTTCAAGACCAAAGTAATCACATATCTTCCGATGTATTCCTTCGTCGTAAAGATTTTGAGCTATTAAATATATGCTTTCAGCATCTAGACAGTAAAGAATATTCTCCTCTGGAATATCAGTGGATTTACTTATCTTGGCCTTCACATTTGCTTCAGGCCTAAAAGGACAGCGTAAAACCAAAAGATCTGGGCATATATTGTAGGAAATTAGCTCCTTTAAGGAGTGTTGTGTAGGCTTAGTCTTAAATTCTCCAGAGGTCTTTAGGCTGAACACAGGAGATACATGTATGAAGTACACATTCCCTCCCCCATGTCTTCTTCTGAAGCGACTTGCAGCCTCCAAGAAAGGAATAGCTTCTATATCTCCAACCGTACCACCTATTTCTATAAGTAAGAAATCACTACCCTTATTTAGTAAAACATCAATGGCATCATGTATTTCATTAATTAAGTGGGGAATGGCTTGAATAGTGTCTCCGGAGATGGTGGAATTTTGTTTCTCTAGAAGTCGCTTGTATATGGTTCCAGCAGTTATACAGGAGTCTTTGGAAAGCTTATAGTTAATGAATCGTTCATAATGTCCTAAATCTAAATCAGTCTCATGACCGTCTTCAGTAACATAAACCTCTCCATGTTGCTCAGGAGATAAATTACCGGAATTTATATTCAAATAGGGATCTAACTTAAGTACGGATACTTTAAATCCCAGTTCGACGAGAATTCTTCCCACATTCGCCATGGTCAATCCTTTTCCCACAGAGGAAAAAACTCCTCCCGTAAAAAAAATAACCTTTGTATCCCGCTTCATTATGTAACTTTAAACTTATAGTGGAAGTCGTATATATGAACATCATCCCCAATAGCCGCTCCCGCTTTTTCCAACTCCTTCTCCACCCCTAAACTGTCTATTTTTTGAAACAGTCTAGTTATATTATCGTAAGTATCTAAAGGAATCTTCCTCGTCCAATATCGGAGAGAGGGGTGTTCTACGTTTCAAAAATCACCTTTCCTAGTTATTAATAAGGGGGAAAACAGATCCGGATCGTCTGAAATCTCCAAATAATCAGGTTTTTGAGGCGTTATGAAACTACAAGACTCGTAAAATTTAAATATATGTCTTAAAAGGATATCAATATTCTCATTTTTTAAAACAGAAATCGAAATTACTTGCCTCCCTAAACGCTCAATTTTCTTAAGAATAGATTTAAGAGTCTCCTCACTAATTAAGTCTATCTTATTCAAACATATGAATCTAGGTTTGTTGAATAATTCTTCGGAATAAGCTTTAATTTCGTGCTCTATCGAGAGAATCTCATTCTCTACATCCTCCTCGCTGCAATCCACTAGATGAACCAAAACTCTACATCTATTTAAATGTTTTAAAAATTCAAATCCTAATCCAGCTCCCTGAGAAGCATTTTCTATAAGTCCAGGAATATCTGCAAATACTAACTTCTTATTTTCGTACACCACCGTACCCAATACAGGAATTAAGGTGGTAAAAGGAAAGGATGCTATCTTTGGTTTAGCATTAGATACCAGAGATAATAGGGAAGACTTTCCAGCATTTGGTTTTCCTAGAAATCCTATGTCCGATATTGTCTCCAAATCAAGAATGACTTCCAATTCTTCTGACGGATCTCCTAGCTCGTATAGGTAAGGGGCAGAATTCTTAGGGGACTTGAATGAGGCATTTCCTCTTCCGCCTTCTCCGCCCTTGCAGGCTAAAAATCTTTCCTGATGGGATATAAGTTCAAAGAGCTTTTCATTATTTTCCTTATTAAAGATATTAGTTCCGCACGGGACCTTTAGATAAAGATCCTCCCCGCCTCTTCCGTTCTGGCTTTTATTTTTACCATTCTCTCCATTTTGAGCTTTCAGTATCTTTAAATGACGAAGGTGAAATAGGCTGTTTACATTCTCGTCAGCTTCTATATATACAGAACCACCTTTACCTCCGTTTCCTCCGGCAGGACCACCTAAACGAACTTTACTTTCTCTTCTTCAAGCTATTATTCCATCCCCACCTTTACCAGACTTAAGAGTTATGGAAGTAGACGATATAAACTTCAAACTTACCTAAACAAACGTCAACGTCACCCGATTAAATAGAAGAGACCGGTATTAATTATCGCTAATCCAATTGCCACTATAGCAAGTGTGGTAAAGAAAAATAAAAAGAAGTGAAAATTACGAGAGGTGTGAAGCCTATTTACATTTACGAATCACAGAGTAATTAGGAATATAGGGGGTGTTAGCGAAAAGATTAAGGCACATGTTGAAGAATAAAAGATTAGAGAAGATCATCCTTTGAAGAAGGAAGTAGAGATACTATTATGGGCGGTAACAGTTCCCGAAAAAAACACCAACAAAGCAACGCTAATAGCGGCTATGAAAGACAGTACAGTAGTCTCTACCTTATAAATATATCGAGAGATCTTACTATCCCTAAGTCATAGATCTATTAAGGAAGCAAAATCACCTAAGTAGGAGTTCATTTGCTTCTTTCACTGCTTATGGCAAAAGGAAGCATACTTTCAGTCATTTGGAGTTATCAGAGTAAGCTCATCCTGAGCCCTCTCCACCATTAGGATTCTCTTGATTTTATGTATAAACTTAGAGAAGGCATTGGTGGGCTCCCCCTCTTCTAGAAGTTTCTTGTGATGTATGTCTACACTGGTAAGACTATCATATATTCTCTTAAGAAAGTCGGGATCGGGGGCATGTTCTAAAGCTTCATAATGTGCCTTCTCTTCTATAAACAATTCCCTTATCTCTGGAGTTGTGGAAGTCTTGGCCGCCCTGTTTGCCTCTATAAATAAGGCGGCCAACTTAGCATCTTCTATTTGAGCTATCTGTTCGGCTGCTTGATCCAATCCATCTCCACCAATCCCTCCCGATTTGGAGCCAGAACTAGCTTCCTTAGGCATCCTCCAAAGATTTTACGGCCTCATCTATTAAATTTTCGATTCTATTAGCTTTGTAGAACTCCTCATCACTTACAAATTTAAGATTAGGAACTCTGTAACGCCCTAAATGTCCAGATAGGAATTGTTTGAAGAAGGAGCTTAGTCTATTCAGTCTAGAAAGAGCTAAAGAGGGATTAGAATGGTTAACTAAGTCACAATAAATAGTGGCATAAGTCTTATTCCTATTTACCTTCACAAAATTAATAGCTACTCTCTTGAAGACAGGATCCTCCAACTCTTCTTGCAGGGCTTTTAATAGGAGTCTATGTAGATTTTTAGAAAACTTCTTAAATTCAATACTTTCCATTAAACCAACTTAAAGGCCTCTATGAAATCTCCAACCTTTATGTTATTCCAATTATTTACAACAATACCACACTCCTGATTTTCGGAACAATCCTTAATTTCATAAGCTTCAGTCTTAAAGGACTTAATAGTGGAAGTGTAAAGTACCTCCCCATCCCTTATTACTCGAACCTTATCTGTTTTACTTATCTTGCCGGAAACAACTTTACAACCGGCAATGGTTCCCACTTTAGAATGATATCAAAGCTTCAAAACCTCAGCCTTTCCAGTAATCTCTTCAACTTTCTCAACAACCTTATTACCCTCAATGATATTAAGAATCTCTTCCTCAATTTCATAAACACTTCGAAAATCCTTAATAATTAACCTTATATCCTTGGCATTGTTAATAATGGGACCAGGAATCTTCTGATTAAAGTTAATTAAAATGGCATTAGAAATAGAAGCTAACTGAAGATCTGCATCTGTAATTGGGCCTATTCCTGAAGCTATTATTGGAATGTTATATCTATAAATTATCTCCTGAATAGCCTCCAAAGACCCACTTACATCTGCCCTAACCAAGATATTTAGATTTTCAGTATCCTTGGTGGTCTCAAGTATCACGTTATCTTTCTGAAGTTCGCTAGAACAAGTCTCAAAGAATTCCTTAGCTTCTCTCTCAGTCTTTAAGGAAATAAATTTATCACCCGCCATTGGGAGTGTTTTAAATCCAGAAACAACGGCCGGAACACATGGAAGAGATACCTGTAGATTCTTATTGGAAGCATCTGTCATAGATTTGACTTTGCAGAAAGAGGATTTCATAACTATAAAATCCCCTAACTTAAGAGTCCCCCTACTTAATAGAATGGTGGCAGTCGCCCCCATTCCCTTATTCATTCTCGATTCAATAACAGTTCCAACAGCGGGCAGCTCCTCTGTAGTCTTAAGATCAGAGATATCAGCCACCAACAGAATAGACTCAAGAAGCTCCTCTATTCCATCTCCTTTAAGCGCAGACCCCTGAACACAAAGGACATCTCCCCCAAATTCCTCCAATACGATGTCATGCTCCATCAAGGAATTCTTAAGAGCTCCAACATTCTTTATTCCCTTATCAATCTTATTAATAAAGACTATGATTCTAACTTTAGCGGCTAAGGCATGTTGAATAGCTTCTATTGTTTGAGGCTTAATTCCATCATCTGCAGCTACCACCAAGACTACGATATCAGTTACATTAGCTCCACGAGCCCTCATCTTAGTAAAGGCCTCGTGACCGGGAGTATCTAAAAATGTAATCTTCTTCCCATTCTTTTCAACTTGATAAGCACCTATATGTTGAGTGATGCCCCCGAATTCAGAAGAAGTAACATTAGTTCCCCTTATTCGATCAAGAAGGGTAGTCTTCCCATGGTCAACATGACCCATAATCGTAACTATGGGAGTCTTAGTTATTATGCTCTTAGCATTAGAAAGAGATGTAAAAGATGCAAATAAGCTTTCATCAGAATGTTGCTCAGACCCCTTAAGGAATCCTACTTGAAATTCCTCACAAATTCTCTCACAATCCTCTTCTTTAAGGATCGTATTAAGGTTAGTAGGTATTCCTTTAATAAAAAGATGCTTTATTATCGCTCCCGAATCCAGATTTGCCTGCTTTGCAAAGTCCAGAAGTTTTAGGGGCTTTACAAAGGTAAAAACAAATTCATTATTCTTCACCATCATCTACAGATTTATTTGAATGAAATTTCTGTAGAGCATCGACATTCTTTCGAAGATGCATTTTAAATATACGATCAGAGATTTTGTTGCTATTAGTAAACTTATCATCATCTATAGCCACATAATCAATTCCCTCATCCTTAGCTTCCTGTATAGTCTTAAGATTGATCTTCCAACTAGTTAACATATAAACCAGCTTAGTATTAGAACCTCTCTTACCAATACAGGACAGAAGATTATCTAAAGTAGCAACCAAAGTTATTTCATTTTCGGCCTCTAACCTATACCCAAGAATTTTTCCTGTAACAAAAGAGTTAATAACGTTTTGCACGGGATCTTCATTTCAGAGAATAACATCTATTTTCTCATTAAGAAGTTCCCTAGAAATAACCTTCAAGCGTTCTCCTTTGGGTCCAATACAACAACCTACAGCGTCTATATTAGGGTCATTAGAGTGAACAAGAACTTTAGATTTAAACCCAGCTATTCTGGCAATAGCCTTAATCTCAACCTTTCCCTCGGAGATTTCAGATATATGTTTTGCCATAACATACTTGGTGATCTCTGCATCAGTACGAGATAGAAATATTGGCAGATGTACATTAACTTCAGAGATCTCCTTCACATAAAAGAGATAAGTATTCCCCAATACTAGATTCTCATAAATACGAGTCCCATTAGGACCATCTATCCAAACTAAATCACTTCTAAATATAACACCTTTAGCTATAGTCTTATCTGGGGCCTCTAAAGAAACGATAATCTTCTTAATTGTCCTATCATCCCTATTCTCGATTATCTCCTCAATAACCCCTTCCACCACTTTACCGTGGAATGGAGTTCACTTCTGACAAATAGAACGACTTACCTCGCTTTCAGTCAGCTTCTTAAAGAAGAATTGAACATTATTAGCTATCTTATCATCAAAGGATTCAATATCCACTTCTTGAAAGACAGTATCCCCTACTTTTGGAGAAGCAGGATTCTTAGAAGTCTTAGGCAGAGAAGCCACTTTAGAAATAGGAATTAATGTCTCATCATCCTCATTTCCTTCTCCGTTGTAGTAATCATCAGTAACAACTCTCAGGTGTCTTCAAATTTCAATCTTGGCCTTTTCAAGATCCACATCAACATCTATTATGTTATCTGGGTATTCCTTTAAGAAAACGCTTCTAAAGGTATCCTCTAATAAACGAGCTACAGTTTCCGGTGAAAGATCATACTTCTCCCCCACGGCAGAAACCAAACTAAGTAGAGTCCTATCTCCCTGTTTTCTAATTTTCATAACTACCTACGTCTATGTGCATTCTCAATAAAGTAAGTTTTAATAATTGTTTCTTTATTTTTATTGTAGAAGATATCAAAGCTTACACAAAACTCATACATAGTAAGAAAGGCAGAAGAAATTACACCCAAAGCGCAAGAAAGCGCCAAAGAGAGGTAAGAAACAGCCGTAGCCGTTGATTCTCCGACCTTGTAAGATACAAGCAGAGATATTATTAAAAGATTATAGGATATAAAGGAAGCTGTTGCTCCTTTTCAAAAATATTTAAAGCGATTTGGTTTTATGATTTCCTTACATGCTCTGTATTCCTGAAGGGAATAGTACATATATATAAGAAGAAGGGGAGCTATTAGTGGAGGGGCTACACACAAAAGCACTAGTCCTCCTGTATTTCCTGCACTAATAATGGATTTATTAACTAATATTCTTTCAACTACCAATACTAAAGCTATAAGAAAGTTAAAGAGAATAACTAGATATCAATATCAGCTTTTTCATTTAAGTATTAACTGCTTCATTCTTAAGAAAATCTTCTAAGACTCTATTTACTATTCTGTACTCGTTTTCATCACAATAATTTTTAGCTGTTTTTACCGACTCAGTTATCAGTACTTTTACAGGAGTTTTAAAAACATAAAATTCGGATATAGCCTCTAGAAGTATACTAGCACAAAGAGTATTTAACCTTTCTAGAGATCAATTGGATTTTAAATAACTCTCTACAAGGGATATATACTTGTGCTTATTATTTAAGTAATTATCAAAGATCTTATTCTCAAAATCAATTCAATTATCCCTTTGATCTGAAAGATCTATCTTCGAGAAATCTTGATCCGTTATTAGTTCCGAATAAATAACTTGTACTACAGATACCCTACGCTTTCATATAGCACTCGACGAAGTCTCCATCGACAACAATTTTTAAATTTATTTTCTTTAAATAATTTACGTGTTCTTCATTACCTATTATCAAATATCACGTTTTAGGATCTAACGAATGTGCATATTCCTTTCAATTCTCCACATCTAAAAAAACCATTCTATCCTTATAGATTAAATACTTCTCTATCAGAGGAGAATATCCTATTGCTAAAGGAACTAAACTCCCGTTCTCCAAACGACCTCTTATCCTTGCGTTACTAAGCTTCCTAATGTTTCTGTAATTTAATAACTCCCTAAATCAATATTCTAAATAGCTTCTTAGATAGGCAAGTCTAAATTCAAGACTCTTAAATAAAAGATACAGTTCCTCTTTCACTAGTTCTTGATCTTGACTGATACTCCTCGGGAATAATTATCTCAGAATCTAATTTATGAGCGACAACAGTCTCCTTACCTTGAATTTCAGCGATAGCATCACAAAGAAGATTCGCGATTAAATAAACCGATTTCATGGACCTATTATTTCCAGGAATAACAAAATCCACTTTATCAGGATCAGTGTTTATATTGGAAAGAGCAATAACGGGAATTCCCATCTTCTTGGCCTCCTGAACTGCAGCAGCATCCTCCACAGGATTAAATACCACCAATAAGTTGGGAAGTCTTTGCAAATGCTTAACTCCACCATAGAACTTTTCCAACTTATCCCTTTGTTTAGAAAACTGAATAATCTCCTTTTTTGTATATCCCTCCTGTAACTCCGGATGCTCCAATAACTCAGTTAATTCATTTAATTTCTTTATGTTTAAGCTAATGGTTTTAAAATTGGTAAGAAGTCCCCCTAATCAACGCTGAGTCAAGTAGAGAGCGTCTACTCTAGAAGCAGCTGCTTTAATAATCCCGGAAGTAGATTTATTCTTAACACCCACGAACATAATATCAGCACCCGCCTTAACCAAATCTAATATGTATCCATAGGCATTACATAGAAACTCAGAAATCATATTAGGATCAAACATGTAATGTCCCCTCTCCTTCCCAGAAATGTAATCCTTCATTTTAGGATTCCAATAACGAAGCCTTAAACCCAGATTACATTCACATTCAACCAACTTTTCTAAAGACACTACACTCATGACTAAAGAATTTCTAGAATCTTAACTTTATATGGAGCTGCTATATTTTGAACTTCCACAACTTCCCCGACTTTCCTTCCTAACATGGCCTTAGCTAAAGGGCATTCATTAGATATTCTTCCCATAGAAGGATTGTTATCAACTGACCCCAAAATCTCATATCCATACTCCATATTCTCGTCAATCTCTAGAATCTTAACTTTAGAGCCTATCTTAACTACCCCAGAGGAATCAGAAGTTCCTTCTGAAGAAATAATTTCATGATTATCAAGAATAACCTTTATTTCTGCTATACGTCCTTCTATAACTTTCTGCTTATCTAAAGCCGTCTCATAGTCAGCATTTTCAGAAAGATCCCCATTGGCTCTAGCGGCTTTGATCTCTTCGATCACCTCCACTCTATCCACATTTACCAAGTTGTTGTACTCGGATTTTAAGTTCTCTAAAGACTCAGCGGTCAACCTATGTTTTCTCATTCCATTCTTATTTTAAACTAACTAATGTTCAAAGTTGTTAAAATTAGGATGGTTCCTTTCGGGTCCAAATCACTGGGAGTGTTTAGTGGTTTCGACAGTTGACTAAAAGGACACTGGCTGCAATGGGGTGAGCCCCTTATAGCTCAAGAGTAAACGCAAACAAAAAAGAGCGTAAATCATCAGTGGTAAATCTGCTGATGAGTCAACCTCAAGAACTAGCTTCTCTTTCTTTCTAGAGAGTTAGTCTCCTCGAGGGAGACATTTGCTGAAGGGGGAATAAATTTGTCGCAGGGGGAATCGTCAGCTGGTCTGACTAAGTTGTAGACGCCTTTGTTACTGGTTAATTGGATGGGGGTTCGAATCCCCTCACTTCCACCACTTTATTTAAAATGAGTAAGCAAATAAGAATAGCCGCCATTACTCCGGATAGCGTGGAGGATATGGAGTTGCTTGTTCCTGTTGATATTTGGAAAAGAGCTAACTTTATAGTTGATGTAATAGTTTACAACACTAAAACTAGCTTTAGCTTGAATTACTCTGGTCTTAGAGTATCTTCTTCATTGAAGATAAAGGATATAAATATGGTTCAATATGACGCTATTTTCTTACCAGGAGGCCCTAAATGAAAGGATTTCTTAAATCCTGCATCCATAGAGAAGGATACTTCGGATCCTAAGTTACACGTAACTTTGGAGAAGTTCTTTAACGATCCCGAGAAGTGAATTATCGCTATATGTGGGGCTCCTGCGGCCTTAATGTGTATCTTAGATGAGAAGGCCAGAGATATTAAATATACTTGCTATAATTCGCCGGAGGTAATTGGAGATTTTACTCAAAATTGATTGAATAAAAAGGTAGTTATAGATAAACAAATTATTACTGGTCAAAACGCTGGATGTTCTATGGAGTTGGCTTTTGCCGTAATTGAAAAATTAGCTGGAATAGAATTAGCTAAGCAATTAGCGGGTAAGTTATTGTATAACTACGAAGGAACTAAACAAGAGACAGAATAACTCTATTTTCAGTTGCAAGTTTCAACAATCTAGAATAGCCTCCTTTTCTTTCCCTATACTTAGGACCAATCTCTTCAAATAACTTCTTTATTAATTCCTCCTTTTTATACTTGGAAGTTCCAAGAAGGATAGAATCGGCCCTTCTCTTGTTCTCCAAAGAACTATTCTTAGAAAGGGTAATAAGTCTTTCTAAAGATCTTTGAGTGTCCTTTCCATATCTTTTGGTGGTAACTATATGACCATAAGAAATAACATCAGAAATCTGCTGCCTAGTCACCATATTACGATGAGAAGGGGTCTTTCCCTTCCTGTTAATAAAGGACACTAGGAACCTTTAAATTTGAGACCCTTTTCAGCAAGTTTAGCGATAATCTCATTAAGTGACTTCTTACCAAGATTCTTAATTTGTTCAGCTTCCGCCCTTGTCATTTCTGCAAGCTCAGTAATAGTATTAATACCGTTTTGCTTCAAACAATTAAAGGAACGCATAGTCAATTCCAACTCATCAATCGGAGTAGCCATCGCCACCTTCTTATTTGCTACTTCAGCTTCTCCAATCAACTTTCTTTTTGAAATTTCAGGATTAAAGGAAGATATGGGTTCCAGCAGTGAAATTAAAGTATGAGCAGCTAGGGAAAGTGCATCAGCAGCTTTAACAGATCCATTTGTTACCAAAGTTAGATGAAGTTTATCGGTTGTACCCTGTTTGGTAGTTTTTTCTTCCACAACCTTTCACTCAACCTTAACGATGGGGGAAAAAAGAGAATCTATGGAGATAATTTTAAGAGTATCTAACCTCTCCCTATTCTCAGAAAAACTCCTATATCCTCTATCTAAAGTTGCATACAACTCCATTCCAAACTCCACATCTTTTGAAAGCTCACATATTTTTAAATCCTTGTTAATAACCTTCATACCGGGAGGACAATCAATATCACCTGCGTAAACAACTCCAGCTTTATTCTTTTTTATTTTCATAGTTGGCCACTCACTAATAGACTTCTCCTCTAAGGACTGAACATCCACTACTTTCTCATCAATGGAGATAACCAGCTTCTTAATATTAAGAACAATATTTGTAACATCCTCAAGGACCCCTTCGGGAGCCATAAACTCGTGATCCACCCCATCAATTTTGATGGCAAAAACAGCGGCACCTGGAATAGATCCAAGTAGAACCCTTCTTAAAGCATTACCAATAGTAGTACCAAAACCTTGTTTCAGAGGAGAAATAACCACTGAAGCCATGTATTGGCTTGACTCTAATAATTTAAAATCAATATTAAATTTCGGAAGTTTATCCATAGCAAACAAAAAAATCAGCTTCTTTAATTATACTAAATTTACCTCGGTTTTTTGGGAGGTTTACATCCATTGTGAGGCAAAGGAGTCACATCCACAATTTCAGTAATTGTAAAACCAAAAGAAGAAAGCGCCTTTATAGCCACCTCCTTACCCCTCCCAATCCCTTTCACTTTTATTATCAAATTTTGAAGTCCCAAATTCTGAGCATTCTTTCCGATCTTATTAGCCACCAAATTTGCAACATGAGGAGTAGCTTTTTTAGTTCCTTTAAAGGATAAAGTTCCGGCAGATTCCTGTAGCACGCATTTACCCTCTTCATCTGTAATAGTTATCAAAGTATTATTAAGAGTCGCAGTGATGTGAGCAATCCCAGAGTTTAAAACTATCTTTTTCTTCTTTTTGGTAGTCGTAGCGGACATTATTTGCTTTCTATTTTCTTATTAGCAACTGTCTTCCTAGGACCTTTTCTGGTTCTTGCATTCGTTCTGGTTCTCTGCCCCCTAACGGGAAGACCCCGTTTATGTCGAATTCCCACATAACAATTAATCTCAACTAAGTTCTTTATATTATCGCTAACCTTCTTTCTTAAATCCCCCTCAAATAGGAATTCATGATAGATATATTTTTCCTCATTATTTTGCAGATTCAAAATTGTTTGCGAAATAATTGAGAGATTATCTTTTGTTAGATCCTTCACGCGCATCCTCAGGACCTTATCCAACTCCCCTTTTTCTTTCTTGGAAAGCTTATTTAAAGGCTTAATTTCGTTAAAAAAAGCCTTTTGAATTATCTTCCTAGACGTTGAAAAACCAACTCCGTATATTGAAGTTAACGCAGCATAAAGAGTCTTATTATTTGGAATATCTACCCCCAATATACGTGGCATATAACGTTATTTTTGCCTCTGCTTATGCTTTAAAACCTTACAAATCACGCACACCCTATTTTTTCTCTTAATTACCTTACAATATTTGCATATACATTTCACAGACGCTCTAACCTTCATAGCTATTCCGAAACTGGTGGTTTTTCTATATATCTCTTTATTATTCTGCCCTTAGTAAGATCATAAGGACTTATTTCTACGTCCACTTTATCACCTAAGATAACATGTACATTATACTTCTTCATCTTACCAGAAACATGACAAGCTATAGTTGTATTATTCTCCAACTCAACCATAACTACTCCCCCTCCCTGTATCTTTCTAACTATTCCTCCTAACAGGATCTTATTCTGATTATCCAAGGTACTCCGCAACTTCTTCTGGAGAAGCAGTTATTACTTCTATCCCATCTTCCTTAATTAGAACCATATGTTCCCAATGACAAGTCATTGTATTCGGCTCTTTAGAAAGAATATCAAAACCATTATTTCCCTTCGTATATTCCCCCGTAACTTGATCCAATAACATTGGTTCTATACATATAACCATACCGGGAACTATCTTAACTCCCTGACCCTTAATCATTCCTTTATTAAAGATATGAGGATTTAAATGTAATTGCTTTCCAATAGCATGACCTACAAAACCATCTATGATGGAATAATTACTATTAGCCTTAACAAAACTATCTATCGCAAAAGCTATATCTCCTTGGGTACAATTGGGCTTCACAGCTTTTATTCCTTCCCAAAGAGCCTCTTTGCCCAACTTTATAAAATCAGCATACTTTTTATTCGACTCCGGAGATACTATGAGAGTAATAGCAGAGTCTATAAATATAGACTTATGCTTAAAACCTATATCTAGAGTCACCTTATCGGTAGCTGACAAAGTGACATCATGTCCTACTCCGTGGATAATACAGTCATTAACCGAGATACATATATGTCCGGGAAAGTTATGATACATATAGAAGGCTGTATCTACCTGAAACTTAGAAAATAACTCTTCCGCCTTATCGTTAATTTCCTTCCCTGTTATCCCTGGTTTTACAAACTCCGATAATGATTTACTAATGGACTGCCATATCTTACCTCCTTCACGCATCTCTTCTAGCTCTAATGCGGTTAATTTACTTTCCATACATTTAAAATCTTTAAAATGGCCTCTTACATTTTAATGAATGAAATTTCCTGCTAGCTATAGAGTAATAAAAGTCGCTTCCTCAATAATGGGGTATTTAAGTTTGAGTGGCTGTGCATCCGGATTAATTGCTGGAGTGGTGCATAATAAAGAGATAACGGCCAAGGTAGCGGAAAAAAATAAAACACAAGAGGGTAGTACAGCGGGTAGTGGCGGGTCTAGTGGAGGAGGTGTTCCTGGTGCAGGAACTCCTGCTGCTGCTGCTGCTTAATTCTTATAAACTTTAAATCTATCTATAAAATCTCAAATACCCTCAGAGGCATCTAACTCTTCTAGAATGCCCATTTTTTTATAGTAATCTATAAGAGGTTGTGTACATTCCTTATATGTATTAAGACGCTTTCTAATTACCTCCTCAGAGTCATCTGTTCTCCTGTAAAGCTTAGATCCATCGAAATCACATATACCTGACACTTTAGGAGGATTGTGAATTAAATTGAAGGAATGATCTTCCTTTTCACAAAGAACTCTATTGGATAATCTTTGTATTACATATTCTTCAGATTTAGGCACTAAATAAAAAACTCTATTTATGGGAAAATAATTCTTGATAAATTCGGCTTGTCCTGTGGTTCTAGGATAACCATCCATAATTAGAACTGCATCGGGATCCTCTGCTTGAATTCTACGTAACTCATCTAAAGCTATCTTATTAACATCATCATCTGTCACTAAATTCCCTGAGCTAAGAATATCTTTATACTTCTCCTTTGCAGCTCTAAGAATCTTCCCAGTAGAAAAGTACTTAAATTCAAATTTATTTACCAACTCTTGGGAAAGACAGCCCTTCCCTATACCCGGCACCCCAAGCAGAAGTAAAAGAGTCATAGAAGAAGAATTTTACCACAGATAAAACTGCTTCTCTTCGGCTAAATTCTCATCCAAATTCTGCTTTATTTGAGTACCTAAAATTAAATTCTTGGACTTGTAACGAGAAGCAATTGTATTGGACTTAATGGAGTCTAGTACCTGTATAGATCCAGATACCAGAATGATAATTCCTGTACCCCCCAAAGCCATATTTCCAGGCATTCCTGTAAACATATTCATTAAGTTAGGTAGTACCGCCACAAAGGCCAAGAATGGAGCTCCGAAACAGTTAATTCTATTAACTGTCGATTTAAGATGATTGTATGTATGTTGTCCGGATCTAATACCAGGTATAAATCTTCCAGATTTACCAAAGTTCCTAGTCATCTCTTCTAAATTAAGTTGAATATGACTATATACAAAGGAGAAAAATATTATTAGTCAGAAGTAAATGGCTAGCCCAAGCGGACTACCTAAAGAGAGATAAGCTTTTACGAAGGGAGATACGGAGGGGTATTTATTCTTAAGAAGTTCCCCTAAAGCACTTGGGAATACCATAAGAGAGCCAGCAAAGACAACGGGAGTAATTCCGGCCGGCATTAGTTTTATCGGTAAATAGGAAAGTTTCTTTCGGTCAAAGATAAGTCCTTGTCCAGTTTGCTGAATAGGAATCTTTCTAGTAGATCCGTTAATGAATACTATTAGGAGAAGAATTAGGAAGTAAAAGAAGAGGTATATTACAAATTTAAAGATGGCTATGAATTCCTTGTGTTCTGGGATAACTGTATTATCTTCAGATAGATATTTATAAGCTTGAGTAAAGGTGTCCGGAAGGGAACTGGCAATCCCGGACATCATAAGAATGGTTATTCCGTTGCCTAGCCCCCTCTTGGAGATAATGTCTGCTAAGAATAGAGAAATATAAGTACCACTAACGAATAGTATTACTAAAAGAGCTCTTTCTCCAATGGGAAGCCCTCAAAATCCAGAAACCTCCTGTCCAGAAAAATTCTTAAATTTAACGGCATTACCTGCACTAACTAAAGTAATGGTTCCTAATGAAGTCATTACTGCGAAAGGAAAGGCGAGGAGCCTAGTATAAAGCTCCATCTTATATCTACCCCTCTCTCCCCCCTTTCTTAACTCAGCAAGATGTCTAACGATATCGTTAGACATCATGTGAATGATAATCTGAGCAGTAATGTAGGGGGAAATTCCTACAGAGAAAAGACTAACTTTCTTTAGGCCACCACCCCCAAGTAAGTTCAAGAGTTGAGAGAGGCCTCCTTCATTTTTAAAATTAACTAAAGTTATTCCGGGTACCGTTACATGGGAACCCAGCTGGAATATAAAAAGGATGAATAGAGTTGAGAATATTGCAACTCAAGTATCCCTATTCCCTCGAACCACCTATTAAATTAACAATATTTTTGCTAGACTCCAAAGCAGCTTTCGCCCCTTTAGAATAGGAATGTGCTCACACAGACACTCCTTCTAACTCAACTTGGTTACCTATTAATTTAATATATCTATCTCTTTTATTCACAATACCCAACTTCATAAAAACCTCTAAAGTAAATTCCTTCACATCCTTAAAGTAATTAAGATCCCTAATATTTACGGACTTTATCTTCTTCTCAAAAACATAATTATTGAAACCATACTTACCTACTTTTCTATAAAGTGGCATTTGACCTCCCTCAAAACCAAGTCTAACATTACCTGACTTTCTTGCTTTCTGTCCCTTAGTACCTCTAGTACTTCTACCGCCCATTCCAGAGGAAAATCCTCTACCTACTCTTTTTTTCTTATGGTCTCTAGAACCCTTAATTGGTGATATTAGAAGCATTTTATTCTAGATGGAATAACTCCTTAAAAGTCTTATCTCTCAGTCTAGAAATATAAGCAGGACTTCTTTGATTCCTCAAAGCCTCTATAGTCGCCCTAATCATATTCATAGGGGTACTAGATCCTAAATTCTTAGAGTATATATCTGTATATCCGGCAAGTTCCAAAATAGTCTTGATAATACCACCAGCAATAATACCAGTACCAGGTTTGGCTGGCTTTATAAGAACCTTAGAAGCTCCATGCTTTCCTAAAAACTCATGAAATACAGTCCCCTTAGAATTCATTGAAACCTTAACAACATTCTTCATGGCATTTTTAACGGCCTTTCTAACTGCGGATTGAAACTCCTTGGACTTCCCGATTCCATAACCAATCTTACCTTTCTTGTTCCCAATAACCACTAAAACTCAAGCCCTACTTTGACGACCTCCTTTGGTTGTCTTAGAAACTCGCTTAGCCTTAACTACCTTCTCTTCGTATTCAGACTTATAAGTCTTTCTTTGAAAAGGCTTAACTACCTTGGGGGCAGGTTTCTTTTCAACTACAATGGGATCTCCCGAAATAATAACGTTCACTAAATCTTTATTCCCTCCTCTCTAAGAATGTCCGCTATAACCGCAATTCTTCCATGATACTTATGCCCTCCTCTGTCTAAAACTAATCTATCAATATTTAATGCTTTAAGTCTCTTAGAAAGATCTTTCGCAAGCAAAATACAATTTTCCTTATTCCCATTAGCAAGCTTAAGGGACAAGCTGGAAGAAGATGCAATTGTTTTCTGTTGAGCATCATCTAAAGCCTGAGCATACACATGGGAGTTGGTTTTAGTAATACGAAGTCTAATATGCTCATTTCCCCTTTTCACACTCTTAAGTATACGCTTATGCCGTCTTTTCAGCAACTCTCTCTTAGATGTCATTATTTTTTAGATCCCTCAGAAGTCTTACCTACTTTTCTAAGTATAACCTCTCCTTTATACTTGATACCCTTACCTTTATAAGGTTCAGGCGGTCTAAAACCTCTTATCTTAGAAGCAAATTCTCCTAAAGACTGTCTATTATAGGAAGTCAACTCCAATTCTAGTGAAGACACTGGCTTCACCTTTATATCCGCAGGAATATCAACGAATATAGGGTGAGAATATCCCAAATCTAAACGAACTTTATTCCCTTCTACTGCAGCTTTATAACCAACTCCTACTATTTCTAAACTCTTAGAAAAGCCTTTTGTTAATCCGACAAAGGCATTCAAAACTAATGCGTTAATAGTTCCATATTGAGATCTAGACTGCTTCGAGTTATTAACCTTTTGAGTCATAAACTTCTTATCATCAATAATAGGCTTCACAAAGAATCGACTATAAGGGATAGAGATACTATTACCTCCCCCGGAAACTAGGATAACATCCTCTCCTACTGAAACAGTTAGACCTTCAGGCACTTCCAAAACCCTATTACCTATTCGTGACATTATCAAATATGAAGAAGCACCTCCCCACCAAGATTAAGTTTTCTAGACTCCTTTTCTCCCATAACATTCTGATTAGTAGAAATAATAGCCGTACCCATCCCGTTCATGACTATCGGTAAATTCTTAGCTTTGCAATAAACTCGATATCCCGGCTTAGAAACCCTCTTAATTCCACGAATGGCAGAAACCCCATCCTTATATTTGAAGAATACAGTAGCCACTGAGATACCAGTTTCAGAAGTCTTATGCACAAAACCTTCTATATATCCCTCATCTTCAAAAATTTGCAGAATAGACTTTATTACTTTGGAAGAATAAAAAGTAGCCTCCTTCTGTTTAACTCGAATAGCGTTATTTATTTGACAAACAACGTTCGCTATTGGATCTGTTATCATGAGGCTTTTCTAATACCCGGCAGATACCCTTTAGTTGCAAAATCCCTAAAGCAAAGACGACAGAGAGAAAAATCTCTGAATACAGCTCTAGCCCTTCCACAACGTTGACACCTATTATAGGCCCTAACTTTAAACTTAGGGTGTCTCTTGCACTTCTCTATTAACGCTTTCCTAGCCATTTCTCTTAGTCAACGGACAACCTAAGGCTAAAAGGAGCTCATATGCATGATCATCATTGTCAGAAGAAGTAACAAAGGTAATATCCATACCTCTAGTTTTTTTAATTTCATCATAAACGATTTCGGTAAAAATAATCTGCTCCTTTATCCCTATTGTCAAATTTCCTCTCCCATCAAAAGAATTACCCTTAATCCCTTTAAAATCCCTCACCCTAGGTAAAGCAACGTTAAATAGCTTCTCTATAAAATTCCACATACGTGCATCTCTGAGAGTAACTTTAAGCCCAATTGGCTGTCCCTGCCTTAATTTAAATTCAGCAACAGATTTCTTGGCCTTAGTAATGTAAGGCTTTTGGTTAGTAATTAATTGAAGTTCACTAAAAGAAGATTCTAAGAATCTCCTATCCTGAGAAGCATCTCCACAACCGATATTAACCACTACTTTTTCCAACTTAGGCACCTGCATAACTGATGAAAGATCTAGCTTATCCTTCAGATTAAATATTATCTCTTCCCTAAAACGCTTCTGTAATTGATTCATAATATTTAAACTAATTTAGGAATTTCTTCTCCCGTCTTTTTATTAACCCTAACTTTCTTTCCATCCTTAACTTCAAAACGAATCTTAACAGGCTTATCCGTCTTAGGATCTAAAAGAACTACCTTAGAAACATTTAAAGGAGCCTCCTTTTCAACAAGCCCAGACTCTCCATCAGCCCCTTTCTTATGTCTCTTTACCTTATTAACTCCCTCTATGATAATCTTGCCTTCTGTCGGAAAGACTCTAGTTACAACTCCTACGGCACCCTTATTCCTTCCGTATATAACCTTCACCTTATCCTTTCTACAGATCTTATTCATGGCTACAAGACAACAGGAGCTAAAGATAGTATACTGTTGTAACCTCCTTTTTTCAACTCCCTAGTCACAGGACCAAAGATACGAGTTCCAATTGGATTCTTATCCGCCTTTATAAGCACACAAGCATTATCATCAAAAGAAATCATAACTCCATTCTTTCTAGAAATGGGTCTCCTAGTTCTCACAACTAGAGCCTTAAATACATCTCCTTTTTTAACGTTTCCGGATGTAGACAAAGACTTAACTGATACCAAAACCACATCCCCTATGGAAGCATAACGTCTCCTCGTACCACCATAAACCTTAATAACTCCCACCTCTTTAGCACCAGAATTATCCGCCACATTAAGGCGACTCATAAACTGAATCATTAGCTATTTCTAGTTTGAATAACTTCAAGAAGTCTTCATCTCTTTAAGGCTGAAAAGGGACGACAACTTACTATCTTAACCTTATCCCCCTCTTTAGCAGTTTCCAATTCATCGTGAGCGTGGAATTTCTTGTGAACAGTAACTCTCTTCTTATAAAAGGAATGCATAAAGTCACGTTCAACAGTAACAACTATCGTCTTACTACTCTTAGTGGAAGTAACAACCCCTTGAAGAACCTTCTTCCGTGACTTACCCTCCATTATCTATTCCTTCTTATCAGAAATTTCTTTGTAATGTTGTCAATCCTTGGCAGTTAACTTCTCATTTCTTTCTCTAAGAATAGTCAAAAGTTGAGCTATAGTCCTTCTTGTTTCCTTAAAGATTGCAGTATTTGTTAATTCTCCTTGAACCAATTTAAAACGATTTTCAAGCAACTTAGCCTTAAGCTTAATAATCATATTCTTGACCTCTTGAGTCTCGTACCCCCTTAAATCTTTAATCATTATTTGCAAAAACAGTTTTAGTCTTAATTGGCAGCTTATTTCCAGCTAAATAAAAAGCTCTTTTTACATCCTCTGGACTCAATCCCGCCACCTCAAAAAGAATCGTTCCTTTCTTTACAGGACAAACAAACTTATCGGGAGCACCTTTACCGGAACCCATACGTACCTCTAAAGGTTTCTTGGTTAAAGACATGTGCGGAAATATTCTAATCCACATCTTCCCCACCTTACCCAATCTCTTCGAAATAGCAATCCTAGCAGCCTCTATTTGCCTATCTGTCATCCAACATCCCTCCTCAGCCATGATTCCAGCCGTCCCGAAGGCTACATAACTATTCCCTTTGGCCGGAGCCTTGTAATTAACTTTGTGGGGCTTTCTCCACTTAATTCTCTTGGGTTGTAACACTTCTAATATGTGGCAGCAATATACTTATTATCCTTGCTATCTCCCTTACTCTTTGTTTTAGCTACAGAAGGCAAAGGCATAAAGTATCTTCCAAAGTAAAGTCCCCTATTAACCCACACCTTAACTCCTAGCACTCCGTAATCTCTCTTGGCTATTTGGAAGGAGTAATCTATATCTGCTCTTAAAGTAGAAAGAGGAATAGATCCATCAGAATAGGCTTCATTTCTCGCAATCTCAACCCCATTAATACGCCCTGAAAGCTTAACTTTAACTCCCAGAGCTCCAGACATCATAGCCCTCTTCATCAACCTCTTTATCACCAATCTGTGTGGAACTCTATTCTCAATCGCATCCACAACCTCCTGACCAATAATCTCGGCAGAAACCGAAGGATTTTTAAACTCCTTAATATCCATCTTTACCTCCACACTCTTACCTAAGATGATTCTTAAATCCTTGTTTATCAGAGAAAGTTCCTTATCGTTAGAAAGTATCAGTCCCGGTTGTGCCAAGTGAAGATAGATGAAGACCGTAACCTTCTCTCCAAAATTACTAAAACGTTCTATTTCGATAAGAGCTACCCCAGCTTTTCTACATCTCTCCTTTAAAACTTTTCGAACCTTCTCATCCTCAAGCAATCACTTTATGGACGTAGAACGATCGGGGGAATTCCATCTGGAAACCCAGTTCTTATTCAGACCGAAACGTAAACTATTCGGATTAACCTTTTGACCCATCGCTTTCGTTCTGCATAATAGACTTAGGCTTTATCTCAACAGACCTATCAACCAACTTAGGTTTGTACTTATGTTGGTGAGCTCTCGGTTTCAATAGGTAAACATTTAATTTCTTTCTTTCATCCTTATCATCAGAAAGACATATTTCCAAATGAGAAAATCTTTTTCTTATTAAATCGGCACGCCCCTTAGCCCTAGGAATAGTTCTCTTTAAAGTTCTTCCTTGATTGGCGGAAGAGCTAAATACATAAAGCTTATCTCCTGACATGGCATGATTATTAACAGCATTGGCCGCTGCAGACATAAGTAGTTTTTTAAGAAATTTAGCTGTCTTTTGGGGTTGATTATCCAGAATTCTAATAGCCTCCATATAAGATTTATTCCTAATAAGACGACAACAGAGAACTGCTTTCTTAGAGGATACATGAACATTCCTTTGGATAGCTCTAGCGATCATTACTTCTTAGCTTTAGCGGCTGTATGCTGCTTAAACACTCGAGTAGGAGCGAACTCACCCAACTTATGGCCCAGCATGTATTCAGTACAATACACATTAATAAAATTCTTTCCATTATGAACAGCAAAGGTCAGCCCCACAAATTCAGGATATATCGTGCTCCTTCGGGATCAAGTCTTAATAATCTTCTTTTTTTCTTGAGCCTGCATAGCAATAGCCTTCTTCAACAAAGAAGATTCTACATATAAACCTTTCTTCGAACTACGTGACATAGTAACTAACGCTTACTCTTGAAATGTCTTGACAAAACAATCATAGAATTGGATCTTTTATTCTTTTTACGAGTCTTAACTCCCATACACTTTTTACCTCAAGGAGTTCTAGGCGCATCTCTCCCGATGGGACTTCTACCCTCTCCTCCTCCGTGGATGTGATCATTAGGGTTCATGGCGGAACCTCTAACTGTCGGTCGAATCCCTAAGTAACGAGTTTTACCAGCCTTTCCCAAACGAACTAAATTATGATCCACATTAGAAACTTGTCCAACTGTGGCTCTAGCTTCATTCAGTATCTTCCTATTCTCCTTAGAAGATAATTTTACAACCGTATAACGACCAGTGGTATCTCTACCTAGAATTTGAGCATAAGAACCAGCCGATCTTGCAATCTTACCGCCTCTGTTTGGAGCTATCTCTATATTATGAACAAAAGTACCCTCTGCAATTTTACCAATAGGCATAGCGTTACCAAGCTTGATATCAACTCCGTCGGCCCCAGATATTATAGTATCACCGACCTTTATTCCATGTGGAGTAAGAATATATCTCTTCTCCCCATCCACATAAGAAACTAGAGATATAAAGGAAGATCTGTTCGGATCATATTCAATAGTCTTAACAATCGCAGGTACTCCATCCTTATCCCTTTTAAAGTCTATGATTCTGTAACGACGCTTATGTCCACCACCTCTGTGTCTAACGGTTATTTTTCCGGTATTATTCCTACCCCCAGTCTTATTAAGCTTCTTGGTTAAAGGTTTAAACGGCTTATCCGTAGTTAACTCTTTCCTGTAATCAATAAATATAATTCTCCTTCTTCCTGAACTTCTGGTAACAACTTGTCGTATTGACATAACTATTCCTTAGCAGCCTCTTCCGCTTGCTTATTTAAATTACTGAAATCTTCTCCAGACACAGTTATATATGCAACCTTAGAAGCCTTCGTATAGTTATACCTACTCCTATTAGAATAACGAGCTTTAGAGGGTTTTTCATTGATAATATTCACATACTTAGGCTTGACACCAAACATAGACTCAAAAGCAATAGCCACCTGATGTTTAGAAGCTTTCAGATTAACGTAAAAACTAAGCTTTGGATTAGGTAAGGTTTTCATGGCCTGAACCTTTTCGGTTATCTTAGGTTTAAGTATTACTGAAGTTATTTCCATGATCCTAAACGCTCACACAATAAATCCATTGCACCTTTGGTTAATAACAAAAAGTTCTGATTCATCAAATCCCTCACAGAACAGTGGAAAAAGTCCCGACATGTAACATTGGAAAGATTTCTAGAAACTAAGAATAACGAAGAAATTCCTTCTTTATCTAGAAGCAATAACTTTTTGGAATCTAATTTAGACTTTTGCAAAAATCCTTCAAACTCCTTAGTTTTCTTAAGAGATGAAAAACTTTCATCCAGTAGAGCAATATTCTCAGACTCAAATATTCCTTTTCAAACAGAGGCAAAAGCCAATCTAGAAACCTTTCTATTAACCCCTACCACATAATTTCTCATAGGAGAAGGACCAAAAGCTACACCACCCCCCCTAAATTGAGGGTTACGTCTAGAACCCTGTCTAGCCCTACCAGTATGCTTCTGTCTATAAGGTTTCTTACCTGTTCCAGAAACTTTCGATTTATTCTTAGTATCGTGAGTACCTTGCCTCCTATTTTGATTCTCACAGTTGACAGCCTCAAAAATAGCATGAGAATGAATCTC
The DNA here is from genome assembly GCF_000238995.1 of Mycoplasma haemocanis str. Illinois. Taxonomy (GTDB): domain Bacteria; phylum Bacillota_I; class Bacilli_A; order Mycoplasmatales; family Mycoplasmoidaceae; genus Eperythrozoon_B; species Eperythrozoon_B haemocanis. The sequence goes on from NC_016638.1 coordinate 828,354, forward strand.
ATCAGGAAGGATGACAGAAGCAGGCAATTCAAAGCTTCCAGTTATATCTCCAGATGTGGAAAAAATACTAATTGACTTCACTTCTTAAAATTTGAAAAGGCTCATCCACACACTTCTTCTTTCTAGTGGTGGTTTTTATTCTAACTATGGAATTAGACCTTCCAACAACAGAGCCCTTTACAAACAACAAATTTTTCTCCGGATCAACATAAACTATCTCTAGATTAATCTGCGAAACTCTCTCACATCCATATCTACCAGCCATCTTCTTACCCTTTCAAACCTTTTGAGGAGAAACACCACCTCTACCAGTCTCCAAAGAACCTTGATACCGATGGGGATATCCGGCACCATGAGAACGAGGTCCACATGAAAAATTCCACAGTTTAATAGCACCAGTAAAACCATGACCTCTGGTGATACCACTTATATCCACTAAATCTCCAGTCCTAAAAAGAGAATCCACTTTTAAAAATTCCCCTTCTTTTAAACCTTCCTGATTTGAATCTCTAAGCTCAAAAATATTCCGTCTTACCTCCAGACCCTTTTTTTGAAATTGACCCCGTACGGGTTTACTTAAACGTGTTTCTTTAATGCTACCATATCCCACAACCACTGCAGAATATCCATCCTTTTCTACAGTCTTTAGAGAAAGGATTAAATTAGGCTCAACTTCTATAGCTGTAACAGGAATCAAAATTCCAGAATCAGAAAATACTTGGGTCATACCCAACTTCTTCCCCACTATAGCGAACATTACCTAATATCAACACTGATGTCTAAAGAAGCGGGAAGAGTCATTTTTTGAACATCAACAACAAGTTCAGCAGGCGGAGCAATAAAGATAATTAAACGTCTGTGTTCTCTCCTTTCAAACTGCTCCATGGATGGTTTATTAACGTGTGGAGATTTTTGAAAAGTATAAAGCTTCCTTTTAGTTGGTAAAGGCAAAGGCCCTTTTACTTGAGATTTGTGTAAAAGAGCTAATTCAACGATTTTCTTAACCCAAAGATCTAATAACCTGTAGTCAAATGAAAAGAGTTTAACTCTAATCTCGTTGGAGAACATACGTACATTCTATAAATTATATTGGTGAATAACTTCAAACCGGCCTAATTTGAAAATTCGAGGATAAATTTTAATAGAAATGAAGGGAATTCACAACATAAGCCTTACTTTAGATCTATTATCCCACCTAAAAGTCGGACTTATCTTATGGATTTTCCGCATATTTAAGAGGATACGATAGCTATTTAAAAAACGAGTAGTCAACAAACAAAAAAGTAAAGTTAGATATAGTAAATTTTCAACTCTTCCCCAGTCTGAGAACTTGGGATTGGATCTAAATATAGAGAGTATAGGATTAAAGGAATTGAATAGATTATTTGAACCTTTAACAACTACATATCAGAAAAAGCTAAAAAGGAGAGGGGCTCCTCAAATTCAAAAAAGCAGTAAATCAATATCACGAAGTTTTCGCACTAAAGCGGAAACTTTTAATCTTCCGAGTGCAGTATACTCATTCTCTTCTCTAAAATAAGGTGCAGACAAATTAAAATTAAACGTACGCCGAATTAGTTTAATGGCAAAACAGGGCAATGGTAATGCCCAGCTCGGGGTTCAATTCCCCGATTCGGCACCACTTTACTTAAACTCAACAACCGCTCCAGCTTCTACGAATTTCTTTTTAAGATCCTCAACTTCCACGGAAGGAACAGCCTCTTTCACTAAAGCTGGAACTGTATCAACCATTTTCTTAGCTTCCATTAGACCCAATCCAGTCAACTCCCTAATAATCTTAATAACCGCAATTTTATTAGCCCCTGCATTAACCAGATGAAGATTAAACTCAGATTGAGCATCCTCCTTAGGAGCATCCGCACCCCCAGATCCCGCAGCTACAGAAAAATTAGCAGAAATCCCAAATTCCTCTTCTATAGCCTTTACTAAATCATTAAGTTCAAGAATAGAATACTGCTTCAGAGATTCAATTATCTCCTTAGACGAAAGTTTTGACATAAACCTATCTAATTTTAATAATACAGTTTATTCTCCTGACTTAATATTTTTTACCATAAACGCAAATTTGTAAAGAGGACTCAAGATAGTTTGCGAGAATCGAACCAAAAGATCTTCTTTGGAGCCTAGAGTAGATAACAAAGATAAACTATCCCCTTTTATGATCTCATTATCAAAATAAGCCAACTTAAGTTTCAGAAAATCTTTATCTTTTGCTAACTTGGCTATGTTTTGAAATGGAGATATATCATTTTTAGACAAAAGAATGGCGTTAGGTCCCACAATCTCCTCGGCACAATTCACACCGGTTTTTTGAAGAGATCTTAGAAGTATGTTGTTCTTATGTACGATCAATTTGGCATCTATCTTTCGCAATTGACTTCTCAATTGAGAAATCTCCTCAGCAGTGAGACCCAAATATTCAAAAACCAAAAAAGAACCGTAGTCCTTTATTTCCTTAGCCAGCGAATCAACTAAAGCCGACTTTGCCTTTATTTTTTGTTCTAAATTAACGTTCATTTAGTAATAATTATAAGGCCAACTATCCAATACAGTTGTTGATTACTGATTTATTTTAAATAAATTAGGGGAAAGTCCTTACTTCCACGGCCTGCGATGGTCGTAATGTTGGTGCAAGCATATAAAAAATAAAGCTTGACGCTCCTTAAGGGGTGATGACGGGGAATAGGATAAGGCGAAAGCTACTACTTATTCTCTATAAAGTGCCACAGAGACGAGCTATGCAGAAATGCATAGGTGAAACGCGGTAAACTCCTCCAGGAAGAAACCTAAATTACGGTAAGGGAATTTGTTTTCTGAAATTGAACGGAAAACAAGGGGATCCAAACGATCTCAGATTAATTATCAACGTATCCTCACAGGATAACAGAATAAGGCTTATTAAGGTTGGGTTGTTGGCTCTTTTTTAAAAATCTGATCATAAATCTCCCAATACTCTTTAACCGGTATCAAATTAACTTGACTTCGAACATCCTCCGGTATATCTACAAGATTTTTAGAATTCTCGTGAGGAAAGTAGATAGTATCAACTCCACCCCTCACAGCTGAAACCACCTTCTCTTTTAAACCTCCAATAGGAAGTATCTTACCTCGAAGAGTTATCTCCCCAGTCATAGCTATACTTGGAGATACAGCCTCCTCTTTGAATGAAGAAATAATAGCTGTAGAGATAGTTACACCAGCAGAAGGACCATCTTTTGGTATTCCTCCTGATGGAACATGCAAATTTACATCTATATTATTCCAATCTATCTCCTTGGACTTAAGGCCAAATCTCTCTTCGTTTGCTCTTACAAAAGCCAACGCCACAGAAGCCGATTCACGCATCGTATCTTTTAAATTACCAGTAAGAGAGAGATTTCCCTTTCCAGACATATAATTCACCTCTACTGGTAGCAAATCACCTCCAAATTCAGTATAAGCCATCCCATTAACAACTCCGGGAATCATAACTTCATCCTTAACTGTAAAATCGTACCTAGGATATCGCAAGTAGGATTCCACTTTATCCAAGGTAATATGTTCCCTCTCTATCTCGCCCATAATCTGTCGCTTAACAACCTTTCTAGCTATCTTAGACAAACAATTTTTAAACTGACGAACTCCCGCTTCTTTTGTATATTTCTGGATAATAAATTCCAAAGCATCATCATCTATAGACAACTCTTTATCGTTTAATCCGCTCTCCCTAAGCACTTCCGCCAAAAGATGTGCTTTCGCTATATGTAACTTCTCCTTCCCCGTGTAGGAATTAATGTAAATCATCTCCATCCTATTATGCAAAGGTTCTGAGATATTATCTTCATAGTTAGCGGTAGCTATAAACATAACCTTAGAAAGATCAATATCTTCCTCCACAAAATGATCACTGAACTTATCATTCTGCTTCGGATCTAAAACTTCCAAAAGAGCATGACTTGGATCTCCGTTATAACTAGATCCCACCTTATCAATCTCATCCAACAAACATACTGGATTATTAACTCCAGCTTGCTTCAAAGCGCGAACGATCCTGCCCGGCATAGCAGCCACATAAGTTCTTCTGTGTCCTCTAATCTCCGATTCATCATGAACCCCTCCCAAAGATATCTTCACAAACTCCCTATTTAGAGCTGCAGCGATAGATTTAACTAAGGAAGTCTTACCAACTCCTGGGGGACCCACAAAGCACATAATGCTTCCTTTAGGATCTTGTAATTTCTTCTGGACAGCAATAAACTCAAGAATCCTATCCTTAACTTTCTCCAATCCATAATGGTGATTATCTAACACCTCCTTAACCTTACTTAAATCCTCCTCATCTTTAGAAGACTTAAGTCAAGGGATATCAAGAATCCAATCTAAATAATTCCTAGTTATAACTGCCTCATTAGAATAGGAAGAAGTGTACTCAAGACGCCTTATCTCCTCTTCTATGCGGGCCTTTATCTGCTTGGGAAAAGCTTTCTGTTTTAACTTCTGACGGATCTTATTTAAAAGTGCCTCTTTAGAGGATGATTCCCCTAATTCTTCCCGTATAGCCTTAAGCCGTTCCCTCAGATAGAACTCTCGTTGTTGCCGAGAAATATTCTTGGAGACCTTTTTATTAATTCTACTGTCCAGCTCATTCTTAATATCATCGCTTATATATTCCATTTCCATCATAATCTTTAATCTCTTATTAACAGAGGGCTCCTCCAATATCTTCTGCTTAAATTCAACAGCACTCATCTCATTCTTTGGCCATAAGTCAGCCAACTTATCCACCAACTCCGGAAGATCAGATTTAGTACAAGTATCTAAAGCCGAAAGAATGGATTTATATTCGGAAGAATCGCAATCAAATACCGCCGGTTTAGATTCTACAAATTCCTTAAAAGAAGCTAAAGTCTTAACAGTTCCTGGCTTACTTTCATTTTCAAAAAACTCAATATTTGAATATCAAGCTTTATCTAAGTCGGGATTTACCTTTAAATGAGTCAAGCTGGGTTTGAGTATTTTGGCCCTTTTTATTCCCTCAACGGATATCTTTAAACACCCATCTTCATCCCTACCCAAAAACTTAATCTTGGTTAAACAACCTACTTGATAAAAATCCTTATCACTCGGTTCGTCTAATTCTTTGTTTCTCTGAACTACAATTACTAAATTCTTGCTGAAATGATCAAGAGCAGCCTTTACAGAGCTAACCGAAAATCGTCTACCAATCTCCAGAATCTTCTTAGATCCTGGAAAAATTACATCATCTCTAGAAATGAGAATGGGAAACCTCTCACTCATATGAGTATGATTTTAGCAATTAATCTAGTCTATTGCTAAAAAATAATTTACTCTCCAAAAACTTAAAGGTTTTAAATTGAAGTACATGCATGTCTAATTCTTCCTTCGGTAAAGCAAATAAAGCTTCAGAACTTTTATATCCATAAAGTCAAGGTTTCTCATCCAACTCTTTGAAGAATGATTCCTGATCTCCTTCTTTAATAGATAAATTCTCTCTCTTCGATATTGCATCCAAAACACGACTTAACTTTAGATTCTTTATATTTTCAACCATTAAATCCTCAAAAGAAATACTATTATTTCCTCTCTTCCTTAGCAATTGAAAACCTTTATAAGTCTCAGTTTTCAAAGTCTCAACAGGCATAGGATCCAACTTATTATCTGCCGAAAGAATCCACTTCACAACCTCCCTGTGTCTGGATGACACGTTCTGCATTTCAAATTGGCTTCTGATTAATTTCTTAACCTCCTCCGGAGTAGTCTTCTCCGGAAAAGGAATATCTTTTATAAGTTGCTCATCTATCGTCCGCTTTTGTACGCACTCTATTAATCTTATCTCCAACTTACAATTATCCAATTCTACTTCATTCTTAGATTCCTTAATAGCATCAAGAATACGTACATCCAAACGAGAACCGGATAAATCTACTTCTAAAAAGTCGTAGCTATATTTTGTTATTAACTCTCCTTCCTTATTCTTAACTCTCATAGAAATAACTACCACATCTCCAACTTCCGGCTTTCCTTCCTTTTTAACCGGCCAAAATAATTCCTCCAACGACTTCTCCTCCACTAAGGTGGGGATTTTTTGATAATCAGAAAGAGTTACTTCAGGAACCTTCTCAAATGTTGCCTCATAAACTAACTTTCAAGTATCAAAATCCAGTTCTTTCACGGAATGGTCGACTTGCTTGCCGAAAATCTTGTCCTTTCAATCCTCATTAAATTCATTGATTTCTTTACTGTAATAATCAACTACCTTAAATACAGCATTATCGGTTTCAGAATCTAAAGCACCTCTAGACTTTACATAATTTAAAACTACATCTAAACTAGCCTTTCCTTTTCTAAATCCAGGAATATTAAGTCTTTTTGAAAGATCTAAAAAATGCCTATTGTATATTTCTTTAAATTTCTCAGAATTCGACTCTACTGTTAAAAATATATGATTATCCTCAACCCTAGAACCCAATATTTTCATATTTAAAAACTCACTAGTACTTCCTTATTTATGGAATCAAAGTAATCCTTTAATATTATTAGTGCCGCATAAGAATCCAACTTTTCTCTAGCCTTATTGGAGGAGAATTTTAAACTCTTTAAAAAAAATCAAGAATCACTGGAACTCATATCTTCAGAAATAAACTTTATATCTCAACTAGTCCAAGCTTTTAACATTCGGAAAACTTGATCAATTTGACTCAAAATAGCATTCCCTTCCGAAGCTTTACCAATTATAGCAATCCCTATTTCCTCTCAAAAACTACGAAGCTCAAACTTAAGCTTTTCAAAGAAAACTATCCCTTTGAAATTATCAAATCTAATCTTCCCGACTGGGAATATTAAAGACTGATCAATAGAAGACAAAGCAATCCCAATCTTCTTAGTTCCAATATCTAGGGAAAGAACCCTCATCACTAATAATTGAAGACATTCCTATAAGATCTTTCATCAGAAACAACTTCCTCAGGAGACTTAAGACCTGTTCCGGCAGGAATCAAGTTACCCACCATAATATTCTCTTTCAGAGAATTTAGATAATCAACCTGTCCTCTAACACACGCATCTGTCAAAATCTTTTTGGTATCTTGGAAGGAAGCTGCCGCCAAGAAAGAATTTGTTTTCTCAGGAACCTCTTCAAGACCAAAGATAATACTTGTCGCAATAGGTGGAGTTTTTCCATCCAAAAGCAACCTAGCACATTCATCCACAAAAGAAGAATAGTCTACAATTTCTCCCATAGCTCATTTGGAATCATTAGGAGAAAGCACTTTAAGTCTAGAAGTCAACTGTCTTACTATAATCTCAATATATTTCTCGGAAACGTCAATACCTTGAATTCAATAAACCTTTCAAATCTCTTGAACTATATATTTCCTTACCGCTTCCACCCCAGAAACCTCTAACAGTTTTTTAAGATCTACAGACCCATCACATATTCTGTCCCCAAAATTAATCTTCTGACCTTTCTTCACTAATATCGGAAGGTTCAGGTCACAGTTATACTCCCTTCTGTTAATATCACTCGAAACAGTAACCACCCTTTCGTCATCTCTAATTTCTATGCTTTCAACAGTACCGGTAATTTCAGAAATTACGGAAGTCTCCCATTTTTTAGGAGCCACTATTTCAAACAACTGTCTCAATCTTTCAAAACCTTGGGAAATATTAGATTCACCAGCAACCCCCCCGGAGTGAAACGTTCTCATGGTCAACTGAACAGCCGGCTCACCAATGGACTGAGCCGCAATAACACCAATAGTGGTGCCCACATCAATCATTTGTTTTGTTGTCAAGTCATAACCAAAACATTTTTGACAAATACCTTGCTTCAACCTACAATGAAGAACAGATCTAACCTGTACCTTAGTAATCCCAGCAGATACTATCTTGTCGGCGACCTCTTTCGTAATTACTTCATTTGCTCCAACAATAACCTCTCCGGTTTCAGGGTGAAGAATATTAACATGCGCACATTTGAATAAGATTCTATCTCTAAGAGTTTTAATAGGCATTGAATGCTCTTTATCTCTAAGCTCCTCAACAATAAGTCCTTTATTAGATCCACAATCCTCAACCTTCACAATAACCTCTTGAGCGGCATCCACCAACTTTCTAGTTGTATAACCAGACTTAGCGGTTTTCATGGCAGTATCAGTCATACCTTTTCTAGCACCATAGGAGGAGTTAAAGTATTCTATAACTGTCAAACCTTCAATAAAGGAGTGTTTAATAGGAACTTCGATAATATCCCTAACCACCTTAGTATTTGTATTCTGATCATAGTTATAGGACTTGTTCATCAAACCCCTCATTCCAGATAGCTGAATAAAGTTAGATACATTACCCCTAGCACCAGATCTTGCCATAATAACAATCGGATTGTTCTGAAACTCCTTAGATTTAAGAGCATTCTTAATGTGATCAGAAACTTTGTCCTTAACGGAAGATCAAATGGAAATAACATTCTTATATTTCTCATCGTCAGTAACTAAACCCTTTCTAAAGAACGATTTTTGTTGCTCCACTAACTTATCAGCTTCCTCTAAAAGAGATTGCTTATCAGAAAATTTCGGAACATCAAAGGCGGAAATGGTGGTACAAGACTTGGTGGAATATTCAAATCCCATATCTTTAATAGAGTCCAGAACTGGAGCTAGATCTTGACAAGAATAATTGTCATAAAGATCCTCTATCAACCTACCAATAACAGATTTAGCAAACGGATCCTTCTCTTGGTAAGCATTAATGTAATAAAATCTATTTACCCCATAGTCCAAAATGTCATTCTCCGACACCCACATTCCCTCACTTTGATTAATAAACTTATAGTCCTCAGGAAGTCTGCTATTAAATATGATCTTCCCTACAGTTGTGATCAAGACACCTGACTTCGGAAATCTCTTCTTAGGAAAACCAGAAGTGCCGATCGCAATAATAGAAGACAACTCAACTTTTCCAAGTTGATAAGCATGAACCACCTCATCTGGAGTGGCGAACAAAGAACCAGAACCTATAGACTCTTTATTTTCGGTGGTCAAGTGATAAATACCTAACACCATATCCTGAGAAGGAGTAACGATAGGCTTACCATCTTTAGGTCCTAGAATTTGTCAAGGAGCTAACAACATAGATCTAGCCTCATGAACAGCTTCATCAGACAAAGGCAAATGAACTGCCATTTGGTCACCATCGAAGTCAGCATTAAAAGCAGTCGTAACCAACGGATGTAAACAAATAGCCTTACCCTCAACCAGAATCGGTTCAAAAGCTTGAATACTTAAACGGTGCAGAGTAGGAGCCCTGTTTAAAAGAACCGGTCTTTCTTTTATAACCTTGTGAACAACCGGCCAAATCTCATCTGACTGCTCCATAATCATTTTGGAAGCGGTTTTAATATTGGAGGCAATAGGAACACACTCCACACCATTGTCATCAACCTTTCTAATTAAGTCCCTGATAATAAACGGCTTAAACAGAGATAAAATCATCAAGATAGGCAACCCTACCTGATACATCTTCAACTCAGATCCTACAACGATAACAGAACGACCGGAATAGTCTACCCTTTTACCAAGCAAGTTTTGTCGGAAAAGACCTTGTTTACCCTTCAGATGATCCGTAATAGATTTAAGAGGATGCCTATCTCTAGCAGTTAAAGGTTTCTTCCTGCTAGAGTTATCAATCAAGGAGTCAACAGCCTCTTGCAACATTCTCTTTTCATTGTTAGAAATGATATGTGCAACATTAAGATTCAGAATTCTAGCAAGCCTATCATTTCTAACAATAATCCTTCTATAGAAAGTATTAATATCAGAAGATGTAAACCTACCTCCAGAAAGTTGAATAATAGGACGAAGATTAGGAGGTATAACAGGAATCACTTTTAAAATCATCCACTCTGGACGATTCTTGGATTCTTTAAACCATCTAATAACTTGAAGTCTAGAAAGAATCTTTCTAACTTTAGGATCTGCATAATTTAAACCACTAGGGAAGTTGACATTAAGCTCCTGAGTCAATTTGTACTCTAAACTCTCAAGATCAACTTTCTTAAGAAGCTCATAAATAGCTTCCGCACCTATTCCGACCTTAAGACCTGTATGTTTTTCAATATATTCAAACATGTCCATAATTGAAAAGGGCAAGTTTGAGTTAGAAAGAGCTTTGTAATACGCTCTTCCTTGCTGATAATTTAAATCAGTTAAATACGATTCAGGGTTCTCCTTTTGAATAGTCTCATATATAGTTCTAAGAAGAGTTCTTAATTTAGCAAGAGAAGCAATAGAGCTTTTTGAATTAGAAACATCTATTATCTCTAAAGGATCGAATAAGGTCTTTCCTTCTACTTGGAGATGTCCCGGATCTAAAACTATATAGTTTACAAAGTAAACAACTTCTTCTACGTGTTTGTATTTGATGCCTAGTATAAGGGAAATTTTGGCAGGAAGTGGAAGCTCTTTTATCATCCAGATGTGAGCAACTGGACAAGCTAATTCTATATGACCCATTCAGTCACGACGAACTAAAGATTGAGTAATGTATACTTTACACTTCTCACATCTTTTACCCTTGTACTTTACCTGCTTATATTTACCACAAGAACACTCATAATCCTTAATGGGCCCAAAAATACTTTCACAAAACAACCCCCCTTTTTCCGGTCTCAAAGATTTATAATTAATAGTTTCAAAAGAAGTAACTTCACCCTTAGAAAGAGACCTTACGTATTCTGGAGAAGCTAAAGAAATCTGCAAAGCCTTGATGGTGAAATCATTAGGACTACTTTGAGATCTAAAAGCGTTAGAACTTCTACCTCTTGCCATTATCTATCTTTTAAACCAGAACCAGAAGTAAATAAAGATTCCTTATCCACTTCTCTACTTAACTGCTTTTCTATAAATTCACTACAGCTAATAAATTTATTTTCATCTCCATATTGGACATTAATTTTCAAACAAGCACCTTCCAACTTTTTAACTAGAAGTTTAAAAGATTCCGGGATATTTGGTGTAGGAAGTGGTTGACGTTTTATTATAGATGAGAAAATAAACTGTCTAGACTGAATATCATCAGATTTTATAGTTAAAAGTTCCCGCAAGTTGTAAGCAGCACCATACGCTTCCAAAGCTCACACTTCCATCTCCCCAAACCTTTGACCACCATTTTGACATTTACCCCCAAGAGGTTGTTGGGTAATCTTAGAGTAAGGTCCCACAGAACGAGCATATATTTTATCATCCACCATATGATCCAATTTAAGCATATAAATAATTCCACAAGTAATCGGTTTAGGAAACTTCTCTCCCGTCTTACCATCTATAAGGGTAAACTTACCATTACTCAAAGAAGGATCAATATCTGCATCCTGCATGATCTTAACCAAATCTTCGTTATTAACTCCACAGAAAATAGGAGTTGATACCTTTATATTTAGATCATCCTCTTTAAGTCCTGCCCTAGAAAGAACTATACTAAAATCTATATTTTTAAGAGTCTTAGCTTCCTCATAAGAAGATATCTTCTTCTCAGATAGATAATCCTCCACAACATCAAACAACTTATTAACAGCACCTTCATCTAAGCCAAATAACCCTCTCGCAGACTCCTTGTCTTTATTAAATTTAAATTCCAATAATTTCTTGAAAGACAGTCTTCTCGCAGCATATCCCAAGTGTGTTTCTAAAACCTGACCAATATTCATACGAGAAGGAACTCCTAAAGGGTTAAGAACTATATCCACAGGAGTACCATCCTCTAAATATGGCATGTCTTCTCTTAGAGCAATCTTAGAAACAATCCCCTTATTACCATGTCGACCAGCCATCTTATCTCCAACTTGAATTTTTCTCTTTTGGGTAATGAAAACCTTAACAACCTCAATTACATCATCGTCCAACTTATCACCCTTGTAAATAGACAATCTCATAATTCGGGTAACCACACCAGCACCACCAGTAGGCACTCTCAAAGAAGAATCCTTTACCGACTTAACTTTCTCAGAGAAGATAGCTTGCAACAACTTCTCCTCTGAAGTTTGCTCAGTATTAGCTAATGGAGAAACCTTACCCACCAAGATATCTCCCTCTTTTACTTCAGCCCCCACCATGATAATACCATCCTCATCTAAGTATCTCTTCTCATGATCATTGGTATTAGGAATCTGCCGAGTTATCTCATCATCACCAATCTTAGTTCTCATGCATTCAATAGTGTGTTCTTGAATATGAACAGAAGTATAAACATCTTCTTCTATCAACCTAGAAGACAAAATAATGGCATCCTCATAGTTGTAACCAAACCAAGTGGTAAAGGCTACCAAGACATTTTGCCCCAAAGCCAACTCACCATTTTGCATAGCGGGGCCGTTAGCTAAAACATCCTTAACCTTAACTTTTTGACCCGGCTTAACAAGGGGGTGTTGATTTTTACATGTATTTTGATTGGACCTTTCAAACTTATATAGAGATACCTCTTCAGTACCTAAAGCAGGGTCATCATACTTAACAGACACAGAATTACCATCTACAGATACAACCTGACCATCCCCCTTAGACAAAACAGAAAGACCTGAATCGGAGGCAATTTTATATTCAACGCCGGTACCTACTACAGGAGAATAAGGTCTTAAAAGAGGAACTGCTTGCCGTTGCATGTTAGATCCCATCAACGCCCTGTTAGCATCGTTATGCTCTAAAAAAGGAATTAAAGAAGCAGAAATAGAAACCAGTTGGTTACAAGCAACGTCAACATAGTCTACTAACTTAGGATCCATACTCTCCACTGAATCTTTGTAACGAACAGTTATATTGCCCTGCAAATTACCATCTTTATCTCTAGGTACATGAGCCTCAGAAAGAATAAAATCCTCTTCCTTAATGGCAGACAACCATTCAACTTGATCCGTAACCTTTCCCCCATTAACCTTGTAATATGGAGTTACAAAGAACCCATATTCATCAATCTGAGCAAAAAAAGCTAAGGCCATTATCAAACCAATATTCATCCCCTCAGGCGTCTCAATAGGACAAATTTTTCCATAATGAGAATAGTGAACGTCCCTTATGTTCAAGTTAGGATCTTCTCTCTTGATACCTCCGGGACCCATCGCAGAAATCTTTCGCTTATTAGTCAACTCAGATAATGGATTTTGTTGATCCAAAAATTGAGTTAATTGATGTGAATTAAAAAACTCCTTAATAACACTTTGAAAAAACTTGGTGTTAACCATAGTTTTAACTGTGAAATCTTGATCGGAAGAATCCCTAAGAGTTGCATAATTTATTCTTGCTTCCATACTATTCATCCTCTCTGTAGAAAACTTAACGATACGAGCCATAGCCACCTGGATTCGCGCAGACAACAACTGATCAACAAGTTTCAATCTCTTATTTCCTAAATGATCAATATCATCATACTTACCAACCTGATTTCCCAAATTAGTGATATAGGAAACTATAGCAACAAAATCAGAGAAGAATAGATTGTTGTCTACGGAAAGATTTCTAGGTGTACCAACAATTCTCAATACGGGAGAATCAGTAGTTTGAGTTTGATGAATCAAAACAGATTCAATTTCCACTTTGGAATGAACCTCATAGTTAGGGAAAGTCTTAGGAACGTAATCTAAATTTATAGAATTCCGGATTTTCAACTTACCTTGTCTAGAAAGATCATCAAATAAAAATACCTTCTCACGAGTCATATAAGTTCCTTTTGGAAAGACAACCTTCCCATCAGTAGACAAAACATCTTGAGCCAATACTTTCTGAAAAATCCTTTGGGAAAGAGAAAGTTTGTGATCTAACTTATATCTTCCGGATTTACCAACGTCATAGTAATTCTTACCAAAGAAGTAAACCCACAGTAACTCTTGAAAAGAAGAAACTTTGTAAGGAGATATATCGGGAGAAATACCAATATCTTGAGCTAAATGATACGCCGCTCATTCAACGGATATAGCCTCCAAAAGATCATGCGACTTTCCAATCTCCTTCTCTAAAGAAGATTTAGTTATTTCATAGTCCTCCACACTATTAGCCGCCGCAGCCATCCTCAATTTTCCAATAATATTCTCGTGAGAACCTCTTCAATGCTTGTCATAGTACTGATACGCCAAACTATTTAAAGTCTTAAACACACTTTCTTTAGAATCCTCCAATCACTTCTCATGGTCCTTCTGGTTTACAACCGTATTTTCAAACCATTTCATAAAAGGACCTTCGCTAAGGATCATGTCCTTAGGCCTATAATCCTCATCAGATAAAGTATTTACTATGTACCCAGAGGATTCAAAAATATCCAAGATATTTTTTTCAGAAAAACCTAAAGCCTTAAGTAATGTAGTAAATGGAAATTGAATAACATCGGTACCAACGTTGTTCTTAGCTGTAACTTTAATCCTTTCCTTTTGATAATTGAAAAGCATCAATATACCCCTCAAAGGAAGAAGCTCACATATGAAACCCTCTTGCACTCTCTTCTTAGAGCTGGACAGTTTAATTTGAGACTTGGAGAGCATGTAAGCTCCCGGAGCCCGAACAATCTGACTAATAATAAACTTTTCAATTCCATTAATTATGTAATTGGAACGAGCAGTTAATGCTGGAAGGTTCCCTAAGAAAACATTGTCAGTTTTACTTTTCTCGTTATCCTTAGAATATTGACTCACAAGTTTCACAACCAACCGTACAGAGTATTGATAACTCTTTCCTTTTTCAAGAGCTTCATGCTCAGAAATCTCTGGAGGAATCAAAATAACCTCCTCCAAATGAAGAGCAGTAGCCTTAGAATGAGAATATATTGGGAAGAAACTCTTAAGAAGGGCCTCTAAACCACCATTAACAAACTTGGAATAAGCACCCAATTGAACCCCCTTTAAATCTGGAGGAACAAAATTAGGAGACTTGACTTTTGAAAAATCAAGCCTATTTACTATAGGACTAAAACTATTAATAGAATATCCGACTCTAGACACCTCTAAATTTTTCAACTCCCGTTATCGAAGTAAACAACCTTCCCGTTAAAACAGGAATCCACATCAAAAATAGATCTAAACTCCCTAAAAGTAGAAATCAAATCAGAAGTAGAGCCAGAAACTAAAACAGGATTTATAGATCTATGAAGAGACAAGGATAAATGATCCTTAACCCCACAATAAACAGGACAGGAAAGATGGGGTGCTCCACATGTCATATCTAAGTTTTCCACAGAAATGAAGTTAAATAAAGGGACTGATAATCTCATAAACGAAATAGCTTCCAAAATAGCTGGATCAACATCTTTAGAGGAAACCAAAATAGCTCCAACGTCCTTGTTATTCTTCACAACCTCCAAAAGAGAACCACAAATCTTCTCCACCTCTGAAGACATACCCCTCGTCCTAACCAACCCCATATGCCTATCGTAATTAAAAAATTTCTCAGATTCATAAACAATATCACACATTGTCTTAACGGCAATTACAGGAAATAAACCCTGTGCAGTTTCTCCAGAAAGCATAGTACAATCTGTTCCTAACTCCGCAGCTCTATAAACATCACTAACTTCTGCACGAGTAGCCACAACACTCCTTTCCAAAGAATCAAGCATCTGAGTAGCAACGATAACCGGCTTTCCTTTCTCCCAACACTTTCTAACTATTTTCTTCGTCCAATACGGCACTTGAAAATAAGGGATCTCTAGACCCAAATCACCTCTAGCAATCATGACCCCATCTGAATATTCAATAATGTCATCGATATTCTCACAAGATTTAAGAGTCTCAATTTTAGAAATGATCTTAATCTTATTTTTGATACCC
This sequence comes from Mycoplasma haemocanis str. Illinois, assembly GCF_000238995.1. Taxonomy (GTDB): domain Bacteria; phylum Bacillota_I; class Bacilli_A; order Mycoplasmatales; family Mycoplasmoidaceae; genus Eperythrozoon_B; species Eperythrozoon_B haemocanis. The sequence goes on from NC_016638.1 coordinate 844,174, forward strand.
TTCTCTTTGGAATGCTTTTCAATTAAATTCCTTACTTCCAATATATTCTCTTTTGAATTAACAAATGACAGAGCTACATACTCAAAACCGTTATCCATTGCCAAACAAATATCAAACACATCCTTCTCACTTAAAAAATCCATGGAGTAATCAGCTCCCGGAAGATTTATTCTTTTATTGGCCTTAAGAATATGTCTATTTCTAACCTTCGCTTTAACCAACCCCTTAACCTTATCAACTTCCAATATCTCCAAACTAAGCTTACCATCCTCCACTAAGATAGTATTTCCAACAACACAATCATTTGCCATGTTATATCGACCAGTAGAATCTAAAACCGAAAAACCACTTTTATTTCCGATAATTCTTTCTATACAACTGATTGTAAGAATATCTCCGATCTCATACGTTACCCCCTCTTTTGCTTCCATAGTATAAACTCTGATTTCTGGACCTTTAGTATCGGCCATAAGAATCATAGGTCTCAAAAATTTACCCTTATTAGAATTACTATTTTGGGACTCTATAAACTTCTTTTGAACCCTATTTATTAACTTAACCCTAAGCAACTGTTCTTCAGAAGATCCATGTGAAAAATTAAAACGAACACAATTAATTCCGGCCAAAATCAAATCTTCAATAGTTTTCTCAACTACCGCTAAAGAACTAGAAAACTCAGGATTGCTCAAATCCTGTTCTGTGTTAAACTCCCTAGTTATAGCAGGTCCAAAAGTTGAAACAATCTTAGTATTTTTAAAAAGATATTTCATAGCCTTTATAGCTTATACAAGGAATTTATAAATTCTACCTCTTTAAAGGAAGAATTTTTTGGAGTTAAAATGGCTTTATCTAAAGGAGTTGAATAGAAATTTCTTCCATCAAAACCTAAAGCAACTCCAGTTTCGCCGGCCTTCAAGCACTCAATAGCTTTAATACCAAAACTACTAGACATAAAAAGATCTCAAGAAGTAGGTATCGCTCCCCTTTGAACATAACCTAAGACGCTAGATCTAACCTGTCGCCCCAATCTTTTTTCTAAAGAAACACAAAATTCAGGAAGACTAGGCATCCCAAAACCAAACTTCTCACCATAAACCCTCTCTGTAACTAAAACCACTATACCTCTACTTCCTTTTCGAATCATAGACTCTAAAACCTCATACATCTCATCTACAGATTTGGGATTTTTATTGGTAATGACATAATCCACCATGCTAGCCAAACCAGCAAAAGCAGATAAATCATAGCAATCCCTACCCATAACCTCCAAGAAAGTAATTTGAGAATGAGAGTCTGAGGTGGATCTAATTTTCTTTACAGCTGCAAATATCTCTTCCAACGCGGAAAAGAAACCGATTGTAAAATTAGAAGAAGAAACATCATTATCTATAGTCCCTGGAGCAGCGACAACCGGAAAACCCAACTTACTTATAAGATTGGCTCCTTGGTAAGAGCCGTCCCCCCCTATAACAAAAAGACAAGAAAACCCACCTCTCTTAAGATTCTCAACACATTTCTCCCTAACAGTAGGATCATTCTTAAATTCAAGACAACGAGAAGACCCAATACAAGTCCCCGAACAATAAACCTTATCCCGCAAAGATCTGAAATCCAACTTAGAAAAATTAGATTCTATAAGACCCTTATATCCATCAATAACTCCATAAACATCCCAACCACAGCTTCTAGCAGACGCTACAAAAGAACATATAGTAGCATTCATAGCTGGAGAATCCCCTCCAGACGTCAACACAGCTATCTTCTTATTTTCCAATGTCCCAAAATAGAAGAAACTCCTAAAGAGTTATTCCCCCCCTTTTTTCTTATTCTTCTTTGAAGCTTCAGATTTTCCAGAACCATCTTCGGCTTTATCTTCGGCTTTATCTTCGGCTTTATCTTCGGCTTTATCTTCGGCTTTATCTTCGGCTTTATCTTCGGCTTTATCTTCGGCTTTATCTTCGGCTACAGCCTCAGACTCTACTTCTTCTACAGGTTGAAGTTCAATATCACCTTTTTCCCTTTCAGGAACAAGTTCCTCTTCAGCAAAATCAGGTTTAACGACACCCCCTTTGAACAACTCGGTATTATTAAAGTCTAAACTAAACAGACTGTTCAATCCGTAAAAAACAGAATTAGCTGCAGTCAATTCAATTTCTATCTCCAATAAACGATTGTACTTAGCAACTCTTTCAGAACGAGAAACAGAACCTGTTTTAATTTGACCAGCTGAAGAACCAACAGCGATATCAGCTATAGAAGTATCCTCAGTCTCACCAGAACGGTGAGAAAGAATACAAGTTCACCCTGCATTTTTAGCTATTTGAATTGTTTTAAGGGTTTCAGTTATGGTTCCAATCTGATTCATCTTAACAAGTACAGCATTAGCAACCCTCTTATCAACACCCTCTTGAGTTATCTTAGGATTAGTACAAAATAAATCATCACCAACTATCTGAAGTCTATGACCCAACCTACTATTCATCTCAACAAATCCATCTCAGTCACTTTCATCCAATGGATCCTCAATAGAAATAATAGGGTACTTTTTAACCAACTCCTCATAGTACTCAATCATTTGCCCTGTAGTTTTAACAGCCTCTTCCTCACTCATCAAACCAGCCGCTAAAGCTTTTTTGAAGGTATAAACTTTTTGTTCCTTATCATACAACTCAGAAGCAGCAACATCCAAGGCCAAAGCAACCTGACCATCAACCACTCCAGGTTTATAATTAGCCTTCTCGATGGCCTCTATCATAATAGACAAAACATCTTCGTTAGACTCCAGGTTAGGAGCAAACCCTCCCTCATCTCCTTTATTGGTATTCATTCCCCTAGCTTTAAGACATTTTTGCAAAGAGTGAAAACATTCACTCGCAATACGAACAGCCTCATGCATGGAAGAAGCACCAATAGGCATAAACATAAATTCTTGAAAATCAATGGTATTGTCAGCATGAGCCCCACCATTGATAACATTCACCATTGGCAACGGAAGAATAAATTTAGACGGATAAGCATTACCCATCAAAGAGGCAACATATTGATAGAATGGCATTGACTTAGCTTTAGCCATAGCCTTAGCTACAGCTAATGAAAGAGCAAGCAAAGCATTTGCACCATATCTAGACTTATTCTCAGTTCCATCTAAATCAATAAGGAAGTTGTCTAATTCATCCTGTTTTTGAGGGTCAATATTATTCTCAATAAGAGAAGTAGAAATAACATAGTTTACGTAGTGAACCGCCTTCTTAACCCCTTTACCTAGATATCTAGAATTATCCTCATCTCTTAATTCAAGAGCTTCCCTTTCTCCAGTAGAAGCACCAGAAGGAATCATAGCCTTCGCTGAAAAGAATTTCTTAGAAAGTAAACCCTTAGATACTTTAGCTATACAAGCTACCGTAGGATTACCACGAGAATCTAAAACCTCGTAAGCAAAAACACTTTCTATTTTGAATGCCATAAAAGTACGTTGCTAGGAATTATATAAGAAAAAGAATTTAACTTTTAAACAAATTTAAGCTTCTTCTGGAGCTTTCAATTGAAAATCCACTTTAAAAGCGTTAAGAAGTCTATCAGAAATCAACTGTTCTTCCAATGTAGCCCTAACTTCATTGAACTTATCTCTATTCATAAGATACTCCCTGATAGGTTGTCCTGTAGATTTATAAAAAGATTCTAAAGTACGTTTCACATCCTCATCAGAAATCTTTAACTCTCAGTCATTAGCCAAATCATCATATATAAGTTTCTTATAGATGGATACAAGAACCATATTCCTCAGAGATTCCTCATTTCCATCGGGATAGCTTTCCGACATAACGCGAACTCTTTCCTTAATTTCTTCTTCATCCATCTCAAACTCATAGGCACTGAAAACTTCATCCATCACCGCATTGTAATAATTATCCTTTCGGACCATAGCATCAATCTCCTCGTTCAACTCTTGTTCTGTTATTTGGGGTCTATGCCTCCTAACATTGGCAGAAAAAGAACGAATAGAATCTTCGTTGGCTATTAGTTTCGTTACTACTAGTACCTTTCCAAACTTAATAGGCTTCTTAGACTTAATCCTAGACTTCATGTAATTAGGAAATTAAGGAATTGTAAAAACGATTGTAATCACTTCAATAATTTTCATAATGTCGTTTTAACTCATCCAACTTCCTATTAGATTCACTTAATAATTCGTCAAACTCTGGAGTAGGAATTCTATTAAGCATTAATAGTTGCTTTGCCTCCATATCATCTCTCTCCTTATGTATCTTTCTACTAATTTCACTGTATTGTAAAAGAGCTTTAGAAGCCTTCAAATACAAGTCAGATTCTGGGGAATAGCCTTCTAATATCTCCCCAACAGCTTTTAAAACTTCATGATTCATATTAAGCACCAAATACTCATGCATCCAAGGTTTGCTATTCTTCCGCCAAGATTTAATTCACGGAGAATACTTGTGCCTTAACTTAATGAATATTCGTCTCGCCTCACAGTTAAATTCAGCGTTAGCCTTCACTCAATACCTATTATTTAGGTTCAAAATTTCACAACAAATTAACTCGCAGTCTTTTTTAAGTCGAGACAAAACCTCATTAAATTGATGAACATTCAATTTATTTACATCCGAAATCAAATCTATATTCTTGTCCAATAATGTTTCTATCTTCTTTTTCTCTGCCTCAAATTTCTGAACCAAAACATCTAAATTCAAGTTTTTCAAATACTTTAACTCCTTCATCTTTTCCTCCAATTTATCTGGATCTAAAGCGTGTTCAGACCCGACTATCTCCTCTGCATGAAAGAAATTATCCAACAGAGGTAAAAACTTTTTGGAATATTCAATCTTCAACTTATTTAAATGCTTATCAAATTCCTCTGTAAATACCTTCTTTAAAAAAATCAAATCCTCTCCTGATATCTCCTTATTTGTAGCTAAAACTTCGGCATTGTACATTTGAAAACGAGAGCATAAGAAATCTATCTTTTCTAAGTATCGTTTCTTCAGGTAAAGTACCAATTTCTCCGCTTCCTCCGTGAAGAGAACTTGTTTCTGAAGTAAAAATCGTTTGTAATAATTAACAACAGCCAATATCTCCTTCTTATCTCTAAGAAATTGTTCCCTTAAATCGCTAACTGCAGAATCCAATTGACCATAATTCAAATCTAAATAAGAACCAAAAAGAGTTTTAAGTTCCATCGCATCCGACAACTTAGATTCAATTTTCTTTTGCAGAAATAATTGAAAATTTAACTTCTTCTTATCGGGCAAATCATACCTTCTAAGAATCTCATAATATTCAATAATCCCATCTTTCTTAAGATCCTTAACCAACTCAAAGCAATCCTTCATGTGTATATCCACAAAAATACAGTAATCTACATAGGCCTTAGACAAAGCTAACAACGCCTTCCTATTTTCAAATCCAATAATCGTATTTCGTAATTCACTATTAACCTCTATTGCCCTCAACCAATTCTTCCAACATACATCCTCCAACTCTTTAAGTTTAGTTCTGTGTTTGGAAGTAATATTGTGATTATTTACGTATTTATTTTCATAGGCAATAAGAAGCTCTTTATTAAACTCAATCTTCTCTTCTAAATCCTTTATTACCTCCCCAAACTGATAATTAATACTCTTAAGTCTGGTTCTCAAAAGGAAAGCATTATCCTTCATTTCTTTAATCTCATTTAGCTTCTTCTTTTTTTGGCCGTAGATATCAATCAACTTGTTACATTGATCTATGATCTCGCAATAAATAAAGCCACATATGCTCATTTGATTGGTGTACTTTTTGTAAAGCGCAAAAAGCGCCTTTATCCTGCCCTCTTGCCTTGGCTCAGTGAGATCTATGTCTAGCTTTCTGGCAGTCTCTTGACGAGTCCTTTCTAGTATCTTTATATTCTCCGTTTCAGCAACCGACATATTCTGGTCTTATAATTTACAACTTTTATGAAAAAATCAATTCTTTGTTTGGGAAACCCAGTCTTCGACACCTTTGCGTCAGTATCAGATGATATTTTATTATCTAATAATATAGAAAAAGGAAGTGCTCCAATACTGGATCCTAAAAAAGTTATAGAAATAACAAGCAAAATTAACTTCATATCAGCCAACTGTGGAGGTTCAGCCGCTAATATAGCTAAAGGTATCGCTATTTTGGGAGGTAGGGCAGGTTTATTTGGACAGTATGCAGATGACAAAGAGGGAAATATCATAAGAGATAGCCTTAAGAAACACGGGGTAGTTAATCATTGTTCCGTGGAAAAGGGAGCTATGACAACCCAGATAAATGTTTTAGTTACTCCAGATGCTCAAAGAACCATGATTGCCATCTTTGGGGCATCTCATACTATGGACCCTAAAGCAGTTGATTACTCCATAGTAGATAGTTACGACTATTTTCTATTAGAAGGGTATCAATTCTGCAATCAACGCTTAATAGACATCTCATATGCTTTTTTGAAAAGGATTAAAGAGAAGAATATTTCTTTAATCTTAAGTATCTCTAATATCTTCTGTGTTGAATCCTATTACCAACACATGAAATGTTTTGCTGACTCTGCCCGAATAATTGTCGGAAATGAAGAGGAGTTTTTGAAGCTATTTAACTTTGACGATATAGATAAATTATTAGATTACTTACAACCTCAATGTTCTTCGTCAGAAAAATATGAAATGATTATGGTTACGGTCGGACCAAAAGGAGCATATATCCTATGAGAGGGTAAAAAAATTTTTGTTGAGGCTCCAGATGTAAAGACACCCGTGGATACCACGGGAGCAGGAGATTATTTTGTAGCTGGTTTGTTATATGGATATTTTCAAGGATATGATATGTCAATAAACAATAAAATAGCTCAGATTATGGCCAAGGATATAATTTCAAAGTTCGGATCCAATTTAAGTCTGGAAATAGTGGATGAAGTTAAAAAACTTTTGTCTTAATTAACATGGGAAAAGAATTACCTTTTAAGCCTGCTATAGTTACGTTTTCATGTACTTCTTGTGGTAAGAAATATGAAATATTGAGTGCCCACAAAGAGTCGACCGTAAATATAGACATATGTTCCAATTGTCATCCGTTCTATTTAGGGCAAACCAATTTAAGTAGGTCTTTAGGGCCTGCCGAAAAGCTTAAGAGTAAGTTTGATGCTGGTAAAAATTACATTAAGAAGAAGGGTTAATTTCGTTGGCGTCTGAAAAAAATGGTTCTCTTTATAAAACGCTGGAAACCATTCACGAGAAATACATTCAATTAAATGAACGATTAGAACAAGAGACCGAGGGAAAGGAGATAATCCGAATTAATAAAGAAATCGCTAAGTTAGAGAAGATATCCCAAGGATTTATAGAGTATAAAAAGCAACTAGAAAACTTAGACGAGTGTCTTGAAATCATAAAAAAGGAGAGCAATTTAGAATTTGTAAAGCTTGCACAAAGCGAATTGGAAGCGGGTAAAAGGAGAATTCCCGAATTAGAAAATTCTCTGAAAAGATTACTAATACCAACTGATCCAATGGATGAGAAGAATGTAATTATTGAGATGAGATCTGCTGCAGGAGGAGATGAATCTACTATTTTTGTTGAGAATTTATTTGATACTTATAAGAGATATGCGGATATGAATAACTGAAAGTTAACCATATTAAATATTCAAGAGAATTCTATTGGAATGCACTTTCTGGCCTTTTCTTTATCAGGTAAAAATGTGTTCAGTAAAATGAAATTTGAATCGGGAGTACATAGGGTTCAAAGGGTTCCTGCAACAGAATCAAAAGGTAGAGTTCATACCTCTACCATTACCGTGAGCGTAATGCCTGAACAAGATGATATAGAAATCAATATCGATCCTTCGGACCTAAGAATTGACGTTTATAGAGCTAGTGGGGCTGGAGGACAACACGTTAACAAAACCGAGTCTTCTGTAAGAATTACCCATCTTCCAACGGGAATAGTTGTGGCTTGCCAGCAGGAAAAATCACAGATTCAAAATAGAGCTTTTGCCATGAAAATGCTAAGGTCCAAATTATGAGAACATGAGCAGGAAAAACAGTCTAAAGAGATTGCGGAAACTGTTAGGAAACAGATAGGGAGAGGGTTCAGGTGCGAAAAGATTAGGACCTACAATTATCCCCAGAATAGGATTACCGATCATCGCGTTTCTTTAACCCTAAATAAATTAAATGAGATTATGATGGGTGGGGATTTAACCGAAATACACGAGTCTCTGTTAAATCAACAAGCCGAAGAAAGTTTGAGCTTTATTTTTACAGAGAATAACTAAATTGACAAAACGAGTTACTTTTAAGCAAATTGTTGAAAAGAAGAATTTTCAAATAAATGCTTACAAACTTGTTTACTTTCTTTCAAGTAAAGTCAAGAATATAAACGACTATCAGAAATATAAATCTACGAAGATAGACTTTGATGAGGCTTATTTTGATGAATGCTATGAACGATTGTCTGATTCTAATAATACAATAGAAAGAATTTGTAAGAAGGTATTCTTTCACAAGCATGAATTCATATTAAATGACGGTGTTTTTTGTCCTAGAAATGAAACAGAATTAATTGTTGAATACTTAAATCAAGAAATTAAAGAAGATCCATCCCTTAAAAAGTCCAGTTACGTAGATTTGTGTTCGGGAACTGGAGTTATAGGGATTTCTATAGCTCTTCAAAATGAAGGATTCTTTAAAAAGATATCTCTCGTTGATATTTCAGAGGAGGCCGTTAAGAATATAAAGGAAAATTGTACTAAATACAATTTGAAGTTAAGTGTAGTTAAACAGGACTGATATGAGTACCTACAAGAGAATGGAGCCGACGTAATAACGGCCAATTTTCCATACGTATCCAAAGAGGATGATATAGATGAGCATATTATGGAAAGTGAGCCGGATTGAGCTTTATTTGCGGAAAATGATGGTTGGGAACATTACGATAAAATTCTTAAATTTATGGATAGAAATAAGGCTTGAAAATTAATAGTTCTAGAATGTAGTGCTTATCATGAGAAAAAGTGGAAGAGTATTAAGAATACCTATCCCAATGTAAAATGAAAGTTTCTATATGATCTAAATGGAAAGTTAAGAGTTGTATCTCTCAAAAGATAATTAATCTTCTATACTATTATTCTCACTTACTTCCATTCCAAAGTAATCCAACTGATCATTCTTAACAGTATTTAATTTGAAAAGAGAGCAAGCACTCACATCAGAAGCTCCAGCCTTTTTTAATTTTCGAATTAGATGACCAACGTTGCTTTGATGATTAACTAGATAATCAAATATCAACACACTCATATCTTTAATTCTAGGATCATCTTTAGGGATGAAAGAGTCATAACTGTGAAGATATAAAACCCAAGAAGAACATTTAAACTTCTCCAAGAGCTTAGCAGAAAACAGGACTGCCTCCCGAGAAGGAATCACTAGACACACCCCGGACTCATACTGTTCATTTAACTGCTCTGAAAGCCCATCTAAAATCCTATTAATCTCCCCTTCTTCACACAAGTCCGTAATTTTTGGAACGGTTTTAAAAAATACTTTACCACAAATAGAGTCCATATTCCTAGTGTGATATTTAGGATCAAAGAAATCATTTAATTCTTCATTATTAAAAAAAGATTTGTACTGAGATTTGACCAACACATCTTTAAGGTGTAAATTCTCATTTTCAGAAACCACTACAGACATCTGTTTTAAATCCTTAATAATCTCCTGTCTAGTCTTATCTTCTACCCTATCAATCAAGTAATGCAAGATTGTCTGAGAATATATATTGCCTCTAGTCAAAGATAGATTCTCCGATAAGGATTCGGAATTCACCACTAAATTTTCCAAAATATTCTCAATCAATTCCAACATCAAATCCAAAGTATGGGTAGAGTTCATTAGAACCTTCTCCATATATGAAAAATTTATATTCCTGTGATCTGCAAAATGCGAGAAAGAACTGAAGAAAGAATATTCCGATAAGGATTCATAAAGAGAGGAAACTTCCTCCAGAAACTGTTCTACAACAATAACCTCAGATACCTGATTAAGTAGATCTAAATCCTTGCCAATCCTATATAGGACATTGCACATTCCGTGAAGAATAGATATATATCGAGCATATGAAACTTTGGAAGGGTGAGGATTAATGGATTTGTGTAACTTTGTTTTAACAGCTATATAGTTTTGAAATCCAAAGGATGCATTAGGATTTGACATTCCTTTATAGTCAATGCATAAAACCTCCAAACGAGGTCTCAAATGAAGCAACTCATCCATCAAAAAATTAAGGTCATCGTAATATATACAAAATCTATGACCAAAAGAAGTGGGTTCCGCATGAACTCCATGAGTCCTGCCCACTTGAATCTTAGACTGATTCTTAATGGCCGTTTCCTTTAAGAGTGTTTTAAATTTCTCAACTTTAGAGATAAGATGATCATTGGCAGACCTAATCATGATGGAATTTGACATATCGGAGAGATTGGAGGGAGAAAAAGCATAATCCACCCAATCTCTCTCCACAAACCTCATCTTATTAAATAAAACTTTGATGAAAGTCTCATAGTCTTGTTTGGAGATATCTATTCCTTGAAAAATCTCAAAAGGGTTTATATTTAAATTCTCCTTTATCTTCGAATATACCCATTCAGATAATTTGCCTTGTTGATAAAAAAAGTCAACGGCTAACTTCTCCATATCTAGTCAAATCTGAAATTTATTTCTGGGATCGAAGATTTGGCGAATGGAATTCATTAGTTAAAAAAACTTAGAAAAGATCTCATCTTGCAATGAAAACATTTCTTCACTATGTTCATATCCCAACAAATGAAGAAAACTATGTATGAACAAATAACAGAACCCCGATAAGAAGTCTTCGTTTCTATTTATCACCTCAGAATAGCAAAAGTATATAGCTCCCAAAAAGCTCTCATGACTTTCCGTCTTAACCGGAAATGAAAGTACATCCGTTACCTTGTCTTGATTCCTATAAGTAGCATTAAGACGACGTATCTCTTCCTCATGAACAATAGCCAATTCTACTTCGCAATCTGGAATTAGAAATCTCTCTTTCAAATGAGCATAGATAACCTCTAATCTATCATACAAAGTGGGGGGAAGAGGGTAAGAAAGTGGATTAAGTATTGAAAGATGCAAAATTCCCTTTAATTAGAAAATAAGAATGATTACAAGTTAAAACACTAGATAGAAAGATTATATCTTTCTAAGAACATATCAAAAAGCTTTAAACTTCATGTCCTTACAATTAAAGTCATCACAACAGGCCCCATCTCAAGACTGACAGTCTATACCCTTACATTTTTCTCAATCCTGTTGACAATTTAGACAAATCTTCTTATATTCCTTAGCCATTAAAATTTAAAAGATCAAGATGCATTTTTATCAGGTAGCTGTTTACATTCTTTCCATCCTTACCCTACTAATCGGCCTGCTTTTATCCAATACAGGTTCTACTGGGGGATTGGTCGCCCTTTCAGGACATGATCTAGAGTTATTTAAAAAAACCAAAGATTACGGTCTAGTAAAAATTTTAAGGATATCCATGTTAATAATGATCTTTCTATTAATCATATTTTCCATCCTGCACGGAAGAATGAATAAATAATTTTTGACGGCTTACACCAACAAATTTAAAGGAAAGGCTAAACCTCGTTGACTCTTTGAAGAAGTAGAGGGTAGTAAAACTGAAGGGATATTTAAATCCCATGGTCACTACGGATTCATAGAGGGTACTGATTTATTTGTAAGGGGAGAGAATATAAATACCGCTTTAAATAAGGACAAAGTTGAATACATAATAATCAAGAATACAGGATTTGTAGAAGAGGGAAAAAGTAAATTTGAAGCCAAGATTCTCTCTGTACTAGAGAGGTATAAAACTAGTTACGTAGGGGAGGTTATATATTGCGGAAAAGATCAGTCTTTTATTCTCTTAGATTCCGAAAGATTAAAAAAAGTGGCATCATTTATTCCAGAGACGAATGATTACAAGATTGGAGAGAAGGTAATAATTCAACTTACCTCATTTGATCTAGAAAATCTACATGGAAAAATAGTTAAGAGAATTGGACACAAGAGTGATCCCAATATAGAAGTTACCTCCATACTTGAGGATTATGGAATAAAGACTTCCTTTCCGGAAGAAGTAGTTAAAGAGGTTAACGATATAAATCTGGATATAAAAAGGCATGAATCCCACCCCGCTAGAAAGAACTTTAGAAATATAAGACTAGTAACTATCGATCCTTCCGATTCAAAAGACTTTGATGATGCGGTAGCGATCTATAAAAAAGGAGATAATTATCTCCTGTATGTAGCCATATCCGATGTTTGAAGTTACTTAAAAAATTCTAGAAATACAGATATAGAAGCGCGAAGAAGGGGGACTTCTATATATTTCTTGGATTCAGTAATCCCCATGCTTCCGGAAAAATTATCCAACAACTATTGCTCACTCATGCCTAATCAAGACAGGTGTGCAGTTGTATTTTCCATAGAGATAGATGGACAGGGGAAAGCTCTGTGAAATACTATGGAAGTGAAACCGGGAGTTATTCATTCAAAGAGAAGATTTACATATGAAGAGGTGAATGAATTTTTTGATGGAGAGAATCAATTGGAAAAGGAAGATCCAGAAGTAAAGGAGTCCTTGACTCTAGGTTTGGAACTCTATAAGATGCTTGAGAATAATAGGATCAATAGAGGATATATAGCCATGGAGTTTCCGGAATTAAAAATGAAAATGAACCCGTCAGGAGAAATTACCGAAATATATCCTTATGTTCGCAAGCATGCCCAGATTATGATTGAGAACTTTATGATTTTGGCAAATGAAGGAATAGCGAGGTTATTGTCTGAGAAAAATATTCCTGGAATTTATAGAGTTCATGAGAATCCAGATATGACTAAAATTCTTTTCTTCGCAGAAGAAGCGAGAAAACTTAGCTTCGAAATAGAAAACACTAACTTCGAGAAAATAACTCAAAAGACAATATCCTCTTGATTCAGAAATGCCCCTAATCACGAGAATATAGATCTAATATATCTACTACTCCTTAGATCTCTCCAAAAAGCCAAGTACTCAATTAATAATTCTGGTCACTTTGGACTAAATTTAAAACACTACTTGCACTTTACCTCCCCTATACGTAGATATCCCGATACCATAGTTCACAAAATGCTGTGGCACTATCTATTTGAAAATAATGAAATTCCTAAGAATTATGGAGATCCCATTTACTGCGATTTAAATGACGTTGCTAAGCACTCTTCACACGCAGAAATTCAAAGTAATGAGGTAAGTAAGGAAATTAAGAATTGCAAGATAATTCAATTCATGAATAAGAGAGTTGATTCCACTTTCAAAGCAAAAGTTGTATTTCCTTCCAAGAGTGGAGCGTACGTACAATTAGAAGATTACTACGTAGAAGGTTTTGTTAAAAGTAGAATTCCTCTAATACTGGGTTCCAACGTCCTAGTAAAACCTATACACAACTCAAAGGAATTTAAACTTCTAAAAGTTCTTTAATGTCACGCATTAAAGAACTACTTAATAATCGTAGAGATGAAAGATTCTATGAAGTATTTGATAAGTATGAATGTGGTTTAGTTCTTAATAGCCTGACAAGGAAACAAATATTTAATTACGAAGTATCTCTTTCAGGAAGTCATGGATGGATAAAGAATGAAGAAATCTTTCTTAGAGGACTTACCAAGGAGAATATAAAGCTACTCCTTCACAAAGAAGAAATTAATAAGATTGCCAGATTAGTAAGGGAAAAGAAGTATCTACTTATTCCGAAGAATCTATATTTGAAGAACTATAAAGCTAAGATAACTCTACTACTAGTGAAGAGAATTAGGAAGACAAGTAAAGATAAATTAGAGAGTATTAAAAGGAAGGACGAAAAGAAACTACTTAGATTCTCCTAACCCAAAATACATAGCCATCCGGACTTCGACGTCCAATTCTCTTAACCGATCTTTTATTTTTTTAGAAGTATCATACAAATATGGCTGTTCCACAAAAGCCTCTTGAGCAACTAACTTCTTAATTCTCTGTTCAATAATATTGGCATGAAATTCTTTGGGTTTATTCTCCTTCTCTAGAAGAGTAGTAATGATCTCCTTCTCTGAATTAATTCAAGACTCATCCACTTGATCGGGAGAAATAAACTTAGGATTATTAGCGGCATAATGAACCGCCAAGCCATATATATCCTCATCCTTAAGAGCCTTGCTAAGAATAACAAAAGCAGACATTCTTCCATTGTTATGTCTATAGCAAGCAACAGATTCTCCAGTTCCCAGAGCGAAATACCTAGCCCTACTTAAAACAATCTTCTCTCCGGTTATAGAAGAAAGATGAAGACAACCATCTGCGACACTCTCGCCGGTTTCCATTTTTAGACTATTAATCTCTTCCAAATCCTCCTTCCCTAAATTCAAAATAGAATCCATAATCCTATCCGCCAAAGCAGTAAACTCCTTGGAATTGGCGACAAAGTCGGTCTCAGAATTCATCTCCATAATGACAACTCCCTTACTATCCTTCTTAACAAAGGTACTTCCTTCCTTGGCCTCTCTTAAGGCGTTTTTATTTGTCGCTTTAGCTATTCCTTTCGTACGAAGTCACTTAATAGAAGCTTCTAGATCATTATTATTCTCTTCTAAAGCCTTCTTGCAGTCAGCAAGACCGGCTTGGCTTGCATTTCTCAATTTTAAAATCAAATCTTTATCAATAGCCATAACCCTTATATTTTATACCTTTCCAAAATCTTCTCGAAAAACTGCTTAGTTTTTAAGGGGTTTGCCTGACCCTTAGACTTCTTCATACATTCACCAATTATTAATCTTTCCAACTTAGAGGGATTCTCGATTAACTTAGGCAATTGATCCTGATATATTAAAAAAGCACTCTCCACTAAAGCTCCTATAGTTTCATCATCGGACAATTCTACAGGCTTCAATTTTCTAATGGCATTCTTATAGGAAGCTTTATTCACTATTATCTCCTTCAGAAGATCCTTGGCCATTCTAAGATTGATATCCTTTTTTATCTCAGTCTGAACAACTACCTTTTCAACGTCATCATAAGGCAACTCTTCCCCAGAGACTAAGAACCCCGAAGCGATATTCACAATTCAATTGTAAGAACTCCTCAAATTTTGTAACTTTTCATTTAGCCTGTTAACGCATTTGAATATCTCATAATTATCAAGCAAATAATCAGATTCAGAATCCTTCAACCCCCCTTGAACTAACTCTTCTTTTAAAAATTCTAAATTTCAAAAAATCTCATTCACCATCCCCTCATATTCGGATTTTGTGAATCTTAAAGTGGGGATATTAGCCTCAGGAATATAAAAATACTCTCGGGTAGTATTCTTCTTACGCATAATTTCACATTTCTTCAACTTCTCAACCCAAGCATAAGTATAGCCTTCGACCTCTTCCCCCCTATCCAATGCTTCCGATTGCAGCTTTATTAAATATTCCAGAGCATTCTTGAGAGAAAAAAGACTGTTTAAATTCTTAACTTCAGACTTAACTGAAAGAGGATCTTCGTTATTTCTGCGAAGAGATACATTCAAATCTATCCTCATCTTCCCCTCTTCATAGGAAGCTGAAGATATATTTAAAAAATTACAAATCCTCCTTAACTGACGTAGAAAAATCTCGATCTCTTCGTAACTTCTAAAATCAGGATTAGTAACCACTTCAGCTAAAGCTCTTCCAAGTCTAGAAAAGGAAAGACGGACTTCATGACCATGCTTAAACTGCTGGGCTGTATCCTCTTCCATATGTATCTGTTTTAAAGTTATCTTTCTACCCCCAACACTTAAAAATCCCCTTTGCCCTATAGGATTAAAAAATTGTGTAATTTGATATCCTCGGGGCAGGTCATAATAAAAGTAGTTCTTTCTATCAAAAGAAATATTCTCATAGTTAACATTAGCATTTAAAGCTTTAGCAAGAATAATAGTCTTTTTAACAGCCTCCAAATTAAGAATTGGCAAAGTCCCGGGAAAACCCAAAGAAACCCAAGAAGAATCATTAACTCTTTCGGGAGAAAAAGCCTTTTTATCCACATTAAGAGCAATGTGGATCTCTAAACCTATGGATACTATGTAATTCATCTCTGTAGATACTTGGTGGCCATTAATAGAAATTCATCCTTCTTAAAGGAGGCCATAACATGAAGACCTACCGGCATATCCTTTACCTTAATTCAAGGAATAGAAATGGCAGGAAGAGAGCAGAAATTGGCCAACAAAAGAATATTTTGTATGGCATTAGGCCTGTACCCCCTCTTAACTTCATTAACTAAAGGGGGTATAAAGAGTGTGGTAGGACTTAAAATCAGATCATAGTGTTTAAATAACTTCTCCATCTCCAAATTTATTAACGATATTAGCCTCTTACTCTTAAGATACAAATCTTCATAGTTCTCTCCATCCAAAAAGTACATTCCCAGAATTTGTCGAAATACAAACTCATCCCCCAAGTCCTTCCTGTTATTCACCAAAATCTCTTCATAATTCTGGCCATTTTGTTTCTTAAATATCGATAACTCAGGCTCTTTGCTAAAGGGAAATAACAATCCCGTTAAATTTGCATAGTTGGAGATACTTTCGGATCAAGCTACCACGGAGTAAATAATACTACATAAACTCAAAAGTTCCCTGTTGAAATCCAATACCTGAACTTGAATTCCCTCAACTTTTGATAAATCCTCCAACAATTTAAAAAATGACTCTTTGACTTCCGACTCCTCTGAAGCTAAATTCTCTGGAAAAAGATCTTTAAATACAGCTATCTTTATCGGTTTTTTAAAAGGCTTAGAAAGTGATTTAAGATAGTCAAATTTAGAAACCCTTAAAGTTGTTAAATCCTTAGGGTCGGATACAGATATCTCCGAAAATACAGCAGCTATTGTCTCCAGAGAAGACGACATAATAGAAGGGGTATCCATTTGAGAACAAAAAGGAAAAAATCCATACCTAGATATCATTCCATAACTAGGCTTAAACCCGTATATTCCCGCACAAGAAGCAGGAAATCTGGCGGAATCTCCTGTATCCGAAGCAATTGAAAAATCAATTAATCCTTTAGCTATTAAATACGCACTGCCAGAAGAAGAACCACCGATTATCCTTTCATTATCATTAGGATTTCTAACTTCTCCCGAATGCCCAGACAAACCCGTACCTCCCAAGCCAAATTCATCTAAATTAGTATTAACTAAATTTATAGATCCACACTTCTTAAGAATCTTATATACAGTGGCATTAATTGGGGGTGTATAGCCAATTAAAAACTTAGACCCTCCGGTAACTTGAGTCTCTGTATTGGAGATTAAATCTTTCAGTCCATAAACGGAATATAAAAGAGGATTAGAAAAAGATCACGAGACATCCTTCATCTGCTTTTGAATCCGATCAAAATCCAGAGTCTCTCTTATATAAGCGTTACTATCTTGAACTTCTAAAAGACCTTTATAAAGCTTCTTAATCTCCGCGGGAGCTGGTTTTTTTAATTTGAATATTAATGAACTCATAATTTTGAATTAAGTTCTGTAGTAATTCAACATTCTCACACGACTCTGTAGACTCTGTAAATAAAGAAGAATCAATTCCAATCTCTCCCTTAGAAGAAAATGGAAGTACACCTAATGTATCAAAAGATTTAAGTTTATTTAAATCTAAATCAGCCTCCTCTAGATATCTCAAACAATCATCTAAGATCTCATCTGAAGGAGATAAATATATCCTTTGAGATAAGATTAAGAAGCGGGATTTTAAATCCGACACCTAAAAATCAAACTCGTTTACTTTAACTTCACCCTCAACCAATCCTTTAAACTTCCTAGAAGGAACTAACTTAGGAACTTCTTTGGCTGGAATTTCAATTGGTTTCTTTGTAAGAGGATTGATACCAGTTCTTGCAGAACGTTGAGAAATCTTAAATTTACCAAGATCAAGAACAACAACTTCTTTTGAAGCCATCAATTCTTCTAAAATTACTTTTTGATAACTATTAAGAACTAACTGAACATCTTTCATTGAAAGATTGGAATCTTTTGAAATTTTGGAAAGAAGATCTTTTTTGTTAAGCATGTTGTTTTTGTTAATACATAAATAATTATATATGAACTCACACCTCAAAAATTAAATTTTTTTTTTATAAATTACAGTTATCGGCGTAATTACGTATTGGAAGGCCTTCCGCAGCTGATTCTCTACTAATCTAGAATATGAAAAATGTAGTAAATTAGGGTCATTACAAAGAATTAGGAAAGTAGGAATATGGGATTTAATTTGAGAAACGGAATACATCTTTAGCTTTCGTCCCTTTACAGTTGGGATAGAAAATAGAGAGGTGATCTTATACAAAAAAAGATTTAAATTCTTATCTCCTATAACTTTAGTGCGTTCACACTCTATCTCCTGCAACTTATCAAAGATTAAAGAAAGTTTATCTCCATATTTTGCACTAACAAAAATTACTGGGGCCCATTTCAAAAAGGAAAATCTCTTTCTTAATGAAGCCTCTAAATGACTCCTATTAGTATGCGTCCTTTCGACTAAATCCCATTTATTAGCAACTATAATGGTGGGTATATTGGCTTTAAATATTAAACCTCCAACCCTTTCATCAAGCTCCGATAAATCTTCAGAAATATCCAACATAAAAATAAGAGTATTAGCCCTAGCTATGGCTTTTTGTGCTCTCAATACAGAATACTTCTCCTTCTCATCCACCCTCATCTGAGAGTGTCTCTTTATTCCTGGAGTATCAATGAGGGTATAACTCTTTCCATTAAAAGAAAAATCTAAATCTATTGCATCCCTAGTAGTTCCAGACACTTCTGAAACTAACACCCTCTCTTTCTTCAATAACGAATTCACTAAAGAGGATTTACCGACATTTGGCCTTCCAATAATTGCTATCTTTAATCTTTCCCCACTTTCTTCAAATATCTCCTCTTCGCCTAAATGACTAACTATGGAAGTAAGAAGATTACCGGTATTTATCCCATGCTCGGCGGAAATAACTATTCCCTCTCCAAATCCTAATTTCAGATGACTTTGAACATCGGCCCCCTTTACATCACACTTATTAACCACAACTAAAACGTTGGAGGCCCTATTCTTTTTTAAGGTCTTAGCTATTTGAAAATCATCAGAATCTATTCCGTCTTTAGCTGAAGTTAAAAAGAGTATTAAATCAGCCTCCTTGAGAGCTATTTCTGTTTGTCTATTTATCTCCTTCTGGAAGGAATAATTATCGAGAGTATATCCTCCCGTATCGGTAAGAAGAAAAGATCTATGGAGCCAATAGCACTCTAAAGTAATGCGATCCCTAGTTACTCCTGGCTTGGAAAATACTACCGCGTGTCTTTCTCCTACTAATCTATTAAAAAGTTGCGACTTACCTACGTTAGGTTTACCAATTATTACTACGTTCTTTGGAGGCAAAAGTGAAGCCTAATGCGACTACTCCTGAGACTTCTTTTTCTTAAGTGCTAACTTAGCTCTTTTAAATGATATTTTTATTAAAGACCTTCTAATCTCTTTGATACCTTTAGCGGAAGGTTTACAGGCCTCCAAAGCCTCTTTCAACTTCTGCCTGTACTCTTCAGAATCAAGAGCTTTTACGGTTCAGGTTAAGTTAAGAAAAAATATATCAAATTCCTCTGACATGATTTCTTCAGAAAAAATTTTAATAATTTCCAATTTCTAAATTTCCAACATTTTTAAAAATTTGAAATTTATATTTTTCCAATTGGGAAAATAAACGTCTTCTATATACCTTTATAGACTCCGATTCCTCTAAAACAAAACTTAACTGAAGAGAATACATGGTTGCCATAAAGCAATACTTAAATAATCGTCTTAAGGAAAGGTCGGCAAGAGTAGCCAAATACTTAATATGTCACATATCCAAATCTGACTCCTTAACAAAATTACCATAATCCCAATAAGGAGAATTGATCCTACCTCATTCAAAATCTATGATGGAAAGGATTTTCTTGTCTTTGTTATAAATAAGATTTCCTGGAGATATATCATTGTGACAAAGTGTATGCTTTTGATTCTCATTCTGTTTAACGAGTTTTAAATAAATATCTAGATCCTCTTTGCTGAAGTTGTCCTTCGTCTGCTCATAAAACTCTAAATCATCATGTAATAAAACAAGGCAATTTATGGGACTACTATGGATCTTCTTTATTTCCGACACCAGTAAAACCAAATATTGTTTATCTATATCGAGCCTATTTGTGGGATCGCCGTCAAGCCATCTTCACACACTATCTCCCGACTTTTCATCATAAAAGAGATAATTATCATTCTTCGTTAACTTCAAAATAGCAAGCTCATTCTTTCTGGAAATGAAGTGATTATTGTCTCCTATCCTAACTTTAAATTCCTCATTATTTTCAGTGGTTAACTTGTATGTCCTATTTGAATATCCTTGATAAATCCTAAAAATAGACTTGATATCCTTTCGATTTAAAGCTTTAATAAATATCTCTTCAGCCTCCACTATTTGAACTTCACTGATGATCCATAAATACTACATCTATTATTAGACATAGTCAATCACCCCTCCTTTAAATTTAAAAATACCTTCTTTTGAGACTTCTCAAAAATCACCACCTCTCCATCTGCAAGTTGTTCCATAACAGAAGAGTAATTCCTATTTATAATCATCAAACCGTCAGGCCTCTTTATCTTCACCTTAATCACATCGTTTTCATATACCACTCCCCCAATAGTGAGAATTTTAAGTTTCATTTAATTTAAAAAAATCTTGAAAATTAGAGAGTAAGTGATCCCTGCATTGTTCAAAGTTTATACCTTTCGCTTTAGACAAGGATTCAATTATATCTTTCACCTTCTCGGAATCCTCGCTCAAGTAAGGAGCATCTGTTTCCACTAGAAAATGAGAAAGATCTATAGACTCCAAAATACCGGAAGTCTTATTACCCTCTCTAAAAATAATAGGAGATATAGATAACATTCATCTTCCTGGTAGGGCCAGAAATCTATTAGCCAATTCCAAATCTCCATCGTAGCAATGTATAATTCCAAATCAATTTATATCTTTAAGAAGGGACAAAGCCTCTTCAGAGGCATTTCTCAAATGAAGCATAACGGGAAGATTTAATTTCTTGGCTAAATCACATTGGGCAAGAAATCATCTTTTCTGATTCTCGAATACCTCTTCTTTAGGCATCCGATAGAAATCTAGTCCAATTTCTCCAATTGCCAAAACTTTAGAATTGCTCCTTATCTTATACTCTAGAAGCTCCATGGTGGATTCTAAATCCAACCCGTCTATCTCTAGTGGATGTATTCCTGCCGTAACATAAACATTGCTATGTTCCTTAGATTGAGAAAATGCTATTTCTAAATCTTCCAAATTAGTGGAAACAACATTGAATATTCAGTCCCTATAAAGATCCTTACGTTGTCTCAATCAAAGATTAAGACGATCGGAATTTAAATGTATGTGAGAATCAAAAAATTTAAACATTACTTTCCGATACAAAAATTATCAAATAAGTGATTTATCTTCTCAAAACTATCTTGCTTTAGACCCACAATTCTGCAAAGATGATCATAAGAAAAATTTAAATGTTCTGCTATTAAATCCAAAGATAGAGCTTCCAGAGATTTCTCCAACTCTAAACAACTATTATTTAAGTGATTTATTCCTTCCTGAGATTTTATGCCCACCGAAGAATAATTCTCCTGTAAGTGGATTCTAAGCAATTTTAAGAATTCAACGATTTCTGAATTCTTAACGGAAATGCAATTATTCTCATTAATATGCGGGAATAAATCGGACTTAGTGAAGATTGTGATTACTGGCTTACCCCCAAATTCCGAAACCAATTCTTTAGTATCTTTCTTATCCTCTAACGAAATTAGATGAACCAATAAATCAGCATTTTTGATTGCATCCTTGCTCTTTTTAATAGATTCATTAGTTAAGAAGTCATCAACTTCGTATATTCCTGCAGTATCCACCAAAGTTAATAAATAATCATCAAATTGATAATCTACTTCTACAGTATCTCTAGTAGTTCCTGCTTCTTCAGAAACAATGATCTTCTCTCTCCCTATTAAATAATTTATCAATGAAGACTTTCCTGCATTTGGTCTCCCCACAAAAACTACTCTAAATCCTGATAATTTTTGCTTCTTCGAGGAATTTAGAAAAAATAAGAGTTTTGAATGTAAAGACCTGATTCTCTCCTGAATATTCTCCTTAAATTTAGAATCCTCAACCTCTATATCTGGAGGATAATCTATATTCAGTTCACATTCAGATCTAATAGCCGATATCTCTTCTATAAAGGAATGTACCAATTTAGAAGTAGCTCCTTTTATCTCTTCAACAAAAGAATAAATCTCTCCCTCTGAATTAGCGGAAAATAAATTTCCAATACTGATAGCCTGATTCAGATCTATCTTATTATTAAGAAAGGCCCTTTTAGTAAACTCCCCCCTCTTGGCATAAACAGCTCCACTTTTTAGAAGCTCCTCAATTATTAACTTGGATATTAAATTATTTCCATGACAACTAATCTCTATGCAATCCTCTCCTGTATAGGAGTGTGGGGCATAGAATTTAGAAAGTACTACTTGATCTATTAACCTATTATTTCTGGATTTTATAAAGGTAACTTGAATCCTATCTTCAGTTCTAGAAACTGGAGTTACAGATATCCTATTTAAGATTTCAAAAGTATCCGGTCCCGATACTCTAATTACATGAAGAGCCCCTATTCCTGGAGGAGTAGCTAAAGCTACAATGGTGGACACCTAACTATTAAGATTAACAAAGAAAGAGAAAATTACATATTCAGACTTATTTCCAAAAATCTCAAATACTTTATTCTTCCAGTCCCACGTATTATCCACTAACTCCATTACCTTAGAGCTATCCTTAGGAACTTCCTTCTTATATATCCTATTGATCTTTAGAACTATATCCAACAGAGTTAAATATTTATCTAAGTCTATATCCTGATTCAACTCCTTAGCCTTTCTATAAACAATGGAATATAGATACTGATCATGGAAGTTATCCTTTAAATCGCTACAAGCCCTAGTAATAAGTTCCCTATTATTAACTATCTCATTCTTATCCAGAAGGTATCTAATGGCACATAGAATAAAAGAGTTATTATGCTTATAGGAGAAAATGTCAAAGTATGATTTTCAATCGAAATCAAAGTTTCTCTCTCCCTTTCTCTTGCACATAAAGGATGAGGAGATAAATATAAAGGAAGCTAGAATAAGTATTTCATCCTCGTATTCTCCAAAAATTAAGGCAGATAAATTGCCCCCTTTAAACTTAGACTTCCCAAAACAATAACTCATCTCTCCCCGAATGGAGCGGCGCATAGATAAAAAATAACACGCCTTAACAAAAAGAATTTTGAAAAATCTAGTTAGTCCCAAAATACGTCCCTTATTCCTCCATTCCTAAGGAGAAACAAAAATTTCTTCTCCGCCCTTTCTAAATCAAAAGTGTTTCCTCTATGCTTGAAGTTATACCTCTTCGCAAGCATTTCTATAAAAGATAAATAACTATCAGCAGAAAGCTCTTCCATAGACTTTGGATAATTATGCTTAAGATATCAAAAGGTGATTTCTAATATCTCCGAATACTCCTGAACATTAGAAGGAACGGCATTTATAACGATGAGCTTTCAAAGTAGTTCCGGAGATATATCCTGATAAAAAAATATACCTGGAGAATCAAAGAGTCATAAATTATCTCCCAAATAATACTGAGTAATCTTTCTAGTAATTCCGGGAGTATTTTCGGTCTTAGAGATTTTCTTATTTTTAAGAAGATTAATGAGTGTGGATTTCCCAGTATTAGGCATTCCTACTACTAATATCTTAAAATGTGGATTTAAATATCCCGACTCCTGAAGCTTAGTCCTCTCCTCCCGTAAAGATCCTTTTATTAAATTAAGAATTCTATTTCTGTTGCTCTGAATTTTGAAATTAAAAGAATTCTCTAATCCCGAAGAGCCTACTAAATCGGATTTACTAAATATATTTAATATCTTAGATTTGGGAAATATGCGAGATATATAAGTGCTTAAATTACTTGTTTTACTAGCTCTAACATCAACAACATTTACGACTAAATCTATTTCTCTCTTAAGCCTATTTAAATTAGAAATGGCGTTTTTGACGTGAGATGGTAACTCTAGTTTAATTTTCATTCATACGAATTAAAGTATCCTCTCTACTTTTTCCATAGGAGATTATAGTTACCGGAATTCCCACAAAATCCTCTATATACTTTACAAAATGCCTGAATTCTTCTGAAAAGTCAGAATATCTTTTTATGGATGAATAATCCTCTTTTCACCCCTTAAAAGACTTATACATAGGAATAGGCTGTCCTGAAGAGTGCTCGTATGAGTCACATACCTTCACTTCTTCCAAATTATTTAAAACATCCACCAAAGTCAAAACTATCTCTGTAATTCCGGAAATATTAACCACATATTTCAAGGCCACTAAATCTAGCCACCCTATCTTTCTAGGTCTTCCCGTTACAGAACCAAATTCATTCCCAACTTTCCTAATATAATCGACAAGATCCAAATCTTTAATCTCAGTAATAAACTCTCCATTCCCCACCCTACTACTATAGACCTTCACAACCCCCACCATTCTTTTGAAATGTCTAAAGGATAGAGAAGTACCGGAAATTAAAGATCCAGTAATGTTAGAAGAAGTAACGAATGGATAAGTTCCTAAATCCAAATCTAGCATTAAACCCTGACTCCCTTCAAATAGAAATTTCTTACCTCTAGAGAGCTCCCCATATATTCAATGGTAGGAATCCACCAAGTAGGGTTTTATCTTCTGTCCATATTCAAAATATTTCCTAGTCTCTACCTCTAAGTCAAATGTAGGTTGACCATAACTCTTAAAAAGTACATTGTATATCTTTAAATTAAGATCTATCTTCTCCCTAAGGGAATCATAGTCTAACAAATCCTTAACCCTTATCCCCAACCTAAGCGCCTTATTAGAATAGGTAGGACCAATACCCTTGTTAGTAGTTCCTATCGCATTAGACCCTCTTAAATGTTCTATGAATTTATCGTAAGCTATATTTCAATCACAAATAACATGAGCATGTTCCGAAATGAAGAGCCTATCTTTGATTTCAATGCATGTACTAAGATTCTGTATTTCCTTAAGAAGGCTTTGTGGATTTAAAACTACTCCGTGAGATATAAATGCTTTAGTTTGTAATATTCCGCAGGGAATCAATTGAAATACATACTTCTTATCCTTTATTCATACAGTATGTCCAGCATTATCACCTCCTTGATAACGAACTACATAGTCAAAATCTTTGGAGATATAGTCAACTATCTTGGCTTTTCCTTCGTCCCCAAAAAAAACACCGAGAACAGAAACAATCTGCCCTTCCCCAAAGGACACCGACGAAATTACTCGACGATATCTACAACCGTACCAGCCCCAATAGTCTTACCTCCCTCTCTAATGGAGAACTTAGAACCCTTTTCAATAGCAACCACATTTATTAATTCAACAAGAATCTTAGCGTTGTCTCCAGGCATAACCATTTCAGAACCTTCAGGAAGATCAATAGTTCCTGTAACATCGGTTGTTCTAAAGTAGAACTGAGGCTTATATCCCTTAGTAAAAGCAGTATGTCTTCCGCCCTCCTCCTTCTTAAGAGCATAGATTTGAGCATGAAATTTCTTGTGAGGAGTAATAGACTTAGGTTTAGCTAATACTTGACCACGAGAAACTTCGTCTTTATTGACACCTCTTAGGAGAACTCCAGCATTATCACCCGCAAGAACTTCATCAAGAGGTTTTCTAAACATTTCAATACCAGTAACAACAGCTTTACTTGTCTCCTTAAGTCCAACAATCTCAACCTCCTCATTAACCTTAAGAGTACCTCTTTCACAACGACCGGTAACAACGGTACCACGTCCAGTAATAGTTAATACATCCTCGATTGAAAGAAGAAAGGGTTTATCAACCTCCCTCACAGGAAGAGGAACATACTCATCCAAGTTAGCCAAAAGATCCTTTATGGATTGAACATACTTCTCATCTCCTTCTAGAGCCTTTAACGCAGAACCCCTAACAACAGGAGTAGCGGAACCATCATAACCATAAGATGTAAGAAGATCTCTAACCTCCATTTCAACCAAATCTTGCATCTCAACATCTTCAACCATGTCACACTTATTTAAAAAAACAACCATTCTTTCAACACCTACTTGTCTAGCAAGGAGAATATGCTCCCTAGTTTGAGGCATGGTACCATCAGTTGCAGAAACAACTAGTATTGCAGCGTCAATTTGAGCCGCACCAGTAATCATATTCTTAATGTAGTCAGAATGACCGGGACAATCAACGTGAGCGTAATGACGTTTTTCAGTTTCATACTCAACGTGTGAAGTGTTAATAGTAATTCCCCTAGCCCTTTCTTCTGGAGCCTTATCAATGGATGCGTAATCTCTAGCTTCGGCTAAACCTAACTTAGAGGATACAGTACATATAGCAGCAGTAAGAGTAGTTTTACCATGGTCAATATGACCGATGGTACCTACATTAATATGATCCTTCGAACGATCAAACTTCTCTTTTGACATGAATTATTACTCCTTTAATTATAAAGCTTTTTTTCAACTTCGTTTCAAATCCTTAATAATTGGATTAATTTCTTCCGGCAATCAAACCTTATTGAAAGATCTCATCTTCTGTAAATCCTTTAATTCTCAAAAGTTAACCCCTATTCCTACTAAATAGGCGATACCCAAAATGCTCTGATTCTCCTGACTGCACTTCAAGACATTCAATCCACATATAGAAGACTGGACCGCATTTAAATATTCCAAATTAGAAACTTTTCCATTAACTCAAAGCTCCCTAATATCAATACATTCATTAAATGGGGACAACATATGATCTACGGCCAAAGCAATTCCATTACATAGAGACTTTAAAAATTTTTCAGAATCCTCAAGAACCATATCTTTATTGTGAGATAAATCCTTGTACTCTTGGGAATCCATTAAAAATAAATTCCCATTAAATGCCGGAAGAAAGAAAGAATCTAGATAGGTGTTCGTAGACATCTCATAATTTCAAATGGAGCCCTTTTTTTCCAATTGATTCATAGCATTTCCACAACTAAAAAGGGAAGATTCTAAGGCGTAACATATCTCCCCTTCGCGCAACTTCCAAGCCACCGTAGTTAAAGTATTTGGAATTGTCTCTCTTTTGATTCCACAATTAACTAGCAGAAAGGCTCCTGTACCATATGTACAACAAGCAGTTCCCACCTCCACCCCCAAAGAAAATAACGCTGCCTGCTGATCTCCCAAAACTCCCAAAATGGGAATCTTTATTCCTCTGTATTCTCAATAGCCATAATCATCTAAAGAGTTCTTTATCTGAGGAAGTATGTCTTCAGAAATTTGAAATAACTCAAGAAGTTCCTTAGATCAACATAACTTCTCTATGTCCATAAGCATAGTTCTGGAAGCATTGCTCACATCGGTAGCAAATACTTTATGACCAGTTAACTTGAATATCAATCAACTATCTATGGTTCCAATCTTAAATCTCTTCCCTTGCAAATGCTTCAATAGTCACTTTATTTTGGGAGCCGAAAAATAAGGATGAAAAACTAGTCCCGTTGTTTTCTTTATGAAATCTTCATGGGGTTTTAAATCTTGGAAGAAATCCAAATTCCTTC
This sequence comes from Mycoplasma haemocanis str. Illinois, assembly GCF_000238995.1. Classification (GTDB taxonomy): domain Bacteria; phylum Bacillota_I; class Bacilli_A; order Mycoplasmatales; family Mycoplasmoidaceae; genus Eperythrozoon_B; species Eperythrozoon_B haemocanis. The sequence continues at coordinate 872,000 of NC_016638.1, forward strand.
TATCCTGTCAAGAAATGGCGGGATAAAGAGGTAGATATGTTTCAGCATCTCATGCTACAACAGTCTCCCTTTGATTGGTGATTCCTATGCCCTTTACCAGGCTAAGATCAACTCCCGAAAGAACCGCTTTCATAGCCTGAACCTGAGACTGAAATATCTTTTCCGGATCTTGCTCCACATAGAAATCACCCAAATATTGAGTGTTTATAAGAAGGGAATGTTCTTTTACTACTCTCCCAAGATCATCAAATAAAGCGGCCTTACAGGATGAAGAACTAGCATCTATAGCGAGAATATAACCAGACACTAAGACTCATCCAACTTAACTCTAGCAATTAGGGAATCGATAATTCCAATAGCTAAATCACCACCCACCTTATTTTTCTTCAAATAATCCTTTAATTCGGTTGAATCCTTCACTTCATAGGGAGGGGCTGTAAGTATATTCACAATAATCTCTTCTATGAAAGGTACATATTTATCGAAGTCCAATTTCTCATGAGACTTCTGGAAATAAAGCTCTTCTATAGTTACTTTATTCTCGTTGTAAGTCTGCTGTTCGCGCATTCTCTTGATATCTTCTGGAGTGTCATCACGACGAATTCTACTCTTCTTCCTCTTCATAGCCTCCTTCTCTCTTTGTTTTCTTTCCTTCTCCATAAGAGCCAAAGTACGCTTATTCCTTTTCTCTATAGAATCGAAGTCATAAAGCCTTCTCTTGTCGACAAAATCCTTGGCGCTAGATAATATCTCCTCGTATTGACTGAGATATAAATCCTCTTCTTGTTTCCTCCTCATCTCATTGAAACGAGAAGAGCTTTCCTGTTTCTCGGCAATAATTTTCTGATTCTTAGCCCTCTTCACCAAAACATCCGCATCTTCAACAATATTCTTAATTAACTTGGAATCGGAAATGGAGGCCCCTGCAGCATTAATGTGGCCTCCACCACCATACTTAATGGCCAAATCTCTAACACTTACATCTCGAGACCGAAAGTCACACTTTACCATTCCCTCTGCAGTATCAGAAAACAATATTCAACACCAATGATCCTCTATATTCGCAAAAGTATTAACCAATCCCCTTCCATCCGGAATTCCCAATTCTTTTTGAATATCTCTAGTTAAATAGAACCAAATTACATTATCGGTCTTTTGACAATTATTAAGGAGATAGTTAGATATCTTTATGGAGTTTCAAGTTCTGTAGGTCAAATTATCATGTATTAAATCCTTTTGGGCTCCAGAACGTCATGTCTTGGCCGCTAATATTAAAGTTCTAGGAAGAACGGATTCATATAAAAATCTTCCGCCATCTGTGCAGATCCCCAAATAAAGAAAAGTTGCTGCTTCCTTATTCATAATCCAACCATAGTAATCCACAATTTGAACTATCTGTTCACATGTGGATGAATAAGTGGGATCATCCCAGTTTAGATCAACCGAAAAATCAGAGAATACTCCGTGATGATCTACTTTTACTATAGCTCCAAACTTGGTCTTTGCCTGCTCAAAATACTTATCAAATTTCTGAATTCTTGCCCTATTACCCACATCCACGATAAGGGCCATAGCTTGGGAGAAGTCGAAACTTATATTTACTAAATTATCAAACTTCTTCTCCAACCAAGGAAATAGACCTCCATCCTCTCCTATAACATGGACTGTCTTCCTAAGAAAGTTGGACTCTATTATGGCCTTAAAACCAAAAGCAGCCCCCAGGCAATCCCCATCTGGGTTGCAATGTATGAAAACAAAGAAATTATCATACTTCTCTACCAGATGTACGAAATCCTTAAAAAAACAATCCCTCTCCTTATTTCTCTTATCGACTATACGCTTAGCCTCCTCCTTAATATCTCCCCAAATCACAACTATATTTCCTTATTTAGAAATACCTGTAATTCCTTAACCACACCATCTTCATCATTACTATATTCTGAAATTCTATTAGAAACCTGCTTTATAGAATCTAAAGCATTCCCAACAGCACAAAATCTGGATGTCCCCATAGCTACACTTAAATCATTTACTTGATCTCCAAAAGTAAGAATATTATTAGGTGCAATACCGTAATAGTTCCCTAAGAATTCCACCGCCCTTTCTTTATTAACATAATTAGCATGTATCTCTAAGTTTAAGATATCTGGATAATGAAAAATGGTTAAGCTGGGAGGGCAATCTAATTGCTTAAGATCATTTATACGTTTTACAAACTTTAGTTCAAGTTCGGGAGTAGGTTTTCTGTAATTAAAGTAAGTCTTTATTCCATAAACGTTAGCTTTACAATCCCTAAGACGACTCAGTACCTCTTGGCCATTATCTTCCGTCAAGGAAAAATTTCCCTTGTCAGTAAGAACATCTCCCTTTAAGAGTCCTTCAGTAAAGTAACTATTCTGCAAAAAGAAAGTTCATAACTTCTCAGATATAAAGGAATATCTCACTAACTCTTCCCGCGGATTATAAATAAAAGCTCCATTACAACAAGAAACGAATCCTTTTAGCTCCAATTCTTCATATATCCTTTTACAATCCCTTCAACATCTACCTGTAGAAAAACAAAATAGAATATCGTCTCTCTTATTTATCTCATGCACAAATTTCTTAGTACCCTCACTAACTAATCCCTCAGAATTTAAAAGAGTTCCGTCTAAATCCGAGAGAACTAAATATTTATAGTTGGACATTTCTTATAAAGGGGACTTAAATCTTCAGAACCCCTCAATAGTTTAAACTCTTCCTTATTAAAGTTTCTAATCTCTTTATGGATATCATCAACATCCAATTCTTCCTCTTTTAAATAAATCTTAAACTTCCCGAAGGAAATGAAAACCTTCAAGCAAACTACCAATAATCTTGAGGCATTTCAAGAAGAATAAGAATTTCGGAAATAAATCCTATCAACTCAGACGTTATGGGAGAAATACAAATTTTCTAGAGATTCCAAAAATCTTTCCCCTATTCGAACCTTCTCCACTGTTCTGAAGTCCAAACACTTATCCTCGGAATGCAAAGCCAAAACCACCGCCTCCTTACTGTGAAATACCTGCAAAAACACTTACTCCGTATATTCAATATTAAGCTCTGATAACTTATCTTTAAATTCTTGTGGTAATGGGGCAGTTACCGAGATTCATTCGTTAGTAATAGGACAAGTAAACTCCAATTTATAGGCATGCAGATATTGTCCAAATTCGGGATTGAAACAACAGTTGCCATATATTGGGTCATTAAGAATTGGACAATTGATTGAGAATAAATGCGCCCTAATTTGATGAGTTCTTCCCGTTTTTAGTAGAATCTTTAAGAAGTAACGATCTATCACTTCCACTTCGGTGCAAGCGGGTTTATAGTTCTTAGCGTTTTTATTAGTAAAGCGAAGTTTATCGTTTTTACTTCTGCCTAAGGATAAAGTTATCTTAAGCTTCTTAGCTGGCAGTTCCTTAGAGGATAGGGCTAAGTAATGTTTTTCAATTTCGTTATTTAGAAATAGATTTTGTAGAAGCAGAAGGGCCTCCTTGTTTTTAGCAATGAGCACAGCCCCAGAAGTGTACTTATCAATTCTGTGAACCAAAGAGTAATTTGCTTTTTGGTCTTTATTGATCTCATGGATAAGGTTAAAGTCCCTGTCATAAATATTCTGATGAACGGCAATCCCAGAGGATTTATTTACTATTAAAAAATTCTTATTTTCAAAAATAATAGAATACGAGCTCACGACTATGGATGGACAGGAGAAGAATAAAAAAGATATAGCAAATGATCCTGAAGTTCGAAAAGAGTTAGAGGCCTATGAAAAATACATACTCCAACAAAAGCAAGAGATCTTCAATAAGATAATTTTAAATGCAATTCACACTTTAAAGATTCAGCAGCCAATAATTAGTTGTTGCAAAAGGATAGACCTCTCCTCCCTCCCCGGATTTAATGAAGAAACTATAGGGCAGTTACTTGGAAAGGACGGACAACATAAGCAACATTTCATAAATCTCACAAAAGTAGATTTGCAGGTAGATCAGAAGTGTCCTAACCACGGAATAGTACTTTCCAAATACAACTCTATAAATGTTGAGAAGGCCGTAGAATTGGTAAAGAAATTATTAGAGCTTAAGTCATGAAATTTAGGAAAGATGAAAAGTCTCTATGAAGAGGTAAATAAGGAGTTTGAAGCTAAATGCAACAAGATAGGAGGTCAATGGTTGGAGCAATTCTTAGGATATAAAAACTATCCAGAATTTCTAGCAACCCACGTAGGAACTCTTCAATTTGTATATTCCTTCAGTCAAAATATATTGGAACATAGTATAGAAGTAGCTCAACTCTCCGCCAATATAGCCTTTCAGTTAGGTTTAGATCCTTTAAAAGCAAAAAGAGCGGGTTTTTTTCACGATATTGGGAAGGCTAAAGCTAACTTGGGAGATCACGTAGATGAGGGTTTAAAAATAGGGAAGGAAGCTAATTTTGAGGAATATATATTGAATACTATTGAGTCACACCATGGAAGAATCCCTCCTAATAATCCCTACGCAATCATAGTTAAAGCATCGGACAAGTTATCTGCCGGAAGAGAAGGGGCGCGTCCAAGGCAGATGGAACTTATAGAGAAGAGAAGGAAAATGATTGAGGAGAAGATAATGAGTATCTCTTGAATAGAGAAAACAATAATTAAAAATGCTGGTAACTTGATTCAAATCTTCATTAAACCCACAGAGTTCCACGGGGATAAACTGCCTGATATGAAGGAGGAAGTTAGAGTTAAATTAAAGGAATTAAACTCGGAGTATTCTTACAACTACCAAATAGAATTCCACCTAGTATTTAAAGAAGAATTTAAGTTTTCGGAAAAGTAAAATGGTGGAGAGGATGGGCCTCGAACCCACGACCTTATGCTTGCAAAGCATGTGCTCTACCAACTGAGCTACCCCCCCATGGTGGAAATAGGCGGGATCGCACCACCGACCTTTCCCTTATCAGGGGAATGTTCTGCTACTGAACTATATTTCCAAAATCCTAAAAACTAAAGTCCTTGGATTTCTCTTGGAGTCTGCGGTTTCAAATTATATATATCCTTAATTATCCTACCCCCTTCTACGTGTAAAACTCTCTTTGCCATTTTAGCAATCAGAGGATTATGAGTTATCAAAATAACGGTAGTTTTTGCATATTTATTGATGTAATAGAAGAGCTCTAATATAGAGCGAGTCATAGAATGATCAATAGCTCCAGTAGGCTCATCAGCTAATAATATTCTTGGTTTCTTTATGAAAGCTCTAGCTATAGCCACCCTTTGCTGTTGCCCTCCCGAAAGTTGATGAGGATATTTATTCTTATGATCTGCAAGATCAAGAGCATCTATTAAATAATTTAATTTTGCCTTATCTTCCCTAGAAATAAAGAGATCTTTCAAAAGCTGAATAAAGGCTTTTCATTTATTCCCTTTTTTTCATCTTGACTTAAACTTATCGATTTGCACCTTTACTGGAATTCTATTGCTTAAGTTTTGAGCTATAGATATATTCTCCTGAGCGGTTAAATTAGGAAGTAAGGCATAATTCTGAAATATATATCCAATTTCCTTCCTACGAAATACATTCAAATCGGAATCAGTCATCTTACATATATTATGATCACTCAATATACATCTCCCATCGGTAGGTCTATCTATTCCAGAAAGTATATTAAGTAGGGTAGTTTTTCCAGATCCAGAATAACCTAAAATAACTACAAACTCTCCCCTCTTAATATTCAGATTAATCCCTTTTAAAGCGTGAAATTGCTTGTTATTAACTAAAAAATACTTATTGACGTCCTTCAACTCAGCGACAAAGTCCTCAGAATTCTTCTCGCGAAAATCTTGTCTAGGTATCACATTCATTGATTTAAAGATCAGTTGTTGTATCTCCTGATTCTCAAATAACTTCTCCTCCACATTCTTCTCCCTTAAGGACTCAAAAAAGAAATCATTACCGGATAACTTCTCTTTCACATATCTCCAATATAGAAAGCTAACCATAGAAAATGAGAGCACATTTAAAAAGCTAGTTATCCACCCGAAATAAGTAAGTGGTCTATGATAAATCTTATGACCTCCTACGCTTGGAGGGATAGCCTTAAATAAGAGTGTAGATATATCCTGCTCAGAAACAGGTTTTCTTATATATAAGAGTGAAAAAGCAGTTCACATGGTCAATAAAAAACCAAAGGCAAATAAATATTTAAGGCGTTTATAGAAGAAAAGAATCTTCTTGGATTTTTGAGAGTCACCATATCTATTGGCTATTCCGACGATATCAAATAGAAAATTCTGAACTACAAATATACAGTAGGCACTAAGAGCTAATAATAGGAAAGTTAAAAATAAGAAAGTATATGATTCCGAGCTTCACAAAGAAGGACTAATATTCTCGGCTTCTTTATCTAGACTTCCACCCAGTATCTTTACTACATAATTAAAACTAGTTTCAAAAACTACAACCGCTCCTCTACCTATTCTCTGAGTATTATTAACTGGAACAAATATAGCACCTATTATAGTTATGAATCACACAGCAAAGACCCAATAGGTCAAGTGTATGAAAAGATTACTATTAAAAACTCAATAGCGAAGGGGATAATGATTCTTATCTACTTGCTTACGATAAGAATAATCCTTTAAAGCATCAAAGAAAGCCTCATTATTCATGACCTACCCACGACAATTCCTCTAAGGAAATTGGAATTTGATTTTGAGCTTTAATTATCCTTCCACTTTCAATATGAATCAACTTAGTTCCTATCTTAGAGATAATAGGATTATGGGTGATCAAAACTATAGTGGTTTTGTATCTCTTGTTAATATCACAAAAAATCTTCAAAATATTCTTAGATGTCTCTTCATCCACGGAAGCTGTTGGCTCATCTGCAAAGAGTATCTTGGGATTTTTAATTACGGATTTTAATATCGCCACCCTTTGCTGTTGCCCTCCCGAAAGTTGATTAGGTTTTTTATTTAAATGCTCTTTAATATCTAGGAATTCCACCAATTCCTCAAGATTTAAACGTTTAGATACATTCTCCTGAAGGGCAGCGCCCTGCATTATGTTTTCCTTTACAGTAAGCTCTGGTAGGAGGGCATAATTTTGGAATATGAAGGATAAATTCTCCTTTCTGAAAGTAGTAAGCTCCCGTTCTTTCATGGCTATCAAATTATGATTAGACACAATTATGGTTCCATTAGAGGGTCTATCTATTCCAGAAAGCACATTCAACAAAGTTGACTTCCCAGATCCAGAATAGCCTAGAACGATAACAAACTCCCCCTCTCTGACCTTTAAATTAATATCGCAAAGAACTTTGTTGAAAGTTCTATCAGCCTTATTGCAAAATCACTTATTAACATTATGAGCCTCAATCACATAACCCTTAGAGTTCTTCATGAATTTAGTACCTTTATGAACCGAATTACATTTCATAATTCGGGAAATGGCCTCCCTATCACTCCTTTTCTTCCTCTTCTTACGGTACTTTAAAAAATTCTTAAGTCAATCCTCATACTGTCCATAAGCTTTCCTACTTATATCCCTGTAAGCTCCACAGGAACAAATACATCCTCAAGGACTAGGAGCTTTCCGAAACTGATTCTTCCTGATATTGTTGTTGAAAGAACTCGATAGAAAAGTTCTTGTTTTTGACTTTTGAAGGCGAAGGGAGAAATTCGATATAAGTCTTTTCAGGCTCTGGAAATACGACGTTTGGTCTACTCTTTGAATAAAATAACTTCCTTTTCTTCTTAAATTCTCTCCTATAGTAAGCATCTAAAGTTGTTACATCCGTATCCAAAGGTAGATCCAACTCTTTCAGTATATATTGATTAACCCTTAACTTTCGACATCGATTATCCAATATTAACTTAACAATCTTCTTTAGAAATAAGAGAAATCTCCTAGTGAATACAGAATAATCATACCTATAACTTAAGAAACCATCTGGAGGTTCAGGAAAGTAATACCTTCTTAATTTAGGCCCAGAAAAAGAGGCATAAAGGAACTTAATATCTCTATTCCTTTTCTTTCAAAATAAAAGCGTTCTCAGCATTAGGATCCAGTATTTGTTGAAAGTTTTCTATCACATTAAATACATGATCAACTGATCTCCCTATCTTAACCAATATTATGTGAACAAAAGAAGAAAGATCCTTATTAGAATCAGAAACTTCAAAGTCCGTTAAGAACTCTGTAATTTTAGAAAAAGAATCCTTTTGCAGTCCAATAAATTCATTTTTCAAGTTTTCACAAAATTGAAAATCTTCGTAATTCACTTTTCCACCTCCTTTTAAAAACCTTTGTCACATAGAATCAACATAAAACAACATCTTATGAAAGACCTCAAAATTTCCGAACACCCTGAACAAATCCCTATTCTTTTTATTTATTATTCTCGCAATAGAGAATCCATAATCGGCAAATCTTTCTATATCCTTTAAAGATAACAAAAGGGCAAGAAAGAATCTTAGGCTGTCCGCTTGGGGAGAATGTTGTGAGATATTCCAAGCCACCTCCTCAATCATTCTCTTGTAAATGCTATTGGAATCCATTTCCAACGACTTTATCTCCTTTAATAAATCGGAATTCCTATGGTCCTTATAAAACTCTAGAACTTTGACATGCAGAGAATAAGTTAGTTCAAAGTACTTCCTGAAAGCCAAAAAACAATCTTCTATTGCAAATTTAAGAAAAGTTGGATTAGTAGCCATTATCTAACAATTAGTCCTTTATTCTCAATGCACTTATAAATCTGTAACATAGAATTATCGATATCCTCCTTAGTTAAAGTCTTCTCGTGAGAACGAAATGTAAATCGAAATAAATAACTTATGGAGCCTTTATCTTCATAACGTTCTAAAAGCTTCACATCCTCTAAAAAAGGGGGGTTTCAAGAATTCATTAATTCCTGAAGCCCTTTAAAATCCGACTTTACCAATATAGAAATATCTCTTGTGGAAGAAGGAAACTTACCTCTCTCGCGAGATACTCTAAATATCTTATTTCCTGAACGAGATAAAAGAACTGAAGCGCCCACAACCTTCATGGGAAGCTTAGTTTTCAAATATCCTACATATCCTAAAATGCTATCTCCATCCATAATATACATGAGATTAACGCCTCAAAAAGGCTCCTTGCTTCCATAACACAACTTAAATTCAATGCTTTTATCTAATAACAAAAAAATCCTCCGCAAATAGGATTGCAAATCAAAAATATTTCCACTAATAACAGTGTTACACATTGGAAAGGATTCACTAATTTCCGGAATCACCACATTTAAAACTTCCTCGTTTCCATTTGGATTGTAGGTTATCTCGAAAACGGGATGCATTTCCAACCCGTCATCATTATTGAACTCCATAACTGAAAGGAGTTCATATAATCCGTGATGCCTATATACCACTCTATCAACGGAAATTGGATTCTCCACTTTGTGAATATCTTCTCCCCATAAATGGAATGAATCGATCGTTAAATTAACATCTTGAAGATTAAAATTACTGCACTCAAAGAAGCCTCTAGATCTTAAGAAATTCTTAATCCTTAAAATCTCAAATATCCCTTTATTATCTGGAAGAGATAAAGCAGCAACCGGAGGTTTCTCTTCTAACTTTTCAATATCTACTAGTCTTACAACTTCTTCGGCCAAATCCTTTTGATCCTGTATATCATCTCTCCATGGAGGAGGGGAAAAAAACCCCTCTTCAAAGTTAAAAGAATAATTTTTTAATCTAGATATCAAAAAATCCTGACACTCACGAGAGATACAAAGAAACTGCAATATTCTTGTTCAATCTACAGGAATTCTTCTTCTCTCTAATTCAGGAATATCTGTACCCTTCAAATATTTATTTAGGAGTAAAGAGAAATAATCAGACTTCTCTCTAAATATCAAAGAGTTTCCAGTATCTACACTTCTATCAGGGATTTCATTAAAACAAGAATAACAATATAGAACCTTATTAATGGAGGGGGTCGAAACAGAAAAATTATTGACTAACATAAGTATTTTTAGAGCCCAGTCACTTATATTAGGAGCGTCCCCCTTTCCAGGAGAACATCCTAAATTCTTAGATAATTCCTCAGATATTCCCCAAGCACAGTGCAAATCATTCCTATTTGTGGGAATAGACAAATCCAAAATTACATCATTTAAACATAAGTGGGACAAGCTAAAAGGACGATGTATATCGAAATCATCTGGAAGTTCTATTATCCCTTTGGGAAAATTACTTCCAATTAACTTAAATTCATGAATCTCTCCATAGGAACAAATCATTCCTTGAGATAGTTTTCCAAATATCTTTCTCTCTTGAATTTTTAACTTCCCCCCTAAGAGAGAAGCTCCCGGAAGTGCAACAACAACTTTTAAATTATTCCTAACATTACTAGCCCCACATACAATCTCTCTAACCTTACCTTCACTCGGAATTAGAACCTTACAAAAATTAAGCTTATCACTACCCCCTACTTTCTCAAAGCTCTCTATCAAACCATAAGCAACTCCACTGGGTTCCTTTATCTCATCTACACCTTCAACTTCTATGCCACTTTTAAATAGGGCTGAAGTTATCTGCTCTATGGAGTAGTCCTGAATGTGGGGGAAGAAATGAAATATTAAATTTCTAGAAATTATCATCTTTTAAAAATCGAAAACTATTGGAGTATAGGGATCTAATATCCTTCACTTGATACTTAATTAAAGCTAATCTTTCTATACCAACCCCCCCCGCAATTGCTTCGAATTCCTCGGAATAACCAGCTTTTCTAAGAATTTCATCCCTTAACATACCAGCTCCCAAAATCTCTATCCAACCAGTTCCTTTACAAATTCTGCAATTCTTAATATCATCACAAATGCACTTCATATCTAACTCCAATGAAGGTTTTGTAAAGGGAAAGTAGGAGTTCCTAAATCTATACTCCCTACTTTCCCCAAATATACACTCACATATAATCTTCAGCATTCACTTTAAATTGGACAAATTTATTCCCTTACCTAAACATACAAAATCCAATTGAGTAAATTGATGAGTATGTCTATTACTCTCGTCATCCCTCCTATAAACGGGGCCTATAGTAACACATTTAACGAAATCTTTTCTATTAGCTTTAGATATCAAATGGATAGAGGTATTAGAAGTACAATGGGGCCTAAGTATACGATCATTATCTAAATAAAATGTCTCACTCTTGGATCTAGATGGATGATTCTTAGGAATACATAAATTATCAAAATTCTCTTCTACAGTAACTATCTCTCTTCCCCTCTCTATAGTAAACCCTAATCCGTGAAATAATTCAATTAGATCTTCCTGTATGTTGAATAGGTAATTAAAAGAGTAATTCTCTAAATAGGGGTTAGATAGGGGAAGATCTAGAAGTGTCGGCTCTAAATCCTTAGATTCCAAAATACTCTTAAATTCATAAAAAGCTTTATCTAGCTCTCCTTTAAGAGCATTTATCTTCTGTCCCAAAGCTTTCTTTTCCTCTGGGGAAGCGGAAGCTATCTTAAGTTTAAGAGGAAGTATATGACTCTCCTCATAGACTTTTTTTATAGAAATAGCCTCTCTGATATCTTTTGCCGAACTGAATAAATCTTTAATCAAGAAAGTAGTCTTTTATATCCTCCACTTTATCGGTTTTCTCCCATGGTAAGGATTCGTCTCCAAAGTGACCATTTTTAATTAAATCTTTATAAGAGAATTTACTAAAACGGAATCTATCCACTAATTCAGATACTGTAAAGGGAAACACCACTTCTACAGCCGATTTTATATCCTCCTCAGATTCATCACTGTCTACAGCCACACTAACTATCATAGGCCTCTCGGAACCGAAGGAATATGCAAGTTGTAACTCCATAAATCTACAAACTCCAGCTGCCACAAAATTCTTACATATCCATCTCGCATAATAAGCACCAACCCTATCTATCTTGGAAAGATCCTTCCCACATAAGCCTCCTCCCCCATGTCGAATATTAGTCCCATATGAATCAATTACTAACTTCCTATTGCTAACCCCAGTATCAGCGTCTAATCCCCCAATCACAAACCTTCCAGACTTATTTATATTCTTCAAAATATTGGCCTTTTCCATAACAAAAGAATAGTGACCTTCCACAACAGGAACCAAAACCTCCTTAAAAATATCCTTCTTAATCTGACTGAGATCTACATTGTCAGTATGTTGAATAGAAAACAATAAATCTTCCAAATAATATTCTTGATTTTCTACCCTTATAGACACCAAAACCTTCATATCCTTCTTAGCTCACTTAAGCTTTCCAGAATCTATTAAATCTTCAGTTTTAACAATCAAATCCCTAGCTATGGCGTAATCTATAGGAAGAAAATTATCGGTTTCATCTGCCGCAAATCCATACACTACACTCTGATCCCCAGACTTAATCCCCCTCTCTATAGCTGCTCGTTCTATATCTTCACTTTGATTCTTTATATCTATTACAAAACGAAATCCTGAAGGATCATAACCTTGTTCTGAAAGGGATTTACGAGCCACCTCCTCGTAGTTAACTTTCGCTTCAGTAGTAATCTCCCCCGCTATAGCAACTATATTTCTGGAAACTAGAACTTCACAAGCAACCCTTCCATGTATATCTTGAGATGAGACTGCCTCCAGTATCTCCTCCGCAATTCTATCTGCGATTTTGTCGGGATGACCCGTACCAACCGCCTCGGAAGTCCTTAGGAGCACGCTAAATTAAAAAATAGGCGTAATAAGCTATCATAGCTGCATTATCTCCAGAGTAAGATCCATCCACCAATAAGGATCTTATATTCAAACTCTTCATCTGAGCACGTAAATACCTGTTTGCCGCGACCCCACCAGACACAGTCAAAGTATTTACTCCCGTCTGACCTATCCAATATTTTATCTTTACTATTAACTCATCTATCACTCACTTTTGAAAAATAGTGGCAACATATCCCTTTTGCGCCTTCAAATCAGGCATTGAATCACAAATTCTCATAGTTGCACTCAAAATACCAGCATAGCTAAAAGGTTTAGCTGGATTAGAACGATTCTTAAGTAATTGAGGAACATTAAGATTCTCATCAAACATTTCATCTATTGCCATTCCGCCCGGATATCCCAAATCTAACCTTCTAGCCACTTTGTCATACACCTCCCCAATAGCATTGTCTTTGGTTTCATCTAATAAATATATTTGTCTATAGCCGTTAACTAGAAATAAAGAAGTTGTCTTTCCAGAGACCACAAGAGCCAAATGAGGAAAATCTAAAGAGTGAGTTAAACCAACAGAAAAAACATGACCATACACATGATTAACCGGAATTAACGGTTTCTTAATTAAGAAGGCAAGGGATTTGGCAAAGACTTGTCCGGTAAGTAGACAGCCTGCCAATCCGGGATGACTAGTATAAGCTATGTGAGTTATATCCCCCAAAGATAGATGATTTCTATCCAAAAGTGCTCCCAGTATGGGAACCAACCTATCTCCATGATATCTAGCAGCAATCTCAGGAACCACTCCTCCCCATGAATTCTGAAGAGAAGCTGAAGATTCAGTAATTACATCTATTAGCTTACCATTCCGAACTAAAGCAACAGAAGTGTCATCACAACTAGTTTCAATTCCTAATATGAGACTCCCCACTATAACATCAATTTAAAGTTCTCATACGCGATCAACATATCGCTCTTCCTTCGAGAATCCAAGAAAGCTTCAAAACTCTTCTTTATGTCCTTATTCGTAGGCTTCTCAGTTTTTATGATCTTCTGCTTTAGATCCTTTAGATTTGATTCATTACTGAAGTAACAATCTAACTTCTCATGTAACTTCTTTAATACAGGTGGGTATTGCACATAATCAAAATTCCGAACCACCATTGACCCATACTCCTCATTATTCTTACTAAAGGGATTGCTCTCATGTTCTGCCTTTAAAAAAAGAAGTTCTTTAGCTAAATTGTAAGCCTTTTCTAATTTCTCACCTTTTAAGTGGGGAGACAGAACTACAAAATCCAGGAAATAAATATTGTCACTGATCTCAACTTCATGGAATTCTTCCGCCTTAACTTCAGCATTAAGATTTCCTCCATTTGCCGCAAAAAGACCATCTCCGTTGTACATGAAAGCTCCTTTAATGTCCCCATTGCTCAAAGCATCCACCATCTTAGAAGAGTCGGGATTTATGAATAGAAAGTTGCTCCCCAGTTGAGATGAATTTAACCCCAAAGAAATTAAAGCTTTATAGTCGTTCAAGATATCTTCAGAGCTAAGATACTCATGATCGCTAGGATTTATATCATCATGTCCTTTTACTCTTCTAGAAAGGGATAAAACCGTTCTAGGATCATCTATCAATCCCAATTTGGGAGTTTTCCCATCACTTTTAAATCTTTTGTCATGAGAAATAGCCTGTATAAGTGTGCTAAAAGAAACAGATCCACTTAAAGATGTTATCTTTGGTCCAGTGTAATAAAATCCTAATTTTTGAACGAAATAGGGGATTCCATAATCCAATAAACTCTCTTTCGACATCTCTTTAACGAGATCTGTAAAGAGATCTTCCTTGCTGGTGCTGGTGCTGGTGCTGGTGAATTTAGACCAATCTAACTTATGTACTGAATTAGAACTCCTAATCTCTGATAAGACTGATGTGCTAACCACAGCCATGTCATATATTCCCTTATCAAATTTCTCCTTAACGATATGATCATGCTCAAAATAATCCACCTTAAATCCATACTTATCATGCAGTTCTGATGCCACATCGGGAGAAATATATCCATGATAATTTCCCATTACCAAAACATCTGAACTCACTAATTTCCCAACCATCAAGGAAGAGGAAGCTGCAGCTCATATTGATACAGCTCCAACAGCCTTCAATAGACTTGGTCTTAACATCCTCGAAATTTATAAAGTCACGAGAATAGAAAGGCAAATGTAGTGATTATTAGGATTAAAGATCCAAATACAGCCGATCAAGCTCTAATCCCGCCCTTCATCGTATAAAGATCAGTGGTGACGGTAGAAACATCTCCTCTCACTAAATTTGTAATCACAAAGTCATCAAAAGAGATAGAGAATATGAAAAGAGCGGCAGCGCAAAGATTGGGTCACAACATGGGAATCAATACTTCTAATATAAATTCAAAAAATCCATAATTTAAATCTTGAGATACAAATAGGATGTTGGTATGTATTTTGGACAACCTAGGATATAGAAAGATAATTACATATGGGACTGAGAATGCCACATGAGCGAGTATTATTGTGAACATCCCTAAACTAAAACCAAAAGGAAGTATTAAAACTGAAAATAGGATTGAAAATGCTATTCCTTGAACGATATCGGGACAAGATATGGAAAAGTTACTTACCATAAAGACATAGTTCTTATTCTTCCCAAAATTCTTCCACAAATTCACAACCGTAAGAAGTCCTATAAATAGGGAGATAGGGGTAGCTATTAAAGCGATTATTAGAGAGTTAATAAAGGAGTCCATCACTCCACCGGAGAAACCGGTATCCGTAAAGAATTTAATATAGTTATGAACTCCGTTTCACTCCCTAAAGGAAGTAGAAACGTTTCCCTTATTAGAAGGTGCAACGAAAGATAGTAGGATAAAGGAAATTAATGGAATGTATAGAGATAGGAGAAGAAAGAGTACATAAAATTTTTGAAGTCCCTTTTTTCACTTGTAGGGATCACTAACATTTAATAGAAAGTTAGTCATTCTTATGCTTTGAAAAAGCTTTGGAGAGCGTTTTTACTAGAAAATATATTAAGAACATCACGGTAGCTAAAAATAGGGTGAAAAAGGAGGCTCTAGATTTGGCAATATTTGAATTATTATCCACAATAACGAAGTTATTCAACAGCTCTCCGACCATCTTTGAGCCGCTTTCATTATTCATAAATTCCGATACTGTTATAGCTGTAAAGGAGGGTATGAATACTAGGAAGAATACAGCTACCAAAGCTTCTCTAGTATAGGGAAGAATTACCTTTAAAAAAGTTTCAAAATGAGAGGATCCTAAGTCTTGAGCGGCATTTATTAAGTTCTTAGGAATATTATTAACTACGTTATAAAAAGACAATATAGCTATTGGTAGATTCACATATATTAAACCTATAATAGTGTAGATAATTCCGTAGGTACTATTAGGGCTTCCATTAAGTAAATCAAAAAAGCTTCTTAGCCCCAATAACTTAACGAAAAAACTACTCCATAACGGTGAAGAAATAAAAATCATCAGGAAGGCCTTAGACTTCTCTGAATCTATAGAGGCTACGAAATAAGAAAAAGGGTACCCTAATAGAAAGGTAAATATTACTGTGACTATAGCAATGAAAAGACTTCTAAATATAGATAGAGAAGTCCCTTTATTTATGAATTCACTATTTTGAATAAAGGTACTCTCACTGGTATCAAAAGCAAAATACACTATTATCAATAACGGTAAAAAGATGAATAAGAAGGCGAAGGAATGAAAAACCCCTAAGCCTCCACTTATCCTTTTCAGTTTCTCAAATCACGAAGAAAATAAATTAAACACTTGAGTCTAATTTCATGACGTGAACATCCATGGCATCTCATATCAATCCTACAGTTCTTCCTATGGATACTTCATTTATAGCCTCCACATAGATAATCTCATTTAAGAAATTACATCTCAATTCTCACAACTGGCCTTTGTAAATAGCTTCTACAACTTGAACACTTACTATTCCTTGAGAAGCTTCAACTACATCATAATCCTCGGGCCTTATCATGACATAAACCAATTCATTCTCTGCAAAGCCCTCCTTAACATCAGTTATAAATTCCTTATTCCCAACCAATACAACCCCTGGACCCTTGTAAGTTCCCAAAAAAATATTGGCCTTTCCCATAAAGGAAGCCACCCATCTATTTATAGGAGAATCATAAAGCTCTGATGGAGTCCCTATTTGCTCTATCTTACCCTTCTTCAAAACCACTATCTTGTCGGACAGTAAGAGAGCCTCTTTCTGATTATGAGTTATCAAGATAAAAGTAATTTTTAATTGCTTATGCAACCTCTTAATCTCTAACTGTAACTTCTCCCTTACTTCCTCGTCCAAAGCTGAAAGAGGCTCATCTAAAAGCAAAATTTTAGGCTTAGTGATAATAGCTCTTGCTAAAGCAACTCTTTGCTGTTGTCCTCCGGAAAGAGAGGAGTGCTTACAATTCTCTTTCCCCTCTAATCCAACTAAAGATATAATGTCCTTAACTCTCTCCCTTATTTCTTCTTCATTGAAGGGCCTTCTTGAATATTTATTAACAAGCTTATTGTGGGCCAAAATTGGATAGTATTCCCAGTATGACTTCCAATAATCCAGATCATTTATACGATCTACATAACTTCTAAAATATCAGAACTTAACCCGGTATAAAAAAGACTGCCTATTCATACGCCTAAGTTTGCTTTTCATAAGTAAAGCCTTCCTAGAAAGCGAATCGATGCGAGAATTAATCTTCTTAATCTTTCCATTAGATTTCTCGATAGCTAAATTATGAAGCGTCTTAATCTTCATCAATGACTCATTGCTAACACCTTCTTTTTCAGTTCACATCTTTCGAAGTCCGAAAGCAATATTTTCAAATACATTCATGTGGGGAAATAGAGCATAATCTTGGAATACCGTAGCCGTAGGTCTCTGATTTGGAGGAATATCTTTAATATCTATTCCATTTAAGAATATCTTTCCAGTATCGGGTTTGATAAATCCTGATATTAAATTCAAAATGGTAGATTTTCCGGAACCGGAGGAACCTAATATAGAAACAAAGGAGCCTTCCTCTATATCCAAATCAAAATTCGATAAAACTTTGTTATTCCGGTCGTAAGATTTGAATATAGACTTAAGAGAAATAAAGGGCTTATTGGACAATTAAAGATCGGAGAACTTATTCAATTCCTGTTGAGCTAACCTCTGATTCTCCTGAATTATCTTCATCGAATCATCCGACCTCCACTTGTACTGCTTTATAGTAGATATTCTTTCATTATGCTTTTTAAGCTGAGCATACTTAATAGATGTTTTTTCGTAGTAATCGTTTAGTTTCTCAATAATAGAATCTAGATACCTAATTAACTCTTTAGTTAAAGATTTGTAAAGAAGAGTTTGATGGTTTAGCAAATAAGATATTCTGTCCTGTATCTGGTAAGCCGATTTAAAGTCATCTTCTGCATGATTCTCTTGAATTCGAGCCACTATAGCATATAGTTTCATATGCTTCTCCTCAAGAAGAAAAATCTCCTCTTCGGAAGCTAAAGGAGCTTTTGCATAATCAAATAAAGCGTCATCTAAAACATCCCTACCAACGGTTCTAAATGAGAATCTAGCTCTTATTCTTGCCTCTTCTCTTGATTTGGCAATAATCTCATCAACTATGTCTTTATTAGAATATGCATTCTCAGCAACAAAATCAGAACTTGCTTCGCTAAATATCCCCCTATAAATTTTGTCCATAGGATAGGAAGATAGATACTTCTGAACCTCCTCAAGATCGGGTAAAGGTATTTTGGCTTTCTCCTTAGGGGTTTTTGCTGCCTTTACCTTGTCCGGCTCCTTAACTGGAGCAACTTCTTCTACTAGGGCTGGTAAAGAAGGGGCAGAAACCACCTCTGCTACCCTCAACAATATCTGTTCCTCTATATCCCTTCGATCAGTAATATTCAATATCTCGTAATCATCAAAATTCGGAATTACTAACTTCTTCGGCTTTTTCTTCTTCTTAGGAGGTTGTTTTACCTTCTTAAATTCACTTATTAAAGTTTCATCGGTTCAGTCGGAAGCTAAAATCCTAGCATCCTCCCCGTTATGCTCTAAGAAGGGGTTATCATCAATCTTAGGTATTTCGAGCTCCCGTTTCTCGGAAGCTATATTATCGGGTGGTATATTGCTCATCAAATACCTTTAATTTTACTACTTTTTAGGCTCTTCGTGCCTTTCTATCTCCTCTTCCGGAAGTCTACTTTCATATCAAACTTTCTTAGACGCCTCTCTTCTAGCCTTTTTATCAAACTTTCCTAACTTTATATCTGGACAATCAAGCATTAAAAAACCATCTTCATATTCCCCATATAAATCTCTATTAAAAACCTCATAAGCTCTATTTAAAGCTAAATACTTATTCTTAACTTCAATTTCTATCCTCCTTATATAGGCTTTACACTCCTCGGGATGATTCAAAGCATGAGATTCCCAAAATATGCATCTTCCTTGGGGTCCAAAAGGCTCCGAATTCAAAAAGAATAAACTGTCTTGAATAGTAAACATAGTTTTCTTGTAGGCAGTAAATGTTCAAAACATCTTTTCATATTCATAAGAAAATGGAGATACGAAGTAATCGAATCTTGGGAAATGCGTATATTTCTCTATACTTTTCAGAAAAGACAAATCCTTTAAATACTTATTTCTTATTAATTGTCCGTCAAAACTGTCTTCATGACTAAAAACCGTTGCCTTTCCCCTTTTAAAACTATCAAATAATTCACAAACTGGAACAACGAAGGGGAGTAAAAATCAATTGAAATTGGTTGGTAAAGATTTTCTAACATAGAACAAGTGTGAAAAATTATCAAATAAAGATTTATCGTAAACCTCTTCCAAAGTAGGAGGTACAAAAACCTCTTTCCTCTCCGAGGGATCCTCCTGCTCTTCTAACGGCTCCTCTTGAACTAGCTCCAGCTCCTCTTCCATAAACTACTCCTCTCAAGAAAAATAAGGTGGCTCCGAAATCTCTTTCTTGAAATAAAAGTCTAATGCTTCGTCGATATATGCGTTCATAATCGCTATCTCATCCTCTATATCTGGAATATTTAAAGTTCCTTTATATGGATCAAATAATTCTTCTAAGTCTCTAAATATAAAAACTCCACGCCCTAAGGGGATTGGAGAGATATAAGAAGTATATAAATCTACATGCTTAAAATGGCTTTCTTCTTGCTTATTGAAATTTTCCAGCTCCCTTAAGTAATTTAAATTTTCCGGAAAGCAGTCAGCGGAAGGCGTTAAATAGTTGTACTCTGGAACGGATATAGAAAGAGCTTTAGATCTCCTTATTGCCTTCTCAATTCTAGATAAGTAGTCATGCTTATGAGTTTCCTCTATTCTAGATAACTTAGCTTTCTCTATCTCATTGAAGAACTCAGGATCTTTAAATAATTGCTCTAAATAGTAAGGATCTATCTTCTCATTAGCATCAAAAAATGATTCTTCCATAAAAGAGGGGCTCGGTTTCTTTTCACAAAAATCAAAAACATCCAAATTTAAATCATCAAATTTAGAAAGTTCCGCATTCCCAGAACTTTTAAAATTCCTCAAAGCCGGCATTCTTTCAAAACTTTTAAATCCTTCAGAAATAGAAAAACTATCAAATACATTAATGGCCAAATTCCTATCCACCAAATACTTCTTAACTTTTTCTATATAAAAATAAGAGTGAATGTTTATCTCCGCATGTTTGATGAAATTTAACATCCTTTGAGAATATCGAACCCAAGATAGTTCTTTTATAAAAGAGCCTTCAAAATCCACTATTAAAGCATCCAACTCTCCCAAGGACTCTGTAGAAATGTTGTAACAATCGGGAATTGAAAGTGACTTTGAAGAAATAGAAAAACTACAATACTTATCTATAGGGTCCTGTGAGCAATCTACAAATACCTTCCCGACTTTAAAAATCTTATGATTATTGAATACTCTATAAGGAGGAAAGAATACTAGAAGGGAATCGGCGAATCTATATAACTTGAAATCAGAACTTAAAAAGTAAACTTCTTCTAGATGATCAAACGATTCAAAAAATGATAAATCTGATCCTAACTCCTTGTGAAAAATTACAAGCTTACCCATTTAGGGAAAACTAGTAACAAGAACTTTGCCGGTCATTTCGACAGGCTGTTTCAATCCCAACAGAGCAAGAATTGTAGGAGCAATATCTCCTAAAACTCCATCATTTCTAAGAGTAATTCCTTTCTTACATACTATGAAAGGAACCAAGTTGGTGGTATGTGCAGTATGTGGAGATCCATCTTCTGTAATCATAACTTCAGCATTACCGTGGTCCGCGATTACAACTAACACTCCCCCAAGCTTTTTAATCTCCTCATAAATCTTACCAATCTGAGTATCCACACTCTCACAAGCTTTTACAGTGGCATCTAAAGAACCGGTATGACCCACCATGTCTGGATTTGCAAAATTCAATATCACTACTTCAAAGTTCTTCAACTCAGGTAACAGAGCTTCCGTAATTTTCGGGGCAGACATCTCTGGTTGTAAATCGTAAGTGGCTACTTTAGGAGACGGAATCAAAATCTTCTTCATCTTAGGATAATCCAAAGTCTTACCCCCATCAAAGAAATGAGTAACATGCGGATACTTTTCGGTCTCAGCAATTCTCAACTGAGAAATTCCATTTTTAGACAAAAATTCTCCCAAAGTATTCTTGATATCAAAGGGAGGAAACAAAGTATTTTTAAGATTTATCTTCTCATAGTCCATCAATGCAAATAGTGAAACGTTATTAAGTTGTAAAGAAGGTACATAATCATACAAGCCTTTTGAACCAACCAACATATGAGAAATTTGTCTAGCTCTATCGGGCCTGAAATTTAAAAATACAACCACATCATTATCTCCTATAAAGGAATCCAAAGAAGAAGAGCAAATAGCTGGTTCAATAAACTCATCTGTAATACCCATTGAATAAGATTCCTCTATGTAAGAAATAACATCATCAAATGTCCTAGACTTATCTAAACCAACCAAATATTTAAATACCTTCTCCTCTCTATCCCAATTCTTATCTCTGTCCATAGAGTAATAACGACCAGATACAACTCCTAGCTTTCCGTTAGTATCCTTAAGTTTTTGAACTATAGAAATAAAATCAACTTTAGCGGAATTAGGAGATACATCTCTGCCATCTGTAAAAGCGTGAAGAACATATGGTTGATTTCGCTTTGCACAAATATCTGCAAATGCTAAAAAATGATTCATGTTGGAATGAACTCCCCCTTCTGAAATGAGAGAAAGAAAGTGAAGCTTAGAGCCCCTACTTCTAACTAAATCAAAGAACTCTACTACAGCGGGTTGACTATCTAAAGCCCCATCCTTAATGCACTTATTTATTAAAGATAATCCTGTGTAAACTACTCGACCAGCTCCCAAATTTATATGACCAACCTCTGAATTTCCCATCTGACCAGCAGGTAAACCTACCGCTTCTTCAGATGCTGAAAGAGTAGAGTTAGGGTACTCCTTGTAAAGAAAATCTAAAACGGGAGTTTTAGCTAAAAATGGAGCATTCCCTTTAGATCCTGAGGTTAAACCTCAGCCATCCATTATGCAAAGAACTACCGGTCTTCCATTCATTTAAATTACTCTAAGATTGCCATCTTTCAAAGATCCTCAACCTTCAAGGAAGCCCCACCAACTAAAACTCCGTCTATATTTTTCTTTTCCAAATAGCCCTTATAGTTGGATAAATTAACAGAACCACCGTACAATAACTTCATTGAATCAGCTACCTTTCTTCCATACTTATCAGATATTAGATCCCTTATTCTAAGAAGGGTAGAATCAGCTCCATTAGGATCCATAGCTTGACCAGTTCCTATAGAAGAAATAGGTTCGTAAGCTATTATCACCTTACTTATCTCATCTCCATTCATGAAAAACAACTCTTCAGATATCTCCCTCTCAGGATCTTCTCCACAACAATAGATAATTTCCAATCCATTTCTTAGAGCAGACTTTACCTTATTCGAAATAACAAAGGAATTCTGACTCAACTGTCTACACTCCGAGTGACCAATTAATGTTGCAGGAACATTAAGCGAAGCCAATTGAGCTGCGGAAACAGAAGAAGTGAATGCACCAAAATCCACAGGATGCAGATCTTGAGCTAATACCTTAATCTTTGATCCAATAGACTCAGAAGCATTCTTCAAGTATATGTAAGGAATAGCCAACCCCAAATGAACCTTAGGAGTTTCAGACAAGAACTTCATTCTCAGATTCTCTATATAATCCTGAAAATCCTTGTAAAGGAAGTTCATCTTTAGGTTCCCAAATACTATTTTCATAATAATTCTCTACGTATAGAAGGACTTCTCAAATATGGTACAAATAAGTTTCTTAAAGAAGATGTATATAACACATCCTAAAAGACATACTATCCCAAAGCAAACTATTTTTTGCCTTCTATTGGACTCATTAATTCTATAAGCACAAAGAGTCTTATCAGCTATTTTATCTGTAGAGTAAAGTCTCTCCATAGCACAAATAATATTCTTTGTTCTAACTGAAGCAATTCCATACATTAAAAATCATACAGGTATAGAAAATAATGGGCCAAATACCGCGGCTCTAGTCGTATCTTCAAAAAAGACTTTTCATGTAAGAGGAGATTTACTCAAGCCTGAATATTCCTCAAATAACTTAGGGCCTGCATGGCCTGCCGCTTTCATAATTCCCACGCTTATACAGGTATAAACAGCTGTTATGATACAAAGCGCCACAATTGTCATAGTGATATAGTACTGAGAGCATTTTCTACAGTGTTGCAAAATATAAAATTCCTGAATTACATCTAAAGACTCAGTTGGAAGTTTCTCAAAGAAGAATTTACTTTGAGTTGAGAAATATTTGTTTTGTCTAGATATAGACAGGATCTTAAATATTATTCCCATAATCACAGCCACCGAAAAGGGAATAACGGTAATAGATGCTTCTTTATGGTTCTTACTAGAGAAATTAAGAGTTTGTGTACCGTATAAAGCCACAATCCCCCCTATAACTAACAACAAAAATAAAAATCAAAACTTAACCATGCTGAGTTGTCGTCGCATGGATTTGTGACACCTGGTATAACAACTAACCAGGCTCGTATCATCTTCTAAATCCTCTTGGCTAAACTCCTGCTCTTGGGATGCTATCTCCTCAAGGGTCTGATTGTCCTCCATTATTTTTTATAAACGAAGAGGTTCTTGCTAATTCCTATAGAGATTCCATCAGAAAGGCAGTTATTGGCAAATGTGTCGTATTTATCAACTATCTTTGTTTCTAATCTAGAGATCTCTAAGTGTTTCTTCATTTCTTCGAAGGATCTCTCCCTCTCACGAACCATAAATTTAAGTTCATCCAAACTATTAAATCTTTTTCTACACTCCTCCACCAATTCTGGGGTTCTCTTATTCCTAAAGGAACTCATTATTTCATTCAGTTGCTCAGCAAAACACCTAATTTCTATTATCTCATAAGAAAAAGAGGAATCTAGAATCCTCTGCACTTCCATTAAATTAAGAGCTTCTATATTTAAAGTAGAAAGCTCAGATACAATGACATTACCCCGCTCATACTTATCCCGAAAATCCTTGTATTCTAAAGCACTTAAATTATCTTTAACGGGAGGCAGCACAGAATAAAGGGAACAATACTTATCCAACTTCTCCTGTTGCTTAAGCAGCTCTATATCTATTCTTAAAGCTTCCAGTTTAAGTTCATTTATCCGATAAAGAACTTTATCTAAAGACTGCTTTATTTCATCGGAAAGCTCTCTGTAAGCATTTATAAACTGAGATTCCTCATTCTTAACATCATCTAAAGCCTTTTGCAGATCTGGATTCGGATTTAAACTACTTACCGTTCCAATTAACTTTATGACTCTCTCTTTTATAGGAATATTCCTATCTCGGAATCAATCTAACTTCTCCAACCTCTCAAAAATACCTGACATTAATTTCTAAGAATTTTTTCAAAAATATCTGGGGGAAGAGTAACCTTTCCTATCTGTTTCATCTTTTTCTTTCCCTCTTTCTGACGTTCCCACAACTTCTTTTTCCTAGTTATAT
The DNA here is from genome assembly GCF_000238995.1 of Mycoplasma haemocanis str. Illinois. Lineage (GTDB taxonomy): Bacteria > Bacillota_I > Bacilli_A > Mycoplasmatales > Mycoplasmoidaceae > Eperythrozoon_B > Eperythrozoon_B haemocanis. The sequence goes on from NC_016638.1 coordinate 896,911, forward strand.
CCCCACCATAACATTTAGCAGTAACATGCTTTCGAAGAGCTTTGATATTCTCCCTAGATATAACCTTATTATTTATAGCAGCTTGAATGGAAATCTCAAAAAGATGGGGAGATATACACTCCTTAAGTTTCTCAACCAAATTCTTGCCCTTCCTATAGGCTTGACTGCTATCGGTAATAAAAGAAAATAGAGGGGCAATAACTCCATTAAGGAGAATATCTACTTTAACCAATTTACTCTCACGATAATCTAATAATTCATAGTCCATGGACCCATATCCATGGGTTAAAGTTTTTATGGCGTCATAAAAATCTTGAATTATCTCACTCAAAGGGATCTCATACTTCAACACAGCCTGATCTTCACTTAAATAATTAAGATCCACATATTGAGCTCTATACTTCTCCATTAGCTCAATAATCTTACCTATAAATTCCTTAGATACACTTATTGAAGCCAAAACATAAGGCTCTTTTATTGCTTTTATTTTGGATAAATCGGGAAGATCCGAGGGTGAAGTTAAAAACATAGAATCTCCACTAGTTAAAACAACTTCATACTTAACCGTAGGATTCGTAACTATTACCGATATTGAATGCTCTCTAAATAGCCTCTCTTTTATTATTTCTAGATGTAGCAATCCTAAGAATCCACACCTACATCCGAATCCCAAAGCAGCAGAAGGTTCATATTGATAAACGAAGGAACCATCAGATAAAGATATCTTCTCTATAGCCTGCTTAAATAAATTCTGTTTTTCCGATTCTAAGGCAAAAAAAGAAGAATATACCATGGGCAAGACCTCGGAATAACCAGGAAAGGGTTGATCACATGGAAAATCAACTAATGTGATAGTATCTCCCACCCTTATTTCCTTTAAATTCTTAATATTTGCATTTACCCATCCCACCTCCCCAGAAGATAACTCATCGACATTTTCCATCTTGGGTGTCTTAATTCCCAACTCAATAACATCGGATATCTTACCGGTTTGAATAAACTTTATCTTGGAACCTTTCTTTAAGGAGCCACCAAAAACTCTAATAAAAACAATGGCTCCTTTAAAAGGATCATAATAAGAATCAAATATCAAGGCCTTTAGAGGCTCATGAAAGCAATTGGGAGCATCAGGAATCTTCCTAGATACCACCTTCAAAAGATTCTCTACTCCTAATCCGGTTTTAGCGGAGATATAAACTGCCTCTTCCGGATCTAAACCCAATTTATTCCTTATTTGAGTCTTAACATCATCCAAATTTATGGAAGGTATATCTATCTTATTAATGGCTACTACTATTTCAAGATTTGCCTTCTTGGCTAGAAAATAATTGGATACTGTCTGAGCTTGCACCCCTTTAGTGGCATCTATCACTAAGATCGCTCCTTCGCAAGCTGAAAGGCTTCTGGAGACTTCATAACTGAAGTCGGCATGCCCTGGAGTATCTATAAGGTTCAGTTGTATATCTTGATACTTAAGGCGAACCGCGTTTAACTTAATAGTAATTCCACGCTCCCTTTCCAAATCCATAGAATCCAGAATTTGTGGTCTCATCTCCCGTTCTGAGATGTTAGAAGTCATCTCAATAATTCGATCTGAAAGAGTAGATTTACCGTGATCAATATGGGCAATTATGCAAAAATTCTTAATCGAGGACATCTACTCCTCATCCAATGGATGTAAATTAAGCTTAGACATTTCTAGTCTTAAAGAATTAGCTATATCTAAACACTCATCTGGCACAAAAATAATAGATATTATCTTCCCTTTAATTCTCAATCCAATCCCACCAGACTCCTTAAGAATAGATTCCCGCAAAAGAGGCTTAAATTTAATTCAAATCTGAAGATTATTCCGGGTATTCTTAACTTTAACTAAGTTCTTAGCTCCTCCGGAACCTTCAATTAGTTTAGATATAGCCAATCCAGCATTCTTCCTTGCTATCTCTTTAAATTCACCTTGAGCTACCCTTCTATCCAAATAGAAAGCAACTATCTTTATGCTTCTAATACTATAAATAATCCTCAACTTTATAGTTCTAAGTCTCCTCTTAATAGAACGCTTAAATCGCTTGATTAAACGAGAAATCATTATCCTACTAGCTCGCTATTTAACCTAGAAATGTAATCAGACACAGAATCAAAAACAAGGATTTTAGATTCAACCTTTACAAATCTGACCTTTAGATTACTTGATTCCAAATTTATAGAAGATCCATCTATATAAAATTTTCCACCTTTAATGTTGGAAATGCCTACTTCATAATCGAAAGGCAGAACCATATCATTGGTAATAGATCTAAGTTTATTTGTTCTCTGTAATCCCAACTTTTTCATTATTCAAGCATTAACAAAAGGAAATAATATTGGCCCATTCAGAGAACGATTGAAAGCTGTGCTTCCTATAGGGGTGGAAAATAATAATCCAGAACCCCTAAACCTCTCTAAATAATAATTGTTTATAGATATTTCTAGCTCTAACATAAGATCTCCAGATATATAGAAATCATTAAAGGCATAATGGGAAGACTTGCCCTCCACTTCAAGCAAATATAAGTCGTGAAATATGAAATTCTCTAAAGTATGTGTAGGAAGATTGCTAAATTTAGATAGAAATGAGAGATTTCCGTTCTTAATTCCAACTATCTTTTTCCCTTTAAATGCATATTTTTTCGCATAGTGAATAAAACTGCCATCTCCCCCAAATACAAAGAGATACTCAAAATCTTCTTCAGAATATTCGTAACTTAAATCTAGACTTTTTCTTAATTCGTCTTTATCAACGCTGAAAGAAACTAATTTATACTTAGGCTTACTACTAGACTTTATTCACTGCAAATTTTGCATAATAGCACTTTAAACAAAGAACTTCGTACAAGTCTCCATCTCCTATCTTTATATTATTTTTAGAAAATTCCGGATCATGAGTCCTTAGGTGACTTCTGGTAGCGACGGAATAGCACTGCTCACACACGGCAGTTAATTTAGATACATGGGTAGCTAAAGACAAAAGATCTGGGATTGGACCAAATGGTTTAGACTGAGCATCTAAATCTAATCCAGATATTATGAAACTAACCCCCATCGAATTCAGATACAAGACTAAATCTATTAAGGATTTATCAAAAAATTGAGCCTCATCTATGACAATATAACGGGGAAATGAAATGGAATTTATGTCTATATGCTTAAGAATATCTTTAGGAGAGTTAACATCTATATCTATAGCCTCTTCAGAATGGCCTTCTAGATATCTGGATGTTATTTTAGATTGATCCCTGGAATCAATATTTGGCTTAAAAAGAAGGTAAGGGATTTTTGAATACCTAAGCTTGTCTAAATGAATTAAAAGTTCTTTACTCTTTCCTGATTTCATAGGACCGCAAATAACAAAAATTTGCGGTACGAAATAGGACACAATCTTCTAAATATTAAATTCAAATTCTACAATATCCCCATCTTCCATCAGGTATTTTTTCCCCTCCAAAGACACCCTTCCTTCTTGCTTCAAAATCTTCTGATCCTTGAACTCTAAGAAATCCTCATACTTTACAATTCTTGCCTTTATAAAACCCCTCTCCATATCAGAATGTATTATTCCCGCACACTGAGGAGCATAAGATCCGTTTCTAAAGGTCCAAGACCGAACTTCTTTTTTCCCCACAGTAAAAAATGTCTTCAAATTTAAAACTTTAAAAGTTTTTGCGATCAACTCATCCAAACCGCTTTGTGTTCTATTAGTCATAGAAAAAAATTCCGCCCTATCTTCTTCAGACAAGGCATTGATTTCATTCTCCAATTTTATATTTAAGGATAAAAAGGAAGACTCTATACATTGAGAGTAATTCCTAATTTTTTCTAAGTAAACTTCAGATTTCTGACTATCGTCGGTATTAGCTAAGATGATTATGGGCTTGAAGGTCAAAAAAGAATATATCTTCAAAGCTTCCTTTTCATCTGGGGTAAATGGAAAGTTTTTGAGTAACTTATTATCAGACAGATGAGATTTCATGCGCTTGAGCACCTCTTGTTTTGGATCATTACTTTTTAACTTTCTTAATATATTGTCAACCATATCCAAATCCGAATAAACCAGCTCACATAAAACTATCTCCGCTTCAAATACAGGATCCACCACCGAATTTACGCTCAAAACTGAAGAATCCTCAAATGCACGAACTACCAAACATATGGCATCTACTGACCTAATATTTTCTAAAAACTTATTGCCTAATCCTTCGCCATGTGAAGCCCCTTTTACCAATCCAGCAATATCTAAAAACTTAACTGTAGAATAAACTGTTCTTTCTGGATTAACGATCTCTGACAATTTAACGATCCTGGGATCTAAAAGTTTTACAATTCCTAGATTAGGTTCTATGGTGGCAAAAGGTCTATTCTCCACTAAAGCATTACCATTAGTCAAGGCATTAAATAAAGAGGATTTCCCGACATTGGGTAAACCTACTATTCCCATTGTTAAAGACATAGTCTGAAGTTACTAATGAAGAAATCTACACTTGTTGCAGGAATACAACCAACAAATAGGCTTACTTTAGGGAATTATCTAGGAGCCATAAAGAAGGTTGTAAATGTTCAAGACGATTACGACTGTCTCCTATTTGTAGCTGATTTACACTCCATCACTATACCCCTTACTTATCACAAATTCAATTACAAGGAATTAGAAGAATTTAAATGAAATGTAATCAAGATGTACGTAGCCTGCGGAATTGACCTAGAAAAAACCACAATATTTATACAGTCAGAAGTCAAAGAACACCTAGAATTATTTTATTTTCTTACCACCTACTCCACCTTAGGTGAATTAAGAAGAATGACCCAATATAAGCATCTCTCCAAAAAGTTTGTAGAGCCTAACGGAACAGAAATGGCCCTGACAGGGCTATTGATATATCCAGTATTAATGGCCGCCGATATATTGATTTATGACTCTGAATATGTATCTATAGGTGAAGATCAAACCCAACATCTAGAACTTACTATAGATATAGCTAGAAGGATAAATGAGCGATTTAATAAGGATCTATTCACAATACCCAAAAGTCTTAACGAAAGAGAAAATAAAGTGGGTTTAAAAATAAAGGATCTTCAAGATCCTACGAAGAAGATGTCTAAATCAAGTGAAAATTACGAAGGTGTTATATTCATGGATGATTCTGCAGAAGAAATAAGAAGAAAAATAATGAAGGCCAAGACTGACTCCATTGGAAAAATTTCTTTAGACCGTGAAAATCAAATGGGGGTGGTTAATCTTTTAGAAATACACTCAGCTATTTCGGAATCAACCCTAGCAGACACCTATAATTACTTTAAGGATAAAAGTTACAAAGAACTTAAAGAAGAGGTTGCTAATTTGGTCGTCTCAGAATTATCGAGAATTCAAGAAAAGTTTAAATCACTTAATACAGAAAGTCTGATGCACAAGATATCTGAGAACAATGCTGCTTGTCGCAAACGAGCTAAGATTAAATTAGATCAAGTTTATGACAAGACATAATCTTGTTTTTGAAAAGTGGTTAAATTCACCAGTTTTAAACAAGGAAGAGAAAGATCAATTATTTAAATATTCACCCCAAGAGATAGAGAAATACTTTCACGAAAAGCCATTTGAATTCGGAACAGCAGGAATTAGAAGGGAGGTAGGTATAGCTCCCCAGAAGTTCAATAAGTATACCTATAGAGTTTTAGCTGTAGGTTACGCCAAATACCTGAAATCTAAATCTTTAAACCCTAAAGCCATAGTGGGTCATGACAATCGCATTAATGGAGATGTTTATGCAATGGAGATTGCAAATGTTCTTAGGAATTTTGGGATAGAAGTTTGAATCCCCCCAAAGAACATACACATTTCCACCCCTATACTTTCCTACTACATAAGAAAGTTAGGACTAACTGGCGGGATAAATATCACAGCTTCTCATAATCCACCTAATTACAATGGTTTTAAAACATATAATAACACTGGATGTCAAACCAACACAGAAGAAGAGAGAATAATACGAATTAAGACTCCTCACCTATCCGAGATATTTGACCTCAATTTTGAATATTTTCACGACTTTAAAGAACTTCCCGATTCCTTTGTAAAAGACTATTTTATAGACCTAATAAAGACCCTTCCACCCATAAAGCAAGAGGATCAGAAGTTCAAAGTTCTCTTCAGCAGCCATCATGGTACTTCATCCTACAACATGTCTTTGCTTGCTAGCATGATGGGATTTGAGAATTTTTTGGAATATTCGGAAGAATGTAATGTTACATGGAGATTAAATGAAGGAGAGGTTTCTAATCCCGAGGAAAAGGAATCTTTCAATTCTTCTATAAAGGAAGCTGAAAAAATAAATGCGGAATATGTCTTTGCCCATGATCCAGATGGAGATAGAGCTGCTATTGCAGAAAGGCAAAGAGACGGCTCTTGATATTTATTTAATGGAAATGAGATCGGTGTTCTTTTATCTTACTTTAAGTGTCTATACGATCGAAATCTACAAAAGCCATATATAGTTAGCACATACGTTACTGGGGATTTCATACAAAAAATATTCCCAGATATACCAATACATACTGTTCTGACTGGTTTTAAAAATATCGCTGGAGCAGTAGAAGAGCAGCAAGAAAAGGGGAATGATCTTGTTGTTGCTTATGAAGAAGCTATAGGAGCCCTGATATCACCAATACATAGGGAGAAGGATGGATATCAGCAGTTGGCTTTTATTCTGAAGATAATATCTTCTATACGTCCCAAAAATAGAAGAATCACCGATATTCTCGATTCTCTTTATAAAAAATATGGATATTGAAAAGGGTTTACCGAATTCTATGTATTCAATGATTTAAAGGAAACTAAAAAATACTTTGATTCTTTAAATAATGTCAATTTTGGAGACATATGCGACTACTCCCTATCTAAAAAAGAATTCAATGAAAATACTAAGATACTTTCGTGATACATAAAGGGTGGGGGTTGAATAAAGTTCAGGGTATCTGGAACTGAACCTAAATTTAAAGTCTACTACAATATATATGGGGATAGCAAGGAATGAATTGAAGAACAAGCTAACAAATTAAGATTTTATTTCGAAAAGCTATTTAAAATTTAACCGCTATTTCAATAGGCGAAGTCGAACCAAGTCAGGTTAGGAATAAAGCAGCTTTAAGATTCTCCCTGTGTGAGATAGCTATTTTATATATTTTCTCTCTTTAGAATTTCAGGTAGTTCAGACACCACTTTATCTTCATCCTCTCCATCCACAACAAACTCCACTTCTGACTGATGTTGAAGTCCTAGAGCCATCAAATTTATAATAGACTTGGCATTAGCTTGTTTATCTCCAAACTTAACAGTAACTTTTGACTTATAAGCATTCAAAGCCTGAACCAATTTATTAGCAGGTCTAGCATGTATTCCAACTTTGTCCTGAATAACGTATTTAAAACTCTTCATATCAATAAAGAACAACCAATATAAAAGATGATAATTATGAATTTATACTCAATTAAGAAAATTTTTCTTTTTGAGAAGGCACAAAACTTACCAAACCTGCGGAAACTAGGGATTCTTTACTCATTTTCAAACATATTCACATCTGTAGTTTTTTACATCTGATTCATATTACATAGTCAACAAAAAGAAATAAATAGCCTAACAATATTCCTGATCACTGCAATCATCATCCACTTTTACTTAGCTCTACTTTTCATAAACTGATCTTTACCTTATGAGGGAGCCAAATGAATGATGTGAGGTTGATTAACAATTGTGTTCATATCTCCGCTGGGAATAGGTCTTCTCTTCATCTGCAATAACAAGGAACACTGGGAGAACAAAGAATCTCTCATGTTGGAAACAAATAAATCTATTCTTCACTCATTTGGAAACTCCTTTGTAAACCTATCTAAGAATTTAGATAGAGCTATGAAGTATCTCCTGGGTAAGTATCCTCAAGAAATGCAACATATGATGGATAATTATTGAGGAATAACCGCAGATGAAGTGGAATCTTTAGATAATAAGAATAAGTTCTTAATACTTGCCTTAGCAGAAGGGCTTAGACAACATAAAAAGAAGGCCACTTTCAAAAACCTAGTGTTTGATGCACACTGATATGACCAAAGGTACTTTGATTTTGCTTTGAAGGATCCAAGATCTGACATCATGCCTTTAAAGTACAAATACCTCTTAGCCTTTCTAGTATTAGATGAATTCAATAACTATCAGAAAATTGTGGATGGAAAAAAAGAGATTAAAAAAAACCTAAAGTTTTCCCCAGCAAAGATCATCTGTCTACATTGGGGAAAAGGATACAAAATCTATGTTAATGAATAAAATTTGAATGTATGCTGTTTGTTCTTGACTCCTCTTTAGTTAAACACATAATCTCAAAGATCAGAAGTAAGGATACTAATTCTCGAGATTTTGCCTTCAATATAAAAAGAATTGCGGTTTTATTGGCAGATAAATCTCTTGAGAAATTTGAGACCAAGAAAGTAGAAATTGAAACTCCAATAACTTCGTGTATTGGGGAGGAACTTAAAAGAAATATTACTATAATTCCTGTTTTGAGAGCAGGGCTCCCAATGGCCGATGCTATCCATGAATTATTAGATAATTCCACCATTGGACATATGGGTTTATACAGAGATCCCAAAACCATAAAGCCCGTAGAATACTATATGAAGATGCCTGTTTCAATAGAGGGTAGTGATGTGATAATATGTGATCCCCTATTGGCTACAGGAAATTCAATTGTTAAAACTATAGAACTTATTAAAAGTAAACATTCTGTCAATTCTATAACTGTACTGTCCGTCATATCTGCTAGAGAAGGAATAAAGAATGTCGAAAAACACTATCCAGATATATGAATATATACTGCCGCTTTAGATGAAAAAATGAATGATCACTCCTACATAGTTCCTGGTGCAGGAGATGCTGGAGACAGGATTTTTGGCACAAAATAAATTAGCTAATAATTTTCTAAAAAGAAAGTTAAGCAAGAAGGATAGAAGTACTTTTATTTCTCTAAATAAAGGGGGGTGTTTGGAAATTCTTGATTATTTAATAACTCATGAAAAAGATTTTTCCAAGAAAGAAGAACTCCTCAAGATAAAAGAAAGAGATAACTACTTCTTTGATTCCAAATTACTTCTTCTTACTATTGAGATTATTCTTGGAATCTAAGTAAGCCTTAATTCAGAAGATATCATTTATATTTATTCCAGAAATTTTTAAAGCATCATCTACTGTAATGGGCTTCTCATTATTAAGTCTTTCTCTGGCCTCTCGAGAGAGATTCTGAATATCCGAATAATCCTTTATTTTAAGTAAGGAAAGTTTCTTCCACTTTTCTAATCTATTAATTCTTGTCTCTTGAGCCTTAATATATCCCTCATACTTAACCTTAATCATAAGCTTCTCCTGAGCTTCCTCGGAAAGCGGTCTTAATTTACTTCCTAAAATCTCACATAACTCGGAATAGCTATTCTCTTTCCTAGCTAATCACGAAAATAAAGTTAAATTACCCTCCGCCAATCTATAGGTAGCGGCATAATTCTTCTTCAAGAAATCAATATTAAAATTGATATCCTGCTGCACCTTCAAGAAATCTTTATAAAAATCCTCTTCTATAGTTCCCAATTCCATGCCTAAACCTAGAAGACGCTCATCTGCATTATCATTTCGAAGCAAAAGTCTATGTTCCGCTCTGGAAGTTAACAATCTATAAGGTTCATTAACTCCTCTCGTAGTTAAATCATCTATCATAACCCCAATATAAGCCTCATCCCTACGAAGTATAAAAGGCTCCCTATTAAGGACCTTTAGAGAAGCATTTATTCCTGCAATTAAACCCTGGGCCGCGGCCTCCTCATATCCCGAAGTTCCATTTATCTGTCCAGCAAAGAATAAGTTCTTAACCTTCTTAGATTCCAAAGTTTTAAATAACTGAATGGGATTTATGGCATCATAAACTATGGCATAAGCGTGTTTCTTTATCCTTACATTCTGAAATCCCTTTATGGTTCTAAGTAGCTTTTCCTGTAAATCCTTATTCAAAGAAGTGGAAAGGCCCGCTAAGTAACAATAATCATAATTTCTAGCTATTGGCTCTACAAATATAAAGTGCTTCTCTCTGTTAGGAAACTTAACATATTTATCCTCTATACTAGGACAATACCTAGGACCAGTTCCACAAATGGAGCCATTGTAAGTTCCACACTCCTTCAAGTGATGAAGAACAAACTTCTTTGTTAGGGGGGTGGTCTCTGCCAAATAACAATGCATTTGCTCCTCTAAAGGAAGATTCTTGGGCTTCCTAAAGGAGAATGATATATTTCCATCATTACTATCATCCACTTCCAATTGAGAAAAGTCTATAGAATTTAGGTATACTCGTGGAGGAGTTCCAGTCTTCAACCTAAGAAGCTCTATCCCCCAACTCCTAAAAGTATCTGATAAAAAATTACTGGAAGGATTATTATCAGGTCCAGAATCTGCAAATTTCTTCTCCCTATAAAGTTCCGATTTTAAATAAGTTCCCGTAGTTACTATTAGAGTCTTACAATGATAAATTCCATTTACAGTTCTTAATCCTTTAACTTCATCTCCCTCCTTTAGAAGTTCCACCACTTCCTCTAAAAAAAGCTCTATATTAGGATCATCTTCTATTTTCCTGATAAATCAATTATGGAAAGTCTCCTTATCTATTTGAGCCCTATATGCTCAAACTCCAGGACCTTTAGATTGATTTAATTTCTTTATTTGAATCTTATTCTCGTCTGCAGCAATAGCTTGAATACCTCCCAAAGCATCTATCTCTCTCGTTACAACTCCCTTAGCTGGACCCCCTATAGAGGGATTACAAGGCAAATTAGCTATGCTTTCTTTATTTAAATTGAATAGAGCTACTCTGAGGTTAAATTTAGAAGATATAAAAGCAGCCTCTAAACCAGCATGACCAGCCCCTATAACTGCAACATCAAACTCTTTATTTATCGACATTCTCTTTTAAACTCCTAGAGTACTTACAAGTAGGATAGCCGGAACAACTAATGAAAAAGCTCTTCTTAAATCGTGACCTCTTCTTAACTAATGGCTTTTTACACTCGGGACATGATTCATCTAACGTCTCATTAGAAGACTCAATATACTTACACTTTGGAAAATTTGAACAACTGACAAAGAAAGAACCCCATCTATTCTTCCTTTTGACCAAATCATGATCACAATTAGGACACTTCTTATCTAGGACCTCAACATCCCTCTTTATATACCGACACTGGGGATAATTAGAGCATCCAATGAATTCTAAGTTATTCTTAGATTTCTTTCGCTCTAACTTAGAATGACACTCAGGACATTCTTCATCCAAAAGATTTCCTCCCTCTTTTAAGTTCTCATAGTAATCACACTTAGGATAAGAAGAACAAGAAATAAACTTGCTTCCGTTCTTCTTGGAATGTCTGTAACAGAGTTCACTTTGACATTTAGGACATGGACGTCCAAGCATAGATTCCTTAAAAGCCCTTTCATTAGCTATCCTTAAAACCTCAAAAAAGGATCCAAAAGTATCCCTTAAGAAGGGTTTTCATTCAGTTTTATTTTCAGAAATATTATCTAACTCTTTCTCCATATTCCTGGTGTAATCATACTTCATGATGTCTGGGAAATACTTTTCCAAAGTATCAGCCACAGAAGACCCAAATTCAGTAACAACCAACTTTCCTTCCTGCCTTACGGCATACTCCCTTTGCAAAACTATATTTACAATATGGGAATAGGTAGATGGCCTTCCAATTCCCTCCGAATCCAAAGATTTAATTAAAGAGGCTTCCGTGTAAGGAGAAGGGGGTTTCTTATCAACCTTCTTCCTCTCTTTATTTCCCTCTAAATAAGACTTATTAATTTCCAAATTGTTAGGAAAGGACAAGTCTTCTTCCTTGTAATTTGGAAAGAATTTCCTAAATAAAATCTTGAATCCATCAAACTTCTCTACTCTGCAATTAGCAGTTAATTTGTGTTTATTATTTTCAAATTTATACAAGGTATTTTCATATACAGCATCAGACATAAGTGAGGCAACTGCATAAGTTCATATCAATGTGTATAACTTTAACTCGTTAGGAGGGATTTTCCCTTGTATAGAGTTCGGAGTTATATTTATGTCTGTAGGTCTAATACCCTCATGCGCGCCCTGAACTAAACCATCTTTGTTTCCCTTCTTAACAACCCTTTGCGAACCTCAATAAGTTTCTGAATAATTCTTAAATATAAATTCTTTTGCCTCTTCTACAAAAGTAAGAGATAAATCTTCCCTATCTGTTCTAGGATATGTGATTAAAGCAAGAGTCTCCCCATCTATTTGTACCCCTTCATACAATCTTTGTGCGGTTCTCTCAACCATGACGGAACTCATTCCCAACTTATTAATAGCCTTTTCCTGCATGGTAGAAGTCTTAAATGCTCTTGGAGGCTTAGTTATCTCCCGTCTCGGATCATCTATAGAAACAAGCTTATAATCCTTGGCAAGGGATTGCTCAATGAGCTTAGCATCCTCCTCTTTTAAGAAATTAACTAATCCATTCTTTAAAGTGGGATGTAGATCTACTTTAAATTCGGGAGATATCTCTTTAAGAGTTAACGCAAGACCATTATCTAAAGATATCTTCAGATTAAATCAATGTTCAGGAACAAAGCTCTTTATCTCACAATCCTTATCTTTAAGAAATTTAAGGGCTATTGATTGAACACGTCCGGCTGATTGCCCCCCTATAGTCTTGTGTGTAAAATCAGAAAGCTTAAATCCTATACACCTATCCAGTAACTTTCTAGTTAAATAGGAATTAATTTGATTCTGATCTAACTGTCTGGGATTAAGTAAGGACTGTTCGATAGCTCTCTTAGTAATTTCGTTAAAAACAACCCGTTGACACTTCTTCTTATTCTTCTCGCTAAGAATAGAAAATATATGTCATGATATAGCTTCTCCCTCTCTATCTGGGTCAGTTGATAGATAGATCTTTTCAGAAGCATCTGCCGCTTTATTAATTTCCTTTATTATGTCTATCTTCTTTCCTTTTACGACCTTCTCAGAATCATTCTTTCACTTAACATCATAGGTCTCAAGATCAAACCCCAAAGGCTTGTAATACTTGCCATCTATTTCCCTGAAATGCCCTATGGTAGCAATTATCTTTATATTAGTTCCCTTTAAATACTTACTAATAGTGGCTATCTTGTTGGGGGACTCAATGAGCATCAAATCATGCTTCATTGCCAAACTAATAAGCCTATGAATACCTAGTTATTATAGGAAGAACAAGAGGCTTTTTCTGGGTCTTATTTTTAACTGCTTTATATACGGCATCCTTAATATGATTCTTCACATCCTTAATGCTTAAAGTAACATTTAAAGAAAGAAATTTGGAAAGCTCTAAATCTAAGAATTTAACAATGGCTTCTTGTATTTCATCCCTCCTAGAATAGTCGTCTGTAACAAAAGCCTTCATTTCCACATGCGGTCTAGAAAAACAATGATTCTTTGTGTGGTAAAGAACTGACACCATAACTACCCCATTTTTCTCTAAAAGTTGTCTCTCCAATACAGTACTACTATTAATATCCAAAATCCCCTCTTCACTAACATATTGCTTAGCAATGGGTAATGAAACAACGTTTATATTCTTATCATCAATCTCTATCTTCTCTCCACTAGAAAGAAATTTAATTCTATTTGGGTCTATAGTATTTTCCAAAGCTTTATATACATTAATGAAATCTTTGTAATATCCATCTATTGGAACAATATTGTATGGGGATAAGGAATTAACTATGAATTTAATATCCTCATTACCGGCCTTATAGGGAACTATAGACTTAGGTTGCTTAACTAGAACTATATCCTGCTTAGATATTTCATTAAGTAAGGAGATCTCTTCAAACTCATTCTCTGGAAGAGTAATAGTAGCGATTATTAGTAAATCTCCAGACTTGAATTTAATCTCATGATCACCTGAATGTATATCTAGTAATGTTTTAAACAGAGTCTCGCTATCCCCGGTGATAACAATAAGAACATTGTCACTACTAATTAAGGGATTAGAAACAGCGTACTCATCTCCTTTTAAATTCTCAATATGCTTATTGAATAAAGATGAGGTTCTAGGACAGGAGATGTGAAAATTCATGTGATAGATCTTGGCAACCCTACTTAAATTAAATAGAGTATTCCAATCATCTTCATACACTCCCGCAAGTATCCTATTCTTAGTAGAAGCTACAGTTCTCTTAAGAAAAGAAAAATTCTTAGCATTAGGATAAGAGAATCCTAACATCTTACCAGCAGCTTGAGCACCTAATAGAAGAAGAGTGGTTTTATTTTTAGCCTGTTGTGCAATGATGTGCAATTGACTTTCGCAGCACGGTTTATTTTCATTAGCAATCAAGAACTCATCCAAGAATACAACTACTTGCCCAGTTACCAACTTGAATAATCATCCATAAGAATTAGGAACTGAACTAGCAGTTCTTACTCCACATATCTTTAAAGAGCCAATAGTGATATCATTGGAGGGATTTATAGCAACAACGTTGGCCTCCAAGTTTACTCTCTTTTCCTCTTGAAATTTACTTAGAAAAGAATCTACGATGAGCTTACCTCCATGGCTGGTGTAAACTGGAACTCCCTTAAAGGTTTCTAGAAAATACGGAAGGGCCCCAATATTAAGATTCTTAGGACAACCTATAAATATAGCCTTTACCCTATTTTTATGCTCGCTTAAATAACGTAAATCGGGGATGATCTTTTTAATCCCTAACTGATTGGAGAACTCAGCTCCTATCCCAGTATTAAGAATAAAAATGTCATTATTTATCTCCAAAACTCCCGAATATCTACCACTCTCATCTTGGCCACCTAAGGCAAAATAATTAATCTTCGCCATCTACCCGCTCTTCTACAACTTACCCCTAACGCAAACTTAAATGTAGGACTTTAGGATATCTGGTATCTCTACAGTTCCATCCTCCTTTTGATAGTTTTCAATTAAAGCGGCAAAGAGCCTATCTATAGCCAAAGAAGAACCATTAAGGATATGAGGAAACTTGGACTTTTCGTTTTTATCTAAAACTCTATCTTTATATCTAATCTTAGCCCTTTTTGCCTGAAAATCCAAAGTATTAGAGACAGAAGAAATCTCTCGGTAACGAGATTCAGACGGCAATCAAACCTCAATATCATAAGTTTTAGCAGAAGCAAAGCTAATATCATTTTGAGCCAGCTGTAGAACTCTGTAAGGTAAATTCAACTTCTCTAATATGCTACAAGCATCTTTTACCATGACTTGAAGTCACTTATAAGATTCCTCAGGTTTACAAAATATCACTATTTCAGTCTTATTAAACTGATGCAACCTAATAACTCCAGCGGTATCAACTCCTGCTGAACCAGCTTCCCTTCTAAAACAATTAGTATTAGCAGTTAATTTAATGGGAAACTCGCTAGACTCTATGATTCTGTTCCTATAAAGATTAACTAGTTGAGTTTCAGAGGTGGGAGATAGGTACTTATCATCAGAAACCTTAAATAAATCCTCCTCAAACTTGGGAAGTTGAGCCGTTCCTAATAGACAATCTGAATTTACTAACACAGGAAGGTATCTCTCTGAATATCCTTTAGAAGCATTCTCGTCTAGAGTAAGCTTAATTAAAGCTCTAAAGATACGAGCACCTTCCCCTGTATATACAACATACCCAGAACCAGAAATATCAGCTCCAGAAACTAAATCAAATAGTCGATTTTTTTTAGACAATTCAACATGAGATAGAGGGATAAAGGAATATTCTTTTTTAATTCCTCAAGAGAATACCTCTTCTTCTCTATCAGATAGAGAAGTATCAGGTAAATTTGGAAGCTTAAAAAGTAAAAGATCAGATTTTTCTTTAAGGATTTGCTTCTTCTCGATAAGCTCAGATATCTCTGACTTTAAATTCTTTATTAATTCTCTATTCTCAGGAGAGTTCTCCTTTACTAAGAAATTCCTCCTAGTATTTAAATCAATAATCTGATTATCTACCTTATGTAACTCTTCACAAGAATCTCTAGCTAATTCCAATTCTCTTTCATCAATTCCCCTTAATTTAAGCCTCTCCTTTATCTCTTCATATCGAGTAGTTAAATCCTTGTAACTATACATTCTCTAAGATCTAGCCTTAATCAGTCTGTCCTTCATTTCTTGAGCCTCCTTAGGAAGTTTTCTATTTTTATGAATGAAATCTATTTGCTTTCTATCTATAGTTTCTATCAATAACAAGGTCTCAACTATCAATAGAAACTCATCTCTATTAGACATTATCAAAGCTTTTGCATTCTGATATTGTTCATTAATTATCGTATTTATCTCCTTATCTATCTCTTCAGAATACTTCTCAGAATAAGGGGTCTTATATGGATTCTCTATTCCTTCAGAAGGCTCATATTGCATGAGCCCAAGCTTCTTGGACATACCCAACTTAGTAACCATATTTCTAACTAAATTAGTTGCCTTAAAGAGGTCGTTGGACGCTCCAGAACTAACTTGATCCTCTCCAAAGAATATCTCCTCTGCAGCTCTTCCTGCCAAAGTAGTAAGAACCATGGCAAGCATCTCATCCTTCCTCTTTATAAAAGACTCCTGTTTTTCTGGTGCCGACATGACATATCCTGCCGCCTTACCTCTTGGAATAATAGTTATCTTCTCAACAACATCTCCCTCCTTGCTATAAAGACCAGCAATGGCATGACCAGCTTCATGATAAGCAATTTGTTTTTTCTCATTGAAAGAAATCTTCCTATTTTTCTTAGCAGGACCAGCTATCACTCTGTCTATAGCCTCATTAATTTCGGTTATTCCTATAACTCTCTTGTCATTTCTAACAGCCATAAGAGTAGCTTCATTCAATAAATTCTCCAGTTGAGCTCCAGAAAATCCGGGAGTCTTTCTCGCTACATCCTCCAAATCTACAGATGATGAGATATTCTTGTTCCGTGCATGGACCTTAAGAATTGCAGTTCTTTCCACAATATCGGGCAAGTTAACTTGAATATGCCTATCAAATCTTCCTGGCCTCAATATAGCTTCATCTATGGAATCTAATTTATTAGTAGCTGCCATGATCACAATTCCAGACATGGTGTTAAATCCATCCATCTCACTTAATAATTGATTGATGGTCTGATCATTTACTCCTCCACCCATATACTTATTCCCCCTTTTAGCCGCTACAGCATCAATCTCATCTATGAAGATAATACATGGAGACACCTTCTTAGCTTTAGCAAAGAGCTCTCTAACTCTCTTTGCACCAACCCCAACAAACATATCATCGAAACTAGAACCCGATACTTCGATGAATGGAACATCAGCTTCTCCAGATACCGCTTTAGCCAATAATGTCTTACCCGTACCTGGTGGACCATAAAGTATTACCCCCTTAGGAGTTCTTGCTCCCATGGAGTTATACTTGGCAGGATTCTTAAGATAATCGACGATCTCCTCTAATTCAGCCTTCTCTTCCTCTATTCCAGCAACATCTTTAAATGTGACTGTAGACTTGGTTGTTTTGCTCAAAGATTGACCTATCTTAAAGATAGATCCACCACCATACATCCCCATACTTTGTGACTTTGCTGCAGATCTAGCCATTAATAAGAAAAATCCCAGATACAGAAGTGTCGGAAGTAAGGAGAAAAATAAGGAGGTAGGGGTTGTCCTATTTGGATCTATTGGATTGGTTATGGCATAATGAACTCAATTTATAAAACAACATCCAGAACAATTGCTTGAACCTCCTGTCGAACAACAATTATCCGAACATGAACTATTTCCGCAACAACTACTTCCGGAAGATGAACAAGTGCAAGTGCTACCCGAACTACAGCATCCTTCTAGCTTTCTTTTAAAGGTACAACCATTCGGCAATGAGTAATAATTTTCGGAATTGGAGGAATTGGAGGAAGAAGTCCCTACTTGACTATGTACATTAAAAGATATTCGCTTTCCATCATTGGTAATGGTTGTAATCCTATAGATGGTTCTGGTGAAGTCTAAAGACAACCTTTCTGAATAAGTGTCTTTATTGCCTATCTCTTGGGGTAAGGTATAGGTGGTACCCTTTGAATCAGTAAGTGTAAGTGATGAACCACTGCACCCGACGGATTTAACAACTACGTGGGTTGCCGCTCCATACCCAAATATTAGGTAAAGAACGGTTATGGTGGTACCAAAAACTACCCCCCGTACAAACCAAGTCTTAACTGGAGCCCCCTCTCCACCAGATTTATTGCTATTCTTTAACCTATCCTTAGAAGTCTTTTTACCCTTGTTATTAGAGTCATTATCTAAATCGGCAAGAAGGTTTAATCATAGAATTCACCTTCAATGGGAAATCATTTAAAGTCCAAATAATCTGTTAAGTCTAAACTCCGGAATATTGGATTCTATTTTCAAAATTTTTTTTAAAGTTATCGACAAAATAATTTTTTGGCCCCTAGAAGTCCTTCTGGAGTGGTTTTAGAAGTTTTTTCATGTCGATAACTTAAATAATTTTTTGGTCCAAAAAATTAACGTTTAAAGTTTTAAATAACTCGATTGAAACTTAAAAAGTGATTGAATCTACTATCAGAATACTTTCTAGTTCAATAGAATCTAACTGATTTTCATTTCATCAAATATACGATTCAATACTAAGTGAAAAAGCAAAAAGACTCTATATTCAGTGCTTTTACCAAAAGAGTATAAATGAGCGACTTAAAATTGAAAGATATTCCTTTAACTTATTGTTAAAGAACTTAAAAATAGATGAAACCAATTTTGAATCTTCACTTCAAGAACTTATAGATGTAGGTTTAGCTAAGAAGAAAATCGAATTAGTAGGGAAGTCTAAAAGAGAAATATTAGTTAGTTTAAAAGGTATCTCCACTCTTCAAGAAGAACTTAAAGATAAGAATTTAAAGTCTAGACTTAAAAGATCCATCAGCAAGGAGAAATACTCCGAACTTGAGATGATCATTGGCGAAAGTGACTTTTATTCTGAATTCAATTATCCAGAAGAAATTAAAGAGGAGGAAGCTCTAGACAAAAAGACTTACTTTAATTTCTATAATGGAGTCTTCAGGAGGCTTGGTTGTGAATTTACAATTTCTGATGAAGTATCCTTAATAATATCTTCCGTAAAGGATAAATTCTCTATGGATGAACTACATGATTTAGCATACCGATCTGTTCAAGAAAGCAAGGGAAAATATTTTGTTTCAAAAAACAACCTACAATTCTTAATAGATCAAAAATTAAATTCAAACAAGAATGAGAAGTTTTGTGTGGGTGATTATGACGACTTTTGAAGGGGGCTTTTAGAGAGGTCTAAAATTAAGACTAAAGAAACCTTTAGCTCCCTGTTTTCTAAATATGAATGTGAAGTTCTTTATAAGAAACTTCTTAATAAGCAAGACATTCCGGATTCCATACATAAGTGTATAAGGGACTGTATTCAAAACAAGAACTTGTCCTTTCCAATAGTAAATGCATCTATCTCTTATATTAAAACTCTTCTAGGAAAAATTCCAGCCAAGTATCTTTCCAAGTTTTCAGATACTTTGTTCGGGAATGGATACACAGATTATGAGTCATTTATAAACCATATTAGAGATTTATTAATCCACGAATCTAAGAATAAGGACAGATTAAATATAAATAGAGGGCGGGAGGTTAAAAAGAATGACTTTGTCTTCAGATTGTAGAATTGAGTCCATAAAGAAGGAGCTGGAGAAGGACTTTTTCAATATTAAATTTTCCAAAATAAAGAAACACCCCTTATTTCAATCTCTAAATCTAAGCGATCAAGAGATAATTAAAAATAGAGTTGAAATTAATGAGGCTCTCAAGAATTACTTAAATTGTGGAGATAGCAAAAAGTTCTGTCTAACTTTAGACCCTCATTTTACGCTCAAAAGAAACGTAGATAATCAATTAATAATTACAAAATACAAGTGTACAAAATGAAAGGATCACGAGAATATAAGCCCCGATCAAATAAATAAAACTATCGATAGACTCCTCAATTCTGACTTCTTCAAATTTAAATACGAAGAGGCTAAATCTAGTATGGAAACATTCCTCCAAACGGAGGCTTTAAGGGACGTAGTTAAAAACATAGGAAATCATGAGTATTCTATGGGGAGTAAATGGGCTTCTTTTGAAGATAAAGATAGCTATAGAAAGTATTGAATCTTGTTATCCTATAGGGCCATTCTTTTGGGAGAAAGAGTAGTCGTAGTAAAGAGCTCCGAATTGAAGCACATATGCTCTCAAGTCTTCAAGCTATACGAACGAGAAGAAGAATTTATAAACAAGTATCAAAATTTTCTAGATTCTGAGAATTTAATAATTACCGACTTTGGATTAGAAGATGAAATGAATAAATTTAATTACTACTTAGACTACTTTCCGGATTTGCTAATAAAGAGGAATTCCAATCATAAAAGGACTTACATAACTTCCCAAGTTGATTGAAAGGAAATGAAAAAGCACATTCTAAACAAGAAACACGAGACTATCGATAAACTAAAATTTGAGAGATTGGAAGAGGTTTTGAAAGTAATCTTTTCCAACGCCACCTAAAAATATCTTCTCATATAAATCGCTAGAGATTTCATCAGGCCTTACAGAATTATCCATATTGTACTCTGCAAATATCTCCTCTATGGCTTCGGAACTTAAAAACTTCTTCCAATTATTAACTAACTTCTTTCTAGGCATAAAAAAAGACTTCTTTAGAAAGTAGGAATACTCATCCAAATAGGACAATATCTTAGTGTTTTTCTTAGTTAAATGAATTACCGTGGAATCCACTTTGGGAACTGGAACAAAGTTTTCCTTTCCTACATTTAAAACTCTTTTTATATCGCTTATAGTTTGAAGAAATACTGTAAATGGTGTATATTTCCTTCCTTTAGGAAGTGATGTGATAGATTCAAATACTTCCTTTTGAACCATGAATACAGCTTGGGAGAATGACTTACTCTCGGAGAACTTCCTGAGTATTGGAGAGGTTATATAATAAGGAATATTTCCAAATATCAATCCCCCACTTCTCTCTAAAAATAAATCCTCCAAGTCTAAATTTAAAAAATCTCCCAGAATTATATTTACATTGGGATATCTTTTCCTCAATAAACCAACCAAATAAGAGTCTATTTCCACCAACGAAAACTTCTTAAACTCATGGTTTATATATTGAGTTATTGCCCCTTCACCAGGACCAATTTCCAATAGATTTTTAACATCCAATAAGTTTATATATTCAGCTATCCTTTCTTGAATTCTCTTGTTTTTTAAAAAAACCTGCCCCCATCTCTTCTTATGTCTAAACATTAAATTCCCAATTTCTTTAATTTCAATAGAGTTTCGCTCTCATTAGATTTCTTGAAAAGTAGAATTTGATGAATTATTAAATTTTGAAAGATGGTAAATACAGAGTTGAAGAAATAATAAATAGCGAGACCTGTAGATCAGAAGAAAGTGAATAATAGAAATATAAAAGTCATTGCCTTTTGGATTCTTTGCATCTTGTAGGTTTGAGAGTTCTTATCCACTATATTCTTCTTAAGAGAAGGGTTTCTAGCTTGGGATAATCAAATTGATGTTTTCTGACTAAAAAAATTAGTTGGGATAATTATTAAACACAAAACTAGATACATTCAACCCTCATTAAAAAAATCATCAAAAATAGTAGTTAAAGGAGTTTTAGATAAATCTCAGATATTAAGGAGTACTGTAAATTTAATAGGTCTACATATGGTTATAACTTTGAAAACTATCAAAAATACAGGTGTATTTATGAAGAAGTTTTCCAATATTGCTAAAGGCTTTAAATTATGTTTTTTGTAATAAGCAGATAGTTCTTGATGTTTCCTTAATCTGGCCTGTTTATCAGTTATATCGTACTTGTCATACTTACTGCTGATAGCATCAATAGCAGATTGATGTAATAGCTGTTTTTCTTGGTAAATAGAAGATCTTAAAGTTGTTCAAAAAGTAACAAATCTCATGAAGAACATAATGATAAGCATTGAGAAAATAACGTACAATCCATTCTCCTTAAGTTCTGGGAACTTATGAAAAAATCACATCAAGTTCATAAAAACATAAGCAACTGGATATACAAATCAAGACAGAAATGGTCCATAAATCCAAGTAGGTCTATAAAAGGCATGATACCTAGGTCCAGCTATACTTCAACTTCCTAAATCAAATTTTACGTCTCCAGTTCCGGTACCATTATCACTAGGAAGAAAACCAAACTCTAAACCTACTCCCGGATCTGGATGATAGTTAGTATAAGTTGCTGCAAATGATTGAAAAAATGACCATAATATCATCAATAAACTAAAAGAATAGAGAGTTACTTTAAGGTAAAATAGAAGTTTTTTTGAATTAAAATTCCCGGTAGAATTTAAATCTTTAATTCTTCGTTCTCAATAAGGAGTTAGGTTGGTATTACTATTTCTCAATTCAGATTATTTAATTCTATTTTCAATTCTTAAAGCAACACTTAGAAAATCAAGTCTCATCTTTTCAAAGTTAATTCTTTTCTTAGAGAAGTTTTGTAGAAATTCAGATCTATAAAAAAAAACACACTTTACTTTTGGAAAAAAATCCAAATTTTCCTCTCTACTAAAAGCTCAAAAAAGCCTCTTCAGATACTTTCTATTTGGAGAAGATTTACACTTCTTTTTAGGTATTATTATCCCTATTCTTATATTAAGAGAAGATAAATCCTTAAGATAATAACAAATAAAATTAGGAGAGGAAACCTTGATACCTCTTTTTAAAGTCTTTTCAAAATCCGGCCTTTTAAGAAGCCTGTACTTCTTTTTCAATTATTCATCTGAAACAGTCAAAACTTTCCTAGACTTTCTTCGTCTGGAATTGACAATGCTTCTTCCAGAGGACGTACTCATCCTCTTCAGAAATCCATGTACCTTAAGTCTTTTTCTTTTGTTAGGTTGATAAGTCCGCTTCATCTAT